>DGAU01000009.1 GCA_002384055.1 Flavobacteriaceae bacterium UBA4022
TCCTGGAGGCTATGTCATTAACCAATTAATTGATATCTTTAACTCAAACACAATTTAGCGCCATGGAAAAAAAAAATTTCTTTAGATACTTGTTCGATTTTATTGTCATTGTTCTGGGTATCTCAGTATCCTTTTGGTTCAATCAGGTCTCCATAAAAAGCAATGACGAAAAGGACCGCATGAGGGTCCTTAGTAATATTGAAATGGAGGTTGTGGAATTGAAGAATTATTGCAATGATCGACTCACTACATGGAATCAAGACATTAAAATATATGACGAATTTCTCAGCGACGAATTGAATATTGAAGCGTTGAGCAGCATAACAACGAGCAAAAGCCGAATTGAGTATAATCTGATTTATTACCGTGATTTTGAACCCCCAATGAACCGTTATAATTCGTTGATCAATTCTGGAGACATCAGGTACATTAAGTCAGAGAAGATAAAAGAATTATTGACCCGGTTACATACATTTAACCTGTCCAATATCAAGACCACCGTAGCCTACGAAAAGGCTTTAAAGGAGCAATTGATTGCCCTGATGACCTCTGCCCATTCGGAGGTGTTTATCGCCGGAAATAATAATTATAAGGGTTTAGAAAGCTATGCGGACTTATTGTTTCAAGCCATTGACGATAACCCTAGGCTAAAGGCCAATTTATTAGTTCAAATGAAATATTTCAAAACCAGGGTTTATCTTCTTAATCAGTATATCTATGTTCTAGAGGAGCTAGAAACAGAACTGGCGTTGGTCAAAAGTTCCGCTTAAAAAAGGAGACTAGAGATTGTCTGGCTGATAGACATCTATTACCATGTCTTCGTCTGATTTGCTCAACTGATCCATCATCGACTGCAGGTCGAAATAATCTTGTTCTTGCAAAATGCGCCCATCTTTCATGGTCACCATTGTGGTACCGGAAAGATCCATATAATTGCCAGAAGCTGGGATGCCAAAAAACGCGCCGGTATGCTTGCCTTTGAAATGCCAGTGTTTTACGATACGATCACCTTGTCCAAAGGCATCGAGAATTTCGAATTCAATTTCAGAAAAACCGACCAGATAGTTCTTGTAGAATGCCTGAATAGCTTCTATCCCAACGACATCTCCATTTGCCGTAACCACGGTTATGTTCGGATCGAAATACGTTTCACTCAAAACAGTAGAATCACCCGCAATATACCTATTCCATACATCGGTATACATAGCGAGATCTTTTTCAAGTTTTGTTTTGGCATCGACGACTTCTTTTTCGACTTTTTGGTCAGATCCACAGCTCAACAAAACGAGCCCTAAACAGAATAGCAGAATGTTTTTCATTTGAATGGAGTTTTTGGTAGCATTTATCATCATTTCTTTACTTTTCAACTGCAAGATAAATTTTTTATTTTATTTCTTAATGGCCTTAAAAACTTATCTTTAAAAAGAGATTAACTTCCTCCATAAATAGAAGCTTATGAATAGACTTTCTCTTTCTATCTTAATTTTAATGACCTTGAGCATGAATGCACAACAATATAAGTTGCCCTTCAGTGAAATAGACCATTACCCAGAAACCTACACCGAAGCCAACATTATGTTGCGCATGATTCAAGGATTGGGCTACCGCTATTATTGGGCGACAGAGTCGCTCAATGAAACCGACTTGGCCTATCGCCCGAGTGCAGATGGTCGTTCTACCTTTGAAACCTTAGAACATATCTATGGATTGTCTTTGGTCATAGCGGCCACCTTTGAAGGCTGGGAATATGACTATACCAAAGAGACGTACCCATTCGCTGAACTACGCGAACAAACACTCAATAACTTTGAGATCGCGACCAAGGTGCTGCAACAGACCGATAGTGTCGCGCAATTCGATATCAATGTGGTTCGCGCAGGCAATAAGATGTCTTTCCCATTTTGGAACATGATCAATGGCCCAATTGCCGATGCCATTTGGCACAGCGGCCAAATTGTACTCAATCGGCGCGCCAGTGGTAACCCGATCAATGCTAAAGTCAATGTTTTTATGGGGAAGAATAGCCACTAATAAAACATCAAGAGGTTGCGGGGAGCGGATACAAAATTGGCCCACAATCGCCAAACGCCCGAACGCCATTAAAAAATTCAAACCATGAGTCAAGAGCATATGAAAGAACCGGCCACTGCCCTTCAAGCCAATATGGAGCAAAACGAAAAATCGGTATCACAGGCCATTCATTACCGACGATCTGTTCGGGTTTATGACCCTGAGCAACCCATCGATTCATCTGTGGTCAAAAAATGCATCGAACAGGCTGCCTTGGCGCCTAACAGCAGTAATATGCAACTCTGGGAATTTTATCATATCACCGATCCCGAAGTGATTGCCCAAATGGCGCCACTGTGTTTCAATCAAAACGCGGCACGAACGGCTCAGGAGTTGGTGGTTTTTATCACGCGAAAAGACCTGTGGCGCCAAAGAGCTAGTGCCAACCGCAACATGATTGATTCGATGTACCCCGCCAAACCGAAGGCCGAGCAAAGTAGGCGTGAAAAAGCGATCCGTATGTATTACGGTAAGCTAATGCCTCATATTTACTTTGACTTTTTTGGTTTTTATGGGTATGTCAAGTACCTGATGGTCTTGGTTGCGGGATTGTTCAAACCTATTTATCGCGAGGTGCGGGCCAAAGACATGCGTGTGGTGGTACACAAAACCTGTGCTTTGGCGGCCCAAAACTTTATGTTGAGCATGGCGGCTCAGGGTTACGACACCTGTCCTATGGAGGGTTCAGACACCTGGCGGGTCAAGAGACTATTAAAGCTTCCTCGAGGGGCAGAAATCAATATGATCGTGAGCTGTGGCATCCGCAAGCCAGAAGGCGTTTATGGCGAGCGATTTCGGGTGGCGTTTGATCAGGTGTACAAACGCATTTGAGCGTCTGGGTCAAAGGCTTATTGAGGCACAAAGTAAAGGGCGACTTCTACCACAAGGGCATCGTCTATATCTTTGAGTAAAAAGGAGGGCAAGGGCATAGCAAATAAGGTAGGCTTTACCGTTAGCGTGCCCGTAATGACAATGACAGAGGTTGTTGCGTCTATACTTAAAGTACACGAGAGCGGCAGGGTAACCCCGCGAAACTGTAAATTCCCATCAAACATAATATTGGCGCCGTCACGCACTGATTCGGTGGCCAAAAAGCGTACGTTAGGGTGATCAAATACTTCCAAAAGCTCTAGAGCGTGGGCATCTCTGTTTTCGTTGCCACTATCAAAATCGGCTACTTTTGCCGAAACAGCAATGGTGGTTACGTTATCATTTTCAGTCTTGAGCAAGCCCACTACCTTTTGATTGGTTCCCGACCATTTGTGTAGTAAATGAGTTCCGGTATACGTGATCTGGGATTGATCTGTATCTAAGGTCCATGTGCGCTTTAGTTGCGCGGGGGCTTGGGCTTGAACAGAAACAAAGCTGCCAATGAGCAGCAAACAAATAAAGCGTAAATTTTTCATAAAGGTCAAAAGGTTAAAATAAGTGCTGCCGTCGCAAAACTGGCAAAGGCTGTGTAAGCGGCAAGGCGATGGGTGACCCTATCTTTTTCGGCAAAATAATTGGTCGCGACCATGGCGGATAAATGAATGGTAGCAAGCCATTTGTGTGCTCGTGCCGATGAGAGCCCTTTGCTGGTGTTATTGGTTAGGGGTGGTGGGGCAAACAGCGACAACGCTGCGCCAGAAAAATAACTGAAATTGACAATTCCGGCCATAGTCTCGTGTGTTGACTTTAGTCCGGTATCGCCATTGTATAATTTACCCCCGATGATGCCTTGAGCAATCATCGATCCCAAGGTGATATAACCCAAAACTTGGTGGGTCACCAACATGGTGCGCCTTATTTTTATTTCTTTATTGCGCTGTAGAGGGTTAAGTGGGGCAAGATTTGCTTGACGCAAGAGGCCCTTTTCACCCCACAACATCCGCTGGGTAAAAAGCATTTTTTCAGGCAAAAGGGGCAACTCCTCCTGGGCTTCGAGTTGTCCAAAGACATCATCCATGTCTTGGGCATAGTGGTCTTGGCCAATAAAGAGAAACAAGAAAATAATCAAAAAACGCAGGGTTGTTTTCATCAATTGGGCTTATAATTAGGACTTGGTTATGATCAATGTGTCACCGGTCAAATCGGTGGGGTAGCTTTTAAGACTGCCAGAGGTGGCGCCCGAATCACATGAGGCCACATTGGTGCCATCGGTGTTAAAGCTATTGCCATGGTCGCCACAGGTCCAATTGCCTCCGGAATAACTCCATAAGTTTTTGGTCCCCTGGTGTGGGCAACAATTGGTGTATGCGGCAATTTCGGTTGCGGATAAACGCAGTAGCAGGACCCCGGCAGTCACAATATTGGTATAGTCTCCAGGACTGCCTAGATCAGAAAAATTGGCATTGGCAAGGTCTACAGTAACGATATTGCCATTGATGGTATAACCAGAATCGCCTCCAGGGCCGTCATTGTTTGTTGGTCCAGAATTGGAATCATCGGTTGAGCAGGCGGCTAAAAAAGAAACCCCAAAAAAGGCAAAGGCTACCGATGGGCATACATTGGTCAAAAAGTGTCGGCGAGAATGTTTCATGATTGTAAGGATCTGTTTAAGTCTTCAAGTTACGAATTATCGAACGCGATATTACAGAACTCTTTGTCTTATTCACAAAGAGGAGGTAAGTCGATCTTATGCCTGGGGGTCTCAATGTTTCGCGCATCGAATTCCTTATTTTACATCAATTTAAGGATCCTAAAGATAAACAGATCCGCCACTTCTACCAAGATGAGGATGATGATGATCCACTCGAGTTTACTGCTCTCTCTGTGTTCCATGATGTCCTTAAAAAGCTCAAGATCCTCTTTGATGATGGCAGTGCGCTCATAGATATATCGGTAGCGGTCTTTGAGGTCAAAGGTCTGTTTCAGCGCGATATGCAGTCGATTCATGGATTCGTTCTCCCAGGTGATGTCTGGGGAATCAAAAATATAGAGGTTTTCGGAAATTTGGTTTTTGATGTTCAGGACCTTGCCAATAAATCGTTTTAATTTTTTACCAGAAATATTGAATTTGCCGTTCAATTCTAGAGACTTGGTATAGCCATTGGTTTCGGTCAACAATAGGTCAGTTATTTCTAAATATTTATCTAAAGCAACCGACTGTGATGTATTCATCATGACGAGTCGAATCGCTTCGTGATTAAAATCAGGCAAAGTAACCTGGTCAAAGGAGACCTCTTGAATTCCTTCTTTGATGAAAACTTTGATTGTTTCGCTGAGCTCCTGTTCTTCCCAAGAGGGTGCTGATGGGATGAGCGTTTTTACGATGGTATTGATCTCCCCAGAGGTGTGGTTGAAGAAAGCCACGATGCCATATTGAAAAACATAAACAAACTTTTCTGGCCCATTGGCCAAAAACAACTCGTCCGAATCCGCAAATAGAATAGGCAATGACAAGGACTCTTTACATCGTCTGATGTTTAGGCTGGGGGCAATTTGATGGGCAATGACGGTATACATAGGTGGCTAGATGATGCTGGATGAGGCTTTAGACCAAGACCGCGCCATTTGATTTTTTGACGAGGTCTTTAATCCTATTCATTGTGTAAGACAGACGCTAATTTTGATTAGATTCATAAATAG
>DGAU01000011.1:0-74770 GCA_002384055.1 Flavobacteriaceae bacterium UBA4022
TAATTAAATTAATGTTTATTAGAAATAATTCAATTAAAATATCAATTTGATAAATTTAATGAAGGGTTTTGGCCAAAACGTTAGATTATTTTCAAAGTATTTTAATATTTCGTAAATTCGCAATACTTCAAAAACAACGACCTATGGCATTTGATTTAGATATGATAAAAGAGGTTTATGCGCATATTCCAGAGCGCGTAGCCCATGCAAGAGCAATTACAGGAAGACCTTTGACTTTATCAGAAAAGATATTGTTCAGTCATTTATGGGAAGGTAACGCCTCAAAAAACTACCAACGTGGTCAAGATTACGTTGATTTTGCGCCTGACCGTATTGCTTGTCAAGATGCGACGGCTCAAATGGCTTTACTTCAGTTCATGCAAGCCGGAAAGAGCATAGTGGCTGTGCCCACGACCGTGCATTGTGATCACCTGATTCAAGCCAAATCAGGCGCAAGCCAAGATCTTAAATCGGCCTTATCGGGCAGTAGCGAAGTGTTTGATTTTTTAGAATCCGTTTCAAATAAATACGGTATCGGTTTTTGGAAACCTGGTGCTGGGATCATACATCAAGTGGTATTAGAGAATTATGCTTTCCCAGGAGGCATGATGATTGGTACAGACTCCCACACAGTCAATGCTGGTGGATTGGGTATGCTTGCGATCGGGGTCGGTGGGGCCGATGCTGTTGATGTCATGGCAGGTATGGCCTGGGAATTAAAATTCCCCAAATTGATTGGGGTGCGTCTGCTAGGAAAAATATCCGGTTGGACTGCCCCTAAAGATGTGATCCTTAAGGTGGCAGAGATACTAACGGTCAAGGGCGGTACTGGTGCTGTAGTGGAATATTTTGGACCGGGCGCCGAGGCACTATCTTGTACCGGTAAGGGGACCATTTGTAATATGGGTGCTGAAATCGGCGCGACGACATCGACCTTTGGTTATGATGCGTCAATGGAACGTTACCTGCGCGCGACAGACCGCAGTGAAGTCGCTGATTTAGCTAATACGATCAAGAGTGATCTTACCGCAGACCCTGAAGTTTATGCCAATCCAGAAGCTTATTTTGATCAAGTGATTGAGATCGATCTGACGACATTAATGCCACAAATCAATGGCCCTTTCACTCCAGATTTGGCTACAGAGGTCGGATTAATGAATGCGAAAGCCCAACAAAATGGATGGCCACTAAAAGTAGAATGGGGACTGATTGGTTCGTGCACCAATTCATCGTACGAAGATTTGTCTCGCGCAGCTTCTATCGCACAACAAGCGCTAGATAAAAACTTAAAAATTAAAGCCGAATTAGGGATTAATCCAGGATCTGAGCAAGTGCGATTTACAGCCGAGAGAGACGGGTTCCTAGCCATATTCGAAGCTTTAGACGCTAAAATTTTTACTAATGCTTGTGGACCATGTATTGGCCAGTGGGCGCGTTATGAGGACCCAAAGAACGCGCCAAAAAATTCAATTATTCACTCCTTTAATCGGAATTTTGCTAAGCGAGCTGACGGTAATCCCAATACACATGCTTTTGTAGCTTCTCCAGAGCTCACTGCGGCTATTGCTATTGCGGGACGTTTGGATTTTAATCCGATAACCGATACGCTGATCAACGAAGATGGTCAAGAGGTCAAGTTCGAGGAACCAACAGGCTGGGAATTGCCGCCAAATGGGTTCGATGTAAAAGATAATGGCTATTTGGCTCCTGAGGCTGATGGCAGCAAAGTGTCGATTGCGGTGGCAGGGGACTCAGAGCGCTTGCAATTATTGGACCCATTTACCCCCATAACCAATGCAGCCATGCAAGACATGAAGTTATTGATCAAGGCATCTGGTAAATGCACTACGGACCATATTTCTATGGCCGGTCCTTGGTTGCGTTTTCGCGGGCACTTGGATAACATTGCCAATAATACTCTGATTGGGGCGGTCAACGCGTTCAACCAAAAGACCAATTTTGTTAAGAATCAACGCAATGGTGAATACGGTGGTGTGCCGGATACTCAAAGAGCATACAAAGCTGCTTCGATCAAAACAATAGTCGTGGGCGATCACAATTATGGAGAAGGGTCTTCGCGCGAGCACGCCGCGATGCAGCCTCGTCATCTGGGCGTTGCTGCGGTAGTGGTCAAGTCCTTTGCACGTATCCATGAAACCAACCTCAAAAAGCAGGGTATGTTGGCCTTGACTTTTCAAAACGAATCGGATTACGATCTCATTCAAGAAGATGATTCAATAAGTATTACCAATATTGCTGGCTTTGCGCCAGGAGTGCCTTTGGAGATAGCGTTGGTTCATGCCGATGGATCAAAAGACTTGATCCAGGTCAATCATACATACAATGACCAACAAATTGAATGGTTTAGAATGGGTTCTGCTTTAAATTTGATCAAAGAGCAAAACAAGGTATAAACGAGAAAGTCTCGAGCTTTTTTAAGCTTATGGGTTAAGTCCTAATTGCTTTTCGACCAAGGCGATGTCTTCTGCAGTGGTCAAATCAGGCACATGCTCAGCTATTTCGAGGGTATGAACGGCGTGGTTTAGATCACTGATCATAAGTTGTACAGCCACGGGGAGTTCTTTTTCTTGTCGCGTGGGGTGCAGGGGACAGCGCTCGAGTGCCTGCATGATGTTAGGGCCGTTAAATTTCCACAAATTCATACTGACCAGCAGTTTACCCATGCGTTGCTCAATATCCCTGGTCGTTTGCTGATCGGGTTTTTCTTCGAGTTGTATCAATTGCTGTTTTGCGTTTACAACCAAAAGGGCAAAGGCTCTAATTTTTGCTATCGGAAACAATAGCGCATTGCGTGCATAACTCATCATCGCATTTGGGTCGCTACACAGACGCAGGCGTTCTAATGCGGTAACCGAATAGAGATTGTCGGCATTACACAGCACAAATTCGTTAGCCGCAACATCTGGATGTTGCTTCAGTGTTTGCAGTAGGGCATCTGCCGTACCCAAAGGCTTAACATGTCCTTCTGGGATGTGCTGATAGGCGTAAGCAATGCTGAGCCCTTTATATGAATTACCTCGTTCGGCCAGTCCATAGCGCTCTTTAAAGGCCAGGCCTTCAGGGGCAACAACCAAAATAACATTTTTAAATCCAGCGCCATAAGCATTGTGCAATAGAAAATCTAAGGCTGGGGTTTTGTCGGACCCTAAAGCAATGAGGGCTTTATTAGAGACCATAAGACCGCTCTGTTGGGAATCGGCTAATGATTTTTTCATCCGAGAAGATGCGCCTGCGGCCAAAATGATAAGGGTTTGGGTCATGATCATAAATGGCTATGCGCCATGGCTTGAGGTAATATTAATGCGGTAAGCATCCTTTGCTCCTGCCTTTTTTAAGTGATCTACAAGATACACGGCCTGGTTTTCATTGGTCAAAAATAGGGCACAACCGCCATGGCCAGATCCCACGATTTTTGCGCCATAGGCCCCATGACTAAGCCCCGTCTCAATTAAGGCATCAATTTTAGGATGGGATACCTCAAGTAGATCTCTGAGTTGTTTATGGTGTGCCGTCATCAATGCGCCCAGTTTTTTTGGATTGGGACTTGATTGTGTCAAGTGTTGTTTGGCTTTTTTGGTGATGTTGTGATTATTGATAGCGGCTTCAAAAAAAGGATGGAGACCCGGTTCTAAGCGCTTAAGATAGGTGCTGACATCTTTTGGTAAAGCGATTTTTAAATCAAAATCGGGATGGAATTTTTGTACTATGGCGATGGCTTTTTGTGCCTTAGTTCTGACCTGTCCTATAGTCCCTAAGGTGTCTTTGCCAATGCCTGACTCGGCCAAGACCATGGTCAACTTGGGGTCGGGCAGCGGCTTGATTTTGAGGTCTTTTCCCGTTTCTAAAAAAATAAGACCTCCATGGGCAATAGTGTATTGGTCCATTTGTCCTCCAGGGCTATTGTGTTCCAAAACTTCCGCCTGGTAGGCCAACTGACCGATCAATGCTGGTGTCACGGATGCGTTGCAGCCAAATGTGTAGAGTAAAACCTTAATCCAGCCGACAGTGAGTGCCGATGAACTCGATATGCCTGCATTGATGGGTATGGTACTGGTGATTCTGACGTTGAGTCCAAAAGTAGGGTGACAACCATAACGCGCGGCAACCCTAAGCCCAGCTTTAAAAAAATCAATTGTCTCAGGTTCCTGTTGTTGCTCTTCTTGAAGACTGAGCTCACGCTTTTGGCCTAAATCAGCCAAATCCAAAACAATGACGCGTCGATCATTCTTTGCGACCTCAAAAGTCATGTGTCGATCAATCGCTCCAGCTATAATGGGCAATCCTAGGTAGTCCTGATGATCGCCAAAGAGACAGACGCGCGCAGGAGTAGTTATGGTCATGGGTAACACAGGATTTTGAGCCACTAATAAGTTGTTTTTGTCCAGTCATAAGGACGGCGTTTGACCCAATTACCGCGTGTAAAATCGGGAAAATCTTGCGGGGCCCCATTGTTGGTGATTGATTGTTCAGAAAGCGGGGTTATAGCACTCCAGGCCGCGGCGTCATAGGCGTCAAGAGGTGGTGCAATATTATTTTTGGCAGATTCGACAAAGGCTTGCAGTACGAAAAAGTCCATTCCGCCATGGCCAGAATCCGAAGCTATAGCGCCATATTTTTTCCAAAGGGGATGGTCATATTCTTCGAGCCATTTGGTGGCATCATCCCAGCGGTGAGGTTGTTCGGAGCGCCCTTCGATATAAATGCGGTTGCCATCTACCTCCCAGAGGCCCTCGCTGCCCTGAACCCGGAAACCTAAAGAATAGGGACGCGGCGAATTACAATCATGAGTGACAATAATCGTTTCTCCACGGGCCGTCTCGATCATTGAGGTAATGATATCTCCTTGTTTGAATTTCAGTTGTGCATTGGGGTGGCTTTCTCCACCGTGTTTCACAATATAATTATGTAAACCGACTCCTTTGGTGGCCATAGTGGTGATGCTGACAAAACGATTCCCTCGATTGATATTCGACATGACGGCAATAGGACCAACACCATGAGTAGGGTATACATCGGCATTGCGCAGCAAACTATGTTGGGTCCGCCAAGCGGATTCAGAAATACCACTTTCACCGAACTCGACGCCAAGTCCATAGGCGCTTTTGCCATCGTTAAACTTGACAAAACGCAGATCGTGCTGGTAACCACATCTAAAGTGCAATAATTCGCCAAAGACATCTTCCCGAACCATATTCAAAATGGCCATGATGTCTCTGCGGTAACACACATTTTCTAATATCATCAAATGGGTTCCAGTCTGTTCGTGGGTATTGACTAAATCCCAACACTCTTCCATTGTATTGGCGGCAGAAACTTCTAAACCAGTATATTTTCCCGCGCGCATAGCATCCACGGCCATGCGGGTATGCCATAGCCATGGCGTAGCAATGATGACAGCATCTACGGTCTCAAGGGCTAATAAATTTCTATAATCAAAATCATTTTTTTCGAAAACAAGCGGTTTTGGTTGTCCTGCTTCGGCAATCATTTTTTGTCCCAATAGGATGCGTTCAGGATTGATATCGCAAATCGCTGTAACCAAACAATCATCCCGCAGCAATAAATTTTGCAAGTGATTGGTCCCGCGCAGTCCCACTCCGATCAAACCAACATTCAGCACATCTTTACTGCCGCTTGATCTATAAGCATTTGCCCAACTAGGCAATGTCGAAATTCCTGCACTAGCAAGGGCTGTGGTCTTTACAAAATCGCGTCGCGTACTCATGGGTGTTGGTTTTTAGTAAAAATAGCATTTTTAGTGAGAGGTATTCCTCCCAGGACTTTTATTTTGTTGTAGTGTTATAAAGGATGGTGCGTGTTAGGTTTAGCGTGTCAAATAGCGTCATACTCAGTAATGGCTCTCTAGTACTGTGCTAAAATCTGTATCTTTGGCAGATCAAAAATGTTACTATGTCATCTGATTTTTCTGAATTACTTGCCCAATCGAATGCGCTTTGCAAAAACACCTTAATGGAAACCCTGAACATTGAGTTTGTGGATGTAGATCACGAGTCGATCACGGCAAAAATGCCCGTAAATACTCGTGTTTTTCAACCCGATGGGGTGCTTCATGGAGGGGCTACTCTGGCTTTAGCAGAGAGTGTCGGCAGTGCGGCAGCACAAATTTTCCTTCGCCGAAAGGACATTCAGGTGCGGGGTATTCAACTTTCAGGGAATCACGTCAAGAGTGTTCGTGAGGGTTATGTTTGGGCCAAGGCTAGCTTGGTTCATGGCGGAAGAACAACTCAATTATGGGAAATACGTGTGGTGAATGATGCTCAGGAATTGGTTTCCTTAGTGAAGTTGACTACCATGGTATTGAGTCAATAGTATGGCAGACCGGCTCGTACGACATATAATAGAGCATCTTAAGGCCCATAAGGGTTTCGTGCTCTTTGCCGCCCCCGAAGCCGATTTGGTAGAAGGTTGGTTTTCAAAGGGTATGCCCCAGCAGTATGCCCCAAGTAGACCTGAACAGCAAAAATTACAAGGCTCCCAGTTTGTCATGCAGGCTTTTGATGTCTCAAAAGCGCCAAGAATACTAAATCAATTGGACTGTCACATCATCCATTTACCCATAAATGAATTGATGCCCCAGCAAATAGCGACGCGTATTGATCCGCCAGAGGATGGCGCTAGTGGTTATGCGCAACTTGTATCTCAAGCGATTACAGCCATCGATCAAGGTGCCTTCCAAAAGGTTGTTTTGTCAAGGGCTCACCATATCGCGCTGGATCCTTATCATTGGCCAACACTTTTGACCCAGCTTATGTTGAGCGATCAACAGGCTTTTCGCTATGTCTGGTATCATCCCGAGGAGGGACTTTGGTTGGGTGCTACACCAGAATTATTACTCAGCGGAACCGGTCGGAGTTACCAAACCATGGCCTTGGCCGGAACACAATGGAACAGTAAACCAGAGCACCATCTTTGGACAGATAAAGAAGGCGAAGAGCACCAATGGGTCATCGACGACATAAGTCATCGACTTAGTGGCATCAGTAATGAGGTGCAAATAGGCCAAACCCAAACGCATCAGGCTGGGGCTTTGCAGCACCTTAAGACGCCAATATCAGGCACTTTAAAAAAGCACATTTCCTTTGCTGAGGCAGTTGCGGAATTACACCCTACACCTGCGGTATGTGGTTATCCAAGGCACCAAGCCAGGAGGTTTATCCAGCAATATGAAGGCTACGACCGGGGTTTTTACACCGGGTTTTTGGGATGGCAGGATCCTGGGTCCAATAAAGCCCAATTTTATGTCAACTTGCGTTGTATGCAATTAAGCGAGCATACCGCAACCCTTTATGCCGGGGGCGGCATTACTCAAGACAGTGATCCTCAAAGAGAATTTGAAGAAACCCAAAAAAAACTGGGTACCATGGGGGCAGTTATTGCACCGTTTTTTAAGTCAAGGCCTTAGGCTTTTGTATCTTTGCCTCACATGAGTTTTTCGTCTAAAATACTCTCTCATTTGGTCGTGCAGCAATGCATCCAGGCCGGTATCGACCAGGTGGTTTTATCCCCCGGATCGAGAAACGCCCCTTTAATTGTTGATTTCACAGCTTACAAGAAGTGCGCTTGCTACAGTATCGTAGACGAACGCTCTGCTGGTTTTTTTGCCTTGGGCCTGGCGCAACAATCCAAAAAGCCAGTGGCATTGGTTTGTACTTCAGGGACGGCCCTACTCAATTATTATCCAGCAGTGGCCGAAGCATTTTACAGTGAAATTCCTTTGGTGGTCATTTCGGCGGATCGCCCTGAGGACTTTATTGGCATAGGTGAAGGACAAACCATCCAGCAAGCCTCGGTCTTTGGAAAGCATGTGGGAAGTGAAGCAAATTTGAGTGATCACGAAGCGGCAATGGCAGAAAATAGTCAAGCATTAGCCCGCACCTTGTCGGTTGCTTTGCGCCAAAAATTACCGGTGCATATTAATGTTCCTTTTTCGGAACCTTTGTACGACCTGATAGCGCAACCCATGAACCTGCCCAAAGAGTTCATGATTGATAAGGCCCCGGTCTTGGCGCAGAAGCCTTTTGATATGGCAGACCATATGGCCGCCTATCGTGGGTATAAAAAGAAGCTGGTACTGGTCGGGACCATGCCAGAAAACACATTAAGTGAAGGGGTTCTGCTGCGTCTGGCAGAGGATCCAACTGTTTTGGTACTTAAAGAAAGTACCTCAAACATTCATCACGAACATTTTATCTCGGGAATCGATCAGCTCATCACTGCATTAGATGAGCAGGGCTTTGCAGCATTGCAACCTGATTTGCTCATCACCATAGGTGGGATGGTGATTTCGAAACGCATTAAAGCATTTTTGCGCGGATATCAACCCCAGGCGCACTGGCATATAGGCCAGGGCAGAGCCAACGATACGTTTTTTGCTTTATCCGATCACATACAATGGCCTCCGGATGCATTTTTAGGCGGGCTTACTCATGAAGCGGTAAAATCCTCAGATAGTTATCGAGATTTTTGGCTCGCTATTTGGCGTCAACGCAGGGCGCAACATGATCAATTCATGGCTTCATCACCTTATTCTGACCTCAGTGTTTATGCCCATATCATGAATGCCATACCGCCGGATTATCTGGTGCACATGGCCAATAGTGCTGGTATACGTTATGCACAATTGATGCTGCAAAACCCGAAGCATCATGTTTATTGCAATCGAGGGACCAGCGGTATTGAAGGCAGCAGTAGTACTTCTGTTGGTGCTGCGGCAATTGCCAAAAGGCCAGTGGTACTGGTCACGGGTGATCTCAGTTTTTTTTATGACAGCAATGCTTTTTGGAATCATTATGTGCCCAAAAATTATCGGGTACTCCTGATCAATAATCAAGGTGGGGGTATCTTCAGAATTTTACCCAAAGCCAAGACTATTGATGGTTTCGAAGAATTTTTGGAAACCCGTCATAGCCGTAATGCACAGTCCTTGATCAGTGCCTACGGATGGGCCTATCAATGTGTTGCTGATATGGAACAACTCAGGGAGGCCTTGACGTCGTTTTTTCAAGAGGCAGATCAGCCCAAATTATTAGAAATTAAGACCCCAACGGAGCTTAATGATCAGGTCCTGATGGATTACTTTAAAGGGCTTGAGCCAAAATAATTCACCCAGTTTTACCTCATTTATTCTCTGAACTTGTGTTTGGTATTTATGTACCTTTGTCACATGAATTTAGGACAATACAATACGCTGACCATTTTACGTGATACCGATCCGGGTCTCTATTTGGGAGACGGCCAAGATAACGAGGTGCTTTTGCCACACCGCTACAAACCTGAATCTTATGAAATAGATGATGAGATTGAGGTGTTTCTGTATTTGGATAATGAAGAACGGCCTATCGCCACTACAGATGAACCTTATTTGACATTGAACACCTTCGGCTATTTGCGCTGTTGTGATGTCAATGCATTCGGAGCCTTTATGGATTGGGGATTGGTAAAACAACTTTTTGTCCCATTTAAGGAGCAGGCCCGTCCCATGAAGGTCGGCAGTTGGTATGTGGTTTATTTATATATAGATGACAAGACTAACCGTCTGGTGGGCTCAAGCAAAACCAATAAATATTTATCTAACGATGATATGACCCTTGAGAAATATCAGGAGGTGGATGTTTTGGTGACGCATTTGACCGAAAAAGGGGCCAATGTCATTATTAATGGGTTGCACAAAGGTTTGGTTTATATTGATGATATTTATGAAGACCTGCGTTCTGGGGATCAGATCAAGGCCTACATCAAAAACATTCGTGAAGACAAAAAAGTTGATGTGGTCCTTCAGCGCATGGGATACCGAAGTATAGAGCCCAATGCTGATTATATTATGGAGGAATTAAAGGCTGCTGGCGGCTTTTTAGCGCTCAATGACAAATCCTCTCCAGAAACCATCAAGGACCTATTAGGGATGAGTAAGAAGCTGTTTAAAAAAGCCATAGGAACACTCTACAAGAATAAACTCATCCACATCAAAGAAGAAGGCATTGAGTTGATTTAATTCTGTGGTCGTCCTAGTTTGTATGGGGCACACCTGGCGCAAACGCCAAAAGGAGGGCAAGGATCAAACATACGCATCTGACCATTTATGGGTGTTGCATAAGTGCCGTATAGATTAGGTGTTTCCTGGCCAGAAATTTTTAAGCTCAATCCGCTAGCTGATTTTTTATTACCGGGCAACCAGCGCATATTTTTGGCCCATTGCTTCTGGCTCTTTGCATTGCCTTGAACTTGGTTTTTTTTACGCAGCGCGTCGGCCATATCTACTGCAATCCAAAAATCTTGAGCGGTGACTTTTTTAAAGTCAGACCAGTGATAAATGATTTCTTTTTTTTGTGGAATCCAGTGGGCCCAAACAGCATCCATTTCGGGGGTGTCGGCCAGTAAAAATTGCGGTGTCAAAGATTCGTTAGACCAGCCAAAATCTGTGTCGTTTTGTCCCCAGGCCACTGAGCCATGGACGGCTATATAGAGGAGCCACAGCAGGAGATATCTCCACCGTCGAAACATTGGGATGTAGCGGATTGAATGCACAAAAATTAAATTATCTTTGCTAAAATTAGTCATAATGAAGCCAATAGAGTGGACCACGGTCAAAAATTTTGAAGACATAACTTACAAAAAAGCCAATGGCGTAGCCCGCATTGCATTCAATCGTCCAGAGGTGCGAAACGCTTTTCGCCCTAAGACGACGAGCGAACTGCTCGAAGCTTTTCATGATGCACAAGAAGACACCTCTGTTGGCGTGGTCTTGTTATCAGCCGAAGGGCCTTCTCCAAAAGATGGGGTCTACAGTTTTTGTTCTGGTGGAGACCAAAGTGCTCGAGGCGCGCAAGGATATGTTGGTAGTGACGGCTACCATCGATTGAATATTCTTGACGTGCAGCGCCTGATCCGATTCATGCCTAAGGTGGTGATCGCCGTAGTTCCTGGATGGGCTGTAGGTGGTGGTCACAGCTTACACGTGGTTTGTGATTTGACACTGGCCAGTAAAGAGCATGCTATTTTTAAACAAACGGATGCTGATGTGACGAGTTTTGATGGTGGATTTGGCAGTGCTTATTTGGCCAAATTAGTCGGTCAGAAAAAGGCCCGTGAAATTTTCTTTTTGGGTAGAAGTTATTCGGCTCAGGAGGCTTGTGAAATGGGTATGGTCAATGCTGTAGTGCCCCATGATTTACTAGAAGAAACGGCTTACCAATGGGCTCAAGAAATCTTGGCCAAATCCCCAATTTCGATCAAAATGCTCAAGTTTGCTATGAATTTGACGGATGACGGCATGGTAGGGCAACAAGTTTTTGCCGGTGAAGCGACCCGCCTGGCCTATATGACAGATGAGGCCAAAGAAGGTCGAGACGCCTTTTTGGAAAAGCGACCAGCCAACTTTGAAAAAAAGTGGTTGCCTTAAATACGGGCGTACTATCTTAGTTTAGGAAATGCCTTTGGGTCTGACTCGTGCATGATATCGTAGATTTTTTCATAGATATCTTCCAATGATGGTTTCGAAAAATAATCCCCATCGGTTCCATATGCGGGCCGATGTTCTTTGGCGGTTAAGGTCTGTGGCTTACTGTCCAAAAAGCGATATGCGTCTTGCTGCACCAGGATCTGATCCAATAAATAAGATGAAGCACCCCCAGGAACATCTTCGTCTATAATCAAAAGACGGTTTGTTTTCTGAATACTCTTCACTACATCATGGTTAAGGTCAAAAGGCAATAACGATTGGGCATCGATGACCTCTATATGAATGTTATTTTCTTGAAGTTCGTGAGCGACTTCAACGACCATTCTTAATGTGCTGCCATAAGAAACGACAGTAAGATCTGTTCCAGATACCATGGTTTCAACTACACCAATAGGCATTCTGAAGTCACCAAAATTGTTGGGTTGTTTCTCTTTGAGGCGGTATCCATTGAGGCTCTCAACAACAAGAGCGGGCTCGTCGCTTTCTAGTAAGGTATTGTAAAACCCAGCAGCAACCGTCATGTTTCTTGGCACCAATATATAAAGACCACGCAATAAATGGATCAGACCACCCATGGGTGATCCACTATGCCAGATACCCTCTAGTCGGTGTCCTCTGGTGCGCACAATAAGTGGGGCTTTTTGTTTTCCATTGCTGCGGTAGCGCAGGGTGGCTAAATCATCACTCAGTGTCTGCAGGCAATAAAGGATGTAGTCTAGATACTGAATCTCTGCGATTGGCCGCAGGCCACGCATGGCCATGCCGATACCTTGCCCAATAATAGTGGCTTCTCGAATACCCGTGTCACTGACGCGGTCTTGACCAAATATATCCTGTAGGCCCTCTAAACCTTGGTTGACGTCACCAATCTTACCACTGTCCTCACCAAAAATTAATACTTCTGGATGTTTGTCAAACAAGGCATTAAAGTTGTCTCGAAGGATCAGGCGTCCATCGACTTCTTCGGCATTGGCCTCATATGTGGGTGCGACAGGGGTTATTTGAGTGGCTTTGTTGGATTCCTCAGAATACAAATGGGTCGCATAAAGCGGCTCTAGATGAGTGATATAATGATTAATCCACGTCTGAAGGGCTATTTTTTCGGGGCTGTCAATGCCAATCACCAAGCGCAGTGCTCTGCGCGCTCCAGAGAGTAAATCGCGGCGAAAAGGTTCCTTGACCTGTTCGAGACTTGTGATGATGTTTTTTATTTCAGCGCTATTGACGGTCGACTGAGCCAAATTTTGTAAGACCCGTACCAGTTCGCTTTTTTCAACTTTGTGGGGTTCAAGATAGGCTGCCCAGGCGTTGTTTTTGCCCTCACGCACTTGTTTTTTGATGTCGGCTTCTAGTGTTGCCAATTCTTGATCTGTGGCAATACCTTGATCAATCATCCATTGACGCATCTTGACGTTGCAATCGTGCTCCCGTTCCCACTCAAGACGCTCTGGTCCTTTATAGCGCTCATGAGACCCACTGGTTGAGTGGCCTTGAGGCTGGGTGAGTTCTTGCACATGGATCAATACAGGTACATGGCTTTCGCGGGCTAAGGCGCCTGAAGACTTAAAGACCCGGACTAGATCAGCGTAATCCCATCCATTGACCCGAATAATTTCAAATCCCGGAATTTTATCTTCTCTTTGAAATCCTTTAAGGATTTCTGAAATATTTTCTTTGGTGGTTTGATATTTGGCGTGAACCGAAATACCATAATCATCATCCCAAACACTTATCACCATGGGTACTTGAAGGACACCAGCAGCGTTTATGGTTTCCCAAAACAGACCTTCGCTGGTACTGGCATTGCCAATACTGCCCCAAGCCACTTCATTGCCCAAGTCAGAAAATGTTTTATGGTTAGCGACTTCTTTTACATTTCTGTAAATAGAAGACGCTTGGGCCAAGCCCAATAAACGCGGCATCTGTCCGGCGGTAGGTGAAATATCAGCACTGCTGTTGTATTGTTGTTCTAAAACCTTAAAACTGCCATCATCGTTAAGGCTATGGGTCATGAAGTGTCCCCCCATTTGGCGGCCACCGCTCATAGGTTCATTTTCTATAGAGGTATGGGCATAGAGGCCTGCAAAAAATTGTTCGATGGTGAGCAGGTCTAAAGCCATCATAAAGGTCTGGTCTCGATAATAACCCGAGCGCCAATCGCCTTTTTTAAATGCTTTGGCCCAGGCCAATTGCGGGACTTCTTTTCCGTCACCAAAAATACCAAATTTAGCTTTTCCGGTAAGGACCTCACGGCGCCCGAGCAAACTACATTCACGGCTGGTCACGGCAATGCGAAAGTCGTTGAGGACTTCGGCTTTAAAATCATCAAAAGATAGTTGGTTATTTTTTGTCGATTTCTGGGGCATGGGTCATATTCGTTTAGGGTGTAAAAATACGGAAAAATGTGCTGTTATGCAATGGTCAAAAAGGCGAAGGTGATCCTTTAGGTTGGCGCTCTCCGGGAGTTTTTGTTATTTCTTAAGGGCCAAAAATAGCCATCGCGCCAGCAGTAAAAATGGGGCGCCATGCATCAAAAGATCAAAGTAATCCATAGGCTGCATGCCAACGGCACCGCCGGCGACCCATTTTAATTTACCCCAAATGTGAGGTTCCGGGAAAAAGGGTGCCAAACCAAGGGAAAGGCACAAAAGAATGATTAATCTAAGGTTGCTTGTAAGGTTCATATCAATACCATTTACGGGTGAATAATCCACTTAGGGTTTGGATATCTAATGTGGCGATAAAACGAATTCGAGAGGCATAATGGTCCAGTCCAGGCTCCCAACCCAGATTGGAATAAAGCGGAAAGTAAAGTTCAAAATAATCTGTGACAAAACTCGCCCGAATACCACTGTCATAGACAAATTTGGCATTGCTGCCTAGATTTTTTACCATCCCTAGATCCCCATAAGCGTAAATCCAACGCCACATATTGACACTTGTGTTGATGGTCGTGATCCATTGATTGGCAAATCCTGGGTCTAAATCTGATTTGAAGCCTCCCTCGGAAATGACCAATTGTTGGCTATAAATCCCACTGCTTTCACTGCGGCCCAAATAACTGTAATCAAACATATAATCGGTTGGACGGTCGAGGGCAAAATTAAAGTAGTCCTGGTCTTGTCGGGTGTTGTTGCGTAAAAACAGTCCGCTAAACAGCCTTAAATTTATTTGACGGTTATTGAGGTATAATTTGCGGTATTCCAATTGGGTTGAGATCTTCGTAAAGACGTTGGACCATTGCAAATTAAAATTGGCATTATAATAATTGATCAAATTATTATCCGAAAAAGTGTACTGGAGGTTGTACACACTATAGTTGGGCTCTTGTTCGATGGCCTCGGGTTTCTTGTCTCGTGTCACATGGACGCTACGCAAATTAATAAAATGCCTTCGGTTTTTCCTTAAATCATTATGATCCCTGAAGGCAAAGACGACATAGGGGGATAAACGACGATAGAAGCGTTGTTCGTCAAAAGAAAAATAGGTTCCCGATACTCCATAGCGCTGCATATAAAGATTTTGGTTTTCTTCAAACTGATTATATACAAGTGATCCGCTGCCAATAAAGGTCTGGGACTTGGTTCCATATTGTGGTTTAAGGTTATAATGGAATTTTTTGGGTAAAATAGTCCGGTTATACACCTTGGCTCCAAGACTGACACCATCATAAAGGTTGTATGTTAAGGCTGGCAACAAGAAAATTTGGTTGTATTTTGGGTCCTCAATATCTTGAATCAGCCTGATTTGCAAGGGCTTTTGACGGCTACCGGAAACGTTCTTAAAATTGTTTCGGGCATTGATCTCTGGTATGATTCCATCACGGTTAATAACGAGTTGCTCAATACCTGATTCAGGGATGACGACCGTAGATTGGTCACTAAAAGGCGACAACCATTTTTTAAAGACCAGAGAATCCTTTGCGAGGCCATAAAGTGCCACAGGCATGTTTTTTTTACTGCGGTTAAGCACCGTGACCTTTAAGGAATCTGAATGGCGACTTACTTCAGTAATTTTAAAATCAATACTTTGGCGTTTTTTGGCGAAATCTTCGAAAAACCAGTCAATTTCACCCTTATTTCCCTCAGAAAGACTCTTTTTTAAGGTATTTTGATCAAAAACGGTATATTTATTTTTTTGAAAAAAGAGCTTAATAAGCTTTTTAAATTCATCGCGCCCAAGAGAGGCCTCTAAAACTTGGAATCCTGTTCCAGCATAATAGTCATTACCAATGCGGGCATTAAAGTTCAATAAGGAATCTTTAGGTATTGAAAGTGCTTGGTGCCTGTTTTTTCTTGCGCTGTTGAGGTAGAGCAAGGGGTATTGGTCATTATACTTAACGCCGCTCAGGTGTGACCACTTGACTAACGGAAAGCTACTAAAGGTTCCCAGGATCTTTTGATCAGGATAAAATTGCTGCACATATTCGGCCATTAAATAAACTTGTAGGCCGCCAATGAGCCAATAATCCCTTCGGGCATGGTAAGCCAAGTGCCGCTCCAAATAGAGCCGGGTAATGATTTTCAAAAAGGACATTTCTTCTTCAAAGCCGTTAGGAAATGGGCTGATAAAGTCAGGAAGCTGATTCAATCCGTATACGGGATTTTTTTTATAAGCCGCTTGAGTCACCAAGAAGTCAAGTTTTTCAGTCGGCGCTCCCAATTCTGTAGACAAAAACTGTGCGATCCGCTGGAGATGCATTTCAGTGATCATTTCGGGCACTTTTGCGTTAGTCATGTCGGTAACTACGCTGAATTGGGCCGTATTATAGGTTGTAAAGGATTGGTCTTTGGCAAAGACCAGTAAAACCTCATTGTGTCGCTCACCATTTAACGAAATTAATTGTCGATCAGAGGACGCAACAGTAGGTTCTGTTACAGACACTGCCGCACTTGGACTTAGGTCCGTATAGAGTCGATAATCTGCTGGATAATCGATGTTGACCTGAAACGCCGAACGGGCCATGATAAAATCTTCGGTGTCTTTGTGGCTATAGACTTGCCATCCATTTTGATATAATCCAGGCGCAATGAACCAATATCTTAGGGTGTATTCATCATTATTATTGACGCCAAATCGGGTGTATTTGTCCTCTGGGATTTTAATGCTATAGTCAAGAACTAACTCAAGTGTCGCGCCTTTAGCCAAAGGTTGGTCTAAGGTTATTTTCAATATATCGGCAGCAGGTCTCGACCAACTTAAGGCCTGTTGCCCAGAACTAATTTGCCCGATGGTTGTCGCACCGCGCTGCTCTTGTTTCTCAAAATGGAAGGCGCTTTCAAAATTTTCAGAAAAGCGCTGCGCCAATGGCGTTGTTTTACTCGAAAAGCTATTGGCCCAGTCTACAAATAGCAAGTAGTCCAGATCTGATGCGCTGTTGTTGACATAATTAACGGTTTGTGAAATGTTTAGGGCGTGCCCTTTGGTATCCAATACCGCGTTAATGGCGACTTGATGTTGCGCATAAACCCCCGCAGTGCAAAGCAGTAACAGATTTACAACCGCATTGATCAAATGAATCTTTATTTGGTGAAGGACCGTGATAGGTTTGGGTTAAAAATTAGGACTTAAATCAAATTGATCATAAAATTGCGTCAAAATTGCAATGACCTCATCTTCGGTGTCGACAAGGTGCATTAAGTCTAAATCTTTGGCTTCAATATTTTTGGCTTCAAGCAAGGAAGACTTAATCCAATCGATCAATCCTGTCCAATAGGAGGTGCCCACAAGGATAATTGGGAATTTCCCTACTTTCTGGGTTTGGATCAAGGTAATGGCCTCGAATAGTTCGTCTAACGTCCCATATCCGCCTGGCATCACGACGAATCCTTGAGAATATTTAAGAAACATGACCTTGCGCACAAAAAAATAATCAAAATCAATGCTTTTGTTACGATCTACGTAAGGATTGTCGTGTTGTTCAAAAGGTAATTCAATATTGAGCCCTACCGAAGTGCCTCCGGCCAGAAAGGCACCTTTATTGGCGGCTTCCATGATGCCAGGTCCACCACCAGTGATGACACCAAACCCTTGATCTGTAATGCGCGAGGCAATGCTTTGGGCCAAAAGATAGTAGGGGTGATCTGGGTTGGTTCTGGCGGAGCCAAAAATACTGACACAGGGACCAATTTCGGATAATTTTTCATAACCCTCGACAAATTCTCCCATGATTTTGAAAACTGCCCAAGAATCATTGGTTTTGATCTCATTCCAATTTTTGTGATGTTTTTCTGGTCCCATAGGTCGATTATTTCGTGTAAGTTAATTCTTTTTTGAGAAAGACACCGGTAACACTATTGGGGTTAGTTATCAGGACTTCAGGAGTGCCTTGGCCAATAATCACGCCGCCATTTCTGCCGCCCTCTGGGCCCAGGTCGATCACATAATCAACGGTTTTAATGACGTCAAGATTGTGCTCAATTATGATGATGGTATTGCCCTTTTCGACCAATTTGTTCAATACCGCGAGTAATACACGAATGTCTTCAAAATGAAGTCCCGTAGTGGGCTCATCTAGAATATAAATCGTGTTTCCCGTGTCGCGTTTGGATAATTCAGTGGCAAGCTTGACGCGCTGTGCCTCACCACCAGAAAGTGTTGTGGACTGCTGGCCCAAAGTGATATAGCCTAGCCCGACATCCTGAATGGTTATAAGGATGCGGTGAATCTTAGGGATATGTTCAAAAAACACGCAAGATTCGTCGATTGTCATTTCCAAAACATCATAAATCGACTTTCCTTTGTAGCGCACCTCTAAAGTTTCTCGGTTGTAACGTCTGCCTTGACAACTTTCACATAACACGTAAACGTCGGGCAAGAAATTCATTTCGATGACTTTGAGTCCACCACCTTGGCACGTTTCGCAACGCCCCCCTTTTACATTAAAGCTAAAACGTCCAGGTTTGTAGCCGCGAATAAGGGATTCGGGTACTTTGGAAAAAAGGGCCCGAATTTCGGAATAAACCCCGGTGTAAGTTGCCGGATTGGATCTGGGAGTGCGGCCAATTGGTGATTGATTTATGTCAATAACTTTGTCTAAATGTTCGATTCCTTCAATGCGTTCATAAGGCATCGGACGTTTCACCCCATTAAAGAAATAAGCATTGAGAATGGGATAAAGCGTTTCATTGATCAATGTTGACTTGCCACTTCCCGAGACACCTGTCACACCAATCATCGTACCCAATGGCAAATGGACATCCACCGACTTAAGGTTGTTTCCTGAGGCGCCATAAAGGTGCAGTACTTTGCCATTACCATCACGACGCTTACTCGGGACTTCAATACTGCGGCGACCATTAAGATAGTCGGCCGTTAGGGTGTTGGCCTTCATGAGTTCTTCAGGAGGTCCTTCAGAGACAATTTGGCCTCCGTGTTTTCCTGCAGCCGGCCCGATGTCAATGACATAGTCAGCTTGCTGAATCATGTCTTTGTCGTGCTCGACGACCAAAACAGAGTTGCCTAAATCTCTGAGTTGGACTAATGATTGAATTAATTTTTCATTATCTTTTTGATGTAGGCCAATGCTGGGCTCATCTAAGATATACAGTACCCCAACCAGCTGAGAACCGATTTGAGTTGCAAGCCTGATGCGCTGTGATTCTCCTCCTGATAGCGATTTTGAGCTTCTGTTCAATGAAAGGTAATTCAGCCCGACATCGAGCAAAAAGCTCAGGCGTGTTTCAATTTCTTTGAGGACTTCTTGGGCAATCTTTTGTTGTTGCTCCGAGAGTTTGGGCATGAGTTCTGACATCCAGACAGCAAGTTCAGAAACGTCCATATTGGCCAACTCGGCAATATTGCGCGCGTTGATTTTAAAATAAAGTGATTCTTTCCGCAGGCGCGTACCCGCGCATTGAGGACACTGCTTTTTGTCCATAAAATCTTTGGCCCAACGCCGCAGATGTCTTGAATCTTGATTTTGAAATGTTTGGTCTATAAAATGCGCGATACCATCAAAGTCTATTTTGAATGTACGGGTAATGCCCAGAGTTTTGGAGGGGACTTCGTAGGTCGTTTGTAATCCAAAAAAGATCGCTTCTTTAGCTTCTGCGGACAGGCTGTCGAATGGCTCACCAAGATTGAACCCAAAATGTTGGGCCATGAGCTCCAGTTGCTTGCCCATCCAAGAATTACTTTGTGGCTGATAAGGCACTAAGGCCCCTTGCCGAATCGATAAGCTGCCGTTTGGGACAATCTTTTGCAGATTAACCTCGTAGAGGCTGCCCAAACCTTTGCAGTGCGGGCACATGCCTTTGGGTGAATTGAACGAGAAATTATTGGGCTCTGGATTAGGGTAGGAGATGCCAGAGGTCGGGCACATCAACGAGCGACTAAAAAAGCGTGGTTGTGGTTGTTGATGCTCTAAGACCATAAGCACATGGTCTCCATGGTACATAGCTGTTTTAATGGCTTCCGAGAGCCGACGGTCTTGGTCCGCTTCGGAGCTTATCTTGAGTCGATCAATAACGATCTCAATGTCGTGGTTTTTGTATCGGTCCAAACGCATGCCTTGGACCAAGTCCATCAAGACACCATCGACACGAACCTTAACAAAACCTTGTTTGGCGATATTATCAAATAATTCGCGGTAATGGCCTTTTCGTGAACGGATTACCGGCGCCAATATACTGATGCTCTTGTCTAAAAACTCTTCAGTGATTAGGGTTTTGATTTGCTCATCGGTGTAGCTCACCATTTTTTCGCCCGTTTCGTAACTATAGGCATCACTGGCGCGGGCGTATAATAGTCTTAGAAAATCATAGATTTCGGTAATGGTGCCCACAGTAGAACGTGGGCTTTTGCTGGTCGTTTTTTGTTCAATAGCAATGACGGGGGAGAGCCCGTCAATTTTATCGACATCAGGACGTTCTAGATTGCCTAAGAATTGGCGCGCATAGGCCGAAAAGGTTTCTATATAACGGCGCTGTCCTTCGGCATAAATGGTATCAAAGGCCAAAGAGGACTTGCCACTGCCCGATAAGCCTGTAATGACCACCAGTTGATCGCGAGGTATCGAAACGTCAATATCTTTTAAATTATGAACGCGTGCCCCAAAAACTTCAATACTTTGGCTTGGATTTTTCATTGTTTGCAAAGGTACTTAATTGCCCGTTAAATACATCCATTGAGACCGGCCGTGATCTTAAAAATAATGGCTATTTGCTGTTGGCCTCTTTGTAGATATAGGGATAAAATCCAAGAGCGATGTAGAGCAGGACACTTAGGGTTACGGAAATACCCAGAATTAAGAATACCGGTGACCATTGTAAAATGAGTGAGACCAGGGGAATAAACACTCCAAAGCCGATCAATAGGGCGAAGACAACATAGAGGTAATTCATGATGGGAGGCAAATGAGATTCTGTCTGCCCTTTAAATTGCATTAGTTTTGGCACGACCTCCTGGTTCATGTATTCCCCTAATTTGGCCAAAAACACATCGTTGAACGATGAATCTTGAAAAGCCTCGTGGTCTATAGAAAGCGCGAGATTCATTATTTTGTCCTGATGCCTTTCAAATACCGCATTGTAATCTAGGGAGGCTTTAAAGTCGCCATATTTATAACCAAAATAATACCAGAGTCCCGAACCACATTTGTGGGCCAGCCATTTCTCGACGATGGCCCGACCATAAACATCGGGATATTTGATTTGCTCCAAGTTAAGGCGTTCACTTGGGTGGGTAAGCAGGAGTGATTTAAATTCCAAATAGAGGTTTTCGGTATCGTTGTACTGGTGGTGTTCTTGTAAAAACTCAATAGCTTGTTGCGACGAACCTTTGTAAAATTCTTTGACTTCAAAAAAGGTAAGGCCCTCGAATTCTTCTTCGATATAGTCTTTAAGACCGGGGACCCAAATTTTGGATCGGACCATTAGCCCTATGATTTCTCTGAAATAATGCATTTTCTGGGTGAAACCGCTTAGGGTTTCTATGGCTTGCTGTCGCGTGTTTTTGTGGAAGACCGCTGCTAGTGCTAAATAAACCATCAATAAAGCTGCTAAACCGGCACTAATGCCAATAATTAAAGGGGCTTGAGCTTCAATTTGGTAACTGGTATCTGGTCGGTCCAAGCTCATTTGCCGGATTTGCAGGAACAAAAATATCCCAACCACACCACTAAAAGTGAGTGGGGTTAACTTCAGGAGATCTCGTATATGGCTTTTTCTAGACACCGGTGGTAGTGAAATTATGAAATACTTAAACGAAACAAATTTAAGTCATTGGCCGCAATTATGTAGTATTTTACCTACAATTCGTTGAAACGAAGTATATGTTCGATGAATCACTGGGGTCTTGGACACTAAAAACCTATGGCCGCATCATCTCCGCGAGGGTCCGCTCCACCTTCGAGCCGCCCGTCAGCGGTGCGCATGACCGCATCAACCTTACCGATGATTGTATTTTCTTTTTGATGTATCAGATATCCTTTTTCCTGAAGTTGTTTGAGTGCAAGACTATCAAATTTAGAGGGTTCGAATTGAACCATATCGGGAAGCCACTGGTGGTGAAAACGGGGCGCGTTGATGGCCGATTGAAGTGTCATATCGAATTCCTGTGTATTGAGAATGATTTGCAGTACTGTGGTGATGATGGTTGATCCTCCTGGGGTGCCTAAACTCATCCAAAAAGCACCATCACGTTCTACGATCGTTGGGGTCATGGAACTTAACATACGTTTGCCCGGCGCAATAGCATTGGCCTGGCCCCCAACAAGCCCAAACATATTGGGCGTTCCCGGTTTGGCACTAAAATCATCCATTTCGTTGTTGTAAAAAAAACCGAGTTCGGGATCAAATAACTTAGAGCCATAACCGCCATTAAGGGTCGTGGTGACCGCGATGGCATTGCCTTTTTGATCAACGATCGAATAATGCGTGGTCTCACTGCTTTCGTAAGGCAATAAATGCCCATAGCCCATGTCAGCCGACAAGGTCGCTTTCTCTGGAGTGAAATTGGCCATCCGTTGTTTCAGATAATCACGGGCTAATAATTGACTGCTCGGTACCGGGACATAATCAGGGTCACCCAAATAAAAACTCCGGTCGGCATATGCGCGACGCTCCGCCTCGACAATGTGTTGTATGTAATCGGCAGAGTGGTGTCCCATGGTTTTGAGGTCGAAAGGCTCGAGCATGGTGAGCATCTGACTCAGGCAAATCCCACCGCTAGAGGGAGGCCCCATGGAGATGACGTTTAAATTTTGATACTGGGTCACCACAGGGTCGCGCCATTTTGCCGCATAGTCTGCTAAATCAGAAGTTTGTATAATGCCCCCATGTTCTTGAATAAATTGCGCCATCCGCTGGGCAATAGGCCCCCGATAGAAGCCGTCGGCGCCATCTTGTAAAATAGTGGAAAGTGTTCGGGCCAGGGCAGGATTCTTTATGGTGTCCCCCGCTTGATACCTTTGGGTATAGATCGAAGCCTTGCCTGAGGTTTCTGCGATGATTGGTCCGTACTTATTGATGCGTTCGGCTTGGCGCTCAGTCACGGCATAGCCTTTATTGGCCAAGTCGATTACGGGCTGAATGAGCATGTCTAGCGGAAGGGTACCAAATTTTTCATGGACGGCAAAAAGGCCTGCAATTGTTCCGGGTACACCCACAGCTAAACCACCTGTTTTACTGAGGTCTTGTTGGTAATTACCCAAATCATCTAGGTACAAATCTTTGTGGGCACTGGCTGGCGCACGTTCTCGAAAATCTAAAGAACCCAATGAGCCATCGGCCATGCGGTAAACCATAAATCCACCACCTCCTATATTTCCGGCATAGGGATAGCATACGGCCAAAGCCAACTCGGTGCCGATCATGGCATCAAAAACATTTCCTCCATTTTTTAAAATACCAGCACCAATGGCTGAAGCCTCTGCTCTGGCCGAAACCACCATTGCGGAATCCGAAATGACCCCTTGGGTGTTATTTAATTTTTGTTGGCTTATATCGCCGCAACGCCAAACAACAAAGAGGGATGCGAAAAGAAAGAGATTTTTTAAGGTCATAAGGCGTTTAATTGTGCTCTTGTGAAAGTACGTATTTCTTCAAAAAATTGGGTAAAGTCATTTTCAAAATCGGGATAGTGTTCTTTGAGATCTGCGGGTGCCTGGTCCATATGAGACTGGCCTTTAGTTCGGCGATTCATTTGTGCAAGAATAGTACTGATGCCCTCGAAATCGGCATATTTCAAAAGCCAATTTTGCTCAATCATATAAGGCTTTAGGGATTGGATGCGTTGCGGTAGTTTGGAGGAATTGGTCTCCAAAAGATCATAAAAATTTTGCACGTAATCCTCCAGGTTTTGGTCGTGGTAGAGTGCCCAGTTATGGGCGAGAAAATGATCATAAAATAGGTCGACAATGACCCCGCAGTAGTGGCCGTATTGTTTGTTGTGCAAGCGCGCTGTACTGCGCCGAAAAATAGGATGTGTATCCGTAAAGCTATCGATGGCACGATGCAGTAAAATACCTTGTTGTATTCCCGGAGCAAAATTTAAGTAAGCCTTGCCTTTGACGGCGTCCGCAATGAAATTACCAATTTGGATCTCGGGATGATCCCCTGAGAGATATATATGGGCCAAAAAATTCATGAGCTAAAGGTATTCAAAAATCTTTCGGCATGAGGCACCATATTTTGTGCCTTGTCTCGATTATCGGCTAGAGCTCATCCAAATATAATGTGTAATTTTGTTAGCCAATGCGCTGAATGGTGATCCATTGAGCGGCTACGAAAATAAAGAAACACTTAAACCCGCATAAGAAATGACCTTAATAAAATCTATATCCGGTATTCGAGGAACCATCGGTGGTCCATCCGGAGACAATTTAACGCCTATTGATGCTGTAAAATACGCAGCAGCCTATGGGGTATGGATCAAAGCCCAAAGTCATGGCCAAAACCACAAAGTTGTGGTAGGGCGTGATGCCCGTATTTCGGGGGCGATGATTCAAGAATTGGTCATGCAAACTTTGGTGGGCTTAGGCATACATGTCATCGATTTAGGCTTGTCGACAACCCCAACCGTTGAGATTGCTGTGCCTCTAGAAAAAGCGCAGGGTGGGATCATTCTTACCGCAAGTCACAACCCCAAACAATGGAATGCTTTAAAGCTCCTTAACGCTGCTGGTGAGTTTTTGAACGCTGAGGCCGGCCAAGAAATTCTCATACTGGCCGAATCTAAAGATTTGGTCTTTAGTCCGGTGGATGAGTTGGGCTTTATCGAAAAAAACGACACTTATATTCAGCAACATATTGATCAAATTCTTAAGCTACCCATGGTAGATACCGATGCCATAAAAAAGGCGGGGTTCAAAATTGTTGTGGATGCTGTAAATTCTACGGGAGGCATTTCGATACCACCTCTTTTGACCGCACTAGGCGTGGAGGTTGTGCCTTTATACTGCACGCCAAATGGCGAATTTCCGCATAATCCAGAACCACTTAAAGAGCATTTGACGGACCTTATGGATCAAGTTCTTGCCCACAAAGCCGATTTGGGCGTGGTAGTGGACCCTGATGTAGACCGTTTGGCTTTTGTCGACGAGCATGGCGCTATGTTTGGTGAAGAATATACACTGGTGGCCGTGGCTGATTACATCTTGCGTCATCACCCAGGTCATACTGTTTCTAATTTATCGTCTTCACGTGCTTTGGGTGATGTGGCGACAAAACTTGGCGGTCAATACCATGCAAGTGCCGTTGGTGAAGTTAATGTCGTGACCATGATGAAAGAAACCAATGCGGTTATTGGTGGTGAAGGCAATGGGGGCATCATTTATCCCGAATTGCACTATGGCCGAGATAGCCTGGTTGGATTGGCTTTGTTTCTGAGTCATTTGGCACAGATGAATTTGTCTGTGAGTGCCTTGAGAAAAACATATCCGAACTATGAGATGAGTAAGAAAAAATTGGCCCTAACAGCCGATTTGGATGTGGATGCGATTTTGGCTACAATCACAGACCTATATGCTGATGACCAACCCATTATTGTGGATGGAGTCAAAATAGATTTTGCCCACTCATGGGTGCATCTTAGAAAAAGTAACACCGAACCCATTATCAGGATATATACTGAAGCGCAGACCCAAAATGAGGCGGATTTACTAGCGGATCGCTTTATTGAAGAGTTGCAAAACGTCGCCGCGCGCCTCAAAAAATAAGTTGACTTACTGGGTGTCGGAAACCATTTCCGATGTCTCCTTTTTAGTCCAAATGTTTCCAGCGTTTGTGCGACCAAAGATAAAATTCTGGGGCCGTATAGATTTGTTGCTCCAATTCGTGGAGAAAGCGTCGGGTCACCTCAAGCTCTGGCAGGGCACTGGGGTCATCGCTCAAAGGCACCACAGTACCTTGGTAGTAACCGCGCTTTGTTTTTTCTATTTTGAGATAGACCAATGCATAATCTAATTCTCGTGCGATAAATTCTGTACCCGTGAAAAAGGGGGACTCTACGCCCAAAAAGGGGAGTTTGGTTTTATAAGTATTCGATCTTGGCGCTTGATCCGAAATAATCATGCTTAAGGTTTGTATGCCTTGAGCATCCTGTTGGTTAAGGTATTGTCTGAATTCTTTATTGGCCACTAAGATCCCTTCAAAACGCCCTCTTATTTTGCGTACCAGGCGATCGAAATACGGGTTTTTTAATCTTTTGTATACACCAATTCCTTCGAAAGGCACCAGGCTCGGCATCATAAAGCTCCATTCCCAACTGGCGTAATGACCGCACATGATGAATCCGCTTTTTCCAGTTTGCTTTAAACCGTCAAAGTATTCAAGATTGATATAAGTGAATCGCTTTTTTAATTCGCGCTCTGAAATGGTCAAGCTCTTGAGGCTCTCGAAGATCAAATCACACAAATGCCGATAAAATTTATGTCCAATGACCTTAAGATCTCTTTCTGAACGATTGGGAAATGCCCTTTGTAAGTTCTGCTTTACGACCGCTTTGCGGTAGCCAAAAACATAATAAACCAAGTAATAACAGGCCGAGGATAATCCGTACAGCACCCGCATGGGCAGAATGGAAAACCCCCATAAAATAGGATAGAGTAAGAGAAAAGCAACTTGGTTCATCGCAGGGTAAAATTAATGAAATTTTATTACGGAACACTATATTATCGCAAAAGGCCATGTTGGGTCGGCAGAAATGTCTTGAAGTACACTAAAAAAACTGACAGGGTGTCATATCCGTTGTGATGGCATAATCCTTGTCAATTACCACACGAACTTAAACCGCAACATTAATTCGTAACGATAAATTAATATGAGTAAAATAATAGGAATAGATTTAGGAACAACCAACTCATGTGTTTCCGTGATGGAAGGTAGTGAGCCCACTGTCATCCCAAATGCAGAGGGTAAGAGAACCACGCCTTCGGTTATTGCGTTTGTAGAAGGTGGTGAAATTAAAGTAGGAGATCCAGCCAAACGGCAGGCGGTCACCAACCCAACGAAGACCATTTCTTCGATCAAACGATTCATGGGTAACAAATACTCAGAGTCAAGTCAAGAAGCAAAGCGTTCTCCCTATAAGGTGGTCAAAGGCGATAACGACACCCCAAGAGTCGATATCGATGGCCGTCTTTATACGCCGCAAGAACTCAGTGCGATGATCCTTCAGAAAATGAAAAAAACGGCCGAAGATTACCTTGGTCAAGAAGTCACTCGCGCCGTGATTACGGTTCCGGCTTATTTTAATGATAGCCAGCGTCAAGCGACAAAAGAGGCGGGCGAAATTGCCGGTCTCAAAGTAGAACGCATCATCAACGAACCTACTGCTGCAGCTTTGGCTTACGGTTTAGACAAGAAAAACATCGATCAAAAAATTGTGGTGTTTGACTTTGGAGGAGGGACCCACGATGTCTCTGTCTTAGAATTAGGTGATGGGGTCTTTGAAGTGTTAGCCACTGATGGAGACACACACTTAGGTGGAGATGATGTGGATCAAAAGATCATTAATTGGTTGGCGGATGAATTTATGAGTGAAGAACAAATGGATTTACGCAATGACCCAATGGCCTTGCAGCGCTTGAAAGAAGCTGCTGAAAAAGCCAAAATTGAATTGTCTTCAGCCACGCAAACCGAAATCAATTTACCTTATGTGACGGCCACAGCGAGTGGTCCGAAGCACTTGGTCAAGACCTTGAGCCGTTCTAAATTTGAGCAGCTGATTGACGATTTAGTCAAACGCACCATTGCCCCATGTGAAAAGGCGATGAAAGCAGCCGGATTAAGTAAAAGTGATATCGACGAAATTATTTTGGTTGGTGGATCAACACGTATTCCTGCGGTACAAGAAGCTGTTGAGAAGTTCTTTGGTAAAGCACCAAACAAAGGAGTTAATCCAGATGAGGTGGTTGCTGTAGGTGCCGCTATTCAAGGAGGTGTCCTTACGGGAGATGTCAAAGATGTCTTATTGTTGGATGTGACGCCGCTATCCCTGGGTATTGAAACTATGGGAAGCGTCCTGACCAAATTGATCGATGCCAATACGACGATTCCAACCAAAAAGAGCCAAGTCTTTAGTACAGCAGCAGATAGCCAGCCGAGTGTTGAGATTCACGTGTTGCAAGGCGAACGCCCTATGGCCAGGGACAACAAAACTATTGGTCGCTTTCACCTGGATGGTATTCCTCCAGCACAGAGGGGTGTGCCACAAATCGAGGTGACCTTCGATATTGACGCCAACGGAATCATCAAAGTGAGTGCCACAGATAAGGCCACTGGGAAGTCTCAAGACATTCGTATTGAGGCCTCATCAGGACTTACTGAGGAAGAAATCAAACAGATGAAAGCTGATGCCGAAGCGAATGCGGAAGCTGATAAGTCTGCCAAAGAAACTGCGGATAAAATCAACGAAGCGGATGCCATGATTTTCCAAACGGAAAAACAATTGAGTGAATTTGGAGACAAACTCAGTGACGACAAAAAGCAACCCATCCAAGAAGGACTTGAAGCATTGAAAAAGGCTTATGAAGCCAAAGATATTGCTACGATTCAGCCTGCCTTAGATCAGATCAACGAAGCCTGGAAAACGGCGTCGGAAGAAATGTACAAGGCTCAAGCAGAAGGACAGGGACAAGATGCTGGACCTGGACCTGATGCAGGGGCTTCGGGACAAGACGCAAACGATGTCGAGGATGTCGATTTTGAGGAAGTCAAGTAATGGTTAGATGAACAAAAAAAAAGCGGCCCGAATGGGCCGCTTTTTTTTTGCTTTAGTCCTAAAATGGCAAATCTTCCAAAAAGGAATAGGCCTTTTCTTTTTGGTCAACCAGACAATAAATGTGTTTTAGACCGTTGCTGACCATCAAATAATCGGCCTCTAGGACCAAATTATAACGGGCGATTTGATCAAAGGTAGATTGGTCTAAGGGGATCTCTGGGGCCTTACACTCCACAATAAGCTTGATGCGTCCATCGGGATGATAAACGACAATGTCGCAGCGCTTGACCATATTGTTGTAAGTGATTTGGCGTTCGACGCTCATCAAATGAGGGGATTGCGATTTGTCGATCAGCAGCCATTGTATGACGTGCTGGCGCACCCATTCTTCTGGTGTGAGCACCACAAATAATTTTCGAACGGGATCAAAGATCAACCGTTTGTTTTCCTTATTTTTGAAACGAAACGTATAGGGGCGAAAATGCAAGGCTACCATGGTACAAAGTAACACCATATCCATGTATTTACATAAGTTTTTCTCGCCTCGCTCAATCGCTTAACCTTTTATGGCACTCGACCAGGTAAAAAAAATAACAGACGCAATTGCCAATGGCAAGGCCGCCTCAGTCTATTTTTTGATGGGGGAAGAAACCTATTATATTGATGCCATCAGCCATTATATCGAAAATAACATCCTATCACCCGAGGAGCAAGGGTTCAATCAAATGGTGCTTTATGGTCGTGATGTGACAGTCGATCAAATTATAGGACACGCAAAGCGTTTTCCGATGATGGCCGAAAAGCAGGTCATCATTGTCAAGGAAGCGCAAGATTTGTCCCGATCGATCGAGGAGTTAGTATCCTATGTACAACAACCCCAGCCCAGTACCGTACTGGTTATTTGCTATAAATACAAAAAGTTGGATGCCCGTAAAAAATTGGCTAAGACCCTCAAGACCCATGGCGTTTTGTTTGAGAGCAATAAGCTCTATGATAATCAGTTGCCTGACTGGATCAAACGAGTGCTTTCGGGACGTGGCTATAGCGTTGCGCCAAAGGCAGCACAGATGTTGGCTGATTTTTTGGGCAATGACCTGAGTAAAATAAGTAAAGAACTGGAGAAATTGCAGCTGATTCTACCCAAGGATCAGACCATTTCGCCTCAAGACGTCGAAACGCATATTGGCATCAGTAAAGACTATAATAATTTTGAACTCCAATCGGCCATTGCCCAAGGAGATCAATTGAAGGCTTACCAAATCGTCACTTATTTTGCCAACAATCCAAAGCACCATCCCATTGTTATGACGATTGCCTTGCTGTACAGTTTTTTTGCCAAACTCTTGCTATATCATTCCCTGAGCGACAAGTCGATGGCCGCCAAAGCTCTGGCCATAAATCCATATTTTGTAAAGGAATACCAGCTAGCAGCCCGATACTATTCCATGAAGCAGGTCACGGCCATCATAGGGAATATAAGGAATGTTGATATGAAGAGTAAGGGCGTAGGCGCGTCGCAACTGTCGTTGGTGGATTTACTTCACGAGCTGCTCTTGGCTATTTTTAAATAATTCAATTCCTGTCGACCGAAAATCGACCAGGGCCCATAAGAGCGATCGCCACAAAACCAGCCAAATAGAGTAGGGCCAATTCTTTTTTCTGTATCGGGTCATGACCATGTACCACAAATGCCGCAACGGCCATCGTAATACCTGATATTACTGCAGAAATACGCGTTTGAAGACCGATAATGATCAGGACAGGCGCCACCACTTCTGCCAGCAGTACCAGAATAGAGGTGATAAAGCCACTCAAACCGATAGGGTCGCCCACTAAGGTCATTTCACCGCCAATAAAGCGCATGAGCTTTGGAAAACCATGGTGCAACATTAACAGGCCAAAAGCCACGCGTAGTATTAATAAACCCAAATCGTAATAGCGCTTCATAGGTGAGACATTTTTAGTCAAACGAATATAATTTATTTCGGTCAATTTACATACTTTATTCTTACATCTTAGCCGAATAAAGTGCTGAAACGCCACATGGCCAATAGGACTGACGGAATCATAATTGGGCTTTGTTCAAAGGCGATTGAAATCTTAGGCGGCCTCTGTATTTTGTTCTATTTTTGTGCAAATCCTATTTATGGCGACAATAAAACATTGGTTTAAGGCTGCCCGTTTACGGACCCTACCCTTGTCTGTGTCCGGGGTGCTGCTCGGGGCTTCTTTAGCGGAGCCAGTATTTTATGACACGCTCTTATTTTGGTTGGCCATTGCCACCACCATAGGCTTCCAAATTGTTTCTAATTTTGCCAATGACTACGGCGATGGCATTCGGGGAACTGATGCGGAACGCGTGGGTGAAGCACGTATGGTGGCAATGGGTCTGATATCGGCCAAAGCAATGAAATACGGGATGATTGTGGCGTCGATTTTGTCTTTTTTTACCGCGACGATGTTGATTTTTATGGCATTCGGAATGCACCATTTTTTGTGGGCTTTTGTGTTTTTTAACCTCACCTTTTTGGCGCTATGGGCGGCCATAAAATATACCGTTGGTAAAAAGGCGTATGGATATAGCGGCTTTGGAGATCTATTCGTTTTCTTGTTTTTTGGACTCATCAGTGTGGTCGGCACCTTTATTTTGTTTCGACAGTCAGTGGATATTTTGGTTTTACTGCCCGCCTACACTATTGGGGTGTTCAGTATGGCTGTTCTGAATTTGAATAATTTGCGCGATGCGGCACAAGACCTGCATGCCGGAAAGAAAACCTTAGTGGTCCAATGGGGCGTCTCAAAAGGAAAAAAATATCATTACTTCTTACTCTTGTCTGGGATGTTGGCTTCTGTCATTTATGCAGTTGGCATTGAGGCTCAAGGGGTGCAGTGGCTTTTTGCCTTGGCCTTTGTGCCCTTGTTGTGGCATATCAAAACAGTCATGGCCAATCAAGAGCTCAGCGCCTTGGACAGTGAACTCAAGAAAGTCGCGCTGACCACATTTTTGTTTAGTCTCCTTGTAGCCGTGGCCTTATAATGCGCTATGTTGTACGGGATACTTTTAAGTCATAAATTAGAGAGGTAAATCGCAAAAAGATATGAAAGCCCATGTGCAAAAACATCGCTTAGTGTTCAAAAAACCAGGAGGAACTTCACGTGGTGTTTTACACCACAAGGACACCTATTTTTTGACCCTGACTGACGGAGTACACTGGGGTGTCGGTGAATGTGGCGTTTTTGAGGGACTAAGCCCCGAGAACATGGCCCATTATCCTGATCATTTGGATTGGGTTTGCCAAAATATTGATCGGGGTCTTGCATCATTATTAGCGGCATCTGAGGCATTCCCTTCGATACAAATGGGCATGGAAACAGCATTCAGGTCGATTCATGGCGAGGATTCCTTTGCAATTTTTCCTTCTTTATTTTCATCCGGGGCGGATAAAATAGCCATTAATGGCCTTATTTGGATGGGGCCGATTGAGACAATGTCTCAGCAGATCGAGCAGCGTCTAGAAGAGGGATTTGATTGTATTAAACTCAAAATAGGGGCTTTGGATTTTGCGGCTGAGTTGGCCCTGATCAAAGGATTGCGCTCGCGGTTTTCTGCCTCTGAAATTACCATACGCGTCGATGCCAATGGGGCCTATACCGATGATGCTCCGTTAGAAAAATTAAAACGTCTTTCCGAATTGGACTTGCATTCTATCGAGCAGCCTATCGCTCAAGGCCACTGGGACCAAATGGCGGAACTGTGTGAACGCACCGATTTGCCCATTGCCTTAGACGAAGAACTCATTGGGATCATCGGTTTGGATCAAAAAAGAAAAATGCTCCAGACCATTAAGCCTCAATACATCATACTGAAACCGAGTCTGATAGGTGGGTTTTCCGCTTCTGATCAATGGATTGAGTTGGCGCAAAGCCAAGATATTGGTTGGTGGGTCACCTCGGCGCTAGAGAGTAATATTGGCCTTAATGCCATTGCTCAATATACTTATACCAAGCAAGCTTTGGGACCTCAAGGATTGGGTACGGGTAGTTTGTTTGCCAATAATATCGATGCCCCACTGCGGGTGGAAAAAGGCTATTTGTCTTACGATCCACACGCAGATTGGTCATTACAACATTTAAATATACCGACATGTTTATAGAACAGGCATTTAATTATCTACACCATTCTTGGCGTTATTTATTGGGCACGATTGTCATTTTTATCATTTGGCAACTTGGAACCATTCCTTTTGCTGCTGCCATTTTTAGTAAAGTCCTTATGGATGGAGGTGATCTCGAGGCACTGCAAGAAGATCAGTCCTTGCTCATGAAGGTATTGGACCCTAACCTGACTTTGTTTTTGATGCTCTTATCTTTTGCGATTGGTTTATTTGGTCTCTATATATGGCTCAAAGGTGTGCACCAACAGCCCATGAAGGCGATAACAACCGCAAGAAAAAAGGTCGACTGGCAGCGGATATGGTTTGGTTTTTCTCTAATAGCAGGCACGACATTAGTGCTTACAGGAGTGGACTATTTTTTACACCCCGAATCCTATGAAGTTCAATTTGACCTGGGCTCTTTTGCGCTGTTATTTATTTTGGCCATAGTGATGATCCCGCTGCAAACCAGTTTTGAAGAGTACTTATTTCGTGGTTATTTGATGCAGGGCATTGGCGTGATGACACGCACTCGGTGGGTGCCTTTGTTACTTACTTCTGTCATCTTTGGGGGCATGCATTTTTTCAATCCAGAAGTCGCGAAAATGGGCCCGATTTTAATGATTTACTATATCGGTACTGGTTTGTTTTTGGGCATCATCACCTTGATGGATGATGGCTTAGAACTGGCTCTGGGTTTTCATGCAGGCAATAACCTCATTGGTGCGCTTTTGGTTACCGCCGATTGGACGGCCTTTCAGACCGATTCGATTTTGAAGGATATTTCTGATCCCAGTGCGGGGGTCGATGCCGTGATTCCAGTATTCATTATTTATCCCGTGTTTTTGTTTTTGATGGCCCGGCGTTTTGGATGGTCTCAGTGGCGTGAAAAATTAACGGGTCCTATGAAAACAGATCCCTCTCATTGATTTTTTGACTCACCCATGAACCAACTCATCGATAACTTATGGCATCCCGAATTCCGACTCAATGGGTTGACCTTTGATTCGGTTTCGGAACTATTGGATTTTGCTCAAGACTTGATTGATGAAGGGGCGGAGCATGAAATTCTTATGGCTCAATTTTTCGTAAAATGGTTTGGTACTGCACCGGAGATGTCTGTCAAAACTTCAGGGTCAACAGGCTTGCCAAAGATCCTCCCGCTGACCAAGGAACACATGATCTTTAGTGCAAAAACCACAGGAGCATATTTTAATATCGGTGCCGGCACGCGTGCCTTATTATGCTTGCCGGTGCACTATATCGCAGGTCAAATGATGCTGGTTCGTGCTTTGGTTTTGGGTTGGGACCTGCATGTGGTGGCTCCTTCGCGAGATGCGCTTACCCAATATGACAACCGTTATGATTTTGTGGCTTTAGTACCGTATCAAGTCAGTTACGCGCTTTCTGCTTTAAAAAAGGTGAAGAAATTAATCATTGGTGGCGGTGTTCTTTCTCAGGAATTAGAAACAGCCCTTCAGAATCATGATGTGGAAGCCTATGCCACCTATGGCATGACCGAGACCATAACGCACGTCGCAGCCAGACGCGTTAATGGGAGTGAGCGCTCAGAGATTTATCATGCCATGCCTCAGGTAAGATTTGCTCAAGACCAACGGGATTGTCTTTTGATATACGCTCCGGGCTTATCTGAAGCGCCCATCATCACTAACGATGTAGTTCGCCTGGTGTCAGATACTGCTTTTTGTTATTTGGGGCGCATTGATTTAGTGATCAACTCTGGAGGCATAAAGCACCAACCTGAGTCCATTGAGCATAAATTATTAAAATACCTTAAAGGGCCTTTGGTAGTGAGCTCAGAGCCGCATGCCACATTGGGACAACAATTGATCTTAGTGCTCCAGGCTTCTGGTGGAGAGGAATCTGTTGATCTGGATACAGCCATCGCCACTTTGGACCCATTAGAACGTCCCAAAAAAGTATATACTTTTACGCAATTGCCCTTAACAGAAACCGGAAAAGTAAAACGCGCCCAAATCAAAGAGGTGCTTGAAAAACAGAAAAAATGAAACAAGCATTCACAAGACCTCATCTGAAATGCCTTGGTTGGAAATTGTTTCTGGCCATACTATTGTCCAGTAACCTGCAGGGCCAAGTTTTAACCGAAAAAGCCCAGGCCGAGCGCTATGACAACCAGCTTTATGAGCGTATTCATAAGGTGTTGCCAAGTTTGATGGAGCAACACGGTATTGACATGTGGCTCTTGATTTCTAGAGAATATAATGAAGATCCCATTTTGCGTACTTTTTTGCCGGCCACTTGGCTCAATGCACGACGCCGTACCATTATTTTATTTTATAAGGATGAGGTCAGTGGTTCCTTTGAGGCCTTGGCGGTAGCGCGATACGGCATCGGCAATGCCATCAAATCGGCTTGGGACAAAGAACAACAGCCCGACCAATGGGCCCGACTATTGGAATTAATTCAAGAACGTGATCCCAAGGTGATTGGACTCAATTATTCCGAGGATTATGGGATTGCTGACGGAATTGTCAAAACGGATTATGAGGGATTAATGGCTGTCTTGCCCACAGTATATCAGCAGCGTGTCGTTTCTGCCGAGCCCCTTGCCGTGTCTTGGATCGAAACCAGGACACCATCAGAAATGGCTGTTTTTGCTTCGATGGTAGATCTGACTCATGATATTATCGCTGAGGCCTTCTCGCGCCAGGTGATTACCCCGGGCAAAACAACGTCAGACGATGTGGTTTGGTGGTTGCGCCAAAAAGTAACCGACCTGGGCTTGCAAACATGGTTTCATCCCACTATTGATATCCAACGCAGTGATGAGGCGCTAAAAAGCCATATAGAAGCATTTTCTAATGGCTACAGCGATCAAGTGATCATGCCTGGGGATTTGTTGCACTGTGATTTTGGGATCAGCTATTTGGGCTTAAATACAGATTGTCAACAACATGCCTATGTCCCATTTCCTCAAGAAAATGAGGTTCCTGAATTTTTAAAAGAAGCTTTTAATACGGGAAATCGGGTTCAAGATCTGTTTACCGGAGAATTTGTCCAAGGTCGAACAGGAAATGAAATTTTGGCTTCGGCATTGCAGTTGGGGCGTACTCAAGGCTTGAGACCGTCTATCTACACGCATCCCTTGGGGACTTATGGGCATAGCGCAGGAACAACTCTAGGCATGTGGGATGCTCAAAATGGGGTGCCCGGATCTGGAGATTATGCGCTGCAATACAAAACAGCCTACGCCATTGAACTCAATAATACGGTTTACTTGTCTCAGTGGAAAAAAGACATCCGGATCATGCTCGAAGAGGCGGGTTATTTTGATGCCGATGGATTTCGTTACGTCAGTGGCCGCCAAGAGGGGATACTTCTGGTGGACTAGTTAAACTTGAATCACACCCATATTAAATACCTTAGTGATAGGGGCGTGGTCAGCCGCTTCGATCCCCATAGAGATCCATTTGCGCGTTTCGATCGGGTTGATGACCGCGTCTGTCCACAATCTTGAGGCGGCATAATAAGGAGAGACTTGATCGTCATATTTGGCCTTTATGTTGTCAAAAAGGGCCTTTTGTTCTGCGTCTGTGATGGCTTTGCCTTGCTTTTTGAGGCGAGCGGTTTCGATTTGGAGCAATACCTTTGCGGCACTATTACCACTCATCACGGCAAGCTCTGCACTGGGCCAGGCCACAATGAATCTGGGGTCATAAGCCTTGCCGCACATGGCGTAATTACCAGCGCCATAGGAATTGCCAATAATGATGGTGAATTTCGGGACCACAGAGTTGCTTACAGCATTTACCATTTTAGCCCCGTCTTTAATGATGCCTCCATGCTCACTTTTACTACCGACCATGAAGCCGGTCACGTCTTGCAGAAAGACCAGCGGTATTTTCTTTTGGTTACAATTGGCTATAAAACGCGTGGCTTTATCAGCGCTATCGCTATAGATTACGCCGCCAAATTGCATTTCACCCAGTTTGTTTTTGACGACTTTACGTTGGTTAGCCACAATACCTACAGCCCATCCATTGATCCGTGCATATCCCGTGAGAATGGTTTTGCCATAGCCTGCTTTGTACTGATCAAACTCAGAGTCGTCTACTAAAGCCTCGATGAGCTCCAACATATTGTACTGTTCGGACCGGGACAGCGGCAATTTGCCAAATAAATGATCGGGCTCCACTTTTGGTGCTTTGGCTGCGATACGGTTAAATCCTGCCGAGTCTGGGCGGCCCATTTTATCGACAAGTTTTTTAATGGTATCCAGGGCTTGTTGATCGTCTTTTACTTTATAATCCGTTACGCCACTGATTTCGGAATGTGTCGTGGCGCCACCTAAGGTTTCATTGTCTATGCTTTCGCCAATGGCGGCCTTGACCAGATAGCTCCCTGCCAAAAAGATACTACCGGTTTTTTCTACGATGATCGCCTCATCACTCATAATAGGTAAATAAGCTCCGCCAGCGACACAGCTGCCCATAATGGCGGCAATTTGCGGAATACCCGCACTGCTCATCTGGGCGTTGTTGCGGAAAATACGGCCAAAATGCTCTTTGTCTGGGAAAATCTCATCCTGCATGGGCAGATAGACGCCTGCACTGTCGACCAGATAAATGATTGGAATTCTATTTTCAAGGGCGATCTCCTGGGCACGCAAGTTTTTCTTAGCGGTAATAGGGAACCATGCTCCAGCCTTTACGGTAGCATCATTGGCCACCACAATGCATAGCCGTTTTTTGATATAACCCAATTTAACCACAACACCGGCACTAGGACAGCCGCCATGCTCTGGGTACATGCCGTCTCCTGCAAAAGCACCAATTTCAATGGACTCTTTGTTGGCGTCTAATAGATACTCAATGCGCTCTCTAGCGGTAAGTTTTCCCTTAATATGTTGTTTTTCAATGGCTGCTTTGCCACCGCCAAGTGCGACTTGAGCTAAACGTTTTCTGAGGTCAGAGGCGAGTAATTTATTGTGATCTTCGTTGCGGTTGAAGTCTAAATTCATGTGTGGCGGGTTTATCCAAAAATACGAAATGCCCCTAAATTATGGCTTATTTGTATGATTTATTACCGATATTTGTCTAGCAGAATCTGGAGCAGTCGTGTTTTTTTATTTGGAGCATTACCCTCTTCTTTACCTTTAATAAATACATTATGATGAACAAAAATACCGTTTTGGCTTGGGCTACTTTTATTATGATTTTCGTGGGTTGTGCCTTAATTGCTTTAGGCGCATTTAAGTATGAAGAAGTCGCCGGCTGGGGATTTGCTTCTGTGGGCTTTGGTTTTTTTGCCATTGCCTGGGTATTTAATGCCCTGAAAGGCCGCGTTTAGTCTATTTATCTAATACTTTCTTTTTATGTCCGATGATCATAAAGTGATTTTTTCGATGTCTGGTGTGTCGAAAACTTTTCAAAATGCCCAAACACCTGTCTTGAAAAATATTTATTTGAGTTTCTTTTATGGCGCCAAAATCGGCATTCTTGGGCTCAATGGATCGGGTAAATCTACCTTATTGAAGATTATCGCAGGTTTGGATAAAAACCACCAAGGGGATGTTGTATTTGCTCCGGGTTATACTGTGGGTTATCTCCAGCAAGAGCCTGTACTCGATGAATCTAAAACCGTGATGGACATCGTGAAGGAAGGGGTTCAAGAGGTCGTTGATATTCTTGACCAATACAACGCCATTAACGATCAATTCGGTTTGCCAGAGGTCTACGAGAACGCTGATAAGATGCAGGCCCTGATGGACAAACAGGCCAAGCTTCAGGATCAAATAGACGCTACCAACGCATGGGAATTAGACACCAAACTGGAAATCGCAATGGATGCCTTGCGCACACCAGAGCCTGACACGCCCATTGCGGTGTTGTCTGGAGGGGAACGCCGCCGTGTGGCTTTGTGTCGTTTACTACTTCAAGAGCCCGATGTGTTATTGCTCGATGAGCCAACCAACCACTTGGATGCAGAAAGTGTACACTGGTTAGAGCAGCATTTGGCCCATTACAAGGGTACCGTTATCGCTGTTACGCATGACCGGTACTTTCTGGATAATGTTGCGGGGTGGATTTTGGAGCTGGATCGAGGAGAAGGCATTCCTTGGAAAGGCAATTACTCTTCTTGGTTAGAACAAAAATCCAAACGTTTGGCCCAAGAACAAAAACAGGCCAGCAAACGCCAAAAGACCCTCGAAAGAGAGCTTGAATGGGTCCGTATGGGGCCTAAAGGACGTCAGTCCAAGCAAAAGGCACGTTTGAACAACTACGAAAAGCTCATGAGTCAAGATCAAAAACAACTTGATGAGCAACTCGAAATATACATTCCCAATGGGCCACGATTAGGGACACGCGTTATTGATGCCCAGGGCGTGGGTAAGGCTTTTGGAGAAAAGTTATTGTACGACAATCTCGAATTTAAATTACCACAGGCCGGAATTGTTGGGATTATCGGTCCTAACGGTGCGGGTAAAACCACTATTTTTAAAATGATCATGTCGGAACTGACTCCCGATCACGGACAATTTGAGGTTGGTGAGACGGCCAAAATCGCTTATGTCGATCAGGCCCATGCCAATATAGATACGAGTAAATCCATTTGGGAAAATTTTAGCGAAGGTCAAGAGCTCATGATGATGGGGGGGCGCCAGGTAAATTCAAGGGCGTATTTGAGTCGTTTTAATTTTTCGGGAAGCGAGCAGAATAAAAATGTATCGATGCTCTCAGGTGGTGAGCGCAACCGACTTCATTTGGCGATGACCCTCAAAGAAGAGGGCAATGTCCTTTTATTGGATGAGCCCACCAATGACTTGGACATTAATACACTTAGGGCTTTAGAAGAGGGTTTAGAGAACTTCGCGGGTTGTGCCGTAGTCATTAGTCACGACCGTTGGTTCCTAGACCGTATTTGTACTCATATTTTGGCTTTTGAAGGGGACAGTAGTGTCTATTTTTTCGAAGGTGGATTTAGTGATTACGAAGAGAATAAGCGCAAAAGATTGGGTGGCGATCTGACACCAAAACGCATTAAGTACAAAAAGCTCATCCGCTAATGTCTTTAGACAAAATCAAAGTTATAGCTTTTGATGCCGACGATACGCTTTGGGAAAATGAACCCATCTTTAAATCGGCGATAGAAGCATTCTGCAGTTTGATGGCTCCTTATGGCGCCGCTAAGCAATGTGAACAAGGTCTTTATGCCGTTCAGATGAAAAATCTCCCGCTTTATGGTTATGGCATCAAAGCATTTACATTGTCCCTTATCGAAGCTGCTATGACCTTAAGCAATCACCAGGTGTCGCAACGCACCGTTAGTGAAATCATGGATATCGGTCAATTCATGCTAGAGGCAGATAATCCAATACTTCCTGGTGTAAAACAAACCCTAGAGGCCTTAACTCAGAACTATCGTCTGGTTATGGCCACCAAAGGTGATTTGTTGGATCAAGAGCGCAAATTGATTCGATCTGGGCTCGAGGGCTATTTTCATCACATTGAAATCATGTCCAATAAATTCTCTAGCAATTATAAAAAACTGGTCACGCATTTGGACTTGGCACCCGATGCGTTCTTGATGGTCGGTAATAGCGTCAAAAGTGATGTCCTCCCGGTATTGGACATTGGAGGTCATGCGGTGCATATTCCTTTCCATACCACTTGGGAACATGAACATGCAGAAATCCCTTCGGCACATGCCCAGTTTAGAAGTCTGAATGATATCAGTGAACTACTTCCGCTACTTGGGGTCTAAGAGCTTTTGGAAATTGCTGATAAAATCCGCGACATCTTCTCCATATACGAATCCGTGGTGCACATGGATTGAGACGGGCATGAGCAGTCGCTCATGGGCTGAATAAGTTTTGCCAAAAGTGATTTTTGGACTGCAATCTTGCGTGTCGAGATCGCGCGCGTGCGATAAAGACTTGAATGTGAACCAGGGCAGAGTTGAAAAATGGACGATATTATCGCGAACTACGGATAAGTCCAGTCCTTGAGCACTCTTGACCCGCTGAATTTCTGCTGTCGCGGCTTTTTTGAATGCTTCAAAATCTGGGGTAAATTCGATAAATGAAAAGGCAAACGGTCCGTGATCTCGCGCAATTGTTGCTGTCACATGGGAGGTGTGGTAAAGGTAAACTTGATTTTCTACAATGCGGTAGCGAAAGGCCTCTGTTTGATTAACGGCTTTGATCGCAGCATGGAGGTAGGCCAGGAAGAAAGACTCTTTAGCCGCTTTACAGATCTGATAGAGCGCCGTCACGTCGACATCAACCACAACCCCGTGATAGGGCTCTTTAAATTTGCTGTAAAATAAAAAGTGATCTTTACGGTCCCACTTCTCGAGATCAATAAGTTCCCGCATCTTTTTTTTGTAAAGATAAAAAACATCTTTCCATGTACACTATGACCTGGGTAAGATTCGGTATTGGCGTATATGCTCATGAAACATGTAAAAATTTGATCAGTCAACGGGGATAAATTGGCCGATACACAATGGTTCTGGTATAAATGAAAAATGACAGCCGAAGCTGTCATTTTTGTAATGCGTGTTGGCCCTTAACCTAGTATTAAAATACTTTTAACCAAACACGCATGAGTTAACAAGTTCGCCAATGTCTTACATACTAAAAATAACTCCCCAATTACTATTCACGAGATGCAGAGCATTGGCGTCTTGTTGGCACAAATATCGATCACCAAAAACGAAAAAAAAAGAAAGGGAAACCACGATTTATAAATGTGATAACCCAATTTATAAACGCCTAGTGCGGTATATATTGCTGGTTTTTTTTGAAAAATAAAACCTAGCGGTTATCTTTTTTCAGAAAAATCTTGAGGAAAAAAGCAATGAGGATCAGACTGATACAGCCAATCACATTGAGCCATAAGTAAGGCAGGGTGATGACTTTATAATGATCCAATAGGAACAAGGTCACGACAAAAGCCTGATTGATTAACGCTCCATAAAAAATTGGCTTACTCGGTAAAGACTTGATGAAAAAAGCGGATAAAAAGATACCAAGAATATTACCATAAAAAATTGACCCCACGATATTAACCAGCTGGATGAGATTGTCAAATAAAGGCGCCCCGCAGGCCACCAGAATGGCAATTACGCCCCAAATAAAGGTGAAAAAACGCGTGGCTTTGAGGTGATGCTCTGGTGGTTTACCTGGGGTATGTCGGCGGTATAAATCCACTGCCGTGGTGGTGCCTAGAGCGTTTAACTCGCTGGCAGTTGACGACATGGCAGCACTAATGATAACGGCCAAGAGCAGACCGATCAATCCTCGGGGCATTTGGGTCAGAATAAAATGGATAAAGACATAATCTTTATCATTGGTTTCGGCCGATGGATTGGCCTTTTTAATGAGTGCTTTAGAGGCCGTTCTGATTTGTTTTTCATCATGATTCAAGCGGGCAATTTCCTTTCCCAAAACCAATTTTTCTAAGGCATTTTCATTTTGGACAAATTCCAATTGCCGCTCATGTATTTGCGCCTGAATGGTGTTTTTTTCGTCAACCATATTCAGATACTCTTGTCGGTAGGGAGATTCCAATACTTCTTCAACCACAGATGGATTAAAATTAAGCGGGGCTTCATTGAATTGATAAAAGACAAAAACCAGAACACCGATCAAAAGAATAAAAAACTGCATGGGTATTTTGAGCATGCCGTTCATGATGAGTCCCATTTGACTTTGTCTGGTAGTACGTCCGGTAAGATAGCGCTGCACTTGACTTTGGTCAGTACCAAAGTAAGCCAGTGATAAAAAAGTACCGCCAATGATGCCGCTCCAGAAGGTATACCGATTATTAAAGTCAAAAGAAAAATCAAGAAGGTTCATTTTGCCTTGAGCTCCAGCTATTTGAAGCGCTTGGTCAAAACCAACATCCAAAGGCAGATAATTGAGCAGTATGAGAAAGGCCAAGAACATCCCTCCAAAAATAACGGCCATTTGTTGTTTTTGGGTGATACTCACCGCCTGGGTGCCGCCGCTTACGGTATAGATAATAACTAATACACCAATAATGATATTGAGCCAGATGAGGCTCCATCCCAAAACGGCAGAGAGAATAATCGCTGGGGCAAAAATAGTAATACCTGCAGAAAGACCTCTTTGCATCAAAAAGAATATGGCGGTCACGGTTCTGGTTTTAACGTCAAAGCGCTGCTCCAAATATTCATAGGCCGTGAGCACATTGAGCCGCTGATATATGGGCAAAAAGACAAGGCTGATGATCACCATCGCGATGGGGAGGCCAAAATAAAACTGGACAAAGCCCATGCCGTCATGAAAAGCTTGACCTGGGGTAGAAAGAAAAGTAATGGCACTGGCCTGGGTAGCCATAACGCTGAGTCCTATGGTCCACCAATTGTTCTTATGCCCACCCGAAATGTAATCCGTCACTGAGCCTTGAAGTCGCGTCTTGTATGTGCCATAAAGCACAATAAACAATAAGGTACCTAACAGTACGATCCAGTCAATGAGTGCCATGTTAACTATAGTGTTGATAGATCCAGTAAAAAGCACAGAGGTAAAGAACGTTTAATACAATCACCAAGACATATGGCGTGTTGGCGTGCTTTTTCTTTGCCTGTGGCGTGTTTTTCTGCTTTGGTTTAGTCATGGCCGATGGCTAAGAGGTTGGCCAGTAACTTATAAGCACCAGGGACTCCTGCGGGGAGCTGTCTGAAAAAACTCAGCCCGGTGTAAATGACATGTCCTTTGCCATAAGAAGCGATGATTAAAGATCCTTTTTTCTCTTCTTCATTAGCGTCATTCATGCTTAAAATTGGCTTAAATGCAGGATCCCATTCAGAGGCAAAGTACAAACCACGTTCCTGAATCCAACCGTCAAAATCCTGATCATCTATTTGGTTTGGTTTATGCAATACCGGATGATTTGGTTTCAAGCGACGCACTTGGGCCGTTTCGTCCGTCACGCGATCGCGGCCCAATTTAAATGGAACCGGCCCCAAGTCTTGCGTGAGTAGTCCAGAGGTGGTTTGGTATTGAATCAGTAGCGTTCCGCCATTTGAGACAAAATCATTAATGAGGTTCTTTTTAAAAGGCAAAGCAGTTTCTGTATTGTAAGCTCTGATGCCCATCACCAAGGCATCAATTTGACCTAGATCTTCGGCCGATAGCGTATTAGAATCTATTAAGACCACCTCATAGCCCATTTCGGATAAGTGTTTTGGTAGGGCATCGCCAGCCCCTTGAATATAACCGATTTTCTGGTCCTGGTGTTGTAGATTGAATCGAACGGCTTTGGTTATGGTTGGGGTTAAAGCGGTTAATTGAGGTAGGTGGTCATAATTGATATCTATAAGGTCCTCACTGAAATACTGATCACCAATTTGAGCCAAAGGAATTAAAGTGCCAACTTGATCATCATTGGGGGGGGTTACCTCAAAGTAAAGGGTTATTTCCTCTCCGGTGCTTTCTAAAGAAAAAGTCTGGTCTGCAGGCTGTACCGTCCAAGTTTCAGGATGCTGTATCATGAGTGTTCCCGAAAGATCATCTCTATGCGCTTTTAGGGTCACGGCAAGTTTTTTGGCCTGTTTGGTGGTAAATAATTGAACGGGTTGCTCCATGTGAATGGTCAGGTCTGGCCTTACTTCAAATGGGGCGTATACTTCTCCTTTGACACGGTCATTGTATTTATAAATTAAGGGTCGGTTAAGGGTAAACTGAAGCTGGTCGAGTGACAAGTTAAAAGATACTATCTGAGCGCTGGGCGCTTTTGGTCGTCCTATATCACTTGAATCTTGTACCGCATATAAACCTGTGGTCGCGGGTTGCTTTAGCCAATAAGGGGTGCTGATCACGGGAAGGTTCAGTGGCGCCTCGGCACTTTGCGTGGTCCATTTTTTGTTCTGTTTGAGGCTGACGGGCTGAAATAAATCTGAAAATGCCAATTGGTCTGAAACCACGCGGTGCAGTTTGAAATCTAAGGGACTGCGGTTTACGATTTCAATGTCGGCAGTAATTGACCCTTGAGGTGTAGTAAAGGCCTTAATCGCTGTGGCCTCTATAAATAAACCGGCACATTGCACTATGAGCTCTTTAAGGTCACGTGTTTTTGAGGCCTTCCAAGTGGATGGAGGGGTCGCTTCTAGTAATACTAATGCACGGATAAGATCGGGTACATGGACCGACGGGTCCACAAAATTAAATTGATCTTCGATCGGTTCTAGAATGGCTCCTATGGCCAATCCGCCCGCTATACGTGACCAACTGGTGTTTATACCTTCAAAAATTGCTGATGGACCTGCGGACAATACCCCTGCAACAAGTTCGAGGTATTCGGTTTCTTCTCCGCGTGTTCCTGTAGATCCAAAACCTTGTGATTTGTGCATGCTGCGGCTTAAGGCAGCGATTTCCCCATTGGAAAGCCCCGCCCATGGATAATAGACCCCGGTTTCGATTTCGATGATGTTGGTTTTGTCGGCAGCCTCGAAATTTTCACGGCTTCCGTAAAACCACCAGGAGGTGTTAAAAAACAAGCGCTTGGCTTGCCATGTGCCCTGTTGCTTGGCAGAATCTTGGAATTGTGTCGGGTCGTTTGCTGCATTGTAGGCCATGATGCTCAATAGAGCAGAGGCCGTATGATGTCCATGAGTCGTGCCCGGGGTTCTGTGGTTAAATCGATTGATGATGATATCGGGCTTGAAGGTCCTCAAGACCTGAACGACATCATGCAGCATTTCTTCTTGTCCCCATATATTTAGGGCTTCGTCAGGGTGTTTTGAATAACCGAAATCTACGGCACGGGTAAAAAACTGTTCGCCACCATCTTTTTGACGGGCACCCAGAAGCTCGTGGGTGCGTATCATCCCCAGGGACGCTTTGAGTTCTGGGCCGATAAGGTTTTGGCCGCCATCCCCTCGGGTCAGCGACAAATAAGCTGTTCTGGCATTAAGGTGGTTGGATAAATACGAAATAAGACGGGTGTTCTCATCATCGGGATGGGCGCCGAGGTATAAAACAGATCCCAAGAAATTTAATTTTTGCAGCTCATGATGGATCTGTGAGGACGCCCATTTTTGGGGCGCTTGACTATAGGACTTTAGGGAAAAAGACCCCGTTATAAATAGGGTTAATAATAGTACTGTGGATATGTTATAAGATCTCAAATGTGCCATAATTAATTTTGCTGAGAACGATCGGATTCTGATTTTTGTATTTCTGTTGGGGGCAGGATGCTGACCCCTTTTTGTAATAATAAGCTGTTGGGGTAAGTGATGATTTGGTGATTATTGGTTTTTAATACAATGTGAAAAGCCCGTATTTCTTCAATAACGCCTTGGTAGTCATATTCCTTGTCGTGGATCATGATCAGATCACCAATTTTATAAGGAAAGGTGAAAAACATAATGACCCCGCTGGTAATGTTACTCAAAATGGACCATTGGGCAAAGAATGCAATCCCAATAACGGCAAAAACAGAGGACACCACTACGCCGACATCCTTGATGTTGACACCCCAAACCAAAAACCAGCCCAAAAGGACTAAACTGAAGGTACTGTATTTAATGAGCTTCACAATGAGCAATGTGCGGGGCAATAATTTGTCGTTATTGCGAGAATACCGATGGACAATCGAGGCCAATATAGTCTTCAATATCAGACCGAAAAAAGGAATGACTAGCGTAAGTACGCTCTCTAATACATAAGGTTTTTCGAACATAATGGATTCAATTTTAAGGGGTTAATTTACGCATTAATAAATCAGCAAGGAGGTTGTTGAGTTCATGGTAGACCAGTCGGGTAGGGAGTCCCATGACATTAAAAAAGCATCCCTCAATCCGGTCGACACCAATGTATCCAAGCCAGTCTTGTATGCCATAACTTCCCGCTTTATCAAGCGCAGATTCTTGCCCAATGTAATGGTTAATTTCGGCCTCTGTCAAGTTTTTGAACCATACCTTGGTCATGTCATGGAACACTTTTTGGGTCTTATCAGTAGTGATACAGACCGAAGTAAATACCTGGTGTGCTTTACCACTCAAAGCCATGAGCATGCGTTTGGCATCTGCTTTATCTAAAGGCTTTTCTAATGGTTTGTCTTCAAACCACACAATGGTGTCACTGGTCACAATGATTTGGTCAGGACCGATATCCGAGAACGCATCAGCTTTTTTTTTGGCTAAATAATCGGTAATGTCCGCACCTTTTAAGTCCAGTGAATAGATTTCATCAACGGGTTTTACTTCTACACGAAACGGAAGGCCCATGCGCGCAAAAAAATCTTGACGCCTTGGTGACCCCGAAGCCAAAACAAGATCATAATTCTTTAATTGTTCCTTCAACATCCTTTAAAATACATAAAGCCAGCAAAGAGAAAGCATCCCGATGAGCATAATTAATTTAAGTTGTAAAGATAAGGACTTAAAGTTTTGTGTGTGCTTTGCGTTTAAGGTTTGGCGACAAAAAAAGAGCAGACCCAGAATCACTGCGATCAGGAGCACTGCCAAGCCATAAGAAATCGTGTAGATCATAAAAAACCAATAAACCGCTGCGAGGGCACCCATGACGCCCATCCCAACGACCAAATTTTGGGTACGCTTAATGCCTATTGCGATAGGCAGAGTCGTCCGCTGGCCGTTTTTATCCCCATTGATGTCTTGGATGTCTTTGATGAATTCCCGCATTAAATTGAGCCAGAAGGCACTCAGTCCAACGGCAAAAAAGAAACACCATACCGTATCATCCAGAGCATGCTCCAGGAACTGAATCCGGCGTAAGGTTTCAATCCACGGAATAAGCAGGATAGTGGCCGCTACAAAGACAGAAATAAGGACAGCACCTAAGCCTAGTTTTAGCCAAGGAATTCTAGCGTATAGGTACAATAACACTGCCACGAAAGGAAACACAAGCATCAGTCCTGCATATTCGATTTTATCGGCCAAGATCCCTCCACAAAATAGGGCAATGGCGTTTAATGTGAGATAATACATGAGAACTTCTGAGGTTTGTGAAAATGCAGTAATGCGGGGGGCTTGTTCTAAATTGATGCGATCGCTGACATGGTCATAATAATCATTGATGAGGTAACCGGCTCCAGCCACAGTTAATGTTCCTAGAATGAATAGGCCGTAGGTTGTTATGAGGTCTTGTTTTGTGCCAATTGGCGCTATGGCCAAAAGAGTCAAAACCTGCCCCAAAAGAATCATCATAAGGTTTGCCGGTCGCAGAATATATAGATAATGAAAAGGCAATCGCTTGAGGCCCATGGTAAGTTTTTTAGGTCGCATGCACTAACCTTCACGGCCACTCACTGGCGTACCCATGAACCAATTCCCCTGAACTTTAAGGACCTGTTCTATAATGTCACGCACACAGCCTTTTCCTCCAGACTTGTGAGAGATATAATGGGCAACCGATTTGATTTCGGGAACGGCATCTTGGGGGCAACAGGCAAGGCCAACGCGTTTCATGACCCCATAGTCAGGCAAGTCATCACCCATGTAACAAGCCTGATCCGCACTGATCTCATGATTTTTTAAAAACTGAGTCAAAATATCTTCTTTATAATGAGCGCCTAAATGTACTTCTGTAACGCCTAAGGCCTCAAGTCGCACTTGAACCCCGGGATTGACTCCTCCACTGATGATGCAAATCAAATAACCTTTGTCAATAGCTGTTTTAAGTGCAAAACCATCTTTTATATTCATGTTGCGCAAAAGATCTCCATTAGAATCAACCACAACCGTGCCGTCGGTGAGCACCCCGTCGACATCAAAAATAAAGGCCTTAACTTGGTGTAATAATGTTTTATAGCTTGTCTCCAAAATCAGTGTTTTTTATCGTCATAAGCGCCAATAGAGCGCGACAGCAATTTATAAATTTCTTGTTGGTTTTCGTCGGTCAATACTGCCAAATGTGCTTCAATGGTATTTAAGTCCTTGCGCTTTGCAGGACCCGTTTGGGCTTGTTTTGGGTCAATTCTGAGGACTTTTTGTGCGGTCTCCATAATGAGGGGATGCAACAAATCAAAGGGCAGTTGGTGCTGGGCCAAAAGGTCGGCCGCTTGGCAATATAAGTGGTTGACAAAATTATTCACCAAAACCCCGCCAAGTTGGAGTTGAAAACGGCCTTTGGAATCCAGTGGCATCACGCGATCCGATAACTTCTTGGCCAAATTCATAAGGACATCCAAATCTTGTTGATTGGAAGCTTCGATAAATAAGGGGATTTGTTTGAAATCGACCGGGGTATCTCTGGAAAAACTTTGTAAGGGATACAGGACGCCCCTCCTGGATTGTTTTGCTATAATGGATAGTGGTTGGGCTCCTGATGTGTGGACCAGAAATGCGTCAGGGGGCAACTGCAGTGAAACGCTTTCAATAACATCGTCTTTAACGGCAATGAGGTAAAGATCTACAGGCGTCAATTGATTTGTAGAGGCCCTGTAAATGACGCCATTACGCGTTTCTAAGGCTTGTGAGGGGCTGCATATTTGGGTCACTTTATAATCCACAAGGACCTCCAGAGCAGCATGTAAATGTTGCCCTAAATTCCCATATCCAATGAGTGCTATTGTCACCATGGGATAAAAATACACAATCTCTTTGTGAAAGTCTTTAACTGGGCTATTATCTGTATGGGTAATCCTGTTTTAGTCGCTCAATATTCCTTATTTTTGCATAAAAACTTGCATGATGCAGAAGAAAATAGCCTCAATTTTATTTTCGACTCGGCTCACCGCCACCCTATTTCTTGTTTTTGCCGCTGCCATGGCCGTTGGGACCTTTCTCGACCAAGGATATTCTAGGCCACCATCGCCCTATGCGCGTGAACTGATCTTTAATGCCTGGTGGTTTGAGGCGATCATGATTTTCTTTGTCATCAACTTTTCAGGAAATATTGTGCGTTTTCGCCTCTATAAAAAGGAAAAGTGGGCTACATTGACCTTGCATTTATCCTTTATTCTTATTCTTGTCGGGGCCTTTATTACGCGGTATATCGGCTATGAAGGGGTCATGCATATCCGCGAAGGTGGTACAGAGAATACAGTGTTGTCCGACGACACTTATCTCACCACATTTATTGATGGGGATTACCAAATTAATGGGGTTGCCCAGCGCAGGACGCTCCGACCACACAAATTGAGATTGTCCGAAAAATTATCCAATGATTTAAGCATCAAGACCGACTATAACGGCCAATCTGTGTTGATAACGGTCATTGACTTTGTTGAGAATGCGCAAGAAGGATTATTGCCTTCAGAAGAAGGCGCATTTTATTTGAAACTTGTGGAGTCGAGCGATGGCACACGCCATGAACATTATCTAAAGGAAGGCACAGTCACCAATGTCCATAACATTCTTTATGCTTTCAATTTGGAGACTCAAGGTGCCGTGAACTTAAGCTGGAATGGGCAAGACGTCTATACCATTAATAGTCCCTTTTCAGGGGATTATATGCGCATGGCCGATCAACAGAGTGGTGCGGTTTTGGCAGATTCTCTGCAGCCCCTTCAGTTGCGTTCTCTATACCAGATGGCAGGTGTCTCCTTTGTGATTCCAGATTTAGCCACACGTGGCCAAATGGGTGTGGTAAAAGCCCCAAAATCAGAAGCGACAGGTAATGATGCCCTGACCCTAGAAGTTCGCTCAGGTGATTCAGTAGAAGAGGTGACTCTTTTGGGTTCAAGAGGATTAAGTCCGACGCCAAAAATAGTCAGCATCGCTGGACTTAAAGTAGGCATGAGCTATGGATCAAAAGCTTATGAATTACCCTTTAGTATTACCCTAAACGATTTTATTGCCGACAAGTATCCAGGAACCGAAAAGGCCTATTCTGCCTTTAAGAGCAAGGTTACCGTCAACACTTCAGACACCACGTTTTATGACTATGATATTTTTATGAATCATGTTTTGGATCATGAAGGTTTTCGCTTTTTTCAGGCATCGTTTGACCCTGATGAAGCGGGCACCGTCTTGTCTGTAAATCATGATTGGTGGGGTACTTACACGACCTATTTGGGGTATTTCTTACTGTACATAGGCCTGATGGCTATTTTGTTTGATCGTAAAACGCGGTTTGCAGATTTAGAACGCTTTTTAGACAAGATTAAGGCCAAGAAGAAGTTATTGGTATGGGGGTTATTGCTTTTACCCCTGGGTCAGATCATGGCGCAAGAAAACAGTCATCTCACCCAAAAAACAGAAGCCGATTCTATCGTTTTGGCCAATCGCGTCCCGGAAGCACTTGCACAACAATTCGGCACCTTAGTGATTCAGGATAATGGACGGATGAAGCCCGTCAATACCTTTGCCAGTGAATTACTTAGAAAGCTCAGTGGGAGTGATCGCTTTAAGGGTATGTCTCCAGATCAAGTTTTTCTGTCGATGACAGAATTTCCGACTTATTGGTACGGTATTCCGATCTTAAAATTGGATTGGCGAAATGACAGTATTAAGAAAATCATTGGGGTCGCTTCAGATGCCAAAAGTATCGCGCTCATTGACTTATTTGACGCTCAAGGTCAAAGTAAAATTGATCCCTATGTTGCGGAAGCATCAGCAAAAAGTCATCCCAATCAGTTCGAAAAAGACTTTATCAAGCTTTATGAGAAGTCATATTTGCTCAATCAGGCATTAGGTGGTACAATTTTAAAAATATTTCCCGTACCGGGTGATCTCAATAATTCTTGGGTGTCGTACATGGATATCGATCGTGCCGGACTCAAATCGCAAGATTCGTTGTTTGCAAAATCGATTATACCCATTTACTTCGAGGGTTTACGACAAGGTCGCGCCACGAATGACTACCAGATTGCCGATCAGGCCTTTTTGGCATTGGAACAATTTCAAAAGACATATGGTGGCGCTGTGTATCCATCAAAAAATAAAATAGATTGGGAAATACGCTATAATCAATGGGATCCCTTTAATCGTCTTTACCGCTATTTTGCGCTATTTGGCATTGTGATGCTGGTGCTAATTGTGGTTCAGATCATGCGGCAATCCAAATGGTTGGGTTATGTCATCCAGGCTTTTAAGTGGTTGATGTGGGTGTTGTTTCTGATCATGACCGGAGCACTGATCCTTCGCTGGTACATCAGTGGTCATGCGCCGTGGAGTAATGCTTACGAGAGCGTGATTTATGTGAGTTGGGCGACGATGTTTTTTGGTTTGGCCTTTGGCCGTAAAAGTGATTTAACAATTGCCGCAACGGCTTTTGTCACTTCAATACTTCTTTGGGTGGCGCACTTAAGCTGGATCGATCCCGAGATTGCCAACTTGCAGCCTGTATTGGATAGTTATTGGCTGATGATCCATGTGGCCGTAATTGTGGCCAGTTATGGTCCGTTCACTCTAGGTATGATTTTAGGTGCTGTGGTTTTGCTCTTAATGATCCTGAGCAACAAGCGCAATGAAGAGCGCATGGCCCTAAATATTAGTGAATTGACCATTATTAATGAAATGGCATTAACAGTAGGACTGGTCATGCTCACCATTGGTAACTTTTTGGGAGGACAGTGGGCCAACGAAAGTTGGGGCCGATACTGGGGCTGGGACCCTAAGGAAACTTGGGCCTTGATCAGTATCATGATTTATGCTTTTGTCATCCACAGCCGATTGGTTCCGGGACTGCGTGGAAAATGGACATTTAATGTCCTGTCTATTTTTGCCTATTCCAGTATCATGATGACCTACTTTGGGGTTAATTTTTACCTCACCGGACTGCATTCTTATGCCAGTGGCGATGTGCCAGTTACCCCGAGCTTTATTTATTATTTATTGACCTTTTTTGTACTTCTGAGTACCGTGTCCTATGTTCGGTATAAGGCGGCATCAAAAACAAAGAGATCAGCCTAAGGCCAATCTCTAAGTCTCAATAATCAACTAAAAAAATCCAATTAACTAACGTTAGTGGCGGGTTAGTTATATAAATAATCAGGCTGCTGTGCGGACCAATCTACATCCTTTTGGATTTGCTCGCCTATCTCTAATTTTTGGTAGAGGTCTTTGGTGAGGTCTTCTATATCTTCTACCGTGGTTTTCAATTTACGTGCAATGGTTTGGTTTGTTTTACCTTCCGAGATATACTGAAGCAATTTGATTTCAATGGCATCCAAGTCGTATTGCATGATTAAATTTTCGAGATACATGTCCTCGACTAATTTTTCTGTTTTGATGCGTGCGCTTAAGGCGTCTTGGCGCTCGACAAATATGCGCATTTCTAACTGACGTAATTCGCGATCGGTTTTGAGTGTTTGCATGCGTGTGATGATGCCGTAAGTCAAAAGAAGTCCTTGCGTCATGGCAGCTAATTTTAAGGCCCCATTCCCGCTGCCAAGCAGCGTTGTGCCAAACGTTCCCAGGGCGAATTGATCGATTAAGATCACAAGCGGCAGGATAGAAGCAATGGCAAAAAGTTTAACGTAGCCCTTACTGCTGAAGTGGGTCATGGCAAAATAGAGGTAACGTGCCATAAGCGTGAGCATAGTGGCTTGAGCAATCTGACCAAAAATACTATTTTGTGATAGCGCAAAAAAGATAAGCGCCAAGGCGCTTATGGCCATTAAAATAAATGTAAAACCTCTGAGTTTAGGCGCTTTCTCCTTGATCAATAAATAGTGATAAGCAAATAGCGTTTGTGCGCCGAGCATGAGAAACATTAATGTGCCTTCCAACAGAAGGTTATAGTGCGTTTCGACAAAGAATAAACCTCCTAAACCATCATTAACAAACAAGAAAGCCGCTAGTGCTGCCATGGTTGCCGAGAAAAAGGCGAAGACCTTGTCACGGAATAAGACAAAGCAAAATAAATTCGCTAAGACCATCATCATGGTGAATCCATAAAAAAGACCTTGGGTAAATATGGTGCTTTGATCAATTGAAGGTCTTGACGCTTCAATAGTAGGCACACGATTTAGTTTCTGTGGGGCAGGGAGTACCATGTTATTGTAAGAAAATTCTGATACCTCTAATTTTTGACCCTTTAAGGCAGCTGTTCTATTTGGATTTTCAGCAGCAGTCAATTGGGTATTGGAGACCATGAGATCTTCATCTGCTTCATTTCTAAAGAAAGAAGTGGGTTTCGCCTTTAAGACGGCAGTATTGACGGTAGTTAACAAGGATACAGGCTGTGGATCCAAGGGGGTGTTGGCCGCTGATGTGGCCATTAAAAACGGTGATAAAACACCGCATAGTAATACTAGAAATTGAGTTTTCATAGTAGGTTGATTTTCAAATTGGGTAGTCCAATATACAAAATACTTACACTTAATCTATGAAATATGTATTTAATCTGATAAAAAGCAATATTTATAAAAAAAACAGCCCGAAGGCTGCTTGCTATATCGTCTGTGGTTAGGCTTATTTACCCACCATGTCTTCTGGTCGCACCCACAGATCGAATTCTTCCGCAGTGAGGTAACCTAAATTAACGGCCGCTTCCTTAAGGGTAGTGCCCTGTGCATGAGCCGTATTCGCAATTTCGGCGGCCTTGTAATAACCGATCTTTGTATTTAAAGCTGTGACCAACATTAGAGAATTGTTGAGTTGTCGTTTGATCACCTCATGGTTTGGTGTTATGCCTTGAGCGCAGTGCAAATCAAAACTAACACATGCATCTCCAATAAGGGTTGCTGAGGTCAATAGGTTGGCTGCCATTACGGGTTTAAACACATTTAATTCAAAGTGGCCTTGCATTCCGCTAACGGCTATGGTCATGTCATTGCCAATAACTTGAGCACAAACCATCGTCAGTGCTTCGCATTGTGTTGGATTGACTTTGCCAGGCATAATAGAGGACCCCGGTTCGTTCGCCGGAATATTTATTTCGCCAATACCGCTTCTAGGGCCACTGGCCAACAATCTAATATCATTTCCGATTTTGTTTAAAGAAACAGCGATTTGCTTTAAGGCACCATGTGTTTCAACGATGGCATCATGTGCTGCTAAAGCCTCAAATTTATTTTTGGCTGAGACAAAAGGCAGATCCGTAAACTCAGCAATATACGCTGCCACTTTATGGGCATAGCCTTTTGGTGTGTTGATACCAGTCCCGACTGCCGTGCCTCCTAGGGCCAATTCTGATAAATGCGGAATGGTATTTTTGAGGGCTTGTATGCCATGCTCGATTTGTGAAGCATAGCCGCTAAATTCTTGACCCAAGGTCAATGGCGTGGCGTCCATTAAGTGGGTGCGCCCTATTTTAACCACAGAGTCAAAGTTTTGAGCATGCTGCTGCAGTGTAAGATGTAACTGAGTTAAACCAGGAAGCGTCACTTCCATTATTTTTTTCAACCCTGATATATGCATTGCCGTTGGGAAGGTATCATTGGAGGATTGTGATTTATTCACATCGTCGTTGGGTTGTAATGTTTTTTCTCCTTCGCCAATGGTATGTCCCGCGATTTGATGCGCTCTATTGGCAATGACCTCATTTACATTCATGTTGCTTTGTGTTCCGCTACCGGTCTGCCATATGACCAAAGGAAATTGATCATCGTGCTGTCCAGCAATGATCTCGTCACAAACGCGTGCGATCAGGTCCCGTTTGACATCCGACAAAACGCCAAGCTCGCAATTGGTATATGCTGCTGCCTTTTTGAGGTAAGCAAAACCATAAATTATTTCAAGGGGCATAGAGCCCGAGCGACCTATTTTAAAATTGTTTCTTGAACGTTCGGTTTGTGCCCCCCACAACTTATCTGCAGGGACATGAACCTCACCCATGGTGTCTTTTTCGATACGATAGCTCATAATCATTTGATTTAATGACACAAATTTAAGGCTTATCAGCTAATTCTTTAAGAGATCTGGTCTTTTTTGGCTGTTTAAGGTGATGTTGCGTTAGCCCATTGGGTATTTTATCTGAGATTTTAGGATTCGATTTGGCCTTTCTTTTGTGCGACACTCCTTTTCTGTTAAAATCTAAATAGATAAGACGATATTTTTAAAAATTTCATTTTATATTTGTGGCACCAAACAAAAAGAAACATGTTCGACTTTAATCAATATTTAGGATTCTTAGCGTTTTTAACCATTTTGACCATCGGCTTTTGGCTGATGTTCTTCTTAGTATCATTTATTCCCTATTGGATCGGTGGCGCAGTGATCGAGCATTTCAAGTTAAAATCAGAGGCAGCGAAAAAAGCAAAGGAATAAACTTATGCTTTCATTATATAAACAAAAAAAGACCAGCACACGCTGGTCTTTTTTTGTTTAGAATTGTTTTTATAAATAGCTGAGCCACCAATAGTCTTTATGTCGGGCTTTGTATGCCATGTATCTTTTGCAGAACGGGTAGAGGATAACCACCACCCCAATCCAAACCAGATAGACAACTGCAAGAGACGAGCCGAAGTCGGTCCATAATTCAGGATTCCAGCGTTCTGTATTCAAGATCATATCGCTTGCTTTGCCGCCTTGAAGAACAATACCCACAACTGCAAGGCTATGAATGACAATCATATGCAGGAAATAATAAAATAGCGGCACACGTCCGAAGACCAGTAAAAAATCCGTAGCCTTATTCTTGATGGCTTCGATACCATAAAGAAATAGAAATGCTGGACCTAAGGTGATGCATAAATACAGTAGAGATGGCGGGTATTTTGTGACATTAAAAAATGATAAAATCGTTTTGGGTGTAGTATCCTGAACTGACCAAGGCACAAGATCCCCGTATACATTGAGGCCTCTGAGCGTAAAAAATAATACTAAGGCACCAAGGCCCAATCTCAATAGCCACTTTTTGCGCCACAAGGGGTCTGTCTGTGAGGTGTAAAATGAACCAAATAAATAGCCCAATGTCATAACGCCAATCCATGGGATAACAGGATAACCAATCACCCAAACATGATCAGGGCTTATGGACAGATATTCTTGATGTAACGTATACCATAATATTGCGAATGGGCTCTCGCCTTCAAAAACAATTCCATCCAGCAAATTGTGACCTGCGACGAGCAAAAGCCCAATTGATAAAATTATTTTTTTTGGCAAATATATAATTAATGACAAGGCCAACATGCTGACGCCAATAGCCCATATAACCTGAAATACTTGAACGCTATAAGTGAGATCAAAAGTCCAAATCAAATTGTTCACGACAGTTTCCAAGAAAATAAGCCATAGCCCTCGAGTAAATAGGAATCGAAACAATTCATTTTTAGATTTCCTACTGCCATATAAGAACGATGATGTCCCCGCCAGAAAAACAAATATGGGCGCACAATAATGGGTAATGAACCGGGTAAAAAACAAGACGGGTGTGGTGGTGTTAAGGTCTGTCGGATCACCAAAAATAGCGCCATAATAGAAATAATCACGGACATGATCTAACGCCATAATGATCATCACAAGACCTCTTAAAATGTCGATCGATTCTATTCTATTGGATGTGGCGGCCAAAGTATTAATTGTTTTTACGTAGCAATAATCTCACTTTTTTGCGTGATATCAAAAAAAAATGAAAAAAAATTAATAGGATTCAAAAGAACGCTTTAATAGGCTTTAGCTGCCAAAGCCTTCATCACCGTAGTCTTGGTCGCCGTTACCTTTTCGATTACCTCGGTCATTCTTTTTTTGATTGAAACGATAAATATAAGATAAGGTCCATACGCGTTGACGCCATTGGAATACACTATCGCTTTCAAAATCATCTGTGATGGTCAAGGATTGACGCTTTCTGCTATTAAAGAGGTCACTGACATTGAAAGATAAGGTGCCCTTTTCTGCAAACAGATCTTTGCTCAAAGCAACATCAAAAGATAAAATCCCATCGGAAGCGGTTTGTGCCGATTGATAGGGACCTCGATAAAAAACATTCGTTTGCCAGTTGATCTTTGCCGGTAGGGTGATTTTAGCACTTGATCTTGTAAACCAGCTCGTGTTTTCGGCACCAAAATCAACATCATTGTAGAATCCAGTTGTGGTGAATTGGAAAAAATTAAAACTGGAGTTTAGGCTCAGCCATTTAGCAGGGTTATACAATACACCAGCTTCAAAGCCTATGCGTCGATTTGTTGATAAATTAATGGGGATGGTACGAATGATCGGTATGCCATTTGGCGTGACTTCTCCGGTGTCTTCTTGAATTCTTTCGAAGGCATCGGTTTCGTTTTGTAAATACACCGAAGAAGTCAAGGTGACTTCCTTCCAGCGCATGAGGTAGCCTAAGTCAAAAGCACTCGCATAGGCTGGGTTAAGGTCTGGATTCCCCTGAAAAACATTGGTCTCACTTGATCGCGAAGGAAAGGGATTGATGTACCAACTCCTTGGGCGATTGATACGTCGGTTGTATCCTAGGGTGAGGTTAGACTTCTCAGAGATTTCGTAGACCAAATTCACCGTAGGAAATAAGCCTAAAAAAGTTTTGTCAAAATCCAGATTGGTCAAAACGGAACCCGGATCATCACCTGTTACTCCTGCAACATTCCCTTTAAGGCCGGTATGCTCCAAACGCAAACCTGTGAGGAATGAAAAATCACCAAATTTTGACCCATATTGTGTGTATAGGGCGCCAATTGTTTGGGTAAAATCAAAGACATTAGTGAGGCCGGTATTCTGCTGATATGGTCCTCCAAATATTGTTTGTTCCTCAAGTAGGTAGTCCGTTGTTTGTGCATTGGTTACCCATCTAAATCCCGCTTCAAATTGTTGTTCCTCACCAAAAGGCAAAACATAATCGGCTTGAATCAAAATGCGTTGGCTCTCTTCCTTTTGGGTAATGCGTTCGCTGGGTAATGCCATGAGCTCAGGAAATGTCATGGCTTCTGTAATGACGGAAGACTGCTTCTCTTGATCGGTTTCCCATTGGGCATCCGCGGTAAGTTTTTGGCCTTTTGTGTCGAGTTCATTATAATAATTCAATGAAAATTGTAGGTTGTAGTCATCCTCGTTTTGGCCCTCATCGCGGGCCAAAGTTTGCACCAAGGTCATGGCCTGGTCAAATTCTTGTGCCCGATTTTTGGTGGTTTCGGAATTATCACCCGTTCTTATAAAAGCAGTTGCGGTAATGCTTTCTTGTGCTCCCAAAAAATATTCAATCCCTAAATTAGAATTGATCCCGCGGCGCACGCGATCAAAAGTGCGCTGCTCCTTTAGAAAAGGATTGATGATAAAATCAGAAAAATATTGGTTGTTGAACTCGGCATTCCCAGGGTTTTCACTGTTTCTGTACCCCGTTGTGTTGAAAAGATTAAATCGATCGGTCCGCAAGTTTATATTGCTCGTGATCCCATAACCCATGGGCTCATTGAGATTCGCCTGAAGCGATCCATTAATACCCAATGTTTTTTCTTTTTTAAGAATAATATTGAGGATACCGGCTGTTCCTTCTGCATCATACCGTGCTGATGGTGAGGTGATCACTTCGACTCTTTCAATAATTTCTGCGGGTAATTGACGTAAAGCATCTGTTTGACCAAAGCCTGCAATAGCAGAAGGTTTTCCATTGATGAGAATGCGAACGTTTTCATTTCCTCTAAGGGCGATACTGCCATCTACGTCTACGGTCACCGAGGGCACGTTATTGAGTGCATCACTTACAGTTGCACCACTCGTAGTAAGGTCCTTACCAATATTATAAACTTTTTTATCTAATCTAATTTGAACTTCAGTAGTTTCTGCCCGAACGACCACTTCATTGAGTTGCTCTGAATCAACAGAAAGCCCAATAATACCCATTTCCATATCTCTAGAGACCAATAAAGTCTTTGAGAGTCGTTGGTATGAGATATAGTCAAATAGAACCTGGTAGGTTCCAGTATTTACAGCGATATTATATTGTCCTGCTTCATCAGTAATCCCACCAAACTTTAAATTGCCTGAATCATCAAAAAACGACACTGAGGCATACTCGAGCGGTTCATTGACTGTTTGGTCAATGACAGTTCCCGTGACCTGAAATAAGGGTCCTCCGGTTTGCTGAGCGACGAGGCTGATACTGGCGAAGAGCACTAAAAAAAACAATGAATTTTTGAATGAAATCATAGGAACATTTAAGCCAACGAAAATAGACACATCTGCCCCGAATTATCGGTAAAATTATGTTAAAAATTTAGCACAAAGTATATATTAATTCACTCGGTCTGGCGACAACTGCGCGACCGCCAAAAACCACGATAGGCCGCTCCATGAGTTGCGGATGTTCACATAATAATGCGACCAACGCATTGTGATATATTTCCATCATAGTTGACAGCTGATTTTGGTTATTTTGCCACGGCAACCCCCAATTGATTGAGTTTGTCGTGTAAGGCACCTGCGTCTGTAAAATGGATACCCTTAAACCCGAGTTGCTCTGCAGCCAGAACATTATCCTTATTGTCGTCAATGAAGACACATCGGGAGTTGACCAAATCATAGCGTTCTATTAATCGGGTGTAAATTTGTGGATCCGGTTTTCTGAGGCCTTCAGCGCCACTGACCAAAATTCCTTCAAACCAAGAAAGCCAAGGGAATTTTTTCAGGGCTATTGGAAAGGTTTCATGGCTCCAATTGGTCAATGCCAGAAGTCGATAATCCGTATTTTTTTTTAAAAAACGCAATAGAGCCAGGGTGTCCAAATGAGCAAAACCCAACATTTCTTCCCATCGACCATAGTACATCTCTATGAGCGCCTTATGCTCCGGAAATAATGCGATGCGTTCTTGTGTTGCTTTGTCTAAGGGGTAACCAGCATCCTGATTGAGGTTCCAATCCCAAGAACAGATATGGTTCAGAAAGTGATCCATCTTGTCTTGGTTTCCTCGAAATTCTTTGAGGTACACATAACTGGGTTGCCAGTCAATGAGCACACCACCTAGGTCGAATACAATCGTATTGATGCCAGAAGAGCTCAAAATTTAAGGAAAGTAGGTGATGTCATATTGATAGGAATTACCCGCAGCGATCTCACTGACTATGGCAGGATAACTGTCGTTGTCATAAGCGATAAGGTAAGACCTAATGTTTGCCCCATCTCTAAATACTGCTGTGATGTTGTTTGGGTTATAAGGAAAGACATAGCCACTTAGCCCTGTAAAATTGACTGTTTCAAAACCCCAAAACAGATCGATGTAACGGGTCAGGTAAAGCGGGGTGTATTGCCCATAAAATGGATTTGTCTTGTTGTCGTAATTAAAGGCATAACCAGCGATCAACTGATCCTGATTGTCATGCTGGTTTAGGGCAGTCATGTTGCCAAAAGCGTCATAAGCAAAGGTCAAATACTGATCCAGTCCATTAAACGTTTTTACTTTTCCTTGAGGGTCGACAATCATAGAACCAGAAAGGTCCATGATACTGTCAATCATTCCATTGAAATATATCGAGTCGTTGCTGTAGGTCAACGAGACATCCGTATAATCATCTATATAGCGAAATACGCGTCCTTGTAAATCATAGAAAAAACCTTTGGAATCCGTGACCTGTTGGCTATCGACATAATCCAATACGATCGGATTCAGGTCGTCATTGTACAGCGTCGTGATTTCAAAACCAAAACCTGGATAGGTCTCGGTCCAAACTTCGAGTAAATCATGCTCATTATATACATACTGAACATTGGTGCCTTGTGGTCCTATTTCGTACTGAACATATTTGGGCAGGGTAGAAGGATTTGGATCGTTGGGGTCATTTCCTGAAGGATTGTTATTGTCGTCACCACCACAACTTATGGTCAAAATGGCTAGTATGAAAAACCCTATTTTGCTTGATGTTATCATGAGTTTCATTGTTTTGTTCAAAGATAAGTTTTTTGTTTCATTTAGAAGTCTTGGCTGGTCTCACCTTGTCCCGACATCATCAAAAACGCCTTTAAAAAACCATTTAAGTCACCGTCCAAAACGGCATCAGTATTTCCGGTTTCATATTGGGTGCGCACGTCTTTTATCAATTTGTAGGGATGTAATACATAGTTACGGATCTGACTACCCCATTCGATAGCCATTTTCCCTGCTTCAATTTCATCGCGTTGTGCTTGTTGCTTGCGCAGTTCAATTTCATATAGCTGTGATTTGAGCATCTGCATGGCCTTTTCTCGGTTCTCTAATTGAGAGCGGGTTTCGCTATTGTGGATCACAATGCCGCTGGGGTGGTGGGTCAAAATGGCTTTGGTTTCTACTTTGTTGACATTTTGTCCTCCAGCACCGCTACTGCGGGCAAAGTCCCACGAAATATGTGCAGGATTGATTTCTATTTCTATGCTGTCATCTACCAATGGGTAGACATAGACACTGGCAAAACTGGTGTGGCGTTTGGCGTTACTGTCAAAGGGTGAGATGCGTACCAAGCGGTGCACCCCATTTTCACCTTTAAGCCAGCCAAAACCAAAGGCCCCGTCGATTTCTATAGTCACTGTTTTGACCCCCGCAACATCGCCAGCTTGGAAGTTCAACTCTTTGACTTTGAAGCCCTGTTTTTGGGCCCACATGAGATACATGCGCATCAGCATATTGGCCCAGTCGCAGCTTTCTGTGCCACCCGCTCCAGCAGTAATCTGCAATACGGCACTGAGGTCGTCACCTTCGCTACTGAGCATATTGCGAAACTCGAGGTCTTCGATGGCAGTTTTTGCCTGATCAAACGCCAGATCTAGCTGTTCTTGAGATTCTTCCCCTTCTTTGAAAAATTCGTAGTAAACCGCAACATCTTCCGTTAGGCCTAAGGCAAGATCATAGTCATTCACCCATTTTTTCAAAACACGGAGGTCTTTCATAAAGGCTTCTGCTTTCTGGGTATTGTTCCAGAAATTCGGATCGAAGGTTTTTTCTTCGTCGTTGGCGATCGTTATTTTTTTGGCATCAACGTCAAAGAAACCTCCTTAACGCATCCAGGCGATGTCTGAGATCCTTAATATGATCTGTTGTAGTCATGTCCTTATTAAATTAAGAAACAAAAATAGCTTTTCATCAGTCAATTAGAAAACTTTAGTCAAATTTTAATAGCTTTAATCCTTCCTAATAAATCCTCAAGATGAAACAGACCAAATCACTATTTTTTTTCTTAACCCTATTGAGTTATGGGGTGGCTTTGGCCCAGTTTTTTCCAAAAGAAAAGGACGTTACTGCCTTTGGTGGTTTTTTTAATTTTCATTACCACCAGGAGCAAGGAAAAATATTCCTTGAGGTGCCACAACAAAGATTAGCTCAGGAATTTTTATACGTCCATGCCCTCAGGACAGGGCTCGGTTCCAATGACATTGGATTGGATCGCGGCCAACTCGGTGGTGGGCAAGTCGTTAAGTTTCTAAAAGCAGGCTCCAAATTGCTGCTAGTGGCCCCCAATTTAAACTACCGAGCAAATACCGAAAATCCTTTGGAGGGTATATCTGTTCAAGAGGCCTTCGGGACGCACGTGCTTTTTGGTTTTGGGATCAGCCAGACCATAGACGGTGTCTATTTGATTGATATTACTGAATTTTTGCTTCAAGACACCCACGGGGTGGCCCAAACCCTTAAAGATAAAAATCAGGGCACATATAAATTGGACCAAAGTAAAAGTGCGATATGGATGGAGCGCACCAAAGCATTTGTCCAAAATGTTGAGTTTGAGGCGCTGTTGACCTTTACAGGAAACCCCACAGGCGGAGCCTTAAAGTCGGTCAATGATCGTGATCAACTCTCGACGATTCAACACCATAGTTTTGTGGCCTTACCCGATGATGGCTATGCGCCACGTGTATTTGATCCCCGTTGTGGGTCGTTTCCTATGACCTATTATGATTACGGCACATCGATCGATCAACCCTTAAAACAACAATATATTACACGTCATAGATTGGAGAAAGCTTTTCCGGACTTACCTAAAAGTAAAGCCAAGGAGCCCATTATCTATTATCTGGATCCAGCAACACCAGAACCCGTGCGCTCGGCCTTATTAGAAGGGGCGCAGTGGTGGAATCAAGCATTTGTGACCTTAGGTTACATTGATGCCTTTCAGGTCAAGATGTTGCCCGAGGATGCGGATCCTTTAGATGTGCGCTACAATGTGATCCAATGGGTTCATCGGGCCACGCGCGGCTGGAGTTATGGGTCCTCCATAACAGATCCGCGCACAGGTGAAATCATCAAGGGTCATGTTAGTTTAGGGAGCCTGAGGGTGCGTCAAGACTTTTTGCTCGCTCAGGGCTTGACCAACCGGCCTTATGCCAATGAAGCAGAAGGGGTTCAAGCCTTGACTGACCTGGCTTTGGCAAGACTGCGCCAGCTCTCGGCTCATGAAGTAGGGCACACCTTGGGGTTTGCTCATAATTTTGCTGCGAGCACACTGAACGATGCCAGTGTTATGGATTATCCGCATCCGGCCTTATCTCTTAAAAATAATACCATTGATCTTTCTCAAGCATACAAAACAGGCATTGGCCGCTGGGACAAAGTAGCAGTCGCCTACAGTTACAGTGATATACCTGAAGGTGAATTGCCCAACACTTATTTAGGACAGCTCTTGGACAGTGCTTTTAGCAATGGAATGACCTTCATTACCGACGCGGATGCACGGGCTCCTTCGGGCAGTCATGCTTTGGCTCATTTGTGGGACAACGGAGCGACCGCGGCTAATGCTTTGACTTCTATTTTGGCTGTGCGTCAAAGGGCGTTAGATCAATTTTCTGTGGATCAAATTCCAAAGGGAAGACCCTATTCAGAACTTGAAGATGTTTTTGTTCCGATGTATTTATTACACCGTTACCAAACCGAGGCAGCCGTTAAACTTATTGGTGGGACCTTATACGATTATCAGGTCAAAGGTGGCGTGAGTTCTGGTTTGCGCATCGTGCCTAAGAACGATCAGTTGACGGCACTCAATGCTGTCTTGGTCACTTTAAGCCCAACAACATTAGAAATTTCAAGCCAACTGCAAAAGCTTTTCCCACCGAGGGCTTTTGGTTTTGCCCGTACCCGGGAGTCCTTTAAAAGCAATCTTGGGCTCAATTTTGACCCTATTTCTGCGGCAGTAACCGCCAGTGAGATGACCTTGGGCCTGTTAATGATGCCCGAGCGTCTCAATCGATTGTATCTCCAAGAAATTATGGACCCTCAGGAACTAGGCCTTAAGCAAGCCTTAAGCATCATAGAAAACGCCCTCGGCCAGATGGATAAACAGCCATCATATCACCAAAGTGTCCAAGCAGTGGTTTTTGATCAATACCTGCAGTTTGTGATGGCGGCGATGGTTTCAAAAAAAACCATGTCAACGGTAAAAGCTCTGCTGGGCGATCATCTTCGCGGGATTCAAAAGTCCTTGAAAAAGGGGAAGACGGTTGACGACCGTTATTGGTTGAGCGTGATGGCTTATTTTGAGGCCCACCCAGATAAATTTGAGCCTGTGATTGTGCCAAAAATACCTGATGGTAGCCCAATAGGACAAAATTTTTGTACCACATCAGCATGGTAGTATTCGGACCGAGTTTGGGCAGGTTAAATGGTCGTTTGCCTTTATTGGCCATTTTGATTTGTTTGGGAATGAGTATCTCCATAACGGCTCAAGAGCGCTATCCTAATTGGCTTAGCCAGGTAAGTGAGCAGTTGACTATTGACAATAAACAATGGGTCATTGTCCGCGAATTGTCCGGAAACAACTGTCCCAGTGCTGCGATGTCTGCAGAAAACAAAGAGAGTAATGCGTATCGAATTGAGGGCATCTTTACCATAGAAGACCAACACTATTGGGTTGTCGTGAAAGAAAATAAAGTTCATAAGGAACGGCTTGCAGACACAGATGGGCCATTGCGGGTTATGGACGCTTATTGGTCGGCCTTGCGCGACGATATGGTTAAGCCTTACCGAGTGCTCCCTTCCGATGGCAAGCAAGAGGAGCCCTGTGGCATGTTCATCGACATTTTTCTGAATCACAGAGCGATTAACATCACCAAGAGTTATAACCAACGTGATCTGGACCCTCAGTATGCCAAAGAAAACCTGAGTTATGGGTTCAATCAGACCCTAAAATTAAAAACATTGCATGAAGCTATGGATTCCTTATTTTTGAGGGGTCCATTAACCAAAGAGCATAGATGATATGATTGATCTAAGAAGTGACACCGTAACGCAGCCTACACCAGGTATGCGTGAGGCCATGTTTTCGGCAAAAGTAGGGGACGATGTGTATCATGAGGACCCATCGGTCAATGCCCTACAAGACTATGTGGCGAAGCTTTTTGGTGCAGAACAAGCGCTTTATTTCCCTACGGGAAGTATGGCCAATCAAGCGGCCATTAAGTTGCACACCCAGCCAGGGGAACAGCTCATTTGTCATGAGTGGGCCCATGTTTATAATTATGAAGGTGGGGGGGTCTCTTTCAATAGTGGTGTTTCCTGCAAGTTATTGCCTGGTGATCGTGGTTTGTTAAAAGCAGACCAAATTGCTCAGGCGATTAATCCACCTGATTTTTACCACAGTCCTTTGACGCGTTTGGTTTGTGTCGAGAACACGACCAATAAAGGTGGCGGCGCATGTTATGATTTTGCGGAACTCGAAGCCATAGGGGTGGAGTGTCGCACTCATGGGTTGCGTTATCATATGGATGGCGCGCGCTTATGGAATGCGTTGGTCAAAACGGGTCAGGACCCCAAACAATACGGCGCGCTTTTCGATACCGTTTCACTGTGTTTGAGTAAAGGGCTTGGTGCGCCAATGGGCACAGTGCTTATTGGAACGCACGATTCTATGCAACAGGCCATGCGTGTGCGCAAGGTGCTGGGCGGTGGCATGCGCCAAGTCGGATATATGGCAGCTGCCGGATTATATGGTATTCAACATCAATTAAATCGACTCGAAGAGGATCATCAACGTGCCCAAGAAATCGCTGATTTATTAGGTAAATTATCCTATATCAGTGGCGTTGAACCAGTCGCTACCAACATTGTCATTTTCTACCTTAATGGGCGACTCAGTGAAGCAGAATTTATGGCCTGGCTGGCGGACCATCAGATAAGCATTAGTTCCATGGGACAGGGTAAATTGCGGGTCGTGACCCATCACGACTATGCCGACGAGCAACACGAGCAATTCATGACCTGTTTAAAGGACTTGGACCGTAAGGCACAACGTTAAACGGGCCCAATAAAAGAAGAATACTCAGCGAGTAGGTAAGGCTTGGGCACCAGCGGTGCATTGGTTTTTATGTGCTCATTCAAAATAAGGACTTATGAGAAATAAACATTTTATTCAAATTGTAATGACGGCTCTTGTGGTCGTATCTTGCCAACTAAATCAATCCAAAATGGCCCCAAAAGATCTGCAACCACCAATCGCCGAGACCAAAGAGAAATTTTTAGAAATCCACGGGGATGTGCGTATGGATCCTTATTACTGGCTCAATGACCGAGAAGACCCCGAAGTAATTGATTATCTCGAACGGGAGAATGACTATTACCGCAAAATGACGGCCCATACGGATGAATTCCAAGCCTCCTTATTTGACGAAATGAAATCACGCATTAAAGAGGATGATGCCTCTGTGCCCTATTTTTATAATGGTTATTATTATTTAACCCGTTTTGAGACAGGTAAGGATTATCCGATTTATGCCCGTAAAAAAGACAGCTTGGACGCGCCAGAAGAAATACTTTTTGATGTGAATGTAATGGCAACCGGACATGCCTATTACCGCTTGTCTGGACTCAATGTAAGCCCGGACAATAAATGGGTTGCTTATGGAATAGATACGGTGAGTCGGCGTCAATATGTTTTGCAAATAAAGAATCTAGAAACCGGAGAGATTCTTGATGATAGAATCGCGAATACCACTGGGGGGTCGACATGGGCCAATGACAATAAAACGCTGTTTTATACCCAAAAGGATGAGGTTACACTGCGGTCCCATATGATCCTAAGTCATGAGCGTGGACAAACCGTAGATCGGGATATTTTGGTTTATCAAGAGGACGATGAAACCTTTAACACCTATGTTTATAAAACAAAATCTGAAGCTTATTTGGTCATTACCAGCCAGAGCACATTAACTTCGGAGTACCGCATTGTTTCTGCCGATACCCCCGCAAGTGATTTTAAAATTTTCACCCCACGCCAGCGAGGGCTTGAATACGACATCTATCATTATCAGGATCACTTTTATATCTTGACCAATGCGGACGGGGCCTCGAATTTTAAATTGATGAAAACCAAAATTGATCAAACCCAGAAGTCTGCTTGGGAAAATCTCATCGATCACCGCTCCGATGTGCTGCTAGAAGATATCGATATTTTTGCGGACTATTTGGTGGTAAGCGAGCGCCATGAAGGCTTAAATCGCTTCCGTATCATGCGCTGGGACGGGACGCAAGATTACTTTTTGCCATTTGATAATGAGACCTATACGGCGGAGACGGCACAAAATGTGGCGTTTAACACTTCGGTATTGCGCTACAGTTACAGTAGCCTTACCACGCCAAATTCTGTGATTGATTTTGACATGAATACTCAAACCAAAATCATACTCAAAGAATCTCAGGTGCTCGGCGGGAAGTTTGACAAGGACAATTATACTTCTGAACGGCTTTGGGCAACGGCTCAAGACGGCACTCAGATTCCGATATCATTGGTTTACCGCAAAGGGTTGCAGAAGGATGGAAAGCGTCCTGTATTACAGTATGGATATGGTTCCTATGGAGCGACTATTGATCCTTATTTCTCATCAACCCGATTATCGCTTTTGGACCGCGGTTTTGTTTTTGCCATAGCCCATATTCGCGGAGGTCAGTATATGGGGCGTCAGTGGTATGAGTCTGGGAAGCTTTTAGAAAAAAAGAATTCGTTTACCGATTTCATTGATGTCTCTAAATTTTTAATTAATGAAAATTATACCAGCGCGGAACATCTTTATGCTTTAGGTGGTTCGGCAGGCGGTCTGTTGATGGGTGCTATAGTTAATATGGCGCCAGAATTATACAAAGGGGTTATTGCGGCGGTGCCCTTTGTCGATGTAGTGACGACCATGTTGGATGACAGTATTCCTTTAACCACCGGTGAATATGATGAATGGGGCAATCCCAATGACCCCGAATACTATGCCTATATGAAATCCTACTCGCCATACGACAATATCGGACCCTTGTTATATCCTAATATTTTGGTCACCACTGGCCTTCACGATTCTCAAGTACAATATTGGGAACCTGCGAAATGGGTTGCGAAGTTACGAGTGGCCAAAAAAGGCAATAGACTATTGTTCTTACATACCAATATGGATGCGGGCCACGGTGGTGCTTCAGGACGTTTTGAAGGGCTTAAAGAAGTAGCCTTAGAGTATGCATTTTTACTGGACCAAGAGGGCATCAAAAAGTAATTAAAATTTTTAGCGTAAATTTGAGCGCATCAAAGGCCAATCCTTTTTGGATGTACTTTGAATTGGGGTTATGAAAGAAATTAAAGCACATACGAGTCTACTCGGTCTCATTGGAAACACGCCGCTTTTGGCTTTAAAGAAAGTGGTTTATGGTTTTCCTGGCCGATATTTTGCCAAAGTTGAGTGTTTTAATCCAGGACATTCCTCCAAAGATCGCATTGCAGCCTACATTATAGAACAAGCAGAGCGCCAAGGAATTCTAAAGTCTGGCGATACTATCGTTGAAACTACTAGTGGTAACACTGGGTTTAGTTTGGCTATGGTGGGTGCTTTGAAAGGGTATAAATGTATTTTGGCAGTATCGTCAAAATCATCTCCAGACAAAATTGATATGCTTAAAGCCATGGGGGCAGAGGTCCATGTTTGTCCCGCCAATGTTCCTGCTGACGATCCTAGGTCGTATTATGAGGTCGCAAAGCGTATACATAAGCAAACCCCGGGATCCATTTATATCAACCAATATTTCAATGATTTAAATACCAAAGCACACTACCATTCTACAGGCCCCGAAATATGGGACCAGACCAATGGTCAAATCACTCATTTGGTGGCGTGCAGTGGGACAGGAGGAACGATATCGGGTACGGCTCAATTTTTAAAAGAGCAAAATCCAAATATTCAGATACTTGGTATTGATGCCTATGGATCTGCACTCCAAAAGTATCACCAAACAGGCGTTCTGGACAAAGATGAAATATATCCATACCGTATCGAAGGTTTAGGTAAAAATTTGATTCCGTCGGCGACTGATTTTAGTGCTATCGATCGCTTCATAAAGGTCACGGACGCGGCTAGTGCGCGAACGGCGCGCCATTTAGCGCAAACCGAAGGTTTGTTTATGGGTTATACCAGTGGTGCTGCACTCCAAGGATTGTTCCAGTTACATGAAGAAGGGGTTTTTAACAAGGATAGTGTTGTTGTGGTTATATTTCCGGATCACGGTTCCCGATATATGAGTAAAATTTATAACGATCAATGGATGATCGATCAAGGCTTTATGGATCAAGAAGAAGAGCCTAAAGTCCGTGTGACCTATATCAAATAGGTTAATGCCGACATAAACAGTTGCTTTATTGTTTATTTCTTTCCGCTTTTTTCCGATGGGAATCAGTGTATAAATCCTTATTTTTGCTTTTTGTATTCTAATTAATGTATGCAGATGAGAGATTTATTTGAAAAAATATACAAGGACAAAGGGCCTCTGGGAAAATGGGCAGAACAAGCAGAAGGCTATTTTGTTTTCCCAAAGTTGGATGGTGAAATATCTAATAGAATGTCTTTCCAAGGAAAGGAAGTTATTACTTGGAGTATCAATGATTATTTAGGGTTGGCAAATCACCCCGAAGTCCGTAAAGTCGATGCTGAGGCAGGAGCTCAATACGGATCGGCCTATCCCATGGGTGCCCGAATGATGAGTGGGCATACTTCTTTACATGAACAACTACAAAAAGAATTAGCAGCATTCGTCCATAAAGAAGCGACGTATTTACTGAATTTTGGCTATCAGGGAATAGTGTCTGCTATTGACGCATTAGTCGCTAAGGACGATGTCATTGTCTACGATGTTGATGCACATGCCTGTATCATCGATGGGGTGCGTTTGCATATTGGGCAACGCTTCACTTATAAGCACAACGACTTAGAAAGCATAGAAAAAAACTTAATGCGCGCCGAACGCGTGGCTACCAAAACTGGTGGAGGAATTCTTTTGATCTCTGAAGGGGTTTTTGGTATGCGTGGTGAACAGGGGCGTTTGAAAGAAATTGTTGCCCTAAAGAAAAAATATAATTTTCGATTATTTGTTGATGATGCTCATGGTTTTGGAACTTTAGGCAAGACTGGAGCTGGAGCGGGTGAAGAACAGGGCATTCAAGATGATATTGATGTTTATTTTGCCACTTTTGCCAAATCTATGGCAAGTACTGGAGCGTTTATTGCGGCAGATCAAGAGATCATCAATTATCTTAAATACAATCTTCGTTCTCAAATGTTTGCGAAGTCTTTACAAATGCAGTTGGTTGTGGGCGCTTTAAAGCGATTAGATATGATTCGTACCATGCCTGAACTTCGTGAAAAGTTATGGGAAAATGTCCGAGCACTTCAAGGCGGATTGCGCGACAGAGGCTTTGATATTGGAACAACTCAAAGTTGTGTGACGCCAGTGTATTTGAAAGGAAGTATTCCTGAAGCTATGGCTTTGGTAAAAGATTTGCGAGAGAATTATAGTATTTTCTGTTCCATTGTGGTCTACCCCGTGATACCTAAGGGCCTTATCTTACTGCGCTTGATTCCAACGGCTTCGCATACGCTCGAAGATGTGCAAATCACTCTGGATGCCTTTTCAAGTATCAGAGAGCGTCTCGAAAATGGTACTTATAAGCGCCTGTCTGCCGCCATCATGGCAGCGGTTGACTAAGACAGACGAGTTCAAATTAATTTTTTGAAAGTACTGCGTTCTTTATGCTGTACCGGGTTAAAATCCTTCCATAGGCGCTGTACGGCGGTATTTTCTATGAGTTCAGGGTTGCTTTCCCCGATAACAATTCCTTTTCTATTAAAAAGATTTTGAATCTCGTCAAATAGAATGGCGGTAACCCCTTTTCCTTGATAATCAGGATGGATGCCAATCAAATAAAAGGCGGCCGTATCATTGAAGTATTGGGCCTTTAAAATATGAAACCAGCCAAAAGGAAAGAGTCGTCCATTGGCTTTTTTTAGGGCTTTGCTAAACGAGGGCATAACGATCGCAAAGGCGATCAGCTCTCCATGTTTGTCCTGGACACAATTGATGTAATCCGGTTTGATGAAAGGGAAATACTTTTCTTTGTAATGGGTTACTTGGTAGGGCTGAATGGGCACAAAGGTTTGCAGGCTGCTATATGTAGCGTTTAATAGTTCGAACATACGGTCCACGTAGGGCATGATCTGTTTCTTATTTTTAAACTTTAATACAGAGAGTTCGTAACGCTCTTTAATAAGCCGTGAAAACTTCAGCACTTTATCTGAGGCTTTGGGATGGATCACCATTTTAAATTCGACCCACGTCGCTTGCTTTTCAAAACCTAGCGCTTCGAAATGTTCGGCATAGTAAGGGTAGTTGTAGTTGGTAATCATGGTATTAAGTCGCTCAAAACCCATGGTCAAAATTCCAGCTTTTTCCATATTTGTAAAACCAACTGGTCCTTCAATGTATTCCAGTTGATGTTCTTTTCCGATCTCAATGGCTCTTTCTATAAGCCCCTTGGTCACGGAAAGATCATCAATGACATCAAACCATCCAAACCGAAGTTTTGGTTTCGATTGTTCTTCAATTTCAATGCGATTCATGATTACGGCCATGCGACCGACAATTTTTCCGGATTTAAAGGCTAGTAAATAATGAGCGGAGGCATTTTGAAACACAGGATTGACCGCAATGTCTAATGTTTCTAGCTCTTCCTTAATCATAGGTGGAACCCAATAAGGATGATCTTTATATAAATCGAAAGGGAATAAGACAAACTTACGTAGGTCTTCTTTATTTTGAACGGCAACAATTTCAATCATGGTGAGTACAAAATAAATTAATTGAGTCTTGGGGACAATGAATCATCGAGAATAAACGATTTCTTTTTCTGACGTTTCATGTCTTTTCTTTGCTTTTTCTGAAGCTTTTTTGCCCTTTTCAGGCTGTTTTTTTCGTTTCTTTTGGCCTGTCTGGCCTCTTTTCCTTTTTCTTCAATATATTCATCCCTGTCGTGGCGATCGATGCGATAAGAAATACCGAGACGGCCATAAAATAAACCAGGGGTGTCTTTCATATTAAGGCTTAGCGAACCATCAAATTGCAAGTCAGGTGTGACCAGTGCCGCAACGCCACCTCTAAATATCTGATCGGCATAAAAATCACTCATAAAGCCTTGATTTTCAATAAAAATAGAAAAGAATTCATTCGTGGCATGGGTGAGTGTTAGGATGTAACCATATGTGGGAAAATCGGTTGTGATCCTGTCGGCAAATAGATTAGTGACAAAGACAAAACCACCAATCCAATTGTTCTGTGTGGAGACGACTAATTTTGGATGTACGCCACTTTCTGTATTAGGGGGGAGTAATGGGTTGTCAGCGAAATCAAAATTAGCTCCGGCATAGACCGCTACGGCGGGAATGAAATCACGCCATTGAAAACGGTTGTTTTGTTTCCAACTATAGAGGTTGGGACCTTCGGCTTCCTGTTTGCGATAAGGGTCATAAACAAGGTACTTAAGTCCGAGGGTGTTGCTTTTGAAATTGGCAATCACATCATCTTGCGCCGAGCCCTGAGTATAGGTGATGGCATTTTGTTCAAAGGACCCCATAAAGCTTATTTCCAAGGCTTCTTTCCAAATGCCATAACGCACGGCATAATCCCAATTAACGAGACTGGTTTGTGTTTGCTTTAAGACATGCTCTTGCTGACCAAAGGTCAAGCCTGATTCGAACTGAAGGACACCTGTTCCTACAGAAAAAGAGCCTTGTGATCCGCCAGGTCGGTTCGAATTCAACATCTCTGTATACTGACCTTGCATGCTGGTAAAGCAGAGCAAAATAAAAAATAAATAAAGACGGTTCATGACGAGGGCTTTGAACCAAAGATAGCAGAATTTATCATTTATTTAATAGTGAAAAGCCCTTCTTTTGCAGCACAATACGTACTTTTGACCCATAGATAATGACATGCTTAGTTTTTTAAAAACGCTTTTAATCATCATATGGGCCTACTACGGTCTGAAGCTTTTATTGCGCCTGTTGCGTCCATTTCTGATGCGTTATGTGACCAAGAAGCTGATTAATAAGTTTCAAAATGGGACAGGAGCTGACCCCTTTGGCTTTTCTCAGGCAGAACATGAAACAAGATCCAAGGCCACCAAAAAAGAGCCCATCAAAAAAACAAGTTCAAAAGTTGTTGGTGAATATGTCGATTTTGAAGAAATTGATGATTGATCGGCGTTGCATTTAGTGAGGGGCAGACTTATTGTTTAAATTCACCACGCGATATATGGGTATTATGGGGTATACATTAAATCATCTTTCACGACACGCTTTGGCTTTGGTGCTCTTTGTTGTGGCCTCACTGGCATATTTTTATCCGGTGCTTAATGGCAAGACAATCTATCAAAGCGACATCGTTCAGTATCGTGGAATGGCCCGAGAAACCATTGATCTAAGAACCCAGACCGAGCAAGAGTCCTATTGGAATAATTCCGCTTTCGGTGGGATGCCAACCTACCAACTTGGCGCACAATACCCACATCATTATATCAAATATGTAGACCGCGCTCTGCGGTTTTTACCGCGTCCTGCTGATTACTTATTCTTGTATTTTATTGGACTTTATCTGTTGTTCCTAGTCCTAAAGGTCGACTATCGATGGGCTATTTTGGGGTCATTGGCTTTTGGGTTTTCAACTTATCTGATTATTATATTGGGTGTTGGGCATAATGCCAAGGCGCATGCCATTGCCTACTTTCCATGGGTTATTGGGGGCGTTTTATGGGTCTTTCAAGAGCGCTATTGGCGGGGCTTTCTCTTGGCGACCATTGGGATCGCTTTAGAACTGATGGCCAACCATTACCAGATGACTTATTATCTGTTGTTGGTGTTGTTGTTTATTGGTATTGCTTATGGCGTACAAGC
>DGAU01000011.1:74947-105968 GCA_002384055.1 Flavobacteriaceae bacterium UBA4022
TGACAACCCTTTTGGCCACTCAGGAATACGCCCAGGAATCTACCCGTAGCAGCAGTGATTTGAGCATAACCCCGGATGGTAAGAAAAAAACCATCAATACAGGATTGGATTATGAATACATAACAGAATACAGCTATGGTCCTTTGGAGAGTTTGAATTTGATGATTCCTAGATTTATGGGTGGGGCCTCTAATGAGCCATTACCAGAACCGTCAAAAACACTAAGCGCTTTGAGAGATTTGGGAGCAACGGCGCAAGAAGCGCGTCAAATTGCGCCTCAGATTCCCATGTACTGGGGAGAACAGCCTATTGTCGCTGCACCAGCTTATATAGGGGCAGCATTACTGACCTTAGCGCTTTTGGGTTTGTTCTTTGTCCGTAGTCTAAACTTGCGATGGATTTTGCCCGCCATAATTATGGCCTTATTGCTTTCATGGGGTGAGCATCTGGATGTTTTGACCCGATGGTTTGTCGACTATGTACCGTTATATAATAAGTTCCGCGCCGTATCTTCCATTCAAGTACTCATCGAATTATTGATACCTGTTATGGCGGTTCTTGGCCTCAATCGATTTTTTAACGCCAATACCTCTAAGCAAGAGCAAGTTAATGCCTTACGCAAGACCCTTTGGATTATCGTTGGTGTCTTTGTACTCACGCTCATCGCAGGATTTTTCTTATTGAGTTTTTCTGGTCCATATGACAGTTATTTTATGGACCAATTAGGAATGACCTTTGTGGATGCTGTGCGCGCCGATCGCCAGACTTTATGGCTCAACGATACATTACGTTCCGTTATTTTTTCTGGACTTACCTTAGGCACTTTGTGGCTGGCTATTGGCCATAAACTCACACGAAACTTGGCCGCGGCCGCGCTCATATGTTTGGTTGTGTTCGATTTGGTAGGGGTGGCTTCGCGCTATGTCAACGAAGAAGACTTTGTGGCCGCACGGATGATGGAGCGACCTTTTCAGAGCTCCAGGGCTGATCAAAACATTCTCAAGGATACCGCATATTTTCGGGTCTTGGATTTAACTAGCGCCCCATTTAATAGTGGGCGTGCAAGCTATTTTCACCAGCACATAGGCGGGTATCATGCGGCGAAACCCAAGCGCATGCAAGATCTATATGAATTTTATATCGCCGATGAGTACCCACAAGTACTCAATATGTTGAATGTTAAATACATCATTCGTTCGGACCAGAAGACCGGAGCGCCCAAAGAGATACAAAATTTGGCCAACAATGGTCCAGCTTGGTTCGTTTCAGATATTTTGGCGGTTGATTCAGCTGATGAGGCTTTGTTGTCTCTGAGCCAAATTGATTCAAAACAAACTGCAGTGATCCGGCGTGAGGAAATTCAAAAGTTGCCAGTTTCCTCGATTCAACGAGATTCTTTAGCCCAAATTGTGCTCATCAGTCATCAGCCCAATAAACTTGTTTATCGCTCTACAGCGACAACAGACCAATTGGCTGTGTTTTCTGAAATTTACTATCCAAAGGGTTGGCGAATCACCATAGACAATAAACCGGTTGACATGATCCGCGCAAACTATGTTCTGCGGGCCTTAATCATTCCAGAAGGTGCGCACGACATTGTTTTTTCTTTTGAGCCTGAAGTGGTGCAGCAGGGCAGTCTTTATGGTATTATGAGTTGTGTCGTTTTTGTTTTATTGATTTCATTGGCCAGTTACAAGAAGGGCCGTTCTTTGTTCTCATCTAATTGATCCATTTGACGCCGCAAAAAGTTTTAATCATCTGTTATTATTGGCCGCCAGCCGGTGGGCCAGGTGTGCAGCGTTGGCTCAAATTTGTGACCTATTTTTCTCAATTCGGTATCGAGCCGATTGTATACTGTCCTGCACAAGCGCATTACCCGATTGTTGATCAAAGTCTAGTGGCTAATGTGCCGGTTGGGATCACCGTACTGCAGACACCAATAAAAGAGCCTGCCCGCTGGGCCCAAAAGCTATTCAGTCGCCAAACAAAGGATTTAAGTCGGGGGATCATCACTTCAGGCAAGAAGGACTGGGTAGAAAGATTTTTGCTTTTTGTACGGGGTCATTTTTTTATACCAGATGCGCGTATCGGTTGGGTAAAGCCATCTGTGTCATTTTTGTCGGGTTACCTGCAAGAGCATACAGACATTAAAACCATTATTACCACAGGACCTCCCCACAGTCTGCATCTCATTGGGTCAGCTCTTAAACAAAAACTTGCAATCAAGTGGGTTGCCGATTTTCGTGATCCATGGACACAAATTCATTACCACAAGGACTTAAATTTGAGTTCATGGGCGGCAAAGAAGCACCAAAGATTGGAACAACAGGTTTTGACAATGGCCGATCATATAGTGGTGACGAGTCCTTTGACTAAGACACATTTTAAGGCCCTTACACAGCAGCCCATTAGTCTTGTCACCAATGGTTATGACCCCATTGATTTCCCTGAAACGTCTTCTGCATCGGGACATTTTGACTTAGTGCATACGGGGACACTTTTGGCAGAAAGAAATCCAAATGTTCTATGGGAAGCCTTGTCTGAGCTCATTAAAAATACTGACTTTAAAGCCAAAGCAAAGGTGCATTTGGTCGGGGTAGTCGCCCCGTCCATTAGATCTTCTATAAAGCGTTATGGCCTGGAAGATATTGTCGAACTGCACGGTTATGTGCCTCATCAAGAAGCCCTGCAGTGGGTGGTCGACGCACAGTTACTCTTATTGGTCGAAATGAATAAGGAAACAGTCAAAGACATCATACCCGGAAAATTTTTCGAATACTTGGGCGCCTCAGCAAAAACCTTGGCAATCGGTCCAGAAGATGGGGTGATAAAAGAATTGATTGAATCGACTCAAAGTGGCGCTTATTTTGGATACCATAATGTTGCGTCAATAAAGGACTTCATTGCCGAAGAATTTGAGCGATACCAAAATGACGTGCGGCCTGTGAAATCTTTTGCCGCAGAATATGAGCGCAAGGCATTGACCCAAAAAATGGCAGCTCTTGTCAAGTCATTATAGGCCCATAAGGCCCATTTTAGACCAGTTATTTCGCCATGGAATGACTCAAATCTTGTCTTTGAGGTATTGGCCAGTAAAGGACCCGACACTCTGGGCAATCTCTTCGGGTGTGCCCTGTGCAACGATTTGCCCGCCTTTTTGCCCGCCCTCAGGCCCTAGGTCAATCACATGATCAGCACATTTGATCAGTTCTAAATTATGCTCTACAACAACAATTGTATGCCCTTTTTCTAGTAAGGCATAAAACGAGGCCAACAATTTTTGAATGTCATGAAAATGGAGTCCCGTTGTGGGTTCATCGAAAATAAAGAAGGTCTTTTCTTTGGTATCGCCCTTGACCAAAAATGAAGCGAGTTTTATCCTTTGGGCTTCACCCCCTGAAAGGGTAGAGGAGCTTTGTCCCAATTGGACATAACCCAAGCCAACGTCTTGAAGGGGGCGTAATTTGGTAATGATTTTGTGCTCTTGTTGGGTGTCAAAGAAAGCGATGGCCTCATCGACGGTCATAGACAGAACATCGAAGATGGATTTTTCATGAAAACGCACCTCCAAAATCTCGCGTTTAAAGCGTTTGCCCGAACAAGCCTCACAAATCAGATGTACATCGGCCATGAACTGCATTTCAATGGTCACTTCCCCTTCCCCTTTGCAAGTATCACAGCGACCACCATCGACATTAAAGCTAAAATGTTTGGCTTTGTAACCTCTTAGGTTACTGAGCTTTTGACGGGCAAACAAGTTGCGTATGTCGTCATAGGCCTTGATATAGGTTACGGGATTAGATCTGCTCGAACGTCCAATGGGGTTTTGATCAACAAACTCGACATTTTTGATCCGGTCTGTTGCTCCGGTAAGCTCAGAATAGGCACCTGGTTTATCACCGTAACCCGTTACTTTTCTGAGTAAGGCGGGGTATAAAATACTCTTGACCAAGGTTGTTTTGCCACTTCCAGAAACTCCGGTAACCACCGTGAAAACACCCAAAGGAAAATGTGCATCAACATTTTTTAAGTTATGTTGGCGCGCACCAATGATCGATATAGGATAGTCGCTGTGTCGTCTCTTGCTGGGCACCTCAATTCGTCGCGCACCACTGAGATACTGGGCGGTAAGACTTTTTGACTTTAAAATGGTCTCAAATGGGCCTTCGGCCATGACCTCGCCACCAAATGTTCCGGCTTCTGGACCAATATCGATGATATGATCTGCAGCTCTCATGATTTCTTCGTCGTGTTCGACGACAATTACTGTGTTGCCGATGTCTCGAAGGGCCCTTAGGACTTCAATAAGTCGCTCGGTGTCTTTAGAATGCAAACCAATACTTGGTTCGTCGAGAATATACATAGAGCCTACCAGACTACTGGCCAAGGAAGTCGCTAAATTAATGCGTTGCGATTCGCCGCCAGATAGGGTATTGCTTTTTCGATTTAAAGTCAGATAGCCCAGTCCCACATTATTGAGAAAATTCAGTCGGTTATTGATCTCAACAAGTAAACGCTTACTCACTTGAGTGTCGTAGGGGTCTAAGGTCAACATGCTGAAGGTTTCCTTTAGTTCATCTAAGGGTTTTTTGACCAAGTCTTGAATCGAATACCCTTGAATTTTGACGTAAGCTGCATCTTGCTTAAGCCTCGCTCCTTCGCAGGTCGTGCATAATGTTTTTCCGCGGTAGCGCGATAACATAACCCGGTTTTGGATTTTATAATTTTTGGCCTCCAACTGATCAAAAAATTCTTGTAAACCAATAAAGTGTTCGTTGCCTTGCCAGATCAGCCGCTTTTGTGCTTCGGTAAGTTCAAAGAAGGGTTTGTGTATAGGGAAGTCAAATTTGTACGCTGAATTGACCAGCTGGTCGCGATAAAAACTCATACTTTCGCCGCGCCAAGGGAAAATAGCATTATCATAAACCGATAAGGTGGCATTGGGAACCACTAATTCGGGGTCAATACCCACAATGTCGCCATAGCCCTCGCAAGTGGGGCAAGCGCCAAAGGGGTTGTTGAAGCTAAACAAATGTACATTGGGCTCCACGAAGCTCATCCCGTCTCGCTCGAATCTATTGCTGAAAAAACTGGTGCCCGGGATATCCACCCGTTCCAAAATGAGCGTGCCTTTGCCTTCAAAAAACGCAATTTGAATTGCATCTGCCAGGCGGTTCAAGAAGTCTTCGTCCTCTGCGGTCACAATCCTATCAATAACAATAAACAAATCGGCGGTGTCGGTAATGTCTAAATTATCGTCAATGCGTTTGATTTCACCTTGGTGCTTGATTCTAGAAAACCCTTGCTGGGCGAGTGTGTTGATTTTTTCTTTTAAAGCACGTCCTTTTTCCAAAATAATGGGAGCCAATAAAAGTAGGCGCGTCCCCGGTTCCATGGCCACCACTGCATCGATAACGTCGGTAACGGTATCTTTTTTTACTTTCTGTCCCGAAACAGGCGAATAGGTCTTTCCGATGCGGGCGAAGAGTAATTTTAAGTAGTCATAAATCTCAGTAGAGGTGCCTACGGTAGAACGCGGGTTGGTCGCATTGACTCGCTGTTCTATGGCAATGGCAGGGGCTATTCCTTTTATGGAATCGACTTTAGGTTTGTCTAAACGACCTAAAAATTGTCGGGCATAAGACGACAGGCTTTCTACATAACGTCTTTGGCCTTCTGCATAAAGTGTGTCAAAAGCTAGGCTGGATTTTCCGCTTCCCGACAAACCGGTAATGACAATGAGTTGATGACGGGGTAGGGCAACAGTAATGTTCTTAAGATTGTGCAGTTTTGCCCCTTGAATCAAAATTGAATCACTCGCCATGGTCGCTTTTCGTGTCATTTGTATGTGTTAATCCGGACTAAGAAAGTGGCAAAGATACTATTAACAGCGCAAGATTTTGGACCTAGACGAGTCTAAATTTTATAGAAAAAAGTTTGAAATTTTGTAAATCAAAGACTTTTGTTGTTATATTTACAGTCAACCACATAAAACTAAGTGCCTATAGCATACGACTACTTTTATTATTTATAAACCGATTCGAATCTGCCCAAAGGGTTTGGATCATTTAAAAGTATCGTTATGAAATATAGCATGAATTCAGATGCACTATTAGTTAGTGCCTACATTAGTGGTGATGAATCCGCTCTAGGAGAATTAATTACACGACACAAAGACCGCATATATCGTTTTATTTATTCGAAAGTCTATGATCGTGATGCGACCGAAGATATTTTTCAGGACACCTTTGTCAAGGTCATTCAAACCCTAAAAAAAGGAGCTTATAACGAAGAAGGTAAATTTTTGCCGTGGGTCATGCGTATTGCCCATAATTTGGTCATCGATTTTTTCAGAAAAAATAACCGTATGCCGAAGTTTGAAAGCAGCGATGATTTCAATATTTTTTCTGTTTTAAGCGACGGAACCATGAATGCTGAATCCAGTATTATCAAAGACCAGGTAGAAAAAGACCTGCAGCGCATCATAGAAGAATTGCCAGAGGATCAAAGAGAGGTCTTGATCATGCGTATCTACAAAGACATGAGTTTTAAAGAGATTAGTGAGCAGACTGGAGTGAGTATTAATACTGCTTTAGGGCGCATGCGCTATGCCCTGATCAATCTCAGAAAAGTGATTGACCGCAATCAAATTATTTTGACGAATTAATGAGGCAATAAGTTAGTTGCTAGAGCGTTATTAAAAAACATTAATAACAATAAACGATCTATGGCAAAACTTTATTCTCAAACCTCACGTTGGGAATGCGTGCATAAACAATTGATTCCCAAAGACGACACGATCGCCTTTTTGTTAGATTACTCAAGGTCATTAAGTTATTTAGACTGTTCTGTAGGAACGGTAGAAATTAATTTGAATTAGTTGGCTTAAGAAAAACCCGCGATAGCGGGTTTTTTTATGGCTTATTTAAATTCATTTAAGACGCTTTTGCGGCCAATAGTTCGGGTGATGATGTCCTGCTCAATGCGCCATCCTCGTGCAGGAGAATAGGCGCGTCCATAATAAATGATCTGAATGTGCAGATCATTCCACAGTTCCTCAGGAAACAAACGCTTGGCGTCGCGTTCGGTTTGAACGACATTTTTGCCATTGCTTAATCCCCAGCGATACATCAAACGATGAATATGAGTGTCTACAGGAAATGTAGCAATACCAAAGGCCTGAGACAAAACGACACTGGCCGTCTTATGTCCCACAGCGGGCATGGCTTCTAAGGCCTCGAAGGACTGAGGGACAACCCCATCATATTGTTCTACAAGCATTTTGGATAGGCCATGAATGCCCTTAGCCTTCATTGGAGATAAACCCACAGGTTTGATGATCGCTCGAATTTCTTCAACAGTTAGTTTTACCATGTCGTAAGGATTGTCAGCCCGTTCAAAAAGAAGAGGTGTGATCAGGTTCACGCGTGCATCCGTGCTTTGTGCCGAAAGTAACACAGAGATCAATAGGGTGTAAGGGTCCTTGTGATCCAGAGGAATGGGTGGATTGGGAAAAAGCGCTTTGAGCGTTTTGATGACAAATGCCACCTTTTCGAATTTGGTCATTTTGTTTACCTTTACCTGTGGTTTTGTCAAATTTAAGGACAACCAGTAAGAAAATCTAAAAATGACTATGAATACATTGGAACAAGGCACACCAGCATTTAATTTTTCGGGTATAGACCAAGATCAAAATCACATTAGTCTAGGTGATTATAAGGGTAAAAAGTTGATTATTTTTTTCTATCCAGCAGCAAGCACCCCCGGATGTACCGCGCAAGCATGTAATTTGACCGATAATTATGCGGCCCTTAGCGAGGCAGGATATAGCATTTTGGGGGTCAGTGCAGACACACCTGCCAAACAAAATAAGTTCAAAGAAAAGTTTGGGTTTCCTTTTCCATTACTGGCGGACAGTGACAAAACTGTGATCAATGGTTTTGGTGTTTGGGGCCCAAAAAAATTCATGGGCCGCGAATACGATGGGATTCATCGCGTTACTTTTATGATTAGTGAAGCGGGCGTCATTGAGCATGTGATTTCGAAGGTCAAAACCAAGGATCATGCAGCGCAGATTTTGGCTATGCTATAGGCTCGTTTGAAGACGTATTATTAAAATTAAAGAGCGCTTGATCTTTTATTAATTGAGCCACGCCATTGGGGAGCATTGCTTCCCATCCGGTCTGGTTATATTCAATTTTTTTCAGGACTTCTCGAGAAAAGACATCAAGAATTTCTGGATCATAATCCTCTATGTCGACTAATTTGCCGTTGGTTTTAAAGAACTTATAGAGCTCCTTCATGCGCGGGTGCACTTTGAGGGTATCACTATTGATTAATGCGCCCGTTTCCGGATCAAGCATCGGGTAGAGGTAGACTTTCAAATCTTTAAAGAACAATTTCCCAAAGGCTTCTAAAATGCCACCACTCAAATGACGGTAATATTTTTCATCAAAAATATCGATGAGGTTATTCACGCCCATAGTAAGGCCCATACGGGATTTGGTATAGTTTGAAAAGTATTCGACTAATCGATAATATTCCTGAAAATTAGAGATCATGACGGTTTGTCCTAACGAACAAAGTAAACGCGCTCGGTCCATAAAGTCTTGCTCGTCAATCTCTCCTTCTGCCTTGAGATTGGACAAGGTTATTTCAAAAATAACAAGTGATTTTTCTTTCTCAACCTTGTTTTCGCTCAAGAACAGTTCGTAGGAACGCTCGAACATATTCATATTGACCTTGGTTACGGGTCTGAAGCTTCCACGGAGCGCAAGGACATTTTTCTTATATAAAATACGTGCAGGTAAAATATTATTCCCGTCAGGGCCGAAGATAACCGCTTCAGTCATGCCATTTTTAATCAGCTGTAAGCTCATGAGACGATTGTCGACTTCGGTGAATTTCGGTCCGCTAAAGTTGATGGTGTCAATTTCCATCTTATCCTTATCAATATGATCGTAAAGATAGCGCAGGAGCTTTTTTGGTGTGTCATGCTTATAATACGCACCATAAATTAAATTCACTCCTAGAACACCAAGTGTTTGTTGTTGCAAAACCGCTTCGCTTTCTTTAAAGCGGATGTGTAACAAGATCTCGCTATAATCCTCGTTGGGGTCAGTTTGAAAGCGAATGCCTACCCATCCATGGCCCAAATACTTTTTTGCAAAGTCTATTGTGGAGACCGTATTAGCAAAGGCAAAGAACATTTTTGTGGGATGTTTAACGCGAGAAATACGTTCTTCAATCAGGCTTGTTTCGTGCAGTAACATCTTTTGAAGACGTGACTCAGTAACATATCTGCCTTCGGGCTCAACACCATAGATCGCATCGCTAAAGTCCTTGTCATAAGCCGACATGGTCTTGGCAATGGTGCCTGAAGCACCTCCTGCTCTAAAAAAGTTACGCACGGTCTCTTGACCTGCGCCTATTTCGGCAAAAGTCCCGTAAATATTTTCGTTTAGGTTAATGCGTAATGCTTTATCCTTTGTTGAAGGAATGGTCTGGAAATTTTGGTCTCCTGGAATTTTATCAGGCATTGTTTTGGGCTATGTCGATCCAATGACAAAGGTAGTGATTAACATAGGTTAACAAAAAAAATACTGTTATTTTTGTCCCTATGTCTATGCCTTTAACGCTTACGTTTTTAGGGACAGGAACCTCTCAAGGAATTCCTGTAATTGGAAGTCAGCACCCTGTGTGTTTGAGTCATAATCCAAAGGATAAACGGCTCAGAGTTTCGGTTTTGATTCAGTGGGGGGATCGTCATATGGTGATCGATTGCGGTCCTGATTTTCGGCAACAAATGTTGCGGGCTCAGGTGCAGCAACTCGACGCACTTTTACTGACCCACGAACACAATGACCATATGGCCGGTTTAGACGATGTACGGCCTTACAACTTTATGCAAAAAAGGTCATTACCCATGTTTGGAACCTTGCGTGTACTAAACGCCGTAAAAGAGCGTTTTTCTTATGTGTTTGCAGATCAAGATAAATATCCAGGAGCTCCTTCTATTGATGCTATTGCTATCAAGGCCCTAGAGCCGTTCGACTGTTTTGGAAAGAAAATTATGCCGATTGAAGCACGGCATGGAAACCTCCCCATATTAGGATTTAGGATTGATGATTTGGCCTATATGACGGATGTTAAAACCTTGAGTGCTGAATCATTAGAGGAGTTGAAAAACCTTGATGTACTTGTGTTGAGCGCTTTACGTATAGAGCCGCACCCAACGCACCTCAATCTTGACGAGGCCCTGATATTAATTGAGCAACTCAAACCAAAACGAGCTTATTTGACCCATATTAGCCACCTTATGGGATTTCACGATGAAGTCTCTTCTGAACTTCCTGAAGGGGTCTTTATCGCTTATGATAATTTAAAAATTCACACCTCATGAAGTCTAAAATTTATATGTACCTGTTTTTTTTCACACTGCTCATGGTCTTATTCATGTATGTGAATCAATCGACCATATTCGAGCGTCAAGAACAACGACTTACGGCCTATGCCGAAAAACAAGAAATTTTAAGGGATTCTTTGGCCATCTTGAATGATGTTATTTTAGAGGCCGATTACTTTTCATTGCTCAATAACGATGCCGCAACGGCCTATTTTGAGCGTTTAGACATGGATCCAGCCCAAGTAGCGGCCCAGGTTAAAGAGGTTATTTATGAAAAAAACTTGGTTAGGGGCGGAAACGCACTTGTGCCCTTAGCACAAATGAATGGTGAGTGGCGGATCAATCGTGTCGAGTTTTTGAATCATCGCTGGATCATCGCTGATTTTAGTAATGGCAGCCTCTGGGGAGAGGTTTTGCTCTCTTATTTTTATGATCAGGATTTGGTATTGGATATCACGCCCATTCAGACCATACTTCATTAAGCATTTTGGTCCAAAAATGCTTTGAATGCCGCAAAATTTTCGGGGTTGACACCATGGCCTACAGGGAATTCTCGGTACGTCAGATCATATTGATGCTGCATTAAAAAATCTCGACTCTCTTGAGCCCAAGCCAAAGGAATGACCTGATCTTGTGAGCCATGAGACATGAATATTTTTGGGCCTAATTTTGGTGTCAAATTTTTGGGTAATTCAAAAATATCGTGATTGATATAGCCGCTGAGAACGATAATATTTTTGGCTAATTTAGGATGTTCAAGACCTAGTGCTAGACTCAAAATACTCCCTTGGCTGAATCCAAGAAGACTTAACCTGGTGGCGTCGGCGTTAATTTGTTTTATGGCCGATTCAATATTGGCTAAAATTCTTTGGACCACCCTTTGGGCTTGAGTGGCGTCGCTCCATTTACCTTGACTGGGCTCAAAATAAATATCATACCAGGCATAACGCTCAGGGCCCAAAACAATTGGTGCTTCTAGGGCCAAAATAGACAGTTCGGGAGATAAATAGTCGGCAAAACCAAACAGATCCTCTTTGTTACTTCCATAGCCGTGCAATAAAACCAGTAACGGTGCCTTTTCCGTGAGGCTACTGGGTCGGTATATATGACCTAAATCTAAGTCAAGTGTGGTGGTATTTTGCTGCTGCATGTATTAATCTAAAAAGTTAAACCAACGCTGGAAGGCCATACTAAGCCAGGGGATACCAATCTGTTTCTTGAAAAAGGCCATAATTAAACAGAAAATCCAACCGCAAGCTGCGCTCCAATAGAGGTAAAACCCAACAGGGCTGTCCTGAATAAATACGGAGATGAATAAACCCATGAACAAACCAAACATGTTCTTAATGTGCCAGGTCGTTAAGGGGTCTTTTTGTTCTTTATTGAGCTGATAGGCAATAATCAGACCTATAAAGGTCAAGTAGGCCAGAAACCCGTAATAGGTCGTTTCTTTATGCTTCATTAGCTACCCATTGCCCGTGATTCATGATGCCCAAGACACTTCCGGTCATTTTTTGTCCCACCAGCGCCGCATTACCAGATGTAGAATGGATCAGGTCCCGGCTAAATGTACTTTGTTTAGAGGGATTGAATAAGGTGAAGTTCGCAGGCTGGTTGACTGCTATGTTGTTTGTTTCCAGTCCAAAAACTGCCTTAAGTCCTGTAAGAGCCTCAATGGTGGTGTCTAGATCGACCACGCCCAAGAGCGCGCCAAAACAACTTTCCAAACCAATACTGCCAAAAGCCGCATGGTCAAACTCCACTTTTTTGTGTTCAATATCGATGGGATTGTGGTCACTCGTGACCCCGTCAATAACCCCATCTTTTAGCCCTTGGATTAGGGCAAGTCGGTCTTGTTCCGTGCGCAATGGAGGCAACATTTTGAAATTGGTGTCGAATTCATTGAGCGCTTGGTCGGTAAGACAAAGATGATTTATCGAGACGCTGCAGGTCACGGCCAAGCCTTCTGATTTGGCTCGTTTGATCAGGTCGACACTTTCTTTGGTCGAAATGGTAGGGATATGCAGACGGCCTCCTGAATAGCTCAGAACGTTTAAGTCTCTCGAAATTTGTAGTGTCTCTGCGAGATTTGGTATGCCCTTGAGCCCTAGAGTCACACTCACCAATCCTTCATTGATCATGCCTTTCTGCGCCAAATCGATTTCCATTGGAAAGGAAAGTATCAGCCCGTTAAAGGATTGTGTGTATTCAAGGGCCAATTTTAAAAGGTTAGGATTGGCTATAGGTTTTTGATAATCATTAAAGGCAATCGCTCCGGCTTGATGCATGTCGTAGAGTTCGGCCAAGTCCTGTCCTCGACTATCAGTGGTGAGGGCACCGATGGGGTGTAAGTCGACAATATTTGATTTGGCTTTGACAAAGGCCATGTCTGATTTGTTTTGCAGGACCGGCTGGGTGTTTGGGTTCACGCCAACGGCGGTGTAACCGCTTAATGCGGCTATATGAGCACCATGGGCCAGAGTTTCTCGTTCCTCAAGACCAGGTTCGCCAAATGAGACACTGGGATCAAACCAGCCCGATGACAAGTGAAGTTGATCCGCTTGGATCAGGGTCGCATCTGCGTTTTTAATTGACTTTTCGATAGCACGGATGATTCCATCCTCTACCAGTATGTCAGCTGTTTCACCGTGGTGTGGTCCTTTTGGATCGATTATTTTAACCGATTTGAGTAAAAACTTCATCATCGTAATTTTAAAATTAAAAGTTCAGTCACAAGGCATGCTAACGCAAAAATAACAAACCATTTCCATAACTCTTGGTTTTCTTGACTTTGTTGCGAAAAGGCAAAGGCTTCAGCTAAGCTCGTGTATACCTCATTTTGATTGAATAACCCTGAATCTAGATAGCTCGGTTGATTGGCTGTACGCGGTGCATTAAAGCTTATTGTGCCAATGGTCTGGTCCAAATAGGTGGCTTTGTATTGTCCGGGTTGTTGTGGTTCTTGATCGAATAGTAAGGTAATTTGATCTACTCCAGGGGTTTGTCGTGGCACGAAACGATCCTCTTTGTGTTTCAAGGTGATCACCTGCTCTGCTATAGGGGCGACTTTAATACCCACTTTTGCAGGAGTCCCTAAAGTATAATATGGCTTAATGTCTGGTGCACTTTGACGCGCCATTTGGATGATGGTCGCCACAAAAAGAGGGGATTGGGTAAAATTACCGCCTTCCGCGTTTAGACTACTTAAAAAGGCATAGACCTTTTCGCGTTCGACTAAAAAGGCATGATTGTCTTCTAGTGTGAGCAGCGAAGTGGCACTGGTCTTAAGGCTCAGACATGAGTTGATGCTGGGGTACTGAAATGAAGTGAACTCTTTTTCAAAAACAGAGGCAAATAAGGGATGATTTTCTTCTATATCCGTAAGCTTTTTTGTCGTCAGAATGGATCCGTCCAGTGTGCCGAGTCCAAATCGATTGAAAAAAGCCTGGTAATGCTCAATGGAGCCCTTTGGATGCGGAACAAACAAAACATGCCCTCCTCGGCTTTGGAAGGCTTCAAGCGCCCCTAAAAGCGACGTATTGATCGTCTTGAGGCCATTCAGGATGATAAAATCTTGATTTGCGAAGTCCGAAAAGTCAAGGGCGAACTCTTGTTGGTTTTGGTAATTAAAGTCCGGGGAATCAAACACTTTAAACAAATCCTTATCGGTTAAACCACTAAGGGTGAGAATGCGAACAGGTGCCGGTTTTGAATGATTAAAATAAAGCACATTATCAAACGGGAGTCCCTGATCAGTTAATATTAATTGACCGTCAAATGCCCCTGTTTCGTTGCGTTCAAAACTTGCGGTAGCCTTGCCTGAATCATTGAATACCAAGGCCGACTTGGCTATTAATATGGAGTCACTCAATAAGCGCAACATGGCAGTCGCTTGGTTAGATTGCGCGCCACTGATTTCTGCTTTTATTTCCCATCGATCGGCATTACTTCGGTCAAAGTAGACCGTGTCAAGCGATAAATTGGTATTATTCGAAAAAGCAAGGGGAATATACTGAGTGGAAATGCCCTCGGGGGAATGAGGAGCGGATGTAATACCCTGAAAGTCACTAATGTAAATTAAATGTCTCTGGGCGGAGGGGTGTGCCTTAAAAAATGAGGCGCTTTTGAGGAACACCTCTTTGGGGCTCAAATTATGGTGGGTGGCTGGGGTGTTGAGTACAGTCGATTTAAAGTTTTCAATAGGCATGTCATAGAATGCCTGATTATTGGTAAACCAATGAATACTTTGTGTTGCACTTTGATCTATATAGGCGTAAAGCTCTTGTGTCATCTGCTTGAGAAGGCTCATGCCATATGGGCCTTTGGCTTCCATACTGTAGGAATTATCAAGATAAACGACTGTTGTTTGCTTTTGCACTAAAGTGTCATTTGAACTAAGAGTGGGGCGGGCAAAAGCCAAAATCAGCGCGCTAAAATATGCCAGTCGTATCAGGAGTAAAAGCCACTTTTTGAGCCGTGCACTCTGTCTGGTTTCCTGTTTGAGTTGTTGTAGAAAAACAACATTCGTAAACCGTGTGGGAATGAATTTTCGGAAATGAAAAAGATGAATAATAATCGGAATGACAAGAAGAATAAGCGCTTTTAGGAATTCCGGACGGAAGAAAGTCATTCAATAAATAATTTGCCAAATATAACGATACATTTTATATCAAGCGGTATCATTTGCCAAACTCCTAAAAAAAACACCCCGAAGCGGGGTGTTTTGAGTAAGGTTTAGAAACTAGAAACAGACGTCAAACCCTGTTGCCCAGCTGTTACCGCCGATGGGAGCGCCATCAGCCCAGAGCGATTCTGTTTGGCCAGTATTGTTATTTCTTACTTGGGCATGTGCCGCATTATAATAGCAAATTCCAGAAAAAGCTGCAGGTCCTTGATAGGTCACCTCATGAGTGCCATTAGGATGATTACCCTTAAAAGGAAACCTGCCTACTTGAGGATTTCCGCCGCCATTTATAGGCATTTCTGAAAAATCACCAACAAAGAGATGTGTTTGTTTCATTTCCCAGTCGCCTGTTGTGCGGTAAGTAATAAAGACGGTATCGTTATAATTAGCGATCTCGAGACTACCGACCAGGGTCGTTTGGCCTGCAAATAAATCAGCGACATAAACAATTCCGTAATTATTGCCACTACGTTTTACGGTGTCAGTTGTCGATTCAAAGGTTGCTGCTGGTTCTTGTGAGCAACTCACAAGGGTCACAATACTGATTAAAAGTAAAATATGTTTCATTCTATTGTCATTTGGGGTTAGTCAATGTTTTGAAAAACAAACATAATGAAAATAACAATAAAATCAGTTAAAATACTTAAATAATCGATGAAATACATCTTTTGTAAAAAAGTACGTGAATAGATAGGGGTCGAATTTTCAGAACTTTTCAGATATTCCAAGTCCAAAAAGAGCGTAATCGTAGCGCACTGGATCCTCGGGATCTAATAATCTTAATGCCGCGTCGAGTTGGTCCAGGGCTTTGCGGTCATTCGATTTTCTGTCAATCATGCCTAGCTTTCGGGCGATATTTCCAGTATGCACGTCCAAAGGACAAGAAAGCTGGCTGGGCTTAAGACCTTTCCAGAGTCCAAAATCAATGCCTTGGTCTGCAGGGCGGATCATCCAGCGTAAAAACATATGCAATCTTTTGGCCGCTGAATTATGGAGCGGATTGCTCAAGTGCTTTTCACTTCGTCTTTGATGGGCAACCGAAAACATACATGAGCGAAAAGAATAAATGGCCTGGTGCAGATACGCATCATTATGGTGTTTTGAAAAAACCTGCTCGAGTCCATCGTGCTCCTCATATATACAGCGTAAACCACGCACAAAAAAAACCAAGTCATCACTGTTGAATGTCCGATGAACAAAACCCGCAAACCGGTCTAGATCACTTTCGTTGTGGTGACGCACAAAATCATAGGGCGCATGGTCCATCAGGGACATCATGCGCTTGGCGTTATTGATGATGGTTGGACGTTGGCCCCAGGATATGGTTGCGGTAAGTAAACCGGCAATTTCAATATCTTCTTTTAATTCAAATAGATGAGGAATCTGCAGGGGATCACTCAGCATAAAGTTCTTATTATAATATTGATGAACTTTAGCGTCTAGAAAAGACTTGAGCTCTAAATGATTCATTTTCCTAGTTTGAACAATCCATTTTCCATAATCAATTGACGATCGGCCATTTGCGCCAACTCCATATTATGGGTTACAATGATGAAGGTTTGGTCGAGTTCTTTCCTTAATTCAAAAAACAAATCATGCAGTGCAGCGGCGCTTTTGGTGTCCAAATTACCACTAGGTTCATCAGCCAAAATTAAAGAAGGCCGATTCATTAGGGCTCGGGCTACGGCAACGCGTTGTTGCTCTCCTCCTGATAATTCATTTGGTTTGTGCTGCCAACGGTCTTTTAAGCCAAGAAAATCAAGAAGTTCCATGCCGCGACTGCGTGCTTGCTTCATTGAAGTATTCTGAATCATGGCGGGCATGCATACATTTTCTAGGGCCGTAAATTCAGGGAGTAATTGATGAAATTGAAAAATAAAGCCCAGTTGTTTATTGCGAAAATCTGCTAAAGCCTTTTTGGAGAGGGTAAAAGGATTAATCCCATTGATACTTAGATGGCCATGATCCATTTGGTCCAAGGTTCCCAAAATGTGTAAGAGGGTTGTTTTTCCCGCTCCGGAAGCGCCAACGATAGAGACGATTTCTCCTTTTTCGATCTCAAGATCCACACCTTTGAGCACCTGAAGTGCGCCGTAAGATTTTTTAATTTGAACTGCCTTGATCATTTGTTGCCTTTGAGCAGTGAAAATACGGCGAAAATATCAAGCCAACAACTTTTGACCTAGTGGTCCATAAAAAACTTGTTGTGGTCTTTTTGAAGCTTGAAATATATCGTAATTTTCGGTCATGAACAGAATAGAAAAAATAGCTTTTGCCGGTGGATGCTTTTGGTGTACTGAAGCCGTATTTCAAAACATAAATGGCGTCCAAAGTGTTGTTTCGGGTTACACCGGGGGACATGTTAAAAATCCGGCTTACCGTGAGGTTTGTATGGGTATTACAGGCCATGCCGAAGGTGTACTTGTCACCTATGAGCCAGATGTTGTCGCTCTTGAGGTACTGTTAGCGTTGTTTTTTCAAACGCATGACCCCACCACGATAGACCGCCAGGGACACGATGTTGGGTCACAATACCGCAGCGCAATATTTTACAACAACGCGCAACAAAATTCAGTAGTGGTTCGGTACATTCAGGCCTTAGAGAATGATGCGATTTTTGGCGCACCAATTGTGACTCAAGTGGCGCCAATGGAGGTCTTTTATGAGGCAGAGCTAGACCACCAAAATTATTTTAATGACCATAATGAGCAGCCTTATTGTCAATTTGTGATTCAGCCCAAAGTCTCCAAGGTAAACTCTGAGTTCAAGAATTACCTCAAACCCAGAGTCTAAGTTGGTCTTCAAGGATCAATAAATCCCAAGGGGCCTTATAAGGTCACAGATAAACTCAAGTTTAAACTGCGACCAGGGTTAAAAATGCCATCTGTTTTAAAACGGGATAAATGAGGAATGTATTTGGTGTTGCTCGCATTGGCCATAGCAACCACCCACTGCCAATCACTTTGTCCCCATTCAAATTTTTGTCCCAGAGAAATATCCCATAAATGATATGCGCCGGTCGTTGTTTCAAAATCACTAGCACGATTTTGGGCAAAATATTGGGCTCTGGAAATGTTGAAAAATAGTCCATGGCCACCAGAGGCGCTTTGTGGTTTTATGCGTAAGGTGTTGTTTAATTTTCCTCCAGGAATCAGGGGCAGGGGGCTGCCATGATCAAGCATTCCAATGACCCATTCGAGACTGTTTTCCAAATGCAACCAGTCCCAAGGGTGCGGATGATAATGAAAGCCGGCTTCACCTCCATAGAGCGCAGCATTGAACTGTGCATATCTGAATACGGGTTCCTGTTCAAGGACCTCTTGGGTGGGAGTGATGAAAATATAATCATCAATGACATTATAAAATCCATTGAGGTAAGTATTGAGATGTTCGTTTTCGTAAGTCAATGCTAAGTCCAACTGCACATTGCGCTCATTTTTGAGGTCGGGATTACCAATTTCGTATCGATTAGTGCCTTCATGGATCCCATTAGAGCCTAGCTCTGCCAGGTTTGGCGCCCTGTACCCACTAGCCACATTTAAGCGAATCAAGATGTTATCATCAATATTATAGAGCATCCCAAGGGCGCCATTTATGGCGTGAAATGCTCGGTCGATCACTGGGACAAAACCTTGAGAGTTGATTGGTCCCATGGCTTTTGTGATCAAACCACGATAATCATAACGGAGTCCTCCTTGCAAGGATAATATATCTCCATGAAGGTGCGTGGTGGCAAAGAACCCTAAATCCGTTTTTTGCGCATCGGGAATAAGTAACTCATCGCCTTTGTTTGTGTTGGTTTGCCACATATTCTGTGTCCCAATAATGGTTTCAAATTTGCCAGATTCGGGCAGATGATAGAGGAGGTTGAGCGTCTTGGTTTTGAGGTACATGTGCAATGCTGGCTCTGTACGGAAATCTTCAAACTCTTGTCGGTTATTAGTTGATGCGCCAAAGGTCACATCCAACTGCCCTTGATCTAAATAAAAATTATTTTCCCAACTCAGCGTGTTTTGCACGATTTCTTGAGAAGGCAAATCTGGTTGTCTTGAGCCGGTTGCTCCAACCATTTCTTCGGCAAGTCCGAGCTTTGTGCGATTGTAGTGATAACGCATGGTCGACTTCCATCGGTCGATACGCCATTGGTATCCTGTTTTGAAATCACCAGTAAAAGATCGGCTATTGCCCGCATAAAGATTGTCATCAATTTTATAATCTTCTTGGCTATTGACGCTGCCCGAGACCATCAATTTTGTGTGGACTCCTGAGTTTTTATAACCTAAAAACTGGTGAACACCTCGAGTGTTTCCCTGAAAACGACTTCTTAGGGTAAGTGCTTCACTATTTTTTGGAGCAAAGCGTTCGGGCACAAAATAAAGCACACCACCAAGTGCATCACTACCATAAAGCAAAGATGCCGGTCCTTTAATGACCTCCACTCGGTCAATACCGTCGGAGACCAAACCGATGCCGTGCTCCTCCCCAAATTGTTGATTTTCTAAACGAATACCTTGGTCATAGGTGACGACACGATTACCACTCAACCCCCTAATAACCGCTTTGCCAATAGAAGGTCCTGTTGATAATACAGAAACGCCTGGCACGGTATTGAGGAGTTCATTTACATCAGATATACCTTGTTCTGAGGCATTTTTGAAATCAACACTCTCTACAGGCATCACTTGTTGGTCTTGTAGCTTGTGAAAAGGAACAGACAAAAAAATAGCGGTCATTTCGATGGCCGTAGAGGTCATAACAAAGTCAGCGATTTGATCACTGAGCTGGGCATCAACAAATATTTCTTGTTCAATAGTTTGATAGCCTAAAGAGCGGACAACAAATGCGTATGCCCCGCTTGGGATATTGTTGAATTGATAAAGGCCTTGCCTGTTGGTTATTGCCCCTTGGTCAAGTTGTGTGATAAAGATCTGCGCTTGAATAGGATTTTGTTCTTGGTCAAGAACGGTGCCCGTAAGCTGGCTTTGCGCAAAGCCACTTAGAGCCATGAGCAGACAGGTGCTCAGGATATAAAATGTTTTCATATGTATGTATTTGATTTATCATTAAGAATAATTAGATATTATCAAATAATACAGGTGGTCCCTTGTTGTTTTGTGATTTGACCGATCTGGTTTGCAGTAGCGGCCTGTAGGTAGTTATTTCTTTAGTTATGGCGAACCCATTAACGACATTGAGTTCCATGGCAGCCCATTGATAAATTGGGCTAGGGTGAAAATCAAATAAGCTACAATCCTTGTTTTTTTGATGAAAATGGGTGCTGAATTCGCCGCACACCTGATGCTTATGTCCCTCGAGAGTATGGGTCAATTGAATGACTGCCGGCAATAAAAGCACCCACGTCAAAAATAACGCCATGAAAGACATTAGTCGTATTCTGTTAGTTGCTCTGTTAGGCGTTTTCATTTTCTTTTTCGGAAAAAGAATTTTTTTAAGAATTGAATAAAAAAGGTGCTTTCGCCAAAAATCCAGCCAATTAATAAAAGCAAAAACTGGTAGAGCACAAACGTAGCCAAGATGTAGAGCACATTAAATGATAGGGCATCTAGCTCAGCAATCGCGGGGAAAGACTTTAACAAAGGCCCCGTGAGCTTCGCAGAGGAACTTCCGGTTAGTGCAAAGACGGTGAAAATCCGAATAAATTGAAGGTTACTGGTAACCTGCCACCGCTGTTTTAATTTATGAAACATATCCTTTGAGGTGTTCTAAAAGCTATCGTTTGTCTGTTGGCAAAGTTATGCATTGGAGCAGAATTATCCTTGGGATTAAGCTCATATTTAAAAAAATGGCCCCATTACCATAAAGTAATGATTAGCTTAATGCAATGATCTGCGCGGCTAGTTCGGTTCCAATTCGGTCTTGCGCTTCTTGCGTTGCTGCACCAATATGGGGGCTGAAGGATATTTTTTCATGCATTAACACTTGAATGTCCGGTGCTGGTTCCTTTTCAAATACATCCAAGGCGGCAAAAGCAATTTGCTTTGCGTCCAATGCAGCGAGTAGGGCGGGTTCATCAACCACGCCACCTCGGGCCGCGTTGATCAAGCCTGCAGAAGGCTTCATTTTGGCCAGTTGGTCAGCGCCAATGACATAAGCATCTTGTGCGGGAACATGCAGGGTGATGAAATCACTTTGCATTAAGAGATCATCAAAGGCGATAGAAGTAAAACTAAAGTTGTGTTCTTGCCCGTCAAAAAAGGATAGTCCTATATCGGCCTGAGGGACGTATTGGTCGTGGTAAATCACCTTCATTCCGCAGCCCACAGCAATTTGGGCTACAGCTTTTCCAATGCGTCCAAATCCCACGATGCCTAAAGTCTTTCCTCTCAATTCAGCTCCTTTGGCATAGGCTTTTTTGAGGTTTTTAAAGTTGGTGTCGCCTTCTAAAGGCATGTTGCGGTTGGCTTGATGCAAAAACCGAACACAGCCAAATAGATGTGCAAAAACCAATTCCGCAACAGAATGCGACGAGGCTGCTGGGGTATTGATCACCTGCAAACCTTTTTCACGGGCATAAGCCACGTCAATATTGTCCATGCCCACACCACCGCGGCCAATTATTTTTAGGCCAGGGCAAGCATCAATGAGTTCTTTGCGTGCAGTTGTAGCACTGCGTACTAATAATACAGAAATGTCATTATCGTTGATGTATGGGGCCAATTGCTCTTGAGCGACATGGACCGTGGTAATGTCTATTCCAGCTTCATTAAGTGCGTCAATACCACTTTGAGAAATACCATCGTTGGCGAGAACTTTTATCATTGTTTTAAGCTTTACGTTCACATTCATTCATAACTTGGATCAAGGTCTCAACACTTTCAATAGGCAGAGCATTATAAATCGATGCCCGATATCCACCTACACTGCGGTGACCATTAAGCCCGCTGATGCCCGCTTCTAAACAAAGGCCGTCAAATTTTTCTTTTTGGCTATCGTCGGTCAAATTAAAAGTCGCATTCATCAGAGAACGGTCCTCCTTCTGAGCGAAGCCCGTAAATAAAGAATTACGTTCAATTTCATGATACAAACGGTCTGATTTTATTTTATTAAGGGCCTCTATGGACGTGACACCGCCCATTGATTTGAGCCATTTTAGGGTCAGCATGGAGACATGAACGGCAAGTACGGGAGGAGTATTATACATGCTTTGTTTGTCTATGTGGATCTGATAATCCAACATAGATGGGATATTCCTACTCACTTTGCCCAAAATTTCATTTTTGATCACGACCAGTGTCGTGCCTGCAGGACCCATGTTTTTTTGTGCTCCGGCATAAATCAAATCAAATTGACTGTAATCCAAGACACGTGAAAAAATATCACTGCTCATGTCACAAACCAGCGGTTGGTTTGTTTTTGGAAAATCATGTATTTGCGTGCCGAATATGGTATTGTTGCTTGTGCAATGAAAATAGTCTGCTGCTTCTGGAATAGAATAACCTTTTGGAATATAGCAGAAGTTTTGGTCTTTTGAAGAGGCAACCTCGTGTACCGTGCCAAATAGTTTCGCTTCTTTTATCGCTTTTGAGGCCCAAGTACCGGTATTGAGGTAGGCCGCTGAATGCTCCATCAAATTATAAGGCGCCATCAAGAATTGAGTGCTCGCACCACCTTGCAGAAAAAGTGCGGTATAGCCTTTATTGTTCAGTCCCAAGTGCTCTAGAGCGAGGTCGCAAGCCGTTTCCATCACCGCAATAAAATCTTTACTTCGGTGTGAAACCTCCATTACGGATAGTCCAAGGCCGTTAAAGTCTAATAGATCTCGGGAAGCTTGCTCAATCACCTCGCGCGGCAAAATCGAGGGACCTGCACTAAAATTATGTTTTTTCATTTTCATTTTCTTGAGCCAACAAATATCGAAAATAACTCGAGATTATCGGCCTGAAATGTCCCAACTTATCAATATAATCTTAACAAAACAGGTGAGTTATCCACGAAAACCATTTCGAAGAATGATCTCCTGGTTAGGATTTTTAGCCGCTAAAGCTTTTCTAAAAAATCCAAGGTGTTGACCCCATCCGCATAATCGGCTAAAGTGGGCCTTTGGGTTTGTCCAAAAGCCACATGTTCTATCGGGAGGTCTTTACCGACCAAACATTGTATGCGCTCTTGCATGGTACTTAACTTGTTGATGGCTTCGGATGCGTTGGCGTAATATTCATAGAAGAGTACGGCAATAGGGGAGCTCAGCCCTGGGTCTTCTTTAAGCAGTAAAAATTCATTATCCAAAATGGGTACTTGATCCATCAAATACACCGCCTTATTGTAATCATAATTGTTCATGTATTTATTATGATTGATATGGTCTTTGTGGGCATATGCAGCTTTGAAAAACGACTGAAAATCATAGTCTTTGGGGACATAAAGTTTGGATACACTGCGGCAGCCTAGACCAAAATATTGAAAAACATCGGCTGCTAAACCATTGAGTTCTTCAGGGGTCTCCTGGCCGGTCAGCACGGCAACACTATTTCTATTCTTTCTAATAATATGGGGGTAGCGCCCAAAATAATGATCAAAATACAGGGCTGAATTATTGCTACCGGTAGCGATCACGGCATCAAAATTTTTCAGTGGTTTGTCGGTCCAGTCGACAAAGGCCGAAAACCGAGGTTCCAAAGTTATTAATAAATCAATGATGTGTCGGGTCAAAATGGGATCCTTAGAAGAGATTTTACCCATTAATTTATGGCCAGAAATCAGTACCGACAAAATATCATGAAAACCTACTAATGGAATGTTTCCTGCCAATATAAGGGCAATGGTCTTAGGCTCTTTAGGCGTTTTTGAAAGGGCAGAAGTCCAATGGGACAATTGCTGTTGTTGCAACACACCACTCCATTGATTTAAGGCATCGGCGCAATCCGATGGGGCAAACCATTTGTTGTGGGCATAAATTTGGCCGAATAAATCCTCATGTGCCCTCTGGTTTTGAGTTATTTCGCGCATTTCCTGACCTAATTGCACAAAGGCGTTAATTCTTTCTTGTAATTGCATGGGAATGTTTGGAGTTACCCTTATTAGGCATTAAATTTGAGCAAATTTAGAAAAAGAAAATGCTATGGCCATTATAATTACTGACGAATGCATCAATTGCGGGGCTTGCGAGCCTGAGTGTCCCAACACGGCTATTTATGAGGGCGGCGATGATTGGCGTTATGCCGATGGTACGGACCTCACAGGTGATGTGATTCTGACCAATGGAAAAGCTGTTAACGCCCAAGATGCTCAGACCCCCGTTAGTAACGAAATCTATTATATCGTTGCAGATAAATGCACCGAGTGTAAAGGGTTTCATGATGAACCGCAATGTGCCGCAGTTTGCCCCGTAGATTGTTGTATTCCGGACGACGCCAACGTTGAGTCCGAAGAAGTGCTGTTAGGCAAACAACGCTTTATGCACCCAAACTAATGTAGCTCATTGTCGGGTTGCTTCATGAGCGCTTTCTTTTGATCCTCAAGGGCTTTTAGCCGGGCCTTATATTGTTCCTCAAGTTCTTTTTTCTGGGCCTCTGCCTTTAACTTTTGCAATTCAATTGAGGCTTTTAGCGCCAAAGCGCGCTGTTTTTTGATCTCCAAAACTTGCGCTTGATTTAGACTGTCTTGAAAAGCATTTTTGACCAGGGCCGAGGTGTCGGTTTTTACCGTAATTTGTTCGGTCATGTTTTGGTTCTCAATAGAATCGCCTTGAACCATTACCATTCCGGAGGCTGTAGTTCTGGCTTTTTCTTCAGTGACCAAGACTTGAGAGCCATTATTGGTGATCACCCTTGTGACCGTGACGACTTCCTTAATGGTTTCATTATTTTGCGCCAGGATGGTTGTGGATCCCATTAGTGCAAGTGCTAAAATTAAGAGGAGATTTTTCATTTGTTGTGCTTTGAATCTTAAAGGTACGATTTTGTGATCAAAATAATTAGATAAGCCCAACCCCATATCTCATGGCGAAATAATATATTTGCAGCTCAAAATAAATGACCTTATGAAAGCAGGAATCGTCGGATTGCCTAATGTTGGAAAATCAACGTTGTTCAATTGTTTGTCTCAAGCCAAAGCGCAAAGTGCCAATTTCCCATTTTGTACGATAGAGCCCAATATTGGTGTGGTCAATGTGCCTGATCCAAGATTAATGCAGTTGGAAGCATTGGTCAAGCCAGAACGCGTCGTTCCTGCTACAGTCGAGATCGTAGATATTGCTGGTTTGGTCAAAGGTGCCAGTAAAGGTGAAGGGTTGGGAAATCAGTTTCTGGCCAATATAAGGGAGACTGATGCTATTTTGCATGTTTTGCGTTGCTTTGATAATGATAACATTGTGCACGTTGAAGGTCGTGTTGACCCCATTGGAGATAAAGAAATTATTGATTTAGAATTGCAGCTCAAAGATTACGAAACGGTCGAAAAACGACTAGAAAAAGTCAATCGAGCGGCACGAACGGGCAATAAAGAAGCTCAGAAGGAGCAACAAGCACTGGAAAAAGTAAGAAAAGGCTTGTCTGCAGGTATTTCGGTCCGAGCGATTGAAATTGACCCAGAGGAACGTAAAGAATATATAGCCCCGGCTCAATTCATCACCGATAAACCGGTCATGTATATTTGTAATGTAGATGAGTCTGCAGCAGCAACCGGCAATGCCTATGTTGATTTGGTAAGGGCCGCTGTAGCGTCTGAAAATGCAGACGTATTGGTTTTGGCCGTAGGTACCGAAGCGGATATTACGGAGTTGGATACTTACGAAGAGCGCCAGCTCTTTTTAGAAGATTTGGGCTTGGACGAACCCGGTGCGGCCAAATTGATTCGAAGTGCCTATGCCTTGTTGAATTTACAAACCTATTTCACTGCTGGAGTAAAGGAAGTCCGGGCATGGACCGTAGCAGTTGGTGCTACTGCACCACAAGCGGCAGGAGTCATTCATACAGATTTTGAAAAGGGTTTTATTCGTGCTGAGGTCATTAGTTTTGACCACTATGTGCATTATGGTAGCGAGTCTAAAGTACGTGAGGCTGGAAAGCTAGGAGTAGAGGGCAAGGAATACATTGTCAAGGATGGTGATGTGATGCATTTTAGATTCAACGTTTAGGCCTATTTTTTGTGTGTTTTAACATCAGTATGTTAGACCACAGCCCATTAGCGCTTCTTTAATACCCGCTTTAAACATCTCGCTTGTACCGTGCTTTTGGGTCTATTCTGAAGGTGCGTTTTCTTAACAATCACCCCCTGTATTTGTTAATTACTTTAGTCTGAATAGAGGCCTATTTTTTATTGATAATTTTAACTTAGCGGTTCAATAAATTTTATGGCCGAAACCCAATATACAGAAGATAATATTCGATCGCTGGATTGGAAAGAGCACATCCGCTTGCGCCCTGGTATGTATATCGGGAAGCTGGGTGATGGTTCTTCGGCCGACGATGGGATTTATATTTTGCTTAAAGAGGTTTTGGACAACAGTATCGATGAATATGTCATGGGTGCTGGCAAAACAATAGAGATCCGTATCAAAGACCAAGAGGTCAAAATACGGGACTACGGTCGTGGAATACCCTTAGGCAAAGTGGTAGATGTAGTCTCCAAAATGAATACCGGAGGTAAGTACGATTCACGTGCCTTTAAAAAATCAGTAGGACTCAATGGGGTCGGAACGAAGGCGGTCAATGCCTTATCTTCTTTTTTTAAGGTTGAATCGATTCGTGACGGGCAATCCAAAAGCGCAGAATTTCATTTGGGTGAACTCATGCAGGATTCTCTGCCCGAAGAATCGGCAAAGCGTCGGGGGACTCAGGTCATCTTTATCCCTGATGAATCCATTTTTAAAAATTTTAAATTCCGCAGTGAGTATGTTGAGAAGATGCTGCGCAATTATGTATATCTGAATCCTGGATTGACCATTGACTTTAATGGTGAAAAATTTTTCAGCGAAAACGGACTCAAGGATCTGCTCGAAGATAACATTGTAGAGGACGATCGTCTGTATCCGGTAATTCATCTCAAAGGAGAAGATATTGAGATTGCACTGACCCACAGTAAAACCCAATATAGTGAGGAGTACCATAGCTTTGTTAATGGGCAAAACACGACTCAGGGTGGAACACATCAAGCGGCATTTCGCGAGGCTTTAGTAAAAACTATTCGGGAATTTTACGGCAAAAATTACGAAGGTAGTGACGTCAGAAAGTCTATTGTTGGCGCTATAAGTATCAAAGTTACGGAGCCGGTTTTTGAAAGCCAAACCAAAACAAAGTTAGGGTCTGCCGATATGGGGGGCTCGATGCCTAGTGTACGCGCTTACGTCAACGACTTCATCAAAACACAACTCGATAATTTCTTGCATAAAAACCAGGAAATCGCCGAGAAAATTCAGCGGAAAATTGTCCAGGCCGAACGCGAGCGTAAAGAACTCAGTGGGATCCGTAAATTGGCCAAGGACCGGGCCAAAAAATCCAATCTGCACAACAAAAAACTCAGAGATTGTCGGATTCACTTGACGGATTCTAAGAGTGACCGCACCCTCGAATCGACCTTATTCATTACCGAGGGAGACTCCGCGAGCGGAAGCATCACCAAAAGCCGCGATGTCAACACTCAGGCGGTCTTTAGCCTTAAGGGAAAGCCTCTAAACTGCTATGGGTTGAGTAAAAAAATTGTTTACGAAAACGAAGAATTCAACTTGCTTCAAGCGGCACTCAACATTGAAGAATCTTTGGAAGACCTTCGCTATAACAATATTGTCATTGCCACAGATGCCGATGTCGATGGGATGCACATTCGCTTATTGCTCATTACCTTCTTTTTGCAATTTTTCCCGGAGGTCATCAAGGAGGGTCATTTGTACATCTTACAGACGCCGCTTTTTCGGGTACGCAATAAGAAAAAGACCATTTATTGTTATTCCGAACAAGAGCGTGTCGATGCTTTAGAGGAATTAAAACCCAAACCAGAAATCACCAGATTCAAGGGCCTTGGCGAAATATCTCCAGATGAATTCATACATTTTATTGGGGACAATATTCGCTTGGATCCCGTCATGTTGGACAAAACCACCAGCGTAGAAGATATGTTGCGTTTTTATATGGGAAAAAACACCCCGGACCGACAGGAATTCATCATCAATAATTTGAAAGTAGAATTAGATAAGGTGGAAATTGTATCATGAGTGAGTTCGACGATTTAAATCCACAAGCATTTCCTGAACAGGAGCAAGATGCGGCTAATGAGACCATTACTCGAGTGACGGGCATGTACCGTGACTGGTTTTTGGACTATGCGAGTTATGTCATATTAGAACGGGCGGTTCCTGCTATTGAAGATGGATTTAAGCCGGTACAGCGCCGGATCATGCATTCCATGAAGGAATTGGATGATGGGCGTTATAACAAGGTCGCTAATGTTGTGGGGCATACTATGCAATACCATCCTCACGGCGATGCTAGTATTGGCGACGCTATGGTGCAGATTGGCCAAAAAGATTTACTGATTGATACCCAAGGAAACTGGGGTAATATTTATACGGGTGACAATGCGGCTGCTTCTCGATATATTGAAGCGCGATTATCTAAGTTTGCCACAGAGGTCGTTTTTAATCCTAAAATAACCCAATGGCAGGCCTCTTACGACGGAAGAAAGAAGGAGCCGATCAACTTGCCGGTCATGTTTCCATTGTTGCTGGCGCAAGGCGCTGAAGGTATCGCTGTTGGACTTTCGACTAAGATTTTACCGCATAATTTTGTGGAGCTCATTGACGCATCTATCAAACATTTACAAGGTAAACGCTTTCAGATACTGCCCGATTTTCCAACGGGCGGGTTAATGGATGCAACCAATTATAATGATGGGCTACGCGGGGGTAAAATCCGCTGCCGGGCTCTAATTAATCAATTGGATAAGAGCACGTTGGTTATTAAGGATATACCTTTTGGGGCCAATACTACGAGTCTTATTGAATCGATTTTGAAGGCCAATGAAAAGGGCAAAATAAAAATCAAGAAGATTGAAGACAACACTGCGGCTGAGGTAGAGATTTTGGTTCATCTCCCAGCAGGTATTTCCCCGGACAAAACCATTGATGCGCTTTATGCTTTCACCAATTGTGAAACTTCGATATCGCCTTTGGGCTGTGTTATCGAAAACAATAGACCCTTGTTTGTTGGTGTAACTGAAATGCTCAAGCTCTCAACCGATCGCACTGTAGCATTGCTCAAGCAGGATTTAGAATTCCAGCTTAACGAGCTTGAGGAGCAGTGGCATTTCGCGTCTTTAGAGCGCATATTTATTGAAAAGCGTATTTATCGAGACATCGAAGAGCAGTCCACTTGGGACGGTGTGATTGGGGCCATAGACACGGGCCTTAAGCCGCACATCAAGCATCTTAAAAGAGCCATTACGGTAGAGGATATTGCGCGTTTGACGGAAATCCGCATCAAGCGTATTTCTAAATTCGATATCGATAAGGCCCAACAAAAAATTGATGCTTTAGAAGAGCAGATTGCTCAGGTCAAGCATCATCTGGAACATCTCATTGATTATGCTATCACGTATTTTAAACGGCTTAATACTAATTATGGCAAAGGGCGCGAACGCAAGACCGAGATTCGTGTTTTTGACGATATAGAGGCAGGTAAAGTGGTGATCCGCAATACCAAGTTATACGTCAACCGTGAGGAAGGCTTTATTGGCACTAGTATGCGTCGCGATGAATACGTCATGGATTGTAGCGATATTGATGATATCATCGTCTTTACCGAAGAAGGAAAGATGATGGTCACCAAGGTCAGTGAAAAAACCTTTATTGGCAAGGGGATTATTCATGTAGGCTTATGGAAAAAGAAAGATAAGCGCACGATTTATAATTTGATATACAAAGACGGAACCAAAGGTTCGGCTTATATCAAGCGTTTTGCGGTCACTTCTATGACGCGTGATCGCGAGTATGAGGTTTCTGCAGGCAATAAGGGTTCTGAGGTGCTTTATTTCACAGCAAATCCTAATGGCGAGGCAGAAGTTGTTACGGTGCTCTTGCGTCAATCTGGAAGCATCAAAAAGCTTAAGTGGGATCTTGACTTTTCTGAATTAATGGTCAAGGGCCGGGATTCGAAAGGTAACCTCGTGACAAAATACTCCGTAAAGCGTATCGAACTCAAAGAGAAGGGCTTATCAACCTTGAAGCCTCGTAAGATTTGGTTTGATGACACGGTTCAACGTCTGAATGTCGACGGAAGAGGAGAGTTGCTCGGCGAATTCACTAGTGATGATCGCCTGCTGATCGCGCGCCAAAACGGTTTGGTCAAAACAGTTGTGCCTGATTTATCGCTGCATTTCGAGGAGGACATGGTTGTTTTGCAGAAATGGCGTCCTTCAAAACCAATTTCTGTCATTTATTGGGCCGGTGAGAAAGAGCTATTTTATGTCAAGCGCTTTTTAATTGAGCAGCCTGATCGAGAGGAATTAGTCATTTCGGGCCACGCTAAGTCTTATCTAGAGCAGATTTTTACCGATCACTTCCCAGTGGTTGAGGTGCTTTTTGTCAAAGAACGGGGGCGTGACCGTAAGGATAACCTTAAAATCGAGCTTGATGGATTTATTTCTATCAAAGGGATTTCGGCGATGGGGAACCAGTTGACCAAAGACAAGGTGCTAGAAATAAATGCCTTAGACCCAATCCCGTTTACCGAAGCCTCTATAGATGAGGGGCAAGAAGAGGCGTGGGATGAAGATCACGGTCTTGACATGGCGCTTAATGATTTAGTCGAGGATTTTAGTGATGAGGATGTTGCAGAAATTATTGAAAATGTCTCAAAAACGCAACCTGCTACAGATCAAGAGAAGGGGCAGGACGATATTGGTTTACAAGCATCAGCTGTTATCTTGGAATCTACAACGCAGGCGTTTTCTGATCCAGTGCCCGAATCCGAGCCTGAGCC
>DGAU01000011.1:106121-148729 GCA_002384055.1 Flavobacteriaceae bacterium UBA4022
GAGCCTGAGCCAATGCCAGAGTTACCAGTCAAAATAACCCCGAAAGCAGCCCCTAAGCAATCGGATGAGGATTCCTCCGATTCTTCTGGTGCAGGGCAAACCACTTTGTTTTAGTCTAATTCAATTGGGTTAGTCTACTTTGACGACCCGTCCTTGGAGTTTTTTCGCGGTTCCTACGGCATTATACTCAAAAGTGTAAGCGCGCGGTTCTGTGTTGCGTATTTTGATGTGTATGGCTTTCTGCTCGGCTATATTCTTTGGGTGGCGCTTAGTCACGATGTATTCACAGGCGTTGATCCATCGGATGTCTGAGGTGTCGCTTTTGCCTTGAAAGGTTTCAATTTCAATGTCGTTTTCTCTTGTGAAAACGCTGGTTTCAATGCGGGTGCCAATGGTTGTGGTAAACTCAAAGCGTCCTGTTTTAAAATCATTGCAATTTCTTGGTTTGTCAAAGCAGCCAGAAAGGCTTAAACCCAGCAGAGCGGAGAAAATGAGAAGGTATGTTGGCTTCATAATGCAAAGGTGCAAATATTATCGGCGAATTACGGCTTGTAGGTTTTGAATTGACCATTTTTAAAAAAAATAACGATGCGCTCAATTTGATCGGAATCTTCAGATGATGCTTGAGTGCTTGACGGCGCTTTGATTTCGTCTTGAATACGTTCTGGCGCAAATAACTCAGGTGTTGCAGATTGAGGAGTTTGCGGTTTCCGAATCCCTTCCTTTGTCTTGAGGGTAGGGAAGTGGCCTTGACCATTAAGGAGCCAATACAATTCTACATCAGGAAAAGCCTCTAAAACTTTAAGGACAAATTCTAAGCTGGGTTTGTTTCTGCCCGATAATAGGTGCGATATAGTAGAGCGATTCACATCAATTAAATCAGAAAATGCCGTCGCTGTAATGGCATAAAAATCAAGTATTTTTTGCAGCCTAATAGCGAAATCTTTACTGTTTACCATTGTAAATTAAGTTTGACGGATAAATCGTTATAAATGTAACTACTTTAGATGTGTTTTTGAATAAAATGATATTATTTTTCTTCACATGATATAAATAAAAACTTTATATAGTAACACATAAAATATTGATATATAGTTTAATAACAAATAAATTAAAACATAATAGTTAAGTGGACTATTCATTTGGTTACATGGTTCTTAATTCCTGTGCATTTAGCCCCTTTTTGTCCCAAAAATCAGTTTACATTAGTAAACATTCAATTGCATACCTTTGTATTTCAAGGCAAAGAATAATGAACTTTAAATCACTTCACAATGCGGTAAAGGACACATCAGTGATGGGTAGGTATCTGCCTGAGGATCGGTTGAAAAAGCTTATTGATTTGGCCAAAAAAAATCAGACCTATCGCTTGTTGGGTTCTTCTGAAAATGGTCGTGATATTCATGGTATTCTCATCGGCCGCGGTGAAAAAAGAGTTTTGGCGTGGTCACAGATGCATGGCAACGAATCCACTACGACCAAAGGAATTATTGATTTTGTCCGTTTGTTATCCCAGGATGCGCTACTATGGGAATATGTATCCGGGGTCTTGAATCAATTTACTTTCCTCATCATTCCTATTTTGAATCCTGATGGCGCGCAATTATATACGCGTGAAAATGCAAGCGGTATCGATCTTAATCGTGACGCGCTGAGTCAAACGCAGCGAGAAATTCAAGTCTTGATGCGACAATTTGAGGCCTTTAGGCCTGATTTGTGCCTTAATCTTCATGACCAGCGTAGCATCTATGGTGTAGGTGATTTGCGGGTTCCAGCGACTTTGTCCTTTTTAGCACCTTCTGTGGATACTGAGCGCACCATAAGTCCAGCGCGACTTGAAGCTATGGATTTAATTGTGAAAATGGTTTTAAGTCTTCAGGACAACCTCCCAGGACAAATAGGCCGCTATGACGATGCCTTTAATGAATCTTGCGTAGGAGACTTTTTTCAGAAAAGTGGCGTCCCTACTATTTTAATAGAGGCAGGGCACTATCCTCAAGATGATGCCCGCGAGCACACACGATATTTTGTATTTGAGGCCCTGTTTCATCTTTTCAAGACCGTGATAAAGCCCTCGGACCCGGAGGGTATCATATCAGACTATATGGCGATTCCGGAGAACCACAAAAACCTAAGAGACTTGGTTTTTAAAAATGTACGTTTGAATAATACACTTGTCTCTATAGGTCTTCAAAAGGATTATGAGATCGTTAATGATCGAGAAAAGCAATTCCTCAAGGTTGAGAATGTAGATCCAGAGCAGCTGATCATGGGGTACACAGAAATCGACTTCAAAGGGGAGGAATTATTGATAAATTCTCACGAAAACGATTTCGTTGGTGAGAAAATCGTAACGATTGAGTTAAAAAAATCAAAAAAAATGATAAAAATTTAATTTTCGTCTTTAAAAACTGATGATTCTCTTTACTTTTGAAAAAAAAGAATTGTCATGGCTAAAATTAAATTAGACGATACAGATCACTTCATCTTGGATATGTTGATCGAAAACACACGAACGCCATTTACCGACATTGCCAAAAAGTTAGATATATCTGCAGGAACAGTGCATGTAAGGGTCAAAAAAATGGAGGAATCAGGCATCATTACGGGATCATCTTTGACCTTGGATTACAAAAAACTAGGTTATTCTTTTATAGCTTATGTGGGTGTGTTTTTGTATAAAACGTCACAAACCCAGTTCGTTCTTGAGCGCCTTAAAGAAATTCCTTGTGTCACTGTAGCCCATGTAACAACTGGAAAATTCAATATTTACTGTAAAATACGGGCCAAAAACACAAGTCACGCCAAGGATATTATTTACCAAATAGATGATATTGAAGGGGTTACCAGAACTGAGACCATGATCTCTTTAGAGGAGAGCATCAACGACAAAAAGCGATTGATGCATTCGATCTTTAAGGATATTTAATTTACGTCGAAAGCAGGCGGTTGTGCTGAGGGTAAGTTTTTGAATATTTATTTTGAGTGTAAATGAATCAGGTGCTTATGGGGTGGGACCCCATGGGCATAGAGTGGGCGGTTATTCTCAAAGCCGCACCCTGTCTTTTACCTGATTCCTTGGAATCTTTTTTGAATTATTCCTGATTAATGAAGTCAAAAGCCTCATAAATGAGAATGCTATTGACTTTCGCATCTAAAACTTCTTGACCAATTGCTTTGAGAAGGACAAAATTAACCGCTCCATGGCTATTTTTTTTGTCGTATTTGAGGTAATCAATGATGGTTGTTATTTCTTTTTTATCGAATTTGGGAAAGGTCACATGCTTTCTTACGACCCATAGATAGTTGTTTAATACCTGCTCTGGGAAGGCGTAAAGTTTGTGAGATAAATAGCACGCAAGGGCCATGCCTAAGGCAATCGCTTCGCCATGTTTGATCCAGTTTTGACCATGGGTATGCAACCCATATGATTCGATAGCGTGTCCTAAGGTGTGTCCAAAGTTCAAAGTTTTGCGGGCGCCTTTTTCGCTGCTATCAGATTGTACAATCTTATTTTTGATCATTACAGACGCCCAAATAAGTGATTCTATTTTGTTGAGATCACTGGTTTCGAACAACAATGTAGCCTTCAAATAATCTTGTTCGGTGATGAAACCATGTTTGATCATTTCTATCCATCCAGAAATCAATTCTCTTTGTGGAAGTGTGTTCAAAAAAGGGGGATAGATGATAATTCCCAGGGCCGAAGTAATCACCCCGATTTGATTCTTTAGAGGGCCCAAATCAACCCCGCATTTGCCTCCGATGGCAGCATCAACCATACCCAATAGTGTTGTTGGAATGTTGAGAAAATCAATCCCGCGTTGATAGGTTGCGGCAACAAAGCCACCCAAATCCGTTATGACACCACCGCCGAGATTAATGATAAGACTATCCCGGTCTGCGCCGAGCTGAGACAACTCAACCCAGAGCGCCTCTGATTGGGTAATACTCTTGGAGGACTCTCCTGAGGGAATACAGATCAGATGTGTTTTCCATTGCCTCAAGTGGGGTGCTATAGCTGGGTAACAATGGGCCTTAGTGTGCTCATCAGTTAAGACAACAATCAAGCTTGGCGCCTTCTTAGTCACCAAATTAATCAATGTTGGCACCAATTCGTCTCCACAAAAAATTGATTCGTTACTATGATTGATGCTGCGCATAGGTTAATTCTGAAAATATTGTTTTAATTCTAAAGCCCAAATCTAACTATATTTGTACTCATAATTTAACTAATGAGTTCAAAACGGATATTTGAGAATACTGAAGTCGCTTTTAGCCTAAAAAACGATCTTGAGTTAAGGCGGGCCTATTCGCTATTTAAAATGATTTCAAGCGCATCTTTGGTCAAAGTAGGGACGGGGCTGACTAAGCTTGCATTTCGCTGGCATTTACCTATTGAGCGAATTGTCCGGGCTACGGTATTTGACCACTTTTGTGGTGGTGTAAATGAGCAAGATTCGATGAAAGTGGTCCATTCTTTAGATGCAATTGGGGTTGCTACTGTATTGGATTACTCCGTAGAAGGAAAAGAGGAAGAGAATCAATTTGACCTTACCCAAGATAAAGTTCTATCGTTGATTGATTTTTCGAGTGAAAAGAAATCGATGCCATTTGCGGTATTCAAGCCAACAGGACTCGGTCGCTTTAAGGTTTGGCAGCAGGCTTCTGTCGGACCGCTCAACGGCCTTTTGCAAGAAGAGTGGGAGCGCATCAAAGCGCGTTATATGACTATTGCACAAAAAGCACAATCTCAAAAGATCATGTTGCTTATCGACGCTGAAGAATCGTGGATGCAAGATGCTGCCGATATGCTTTGCGAAGAGATGATGATGACCTTTAATAAGGATTATTCTGTAGTTTTTAATACACTTCAATGCTACCGTCATGATCGTTTGGCTTACCTCAAAAAAGCACATAAAGAGGCCAAAGCCAAAGGTGTTAAACTGGGGTTTAAGGTGGTTCGAGGTGCTTATATGGAAAAAGAAAACGATCGTGCCTTGACAATGGGTTATCCAACACCCATATGCGTCAATAAGCAGGCTACGGATGACATGTTTAATGAGGTCGTGGCCTATATCCTTGCCAATATTAATGATATTTCTTTATTCTTAGGAACTCATAATGAAGAGAGCACTTATAAAGTTCTGAATTTGATGCATGAAAACGGACTCAGTAAAAATGATCCGCGCATTTGGTTTGGCCAACTTTATGGCATGAGTGACCACATTACCTATAATCTCGCTAATGAAGGCTACAACGTTGCCAAATACATCCCATTTGGCCCTGTCAAAGATGTGATGCCGTATTTGATCCGCAGAGCAGAAGAAAACACTTCTGTTTCTGGCCAAACCACCAGAGAGTTAGATCTCATTATGGGAGAGTTATCCCGAAGACGCCGGGTCTAAAAAGACAAAAAAGGCCATCAACAGCTTCTTTATCGGGGTACTACATACCTCATATTCATAAATCTTAAGGATTAAATTCATTCTTAATTAATTAAAAATCAATTAATTAATATTTTTTCATGTCAATAAATTTTTGACTTGACATTTGAGTTAGTCTATTGGTTAACTTTAAATCAAATAAACGAATCATGAGAATATTTTACATTATCAGTGCCCTGATTTTTACTATTGGCCCGATATCTCACGCTCAAGTGCCTAACGATAAATATCTTGAAATAGTTGATTATGAAGAGTTGTTGACCTTGTTTAATGTATATGAGGGCGACTCACTTGTGCAGAAAAAAATAATTGACATATATTTAAGTCGCGCCAAAGAAGATAATGACACGATCAAAATTGCTCGGTCCTTTGATCGACTTGCGCGAATATTTTCTTCCAAAAAAAACATCAGCTATGCTGACAGCTTGATTGATTATACTCGGGATTGGAAACACATTACCTACCCCGCAATCGGTTATATCATTCAGGGTTATGAGTTTGGTGTTCTCGGTGAAATAAACGAATCTTACAATAAGTATTTACGAGCTAATCAAATAGCTCAATTAAATCAAAACCTAACACAACAGGTTTATATTCTAGATAGATTAATATTCTTAAAAGTAGCCTTTGGCGATAAAGAAAAGGCGCTTAAAATGCAGGAGGATAGAGACTTTATCGTTAATAGTAAGATGTTTGAAAAGAGTTATGCAGCCTCAAGTCGCATTGGTGTTAATGATCAAATATCTAGTTTTATAACCGAGCAAAAAATACTTTCAGTTGAGGGGTTTATTTTGTGTCACTTGGCATTGAAAAATTATGAAAAGGCATTTCTATATTTAAGTAAACATGATGAATTATTAATGAACCTTGACCGAAATAAAGAAGATGCATTTATTTGGGGAATGGATGCGAAGATGGAGTTTCATTACTACAACAAGAACTATGAAGCTGTATTAGAGTCTGCATTAGAACTTGAGGAATTAAGCGTTAATTATGGTGATGATTATTATTTATTGAATTCTTATTTATTTCATGGACTAACTTCCGTCAGTCAAAATAATTGGTTGGAAGCAAAAAAATACTTGACACAAGCTGAAGAGTTAGATCTAATCAATAATAATAGATTCATGCCAGAATCCAAAGTTTTACTATTCGAGGCCCTTAAGAGGGTTTCAGAACATGAAAATGATCCCGAAGGTCAAATTTATTATCTCGATAAATTAATAGAATTAGATAATTTACGGCTTGAGAATTATATAGCTTTAGAACCTCAATTCATTAGAACCTTTGAAACACCTAGATTAATCAAATCAAAGGAGGATATTATAAAAGCATTGCAATTGCGTAATACACGGTCTTATGTCGTAATCGGAATAAGTGTATTTCTTTTTCTTTTTTTCAGTGCCTTATCATATTATTTTTTTCGCCAAAAAGTTACTTACCGCAGACGTTTTGAAAAATTAATGAAGGATGATAATAGTCATAGAGCAAATAATAGTAAGTCTCTAAATAATGAAGCCCCGATTATTATTTCAAATGATATTGTAACGGACATTTTAAAACGACTCAAACGTTTTGAAGACAATGAAGATTTTCTAAAAGATAATGTAACTTTAATTGCACTCGCTAAGAAGATGCACACCAATTCTAGCTATTTGTCACGTGTCGTCAACAGTCATAAATTGAAGAGTTTTTCACAGTATCTCAACGACTTACGCGTTCAGTATGCTGTGTCTAAAATAAAATCGGACCATGTTTTTCGGCGCTATACAGTAGAGGCTATTGCATCTGAATGCGGTTACAATACCGCCGCATCCTTTTCTCGATCTTTTTATAAGAAAACAGGGATTTATCCCTCATTTATGATCGCAGAAGTTAATAAGCAGGGTGAAAACTAATGTTTTTCAATACTAAAGAATCCTTGTGGTTAACAAAGGAAGCCTTGAGCGGCCCCAATTGATCATCGGTAAATTCAATTTGATATGTATTCACTGAATCAAGACCAATATTACTTTCATTAAACAAAACGCTCCCATTACTAAGTATGCGGTTGACCAGATCAGGATTAATTAGCTCAAAATCCATTGTATTTGAAACAATAAGAGGTTTTGTTCTTAGGTGTTTCAAGGTTCGGTCATTAGGACCATAATCGCACGAAGTTCTTTTACCCGAAAGAAAAAAAAGTAAAATAACGGTGCCAAGGGCAAACCCGCCTAAATAATAAAACAATCGTTTCGCAAAACTCATAGTTAGAGTAATAATAAGTTAATGTCTTTAGAAGAAATGTCTATTTGCTCTGATATACATGAATTGGTCACAATACCCTTGTGGATATAGGTTCCATATTTCAAGTCGAAGTTGAATCCCAAAAACACATCAAGACCGCCATATTCCCTAATTTTTAATATATAAGGGGTGAATAGATTGCCCAGTGCCGTCAGCGAAGTCCTAGGATATCGCGCAGAAATTTTTTGAACACCGTGAATGGTGTAAATGTCTTGTATTTAACTATTTAATGTACCTTATATGTGCAATTCTTCGTTCTTTATCTTTCTGCGTTAACTTTATTTCTATGTACGATTGTGGTATTAGTCCTACAATCTTATCTGGCCATTCAATGAGGTTGTAGAAGTCCGACTCCAAGTACTCATCCAGTCCCAAATCCAATACTTCGTCCAGGGATTTGATTCTATAAAAGTCATAATGACAGACTTTACCCCTTAAGCCATCATACTCATTCACGAGTGAAAAAGTGGGGCTGCTGATATTGTCGCTGACCCCTAATTGCTTCGCAATCGCCTTTATGAGCGTCGTTTTACCCACACCCATGGCGCCGTAAAACAACAAATTATTTGAATGACCGTAAGCTAAAACATCACGAGCGACATTGTCTATTTCATCAATATTGAACGAAATTTCCATGGTGATTTGACTTATAACAAAGATATATAAAAATAGTTTATTGGTACAAAAAATCCGATAAAAAGACAATAAATGGAAGATTTGTGTTATTCCTTAGGTCGTAAAACCGCGAAGGGAATGATCATTTCCTCTAATGAAACGCCACCGTGTTGGTAGGTATTTCGAAAATAGTTGACGTAATGGTTGTAGTTGTTGGGGTAGGCAAAGAAATTGTCACTTTTAGCAAATATAAAGGAGCTACTCATTTTGATTGTAGGGAGTTTTATTTCGCTTGGTTGTTTTACCGAGAATACGTCTTTGCCCGAATAGGTTAGGCTACGGCCGGTCTTGTAGCGCAAGTTAAGGCTGGTCTCTTTGTCGCCAATCACCTTAGAGGGGTTTTTGACGTTTATGGTCCCGTGATCGGTAGTGATGATTAATTTAAATTTTAATGCTGCTGCTTGATTGATAATATGCAGTAATGGCGAATTTTTAAACCAGCTTTTGGTTAAAGACCTGTAAGATTTATCGTTTGAGGCCAGTTCTTTGATTACTTCCATCTCGGTTTTGGCATGTGATAACATGTCGACAAAATTATAAACCAAAACGGTCAGTTGCTCATCTTTGTGAGTCTTAAAGGATTCTGCTAATTTTTTACCCTGTTTGAGCGAGGTGATTTTGTGATAGCTCCAATCTATTGAAAGCCCCAAACGTTTGAGTTGCTCCGCTAAAAACTCTTTCTCATACAAATTCTTACCCCCTTGATCGGTGTCATTGAGCCAGTAGTTAGGGTATTGTTTTTCCATATCACTGGGCATAAGTCCAGAAAATATGGCATTTCGTGCATACTGAGTCGCCGTCGGGAGGATACTGTAAAAAAGCGATTCAGAGGTCCTTTTGTAATGCGTCAGAAGCATAGGCTCCAAGGTTTTCCATTGATCGTATCTTAAATTATCCACCACAACCAATAGTGTTGGTTGCTGGTTTATTAAAGGCGCTACGTTTTGTTCAAAAAGCGTGTGCGACATGACCGGAGCCTTTGCGCGTGAATCAAACCAATCTGCATAATTTTTTTCAATGAATTTACAAAATTGTGTATTGGCTTCTTGTTTTTGAGATTCGAGGATCTCCATCATGCTGGTGTCCTCAACATCCTCTAGTTCAAGTTCCCAAAAAACTAATTTTTGATAAAGTTCAGCCCATTCTTCGGCTGTATTTATCGATGATAGGTCCATCGCTATTTTTCTGAATTCTTGCTGGTAACTTTTATTCGTTTTTTGAGAAACCAATCGGAAATGATCCAAATTCTTTTTAAGGGTCAGAAGAATTTGATTGGGATTAACGGGTTTAATTAAATAATCGGCAATTTTTGAACCGATGGCTTCCTCCATCAAATGCTCTTCTTCACTCTTGGTGATCATAACCACAGGGAGATTAGCTTGGGCTTCTTTAATCTCTTGAAGTGTTTCTAAACCCGATATGCCTGGCATATTTTCGTCTAAGAAAACAATATCAAATAAGGTTGTTTGAATCTCTTCCAGCGCTTCTATCCCGCTACGTGCTGTCACCACGACATAATTGCGCTGTTCTAGGAAGATAATATGCGGTTTTAGCAAGTCAATTTCGTCGTCTACCCAAAGTATTTTTATCTGATTCATATATGTATATTTGTGTGATGCCATGCGCGGTGAGCCGGCACTCATAAGATAACTCTATCTTTGCCTTATTAGTATATCAAAAGTACGGGTAATGGTACTAATTAATCGTTAAATTTTGGGAATATCAAAGAATTTAAAAATAATAAATGACCCTATATATGGGTTCATTTCTGTGCCTAATGATCTTATTTACAAGATTATAGAGCATCCTTCATTCCAACGTTTGCGAAGAATTTCTCAGATGGGACTCAGTTATTTGGTGTATCCCGGAGCGCAGCATACACGATTTCACCATGCCCTAGGAGCGATGCATCTGATGCAGCGTGCTGTTATGGTTTTGCGTTCTAAAGGAACCGAGATCAGTCAGGAGGAGGAAACAGCCCTTTATATAGCAATTCTATTGCACGACATCGGTCATGGACCGTTTTCCCATGCACTAGAGGGGGTCATCGTGACCGAATGCAGCCATGAGGATTTATCCATTCATATAATGGAGTATTTGAATGAGACCTTCGAAGGAAGGTTAAGTTTAGCGATTGATATTTTTAATAACAGATACCATAAAAAATTTCTTCATCAACTCATTTCGGGTCAATTAGATATGGATCGCCTTGATTTCTTGCGTCGAGACAGTTTTTACACGGGTGTTGCGGAAGGGTCTATAAGTGCTTTAAGACTGATCACCATGCTTCAGGTAGTTGACGACAAAGTAGTCGTCGAGGAAAAAGGAATTTATTCTGTTGAAAAGTTTTTGGTCGCAAGACGATTAATGTATTGGCAAGTCTATTTGCACAAAACCTCTTTGGCTGCCGAACAACTGTTAATGAAGATAATGCTGCGCGCCCGCGACTTGATATCTAAAGGGAGTCATTTGAATGTGAGTCAGCCGCTGACGTATTTTCTTAGCCGTAATTCGAATGATAAAATCACAACAGAAGAACTACGGTTGTTCTTGGAGCTCGATGATGTCGATGTCTTGGGAGCGCTCAAAACCTGGAAAGATCATGAGGATGTTGTGCTGCGATCCCTGTCTCAAATGATTTTGAATAGAGACTTACTCAAAATAAAAATAAGGCCCGAACCATTTGTTCCACAAAAAATAGAAGAAATTAGCACGAAAGTCCAACGCAAGTACAACCTTTCGGCAGAAGAAGCATCTTACTTTGTGTTTACCGGCAGTGTTTCAAACTTGGCCTATCATGGATCCAAAGATACCATTGAGTTGCTTAAGAAAAACGGAAAGCTCATTGAGGTCTCAGAAGCTAGTGATCAATTAAACATTCAGGCCTTGTCGCAAAAAGTAGTTAAATACTTTCTATGCTGCCCAAAGAGCGCTCATTAGAAACGCTTTTTTTATATTTGTCCTTTGAAACTAATAAATGGAATTTACAGCTAACCAAATTGCAGGAATCCTAGAGGGAACCGTTGAAGGAGATGGAGAAGTCACGGTATCTAGTCTCGCCAAAATAGAAGAGGGGTCGAAGGGGAGCTTAACATTTTTAGCCAATCCAAAATACACCAGCTTTATTTATACCACACAAGCCTCTATTACTATTGTAGGCAAGGACTTTAAGTTAGACCAACCTGTAGATACTACATTGATCCGGGTCTCCGACGCCTACATGGCTTTTTCTCGACTTTTGGCCTATTACAATGAGGTGAAGATGAATAAGGTGGGTATTGAAGCGCCTATTTTTGTCGCAGAAAATTCAAGTTATGGAAGTGATTGTTACATTGGCGCCTTTGCCTATATCGGCGAAAAAGTAACCATCGGAAACCATGTAAAAATATATCCTAACGTTTATATCGGAGATAACGTGGTCATTGGCGACCATGTGGTTATTTTTTCGGGAACTAAAATTTATTCAGAAACGCAAATCGGCGCCCATACGGTGATCCATAGTGGTGCCGTTATTGGCGCTGATGGATTTGGGTTTGTCCCAAATGACGATGGAAGTTACGATAAAGTGCCTCAGATAGGCAATGTCGTGATCGAGTCAAATGTCGATATTGGAGCGGGAACTACCATTGATCGGGCCACATTAGGCTCGACCATCATAAGACAAGGAGTCAAGCTGGACAACCAAATCCAAATTGCTCATAATGTAGAAATCGGCAAAAACACCGTCATTGCAGCACAGACCGGTATCGCTGGATCCACAAAAATTGGCGAATATTGTATGATTGGTGGGCAAGTCGGTATTGTTGGTCATGTGACCATAGGTGATTACGTTAAAATACAAGCCCAGAGCGGTATCGGGCGATCTGTAAAGGATCATGAAGTCTTGCAAGGGACGCCCGCGTTTACTTATGGAGATTACAGCAAGAGTTATGTTCATTTCAAGAATTTACCTAAACTAGTGAATCGCCTCAATCAGATGGAAAAAAGAATAACAGATGAGTCATAAAACATCAAAACAACAAACCTTAGGGAAGGCAGTTTCGTTAACGGGCGTTGGTCTGCATACAGGAATGGATGTGACCTTAACCTTAAAACCAGCACCAGCGAATCATGGTTTTAAGTTTGTGCGTATTGATTTGCCAGATGCCCCAGTAGTAGAGGCCGACGTGAATTATGTAGTCAATACACAACGCGGAACAAATCTCGATAAACAAGGGGTTAAAATACAGACCTCCGAACACGTGCTTGCCGCCCTGGTCGGCATGGAAATAGATAATTGCATACTCGAGCTCAATGCCTCAGAGCCTCCCATCATGGATGGGTCCTCAAAATATTTTATTCAAGCCATCGAACAAGCGGGGATTGTGGTTCAGGACCAGGATCGTGAAGAGTTTGTGGTGGATGAAGTGATTTCTTTTCTGGATGAAGAAACGGGCAGTGAGATTACGGTGATACCAGCCGATGAGTATCAAGTCACCGCAATGGTTGATTTCGGTACTAAGATTTTAGGGACTCAGAATGCGACACTCACAACAATTTCCGATTTCAAAACAGAAATCTCTAATTCAAGGACCTTTAGCTTTTTACATGAAATCGAAATGCTACTGGAGCATGGGCTGATAAAAGGTGGTGATTTAAACAATGCTATCGTCTACGTGGATAAGGAGTTGTCTGAGGACACTATGGAAAAACTCAGAAAGGCTTTTAATAGGGATGAGATCTCTGTAAAATCAAATGGTATTCTGGATAACCTTACACTGCATCATCCGAATGAGGCTGCACGACATAAGCTTTTGGATGTGATCGGAGACCTCGCCCTAATTGGAACAAGAATCCGAGGAAAAGTCATTGCCAATAAGCCAGGGCATTATGTAAATACACAATTCGCCAAGAAACTGGCGCAGATCATTAAGGTACAAAAACGCAATAAAATTCCAAAATTTGATATTCATAAAACGCCGGCAAAGGACGTGAATGCCATCATGGAAATGTTGCCACACCGTCCCCCATTTTTATTTGTCGATAAGATTTTGGAGATGGGTAAAGATTATATCGTGGGGCTTAAAAATGTGACCATGAACGAACCATTTTTCATAGGACACTTTCCTGGAGCGCCAGTCATGCCAGGGGTTCTTATCGTTGAGGCTATGGCGCAAACCGGAGGTATATTGGCCTTGAGCATGGTGCCTGACCCAGAAAATTACCTGACGTTTTTTATGAAAATAAATAATGTAAAATTCAAGCACCAAGTCAATCCTGGTGACACATTGATTTTTAAGCTAGAATTGGTCACCCCAATTCGCCGCGGGATTGTTCATATGGCTGGAAAGGCTTATGCCAACGATCGATTGGTTACAGAAGCCGAATTGATGGCGCAAATTGTCAAAACTAAAAACATAACATGAACCAACCCTTAGCATACGTGCATCCTGGCGCGAAAATCGCCAAAAATGTAGTGATCGAACCCTTCACCACAATACACAATAATGTCATTATTGGAGAAGGCACCTGGATCGGTTCTAATGTCACGATTATGGAAGGCGCGAGAATCGGGAAGAATTGTAATATTTTTCCTGGGGCAGTGATCTCTGCTACTCCGCAAGACTTAAAGTTTCGTGACGAAGAAACCACGGCCGAAATTGGCGACAACACGACCATCCGCGAATATGTCACGGTCAATCGAGGGACTGTTGATCGGGGCAAGACCGTTGTAGGGAAGAACTGTTTGATTATGGCCTATTGTCATATTGCCCATGACTGTGTCGTTGGAGATTACTGTATCTTTTCCAACAACAGTACCCTAGCGGGTCATATTACCGTTGGCGATTATGTTGTTTTGGCAGGAATGACTGCGGTTCATCAGTTTTGTATGATTGGGAATCATGCCTTTGTGACAGGGGGCTCTCTAGTGCGTAAAGATGTCCCTCCTTTTACTAAGGCTGCAAGGGAACCTTTATCCTATGTGGGCATCAATTCGATTGGACTGCGTCGCAGAGGGTATGATTCAGATCAGATCCGTCAAATTCAGGCCATTTACAGAATTTTATATCAAAAAAATTACAACAACTCTCAGGCGGCTCAGATCATTGAAGCTGAAATGGAAGCCACTCCAGAGCGTGATGAAATCCTTCAATTCATTAAGAATTCTAAGCGTGGAATCATGAAAGGTTATTTTCAGAATTAAAAACTTAAATACTTATGGCAAATACATCAGACATCAGAAAAGGGTTGTGCATTAAGTACAATAACGATATTTTTAAAATTATTGAATTTTTGCATGTAAAGCCTGGGAAAGGCCCGGCATTTGTGCGTACAAAACTCAGAAGTGTCACTACAGGTAAAGTGCTGGATAATACGTTTTCAGGAGGACAGAAGATTGAAGATGTTCGTGTTGAAACACACAAATTCCAATACCTATATAAAGAAGGAGAAACTTATCACTTTATGAACACTGAGGACTACTCTCAAATTCAACTACCCGAGAGTTCCCTTGATCGTCCCGAACTTATGAAAGAGGGAGAAGTGGTTACAGTCATCATTAATTCTGAAGACCAAATGCCACTTTCTGTGGAAATGCCGGCAAATGTGATCTTAGAGGTCACCGAGACAGAGCCAGGGCTTAAAGGAAATACAGCGACCAATGCTACAAAACCAGCAACTTTAGAGACAGGTGCCCGAGTCAATGTGCCTTTATTCATAAACGAAGGGGACAAAATCAAAGTGGACACCGATAAGGGGCAGTATCAAGAACGGGTTAAGGAGTAGTGTTGCAACAAGCTTTTAAAATTAATCCTGTTTTGATCTGTTCAAAGCAGGATTTTTTTTATTTTGCTAGGAAATAGAGCGTGTGAAATTTTCAGAAATTCAATCCTTAGCATCAATAGCGGAATTATTACAATGTGATTATGTTGGGCCACCGGACTTTCCGGTTTCTGGGTTTAATGAAATCCATGTGGTCACTTCAGGCGACATTGTGTTTGTGGACCACCCCAAATACTACGATAAGGCCTTGGCTTGTGCCGCTAGTGTTGTTCTGATCAATAAAAGGGTTGATTGTCCCCAGGGCAAAGCTTTATTAATTTCAGAGGACCCATTTGCAGGATTCAATAAATTAAAAGAACATTTTAGACCCTTCGAAAGGGCCAATAACCTGTGTTCGGATACCGCAGTGATCGGCAAGGGCACAGTTATTCAGCCCGGTGTATTCGTTGGTAATCATGTCACTATTGGCGAAGACTGCCTGATCCATCCTAATGTGATCATTTATGATCATACCATCATTGGTGATCGGGTCACGGTGCATTCAGGCACAGTATTGGGTGCCGATGCCTTTTATTACAAAAACCGCCCAGAGGCTTATGATCAACTCAAGAGCAGTGGCCGTGTTGTGGTGCAAAACGACGTCCATCTGGGCGCCTTGTGTACCATTGACAAAGGTGTTAGTGGCGACACGATTATTGGTGCTGGCACCAAAATTGATAATCAGGTTCATGTCGGACACGATACCTCTATCGGGTCAAAGTGTTTGATTGCAGCCCAGACGGGTATCGCTGGCTGTGTGGTTATACAGGACCAAGTAACCATTTGGGGACAGGTGGGCATTACAAGTGCCATTACCATTGGTAAAGGCGCTGTAATTTATGCACAGAGCGGTGTCAGTAAATCTCTGGAGGGTAATAAAACCTATTACGGAACCCCAGCAGAGGAATTTAGAAAAAAGTATAAAGAAATGGCTGCGATACGGCAAATTCCCGAGTTGATCGACCAATTAAAAAAAATGAAATAGAATGGGTCCTAAAAAACTAATTAAGGCATTTTACAATGCTCATGTCATAGAGGATCCAGATATCGTGAGTCGATTTTTTGGTAAAGAAATTATACTCACATGGCACAGCAGTGAAGGTTGTGTCACTATGGGATTCGATGCATTAGATCAATTTTTTAAGGAGATCAATAAGACTTATGCCGATTTGCGGGCCGAAGTAACGCATATTATTAAGGAAGACCATCACGTTGCCGTGCGCAGCACCTATTATGCGCGAACAATCGAAAATCCAGATGAAGAACTCGCGATATCTCACTTTATGGCCATTTGGGAAGTGAGCGATAACAAAATCATCAAAGGTTCTATGATGAGCCAACCAGCCAGCGCACCAATGTGGCATCCGGGATAATGATGTAAAGTCTTTTTATTTCTTTTCTGAAAGGCCTTAATGGATTACCTTTGCCACACAAAATTAAACCTTAAATTGATACCGCACTATGAGTGTATTAGTGAATAAAAATTCAAAGATTATTGTTCAAGGATTTACAGGTAGTGAAGGCACCTTTCACGCCAGTCAAATGATTGAATATGGGACCAATGTCGTAGGCGGTGTGACCCCTGGAAAAGGGGGCCAAATACACCTTGAAAAACCTGTGTTTAATACAGTTGCCGATGCTGTAGCCGCTACAGGTGCCGATACGAGTATTATCTTTGTGCCACCAGCATTTGCTGCTGATGCCATTATGGAAGCTGCAGAAGCTGGGATTAAGGTCATCATCACCATCACCGAAGGGATACCTGTTGGTGATATGGTTAAGGCTTTTGATTATATCAAGGACCGTGATTGTCGTCTGATTGGGCCGAATTGCCCCGGAGTCATTACCCCAGGCGAGGCAAAAGTGGGTATTATGCCAGGATTTGTTTTCAAGAAGGGACGGGTAGGTATTGTTTCTAAATCAGGTACATTAACCTATGAGGCTGCTGATCAAGTCGTAAAACAAGGACTAGGTATCACCACCGCTATTGGTATCGGAGGAGATCCCATTATTGGGACTACGACAAAACAAGCTTTAGAATTACTTATTGCAGACCCAGAAACAGATGCTGTCGTTATGATTGGTGAGATTGGCGGACAATTAGAAGCAGATGCAGCCTATTGGTACCAACAAAGTGGCAGTACAAAACCAGTCATTGGATTTATCGCTGGTGAGACAGCCCCTGTCGGACGAACAATGGGCCATGCAGGTGCTATAGTTGGAGGTAGTGACGATACGGCGCAAGCCAAAAAGAAAATCATGGCCTCTTGTGGGATCCATGTGGTGGACTCTCCAGCCAAGATTGGACTGAAAGTAGCTGAGCTATTGAAATAAAATAATACCGGTAAATGGTGTGATCCTAGGTGATTTCGCCAATGTTTTTTAAATTAACGCCACAAGGTGGAACAAAATTGAAACTCATGAATTTATTGCAAAACAAGACGGCAGTTATCACAGGAGGTAGTCGAGGCATCGGCAAAGGCATCGTTGAAGTCTTCGCCAAGCAGGGCGCTAATGTGGCTTTTACCTATAACTCATCGGCAGAAGCCGCAGAAGCACTGGCCGAGGAACTCAGTCATTTGGGCGTAAAGGTGAGGGCCTATAAAAGCAACGCCGCAAGTTTTGATCAATCGCAAGAACTTGTTGATCAGGTTTTGGAAGATTTTGGTTCAATTGATATATTAATTAATAATGCTGGAATTACCAAGGATAATTTGCTCATGCGGATTTCTGAGGATGACTTTGATCAAGTGATTGAGGTGAATCTCAAATCCGTTTTTAACATGACTAAGGCAGTCCAAAGAACGATGCTCAAGCAGCGTCACGGGAGCATCATTAACATGAGTTCGATCGTTGGTGTTCAGGGCAATGCAGGTCAAACTAATTATGCTGCTTCTAAAGCAGGAATTATTGGGTTTTCAAAGTCTGTGGCCCTGGAGTTAGGCTCGCGTAACATTAGATGTAATGTCATTGCTCCGGGCTTTATTGAGACCGAAATGACCGCAAAACTTGACGAAGAGACGGTAAAGTCTTGGCGCGCTGGAATTCCACTTAAACGAGGCGGAACACCAGAGGATATAGCCAATACCTGTGTTTATTTGGCGAGTGATTTGTCGTCTTATATGACCGGTCAAGTGCTGCATATTGACGGAGGAATGTATACCTAAACCAGGCTTTTTCGCCACGACCCCAATGCCTTGATGACTTCACCTGTTATATGGACTATTTTCGCACTGATCATAGCCATAACTTTGTCATTTTGGCTCTACAAAGGGACGAAATTCGATAAGCCAATAACCAGATACATCTTAATTGCCTTAAGATCTTTTTCGATTTTCATGGTTCTGCTCTTTCTGATTAACCCAGAAATCAACAACGAGGTAGTGCGTTATGAGAAACCAAAACTAGCGGTTTTAGTGGATCATTCGAAGTCTATTCGGGATTCGGTAGAAGTAAGGCAGTTGTCAGATCTCTGGCACCAGGACCTCACGTTAAATTCAAAGTTTGACGTCAGCTGGTATGCTTTTGGTGAGGAATTGCTTTTTGACGATCAAAATTTCTTTGATCAAACCGAAACAGATATTGGAGGAGCCCTTGCGCAGATACAGTCTATCCGCATGGAGGCACCTGGGCCTGTTGTATTGATTAGCGATGGACAACAGACTTATGGCCGGGCTTATGAATATAGTCAATTGCCCTCTGAGATACCGGTTTACCCCATTTTGATTGGTGACACCCTAACTCCTTTAGATCTGGTCATTGAAAAAGTATATACTAATCACTATTCGCGAGTGGGCCAAAAATTCCCTGTTGAGCTATTGTTGGGCTATTCGGGAGGCAATAAAGCGATCCAAACAGAACTTAAAATTTCATTAGCAAAAGAGATCGTGTGGCGCAAGACAATCACTTTTTCCCCGGATCAAAGCGCTCAGTTACTCCAAATTGAATTACCGGCAAAAGCGCCGGGACAATTGATTTATCAAGTGGATTTAGGGGTGATGACTGGAGAACAAAATCTGACCAATAACCAGGCTTTTTTTGGCATCGAAATTCTTGAGCAGTTGGAGAATATTGTTATAGTGTCCTCAGGAAAGCACCCGGATCTAGGGGCGTTGAAGCGCGCTTTAGTATCGAACGAGCAAGTCCAAGTTACTATTGTCAGCCCGGAAGAGGCTATGACCCATCAAGCCACGGCAGACTTATTGGTTTTGTACCAACCTAATAGGCGTTTTGCTCCTTTGTTGGATATCATTTTAGATCAAAAGCGCAATATGTGGTTGATCAGTGGTCCAGAAACTGATTGGTCGTTTTTGAATCAGAAGCAATCCATTTTTTCAAAAGAAACTATTGGTGTGACAGATGAAATTGCTCCAGAAGCTATTGAGGAATTTGATTTATTTACCTCCCAATGGACGCGATGGGCTGATTTGCCACCCTTGCGAACCGATATTGGTGCAATTGCAGTATCTGGTCCGCATCAGGATTTACTAAAAGCATCCATTCAGGGCAATATTTTGGACCAGCCGATAATGAGCTTTTATGAAGATACAGAGCGCCGTTGGGTCCTATTGGATGGCGTAGGGTTTTGGACCTGGCGATTAGAAGCCCACCGTCTTGAGGGGTCTTATGAATCTATAGACGCCTTTATCGGTAGTACGGCCAAATACTTATCTGTAGATCGTGCAAATGAGCGTTTGATTGTCGACCATCAACCCATATACCAACGCGCCATCGGGGCTCAGATCATGGCCCAATATTTTGATGTATCGTATCAACTCAATACCACTGCTTTATTAGAGGTGGCTATAAAGCCGGCTGATGGAGGGCGTTATGAAGAACGCCCTATGACTCTTTTGGGGCAAACTTACGTTGCGGCCTTGGACGATTTACCTGCTGGTGATTATCGCTACCGGGTGCGGGTCAAAGGGTTAGATGCGGAAAAAACAGGCTCATTCCGCATTCTGTCGATAGATCGAGAAGGAAATTCTGGGTTTGGTCAATGGTCAAAAATGGATCTGTTAGCACAGCATAACCAGGGTAAATTGTATGGTTTTGATCAAGCAGAAGCCTTGTTGCATTTTTTAAAGACACCAGAACAATTCACCCAGAAAGAAATAATTGAAACCAAAACAACTTCCCTGATTCAGTGGTATTACGCTCTATTTTTAGTAATTTTGAGCAGTGCCATCGAATGGTGGCTTAGGAAATATAACGGATACACTTAACAAATATAAATATTATGGAAAAATTACCAAAAGCGGGTATTCCCGCAATTGCTTTAATTATTTTATTGGTTATCATTTTAGCCAAATCTGCTGTAACGATGGGTTCGGGTGAAGCCGGTGTATTGTACCGAACTTTTGATGGAGGGGTGGTAACTGACGAACCTGCGCTTGGCGAAGGATTTCATTTTGTAGCGCCTTGGAACAAGGTGATTATCTATGAAGTACGCCAACAAGAACTATTCGAAAAGATGAGAGTACTCTCGTCTAATGGACTTGAAATTCAGATCGATGCTTCGGTGTGGTATAAGCCAGTCACGGAAGAGTTAGGTCGTTTGCACCAAGAGAAAGGTCAGAATTACCTAGAGCGTATTATTCAGCCGGCGATTCGCAGTGCGGCCCGTAGTGTTGTGGGACAATACACGCCAGAACAACTATATTCTTCTAAGCGAGATGCTATTCAAGAAGAAATTTACGCTGAAACCAAAAAAATCGTGGAACCACAATATGTGCAACTTAATGAGGTTTTGGTGCGTGATGTAACCCTGCCAGCGACCATTAAAGATGCAATTGAGCGTAAACTGAATCAAGAGCAGGAGTCTTTGGAATATGAATTTAGATTAGTAACGGCATCAAAAGAAGCGGAGCGTCAAATTATCGAAGCTCAAGGTAAAGCCGATGCTAACCGAATTTTAAGTGCCTCTTTGACAGATAAAATTCTAAGAGATAAGGGAATTGAAGCGACTATCAAGCTATCAGAATCAAATAACAGCAAGGTCGTTGTGATTGGCTCAGGCGAAAGTGGGTTACCCCTAATATTGGGTAATAACTAGAACCCAAAACCCATAAAGCTTTGAGGAAAGTCATTATCATTAACGGCCCCAATCTAAATCTTTTAGGAAAGAGAGAGCCAGAGGTTTATGGTACGCAGACCTTTGATAGCTATTTTGATCAACTGGCAGAAGCGTTTCCTGAACTAGAACTCTCGTATTTTCAATCTAATATAGAAGGGGTTCTTATTGATAAGCTTCACGAAGTTGGCTTTAGTTATGACGCAGTGGTGCTTAATGCTGGCGCTTACACCCATACCTCAATTGGCATTGGTGATGCGGTTAAAGGCATTGAATCTCCGGTTACCGAAGTACATATTTCAAATACCTATGCCCGAGAACCATTCCGGCATCAGTCGCATATCGCGCCCCACGCCAAAGGAATTATTATTGGCTTTGGCCTAGAGAGTTATCGGCTGGCATTACTCGCTATATAGCATTAAAAAAGCCTCCTTTTTAGGAGGCTTTTTTAATGCTATATAATTTATTGAACTCTGTCTGCTTGGGCTCTAAAGGTGAATAACCTCTCCGTAAGCCGCAGCAACCGCTTCCATAACTGCTTCACTCATGGTCGGATGCGGGTGTATGGATTTAAGGACTTCATGTCCTGTTGTTTCTAGCTTACGCGCCACAACTGCTTCTGCGATCATATCGGTAACTCCAGCGCCAATCATGTGACAGCCGAGCCATTCACCATACTTAGCGTCGAAAATAACCTTGACAAAACCATTTTTTGTCCCAGCGGCACTTGCTTTTCCACTTGCAGAGAAAGGAAATTTACCAACTTTAATGTCGTAGCCTTGTTCTTTGGCTTGTGCTTCGGTCAGACCAACACTTGCAATTTCTGGCGAGGTATAGGTGCATCCTGGGATGTTTCCGTAATCAATGGTTTCGTTTGAAAAACCAGCAATTTTTTCAACACAGGTAATGCCTTCGGCAGAAGCCACGTGCGCTAATGCAGGGCCAGGAACCACATCACCAATGGCGTAATAGCCCGGTATGTTGGTTTGGTAGTAGTCATTGACCATAATTTTACCTTTGTCGGTAACGATACCGACCTCTTCCAAGCCTATGTTCTCAATATTGGCAGAAATACCTACAGCAGAAAGAACCAAGTCGGCCTCAATGATTTCGGTGCCTGTACTTGTTTTGATGGTCGCTTTGACTCCTTTGCCAGAAGTGTCCACACTTTCGAAAGAGGCATTTGTCATGACGTTGACCCCACTCTTTTTGAAAATCTTTTCAAATTCTTTTGAAATATCGACATCCTCTAAAGGCACTAAGTTGGGTAAGTACTCAACAATAGTAACTTCGGTGCCCATGCTGTTGTAGAAGTTCGAAAACTCAACACCTATGGCGCCGCTTCCAACAACAATAATTTTTTTGGGTTGCGTCTTTAGGGTCATGGCTTCACGATACCCAATGACTTTTACGCCATCTTGTTTAAGATTGGGTAGTTCTCGGGAACGAGCGCCAGTAGCCACAATGATGTGATCGGCACTATATAGGGTTCCGTCGACTTCGACTTTTTTTCCAGTCTTAAGGGTTCCGTAGCCTTTGATGACGTCAATTTTATTTTTTTTCATCAAAAACTGAACACCTTTACTCATTCCATCCGCAATATTTCTGCTGCGTGAGACAACCTTTGTAAAATCCTTATCAAATTTTTCAATGGTGAGGCCGTAATCTTCTGCGTGCTTAAGGTATTCAAACACTTGTGCGCTTTTGAGTAAGGCTTTGGTCGGAATACAACCCCAGTTAAGGCATACCCCGCCCAGACTTTCTTTCTCTATTACGGCTGTTTTAAGGCCTAATTGTGAGGCTCTAATAGCGGTAACATAACCACCAGGACCAGTACCTAAAACAATGACATCGAATTTATTCATGCGGATAAGGAATTAGTTTAATTTCAGGACAAATTTACAAAATAAAACCCCTTATAAAAAGACGACGTTCCGTTTTTCTGACGCAGATTGTTAAGGTTGTTTTTTGTCAAATTTGAGCGATAGCGAATTGACGCAATAGCGTTGTTTGGTCGGTGTCGGGCCATCATCAAAAATATGGCCTAAATGCCCGCCACAAGAAGCACAAACAATTTCGGTTCGGATCATGCCGTGTGACTTATCTTTAAGGTAGTCTACTGTGTTTGTTTTGGATTGGTCAAAAGAGGGCCAGCCGCAACCACTGTCAAATTTAGCAGCACTGTCAAAAAGGGCTTGGTCACATCCGGCACAGTAGTAGGTTCCCTTGTCAAAAGTTTGATTGAGCTCACCTGTAAAAGGCCTTTCGGTCCCTTTCTGTCTTAAGACAGAATAACGATCTGCATCTAACTCCTCGAGCCATTGTTCGTCTGATTTATTTATGGGATAATGCATTAATTGGCGGGTTTAAAAACAAGGGCAACGCCATTGATACAGTGTCTCAATCCTGTTGTTTTTTTTGGACCATCGGGAAAAACATGCCCCAGGTGTCCGCCACAATTGGCGCAATGTTCCTCGGTACGGGCATAACCCAAATCATAGTCGGTGCTGAAACTTACCTGACCGTCAATACAGCGATCAAAGCTTGGCCAACCGGAACCACTATCAAATTTGGCGTTACTCTCAAAAAGAGCAGAACCACAACCGGCACAGTAATAAGTACCCAACTGCTTATTTTCATTGAAAGGACTGCTAAATGGTGCTTCGGTAGCGGCTTCTCTAAGGACTTGAAATTCAGCAGGGCTCAATTCTGATCTCCATTGATCTGTTGTTTTATCTATGGCAAAATTTTCTGGTTTCTGCTGTTGTGCTCGTGACTGGCATCCGACAGCAATTACCATACTGACGGCCATTAAAAAGTGTCTGCTGTTCATGATTTAATTACCTACAAATTCTAATTCAATATTATTTTGAAGCTGCTCGAAGGTCATACCCGCATCAGCGAATTCCGCTGGCACGACAACCACTCGAAAAATTTGATTATCGGTCCAGCTCGGCGCCAGAACCCCTAAATTGAAATTACCATCCAGAAAAAACTTCAAATCAAAATAGGTGTGGTTGAAAGTGTATAAAAATGTACCGCCAAAGTTGTCGAAGTATGTTGATGGAAGAGGCGTCCATATGTCTGCGCCGTTGAAGCTGCCTTCGTAGCGATAAGCCAAGATAGCATCACTCTCGAAAACTTCAATACTCAGGGGTATGGTCACGACTTGTTCGAAATTATTAGTGGCATTAAGGTCGATGTTTACTTCAAAAACTTGTCCCAGTATATTGATGCCGGGTAGGCCTTTCGGGCCTTCAGGTCCTTCGCAAGAGGTTAAAACAAGTAGACTAAAAATAAGGGTTAAAAATAATTTCATAAGATGTTTTTTTCTAAGTGAATCAAAAGTCATTCCAAAAATACTCAATTCTGTGACAATTATATTTAGTCCTGAATATTTGTCTATATTTAGGCAAGCAACGTAGGTAATTGTCATTCATTTTGGTTGTGAGACCATTGAATTTATGGATATAAAATCAAGAGATTATCGCTGTAAAAAACATCAAAAATATGACTGCAGATATAAGAGGAAATAATAAATACATCAACGCATGGGCTTTCTACGATTGGGCCAATTCTGTCTATAGTTTGGTCATTGCTTCTGCGATATTTCCTATTTATTACGGGGTTTTGTTCCGTCAATCGGGCGTCGATACGGTCGCAATTTTTGGTGGGACAATCCGCAGTACGCCTTTGATCAGTTACACTACAGCGCTGGCTTTTCTTTTGGTGGCTCTAAGTTCTCCGATATTGTCTGGAATTGCGGATTATCTTGGAAATAAAAAGGCATTCTTGAAGTTCTTTTGTTATTTGGGTTCCCTGTCCTGCATGGGGCTTTACTTCTTTGACCTGGAATCGATTTATATGAGTCTTGGCTTTTATTTTTTCGGTTTGATCGGGTTTTGGGGGAGTCTGGTTTTTTACAATTCCTACTTACCTGACATTGCTTTTCCTGAGCAGCAAGATGCCGTTAGCGCCAAAGGATTTTCAATGGGCTATATCGGGAGTGTCCTTCTGCTGATTGTGAACTTAGCGATGGTGATGAAACCCGAATCATTCGGTCTGCCTGCGGATGGGCAGGGGAGTATTACGGCGATGCGCATGTCCTTTATTATGGTCGGAATTTGGTGGATGGGCTTCAGTCAATACACCTTTGCGGTTTTGCCTAAAGGCGTAACTTCTGGTAAAAAACTCACCAAACAAGTTGTTTTTAATGGTTACAATGAGCTCAAAAAGGTTTATGACGCCTTGACTCATAATTTGAGACTCAAACGCTATTTGGTCGCTTTTTTCGTCTACAGTATGGCGGTGCAAACCATTATGTTGATCGCCACTTATTTTGGTGAGCAAGAGATTTTATGGCCTGACGACACCTCAAAAACCACGGGGCTGATCTTGAGTATATTGATCATACAGATCTTGGCCATGATTGGGGCCCAGCTGACCTCAAAAGCCTCGAGTCGTTTTGGCAACATTAACACGCTAATTGCCATTAACATGGTTTGGGCAGTCATGAGTGTTTATGCTTATTTTATGGAAACGCCTTATCAATTTTATGGTGCAGCGGCGATTGTCGGTTTGGTGATGGGCGGCATACAATCCTTAAGTCGATCAACGTATTCTAAGTTTCTACCAGAAACAACCGACACAACATCCTATTTTAGTTTCTATGATGTAGCCGAAAAGATTGGGATTGTGATCGGGATGCTGCTTTATGGTTTCATTGATCAACTTACGGGGAGCATGAGGAACTCCATATTGTTTTTGATTGTGTTTTTTATATCAGGGATCATTTTATTGACAAGAGTTCCCCGTAATTTAAATAAGGTTTAGACAATTTTTACTTAAGTTTGCGTTACATACCTATAGTCCTTTTATATATGAAAAAATATCGGTTTTGGAGTTTGTTAATGTTGGTAATGGCCACTTTAATAATGACCAGTTGTGATAATGAGCCCTTGGAAGGTAATTTTATTACCGAGGAAGAAGCACAAGATAACAGTGCATTTACAGCTACAGTAAATGGCGAACCGTTTTCTGCGTCCTCCACGACAGGTCAGCTGATCAACGGTGTATTATTACTAACCGGTACCGACTATTTTGGAAATATTATTTCGATGGTGATCACCAATATTGGAGTTTGCACCTTCGATTTGACTCAGGAACTTAATCCCTCAAGCTTTATCTTAGAGGCGCCAACAGAAAGCCCTTTTGAGGTTTTATCAAGTATTGGTGGTTCTGGGACTACTGTAATCGCGGCCTATGATTCCGAAAATCAAACCGTAACAGGGACGTTTAACTTTACCGCCATTCGTCAAATTAGTGATGGGGCGGGAGGAACCATTACAGAATCTGTAGTTATTTCAAACGGTATTTTACAGGAGATTCCTTTTACCTTGATAGACGGATCTCTAGATCCTTACGCATGCGACGTAACCGATCCAGGAGGAGGGTCTGGTGGATCTAATAATCAAGACCCAGACAACACCTTTTTTGCCTTAGTTGATGGTGAAGAATTTGTGGACATTTCTTTTGTCTCTGAGGTATTGATGGTCGGAAGTGATGAAGTCGTTAAGTTAACCGCGACAACACAAACTTTGGAACGTGTTCAATTTTTTATTCCTATAAATATTGGTGCTGGCACCTTTACGTTTTCACCTATTTTTAACGGTTCCAACCTTTTTGCATCATACACGGATAGCGATGGAACCGAAAGTTTAACCTCGCTCGAGGGGAGTATTACTTTTCAAGAATACGGCATCATTACGGGTAAAATGACGGCTTCTTTCGCTTTTACCGGGACAGATCCTATAGGCATCAATATAGAAGAAGTGATGGTGAGCGAAGGAACCTTTACCATGGATTATTTACCAGAATCGGGTATTGCTGAAAATACACTTACGGCAGTTGTAGATGGTGTATCATATACGCCCAGTTCCATGCAGGTGCTGCTCAATCCACAAATGGACACAACCTATGTTGAAATCATTACAGTTAATGATGAGACCAATCAAGCTATATCGCTTAGCTTCCCGATAGATATTATGCCGGGAACATACGATATGAGTGCTGTCGTTGAATTGGGTACAGAAGCTGTAGGGACCTATAATCCTGCTATTGGTGATGCGATCCTTTACAGGTCTCAACCGGGCACCTTGACCATTACCAGTTATCAATTCGACAATGGGGTGATTGAAGGACAATTTAGCTTTACAGCGTTCGATCCCAATGGAGTGGGCGGCGACGTCTATGAAATTACAGAAGGCTTTTTCACGCTGACACTACCGTAATTATCGGTTCGTCTAAAGATTTTGAAACCGGCCAAATGGCCGGTTTTTTTATGAAGATTTTAGCCGTATGACTTATTGGAGCATCGCTATTAAGTGTAATGGCTCATTATATCAGGATGGCACAACTCTTGATTTATGCTGATGCGAAGATATGTGCTTTAATGCTTTCAAACGGCTAAAGAGCTTGTTCTAAGGAACTAAGAAAAAAACAACAGTTGTATTTGTCAACAATTACTGTGACATTATGACGCAATATAGTTTTATGTCAAAAACCAAACTCATCAACATAGACAGTTTGTCATTTCAAGAAATTAACGAGGATGCGGAGTACATTCCATTGTTAAGTGCCGAAGATGAAAAAGCTATGTCAACGGAAGACTTGCCAGATTCACTGCCTATTTTGCCATTAAAAAATACCGTGTTGTTTCCTGGTGTGGTGATCCCAATTACAGCGGGACGTGATAAATCGATCAAACTCATCAACGAGACCAATCAGGGCAACAAAATTATTGGGGTGGTGTCTCAAAGAGATGAGTCTCAAGAAAACCCAGACCCAAAGGACTTGCATCAAGTGGGAACTGTGGCCCAAATTCTGCGCGTGCTCAAGATGCCTGACGGGAATACGACCGTTATCATTCAAGGAAAAAAACGTTTCGAAATTGATCATTTTACGACGACCGAACCTTATCTCAAAGCCTCAATTAAAGAGGTAGAAGAAACGCGCCCCGACGAAAAGAATAAAGAGTTTGGGGCTATTATTGAGTCCATCAGGGAGTTGTCTATTGAAATCATCAAGGATAGTCCCAACATCCCTTCGGACGCAGCTTTTGCTATAAAGAATATTGAAAGCACCTCCTTTTTGATCAATTTTGTTTGTTCGAACATGAACATTACGGTCCAGGAGAAGCAACGCTTGTTGGAAATAAATGACCTTAAAGAGCGGGCTTTAGAAACACTCAAGTTTTTGAACGTTGAGCTCCAGAAGTTGTCCCTTAAGATGGACATCCAATCTAAGGTAGAGAGCGATATGTCGCAACAGCAGCGCGAGTATTTTTTGCAGCAGCAAATGAAAACTATTCAAGAAGAATTAGGCGGTACATCCTATGAAGCAGAAATCGAGGAGATGCGCGTCAAGGGACGTGACAAAAAATGGAGCAAGGAGGTACAGACGCATTTTGACAAGGAATTAACGAAACTTCAGCGCATGAATCCTCAAGTGGCTGAATTTAGTATTCAGCGCAATTATTTGGATTTAATGTTAGAGCTGCCTTGGCAAGAATTTAGCAAGGACCTGTTTGACCTGAAACGTGCCCAAAAAATATTGGATCGCGATCACTATGGTCTTGATGAAGTTAAAAAACGAATCATTGAGCATTTGGCGGTATTGAAATTAAGAAACGACATGAAGTCACCGATCCTATGTTTTTATGGACCTCCTGGAGTGGGTAAGACTTCTTTAGGTAAATCTATTGCTGAGGCTTTGGGACGTCAATATGTCCGGATGTCTTTAGGCGGTTTAAGAGATGAGGCAGAAATTCGGGGCCACCGCAAGACCTACATCGGTGCGATGCCTGGGCGTGTGATTCAGAATGTCAAAAAGGCAGCGAAAGGCAATCCTGTATTTGTTTTGGATGAAATTGATAAGCTGTCTGTGGGAAGCCAAGGCGACCCTTCCTCCGCAATGCTCGAGGTGCTCGATCCAGAGCAAAACAGTGCTTTTTATGATAACTACTTGGAGCTAGGTTATGATTTGTCAAGAGTTATGTTTATTGCGACATCTAATAGCCTTGGAACGATTCAACCTGCATTACTTGATCGCATGGAGATCATTGAAGTTTCGGGTTATACTATTGAAGAAAAAGTTGAGATTGCAAAGAGGCACTTACTGCCCAAGCAAATCAAAGAACATGGATTAAAGAGCGATCAGCTCAAGATACGCAAAAAGCAACTCGAGTATATTGTCGAGGGTTATACACGTGAAAGTGGCGTAAGAAGCTTAGAGAAAAAAATCGCCAAGATGGTGCGCTATGCTGCGATGAATATTGCTATGGAGCAGGACTACGAGATCAATGTCACCAATGAGATCATCGAGAAAGTGCTTGGTGCGCCTAGACTTGAACGACATAAATATGAAAACAACGATGTGGCCGGTGTGGTTACTGGATTGGCATGGACCCGAGTAGGTGGGGATATTTTATTTATTGAATCTGCAATTTCCAAGGGTAAAGGCTTGTTGACCATGACAGGAAACCTGGGGACAGTAATGAAGGAATCCGCCACGATTGCTCTGGAGTTTATCAAATCTCACGCAGAGGGGCTTAACATCGATCCAGAGGTGTTCAAAACACACAACATCCACATTCATGTTCCCGAGGGAGCAACCCCAAAGGATGGCCCCAGTGCAGGAATCACAATGCTGACGTCTTTGGTGTCTTTATTTACCCAAAGAAAAGTAAAACGCAGTTTGGCCATGACAGGTGAAATCACCTTGCGTGGAAAAGTTTTGCCTGTTGGTGGGATTAAAGAAAAAATATTGGCCGCCAAAAGAGCACGCATCAAAGAAATTATTTTATCCAAGGAAAATCGTAAAGACATTATTGAGATTCCTGAGAAATATGTGACCGGTTTAACCTTCCACTACGTATCTGATATGATGGAAGTCGTTGACTTAGCCATAACCCCTCAAAAAGTAAAGCGCGCAAAAGTACTGTGGTAAATATTCACCGGGGATTGTCTTTCATTTAGAAGCAAAATAAAGTATCATTGTAGTCGTTATGGATACCAGAAACTCCTCTTTATAGCTTATGGTTGTTCGACCGCTCACTTTTATTTGTTTGCTATTTGCCTTGGCTGTGCAGGGACAGGTTGGAGGAAACGCAGCCTATCAATTTCTGAATCTAGGAAGTGCACCACGTCAGGTAGCCCTTGGAGGCAAAGTCATCACTAATTTTGACTACGATCCTACCCAAGCTTTCTTTAATCCAGCGACCATAAACCCGGCGATGGATAATCAGTTGGCCTTAACCATCAACAATTATATTGGTGATGTCTCTTACGGCACAGCCAGTTATGCCTATCTCTATGACCGCAGAACTCAGGTGTTCCATACTGGGGTAACCTATATTAATTATGGTTCGTTTGAGGGTTATGATGCCCAGGGCAATCCCACCAATAGCTTTAGCGGGGGCGAATTAGCTGTTTCTTTTGGACACGCCAAAAACATCCCGTTCAGCAACTTTTATGTGGGCGCCAATGTTAAGTTTATTTCCTCAACACTCGAACAATACAATTCTACTGGTGTCGCTATCGATGCAGGCCTACTTTATCGTGACCAGGATACCGGGCTTCATTTGGGGCTAGTGGCACGCAATTTTGGCGCGCAATTGGATCCATATGACATTACCGCAGAACGACTGCCATTCGAAATCATTTTTGGTGCTTCTCAAGATTTGGATAACATTCCTGTACGCTGGCATCTTACCTTGGAACATATGGAAAACTGGAAGTTGGCCTTTGCCAATCCAAATCGCGATGAAATTGATTTAGAGGGCAATGCGACCAAAGAAAATATTACAATAGTGGATGAATTGTTCAGACACCTTATTGTGGGGGTTGAATTGTTTCCTGAGAAAGGATTTAATCTGCGCTTGGGGTATAATTTTAGACGCGGCGAAGAACTCAGAATTGTCGATCAGCGAAGTTTTGCAGGATTAAGTGCTGGATTTGGCATCAAGCTTAATAAATTGCGCTTGAGTTATGCATACAGTAAATACAATAGTGCCGCCGCATCTAGCTTTTTCGGCTTAAACATGAATCTTCAGTAATGAAAACAATAACCATAGCCATCGACGGCCATTCTTCTACGGGTAAAAGCACTGTGGCTAAAGCCTTGGCCCAACATCTGGGATATGTTTACATAGATTCCGGTGCGATGTACCGTGCCATTACACTTTATGCAGTTGAAAACAATTTGTTTGTTGGCGATACCATAGATCAATCGGCACTTATCAGCTTGTTGCCTATTATTAATGTTGCTTTCCTTAAAGATGACAAGGGGCAGGACGTGCCGCACCTCAATGGCCGAAATTGTGCCCATGAAATTCGCCAAATGCATATTTCAGAGCGGGTGAGTCAAGTGGCCGCGATCCCGCAAGTGCGCGAAAAAATGGTTGGGATGCAGCGCGGGTTTCAGTCCCAAGGAGGCGTGGTCATGGATGGTCGCGATATTGGGTCTGTGGTTTTTCCTCAAGCCGATTTAAAATTATTCATGACGGCTTCTGCAGAAGTCCGCGCGGAACGCCGTTATCTGGAAATGCAACAATCAGATCCTGCAGTGACCTATGCGCAGGTCTACGACAATGTTGTTGCGCGCGACACAATGGATTCTTCAAGAGCAGTCTCGCCTTTAATTGTTGCCGAAGGTGCAGTGGTTATTGATAATAGTGAGATGAATCAGTCCGATCAATTTCAAATGATATTGCAATTGGCACAAGATCGAATCTACAATAGAATTTAGTATTTTTTGGTGACTTATGTGGTGTGTTCTAAGGTCAGTTTTAGCTCAAATTTAGGGCCTGAGGAATAAAATCATTCATACTTCAATTATTTTTTTGAAAATACAATCAATTGGCCTATTTTTGCCATCCTTTTTGGCAGCTATATGAAAGCAAAAAGGTGAATTATTTTCAAACCCTTCTGTGGTTTGTGCTGCTAACTTTCATGCAAAACGCAGGATACAATACGTGAAGACGCTCTGAATAAAGGGAGTCAACACAGAACTACAAATGGCTGAAGAAGCAAAAAACGACGCTGTAGAAGCTCAAGAAACTACAGCAGCACCCGTACAACAAGAGGTTGTGGAGCAGGTGCAAAACCCAGAACAATTTCTAAAAGATTTTAATTGGCACAACTACGAAGAGGGTATTGACTCTGTTGATGAAGGCCAATTGCAAGAATTCGAAAAGCTTGTTGCCAAGAATTTTGTCGACACGTTAAATGACGAAGTGGTTGATGGTTTGGTTGTTCACATGACTGACCGTGATGCGATTATCGACATTAATGCAAAAAGTGAGGGTGTTATTTCCCTAAACGAATTCCGTTACAATCCAAATCTTAAGGTTGGAGATAAAGTTGAAGTTTTGATTGATGTGCGTGAAGACGCTACAGGTCAACTGATTTTGTCACACCGTAAAGCGAGAACCATCAAAGCATGGGAACGCGTAAATACGGCCCATGACGAAGGAACTGTGGTCAATGGATTCGTAAAATGCCGTACAAAAGGTGGTATGATTGTGGATGTTTTTGGCATCGAGGCGTTCCTTCCAGGATCGCAAATTGATGTGAAACCAATCCGTGATTACGATATATATGTGGGTAAAACCATGGAATTCAAAGTGGTTAAAATCAACCACGAATTCAAAAACGTTGTTGTTTCGCACAAAGCCTTGATTGAGGCCGATATCGAAGAACAGAAAAAAGAAATCATTGGCCAGTTAGAAAAAGGACAGGTCCTCGAGGGTATTGTTAAAAACATTACGTCCTACGGGGTGTTTGTTGATTTAGGTGGCGTAGATGGTTTAGTGCATATTACAGACTTGTCTTGGTCCCGAATCAATCACCCAAGTGAAATCGTTGATCTTGACCAGAAGCTGAACGTTGTTATTCTTGATTTTGATGAAGATAAAACACGTATCCAACTTGGATTGAAGCAGTTAAGTGCTCACCCATGGGAAGCTTTAGGTGATGAGTTAAAAATTGGTGACAAAGTCAAAGGTAAGGTAGTTGTTATTGCAGACTACGGTGCGTTTGTTGAAGTGGCTGAAGGTGTTGAAGGACTTGTTCATGTGAGTGAAATGTCTTGGTCGACGCATTTACGCAGTGCACAGGATTTCGTCAAAGTAGGCGATCAAGTGGAAGCAGTTGTATTGACTTTGGATCGTGAAGAGCGCAAAATGTCGTTAGGTATTAAGCAATTGACACCAGATCCATGGACTGATATTACCTCGAAATACCCTGTAGGTTCTAAACACAATGGTATCGTTCGTAACTTCACAAACTTTGGTGTATTCGTTGAACTAGAAGAAGGTATTGATGGATTGATTTATATCAGTGACCTTTCTTGGACCAAAAAAGTAAAACACCCAAGTGAGTTTACAGCCATTAGCGAAACACTCGATGTTGTTGTTCTTGAATTAGATGTTGAAGGACGTAAATTAAGTTTAGGTCATAAGCAAACTATGGATAACCCATGGGATAAATATGAAGCTGAATTTGGTTTAGGAACTAAGCATACGGCCAAAATTGATGAAATAGTTGATAAAGGGGCCGTTATTAACTTCAATGATGACATTAGTGCTTTTGTGCCTAAGCGTCATTTAGAGAAAGAAGACGGAACACACCTTAATCAAGGTGAAGAAGCTGAATTTGTTATTATCGAATTCAACAAAGACTTCAAAAAAGTCGTTGCGTCACACATGTCTATTCATAAAGAAGAAGAAGCGAAAATTGTGAAAAAAGCGGCTAAAGTCGCTGCTAAGCAAGCAGAAGAGTCAAAACCAACTTTAGGTGATGCCAATTCTATGCTTCAGGATTTGAAGGATAAGATGGAAGGAAAGGGTAACTAACCCCGTCCTTTTAACATCCAAATTTGTAACCAATGCCTCTCGCTTAGCGGGGGGCATTGGTTTTTATTATATACTGATTTAGAAGTATTTAGGACCGACTCTTCTCTCAAGCAGTTTTGCCGGTCAACCAGAATATTGTATGCTTTAGGCCTATAAATTCATTAAAATCACTTAAATTTGACTCCTGAATTATATTCAGACTTTCTCTATGAGCCAAAAAGTGCTATTAAACGCTACTGAAATCCAGATCGCTCTACATCGTTTGGCTTGTCAATTAATTGAAAATCACACTAATTTTGTTCATACCGTACTCATTGGGATTCAACCCAGAGGAGTGTATTTAGCGGAACGTCTCAAAACGTTACTCTTAGAGCATTATAACATCCCCCAAGTACAATTAGGTTATCTAGACATCACGTTTTATCGTGATGACTTTAGACGCTCAACAAAGCCGTTGGAGGCCAACAAAACGCAAATTGATTTTATTGTAGAAGACAAAAAAGTCGTATTAATTGACGATGTATTATATACCGGGCGAAGTATCCGCTCTGCCTTAACGGCAATTCAGAGCTTTGGACGCCCACAGGAAATAGAATTACTAACCTTAATTGACCGACGCTTTAGTCGTCATTTGCCCATTCAGCCCGATTATCGAGGACGTCAAGTCGACGCGATAAATGGCGAGCGCGTTTTGGTACGCTGGAATGAGCAGGACGGAGAAGATGCGGTTTATTTAGTTGAAAACTAGCATGAAGGAATTAAGTGTAGATCACTTATTGGGTATCAAGTACATCACCGAGGGCGACATTCAGCTTATTTTTGAAACTGCCGATCGTTTTAAAGAGGTCATCAACCGGCCCATCAAGAAGGTGCCTTCCTTGCGTGACATTACTATTGCCAATTTATTTTTTGAAAACAGTACCCGTACACGGTTGTCTTTTGAATTGGCAGAAAAGCGGTTGTCTGCAGATGTGGTTAATTTCTCTGCAGCGAGCTCATCTGTCAAAAAGGGGGAGACCTTAATTGATACCGTTAATAATATTTTGGCCATGAAAGTGGACATGGTGGTCATGCGCCATCCTAACCCTGGAGCCAGTTTGTTTCTGTCTAAACACGTCAAAGCCCGAATCATTAATGCAGGTGACGGTGCTCACGAACACCCCACACAAGCCTTGTTAGATGCTTATTCAATCCGAGAAAACTTGGGAGATGTCGCCGGGAAGAAAGTAGTGATTGTTGGTGATATATTACACTCACGTGTGGCACTATCTAATATTTTCGCCCTGCAAAAACTTGGCGCAGAAGTTAAGGTGTGTGGCCCGAAAACTCTTATTCCAAAACATATCGAAAGTTTGGGTGTGTCTGTAGAAACTGATTTACAATCTGCTATTAAGTGGTGTGATGTAGCCAATATGCTCCGGGTACAGAACGAGCGTATGGACATGAGTTACTTTCCCACAATACGGGAGTATACCCAGCAATATGGGTTGACCAAGGCGCATTTGGATGCTTTGGATAAAAAAATTCTTGTCATGCACCCAGGACCTATTAATCGTGGTGTGGAAATTACCAGCGCAGTGGCTGATAGTGCACAAGCCATTATTCTAGATCAAGTTGAAAATGGTGTGGCGATCCGCATGGCCATTATTTATTTATTGGCATCAAAAATCGCTTAAAATGTCAATTCAATCCCATAAATCCTATGAGCTGGTTGTTGCTGCGGACGATAACATGTCGGCACTGCCCCAAATACTGATAAATCGTTTAAAGGGGTCAGAATTGCGGCATATGATCATTGATTTTTCAGACGTTACGCAATTGAGCATGACACAAATAAATGGGTTTGTGGACCTGACAAATGGGTTTGCTGCAGCAAAGAAATCTTTGGTTATGGTGGTACCGCAGCTCAATCTAACGGAGCTGGAAAACACCATCTCTATGGCCCCCACCCTGTTAGAGGCAGAAGATGTCATCCAAATGGAAGAGATGGCGCGTGATTTGGGCTTCTGATCACTATATTTAAGACCCAAGGCGACACGATTGGGCACAGCAACAAGAGCATATGATGGGTTTAGAATTAACAATATTAGGGTGTCACTCGGCATCACCTCGAGCTGAAGCAAGGCCTACGGCTCAGTTGCTCGATATTTCAGGGCATTTGTTTTTGATTGATTGTGGTGAAGGAACTCAAGTGGCTCTGCGCCAACATAGAATCAAGTTTGCCCGTATCAAGCATATTTTCATATCGCATTTACATGGTGATCATTATTTTGGTCTGATTGGATTGATTTCGACCTTAAGATTACTTGGTCGTGAAGAGCCGCTTCATATTTATGGCCCTAAAGGCCTTAAGGAAATCATCACCCTTCAGTTAAGACTAGGTAAATCCTGGACTAACTTCCCTTTGTTATTTCAGGAACTTAATGACAGAACTTCTGTTATGGTTTATGAAGATGATGCGATAACGGTAGAAACCCTCCCTTTGGATCACAGGGTATACACCAATGGATTTTTATTTAAAGCAAAACCAGGAGAGCGTATTCTGAATCGTGAAGCCGCAGAAAAGGCAGGTATTAGTCCAGCGTATTATAAAAAGCTGAAACAGGGTTATAATGTCCCTAATGAGCAAGGAGCACAAGTAGATTACCAAGAAGTAACCAACCAATGCAGAGTGCCTGTCAGTTATGCCTATTGCAGTGATACCGCATACTTGCCCAGTCTGGCCGATTTGATCAAAGGGGTGAGCGTTTTATATCACGAGAGCACGTTTTTGAATGCCCAACAAGATTTATGCGACAGGACCAAGCACAGCACGGCCCAACAAGCTGCTCTAATTGCTAAAGAAGCGCAAGCACGCTTTTTGATTTTAGGTCATTATTCGGGTCGCTATGCAGATGTTACTCAATTTCGTGATGAAGCATTGACGTACTTTGATCAGGTCTATTTGGCCGAAGATGGACGGTGTTTTAACTTGCCATTTGGAGATGCCAATGGATTAACGCAAATTTAATGGCTACAGGTCTTTACTCTAGAATTTCTCGTAAATTGCAGCACAATTAATCATGGGATGAGTCATAAACTCCACGAGCACAGAAAATCATATCAAAAAGGCATGCTGACCAAAGATCAGGCTGCTGCGGACCCTGTAGCGCAATTTGGATTGTGGTTTGAGCAGGTGACCCAGGCCAGTGGCATAGAGGAGGTCAATGCGATGACACTTTCTACCGTAGATCAGCAGGGCTATCCAAGAGGCCGTGTGGTCCTTTTAAAGCATTTTGATGTACGTGGTTTTCAATTTTTCACTAATTATGCGAGTCAAAAGGGACTGGCGATTGCTGCCAACCCCCAAGTGTCCTTAAGTTTTTTTTGGCCCAATTTGGAACGTCAGGTGCATATTAAAGGCAAGGCCGAGAAATTATCTCAAGAAGAATCACAGGCCTATTTTGCGGTACGCCCCAAGGGAAGTCAAATCGGCGCTATGGCCAGTCCCCAGAGTCAGGTTGTGGAAAGTAGAGCGTTTTTAGAGCAGACCTTAAGTCGACTCGAACAACAATACCAGAGTGATCCAGTGCCCAAGCCCGATAATTGGGGCGGGTATTTGGTCAAGCCTATTGAATTTGAATTTTGGCAAGGAAGAGAAAATCGTTTGCACGATCGTCTTCGCTATACTGCTGTTAACGATAAATGGACTATAGAGCGTCTTGCTCCTTAAGATGAGATGTAGATTTAATGAAAACACTCTATTTTTTACGTCACGCCAAGTCCTCATGGGCGACAGATCAACCCGATCACCTAAGGCCTTTAAAGGAGCGTGGTCGCTTAGATGCTCGGATATTGTCCCGTTATGTGGCAACGCAATATAAAGCGCCTGAATTGGTCTTAAACAGTGATGCCACAAGAGCAATCCAAACTGGTGTTTTTTTTCATGACGCTTTTGGGCTCAAACAGGAGCAGATCAAAATGATGCACCAGATGTACGATTTTAGTGGAGAGCAGGTGCTTTATCTGATTAAGAATTTACCCGAGAATGTATCTCGTGTTTTATTGGTGGGCCATAATCATGCCTTTACCGCATTAGTCAATATGCTTGGTGATCTAAAAATCGACAATTTACCCACTTGTGGTTTCGTGCATATTGATTTTACATGCAATCAGTGGAAGGATGTGCGCAGAGGGCACACCAAAAACAAAGTATTCCCAATAGAGTTTAAACCATGAGTCCAGAGCCAAAAAAACAATATGACCGCTACATTAACCGTGATTTAAGCTGGTTAAAGTTCAATGCACGTGTCCTTCAAGAGGCCAATGATGCATCAGTACCTTTGATTGAACGCTTGCGGTTTTTGGGTATTTTCTCTAATAACTTGGACGAATTTTTTAAAGTTCGTTATGCTGCGATCAAAAGGATTGTTGATGCCGGCAAAGTCGGCCGTAGCGAATTAGGAGGGATGTCTGCTATTGAACTCCAAGAGTCCATCACTCAAACCGTAATCGCCCAACAACAGCAGAGTTTGGATATCTTAGGGGCCATAGAGCATGAACTGGCCAAAGAAGGGGTCCACGTGATTAACGAGACACAAATTACACCAGCCCAGAGCGAATTTATTATTGATTACTTTTTGCGTGAGGTCAGTCCGGCTTTGGTCACAATTATCTTGAGTGAGTTGGATACTTTTCCTGCATTAAAAGACAGCGCAGCTTATCTAGCGGTGCGCATTGTGATGAGTCCAGAGGACACTAACTTTAAGGAAAAAGTCAATTATGCCTTGATAGAATTACCCGAAGGAATTGATCGTTTTGTCCCGCTGCCCGAAGAAAACGGGCAAAAATACATCATACTTTTAGATGACCTTATTCGCCATTGCTTCGACATTATTTTTAGCATTTTTGATTATGAATCTATAACAGCGCATATGATTAAAATCACCCGTGATGCTGAGCTAGATATCGATTCAGATTTGAGCCGGAGTTTCTTGGAAAAAATATCCAAGAGTGTGGCCAAGCGGAGTTCAGGAGATCCTGTTCGTTTTGTCTATGACCGAACCATTGCCCCTGAGACCTTGCATTTTTTGATGGAAAAAATGAATATCAATAGTACTGACAGCATTATTCCCGGTGGCCGTTACCACAACCGCCGAGATTATATGAAATTCCCGAGTTTAGGACGAGCCGATTTACTCTACCAGACGAAGAGACCATTACCTATCTCTGGCATGAGCTTCGAAGGAAGCTTATTGGCGAAAATTGCAAAAAAGGACTACCTACTGCACGCACCATACCAAACCTTTCGCTATGTGGTCAAATTTTTGCGTGAATCTGCCTTAGATCCCAAGGTACAATCGATCAAAATCACGATTTATCGCTTGGCAGAAGTCTCGCATATCGCCAGCTCATTGATCAATGCAGCAAAAAACGGCAAAGATGTTTTGGTGCAGATCGAATTAAGGGCACGTTTTGACGAGGCAGCCAACATTCACTATGCAGAGCAAATGCAAAATGAAGGTGTGCGGCTTATTTTTGGTGTTAAGGGCCTTAAGGTTCATTGTAAGGCCTGTGTTATTGAACGTTTAGAAGGTGATAAAATCAAACGCTATTCCTTTATCAGTACTGGAAATTTCAATGAGACGACGGCTAAAATATACACGGATTACACTTTGTTTACCGCCAATGATGACATTGGTAAAGACATCAACAAAGTCTTTAATTTCTTCGATGTCAATTACCGAATGAAGACCTATAAACACTTGGTGGTTTCACCACATTACACCCGAGATGTTTGGAGTGAATTGATAGACCATGAGATAGCAAACCATCAACGGGGATTGTCTAGTGGTATAAAACTCAAGCTCAATAGTCTATCAGATCACCGTATTATTGAAAAACTCTACCATGCCAGTCAGCAAGGGGTCTCAATTCAAATTGTGGTTCGTGGTATCTGTTGCCTCATACCCGGGGTCAAAGGGATGAGTGAGCATATTGAGGTCATTAGTGTAGTAGATAAATTCTTAGAACATACGCGTTTGTATATCTTTGAAAATGGCGGATCGCCAAAGGTTTATATTTCTTCGGCAGATTTTATGGCCCGCAATTTTGATTCTCGTGTTGAGATCAGTTGCCCGATATACGATCAAGATATACAACAGGAATTACTCGAGACCTTTGAAATCACATGGCAAGATAATGTCAAGGCGCGACTGATATCTCAAACACAGGACAATGCCTATATTTGTGAGAGTGGCCCGGTCATTCGCTCCCAGTTTGCTTTATATGACTATTATTTAAAGAAATTGGAACGTTCATGATGGTCATTGAGAAATATGGTGGTATTGATATTGGTTCCAATGCCATTAGGCTTTTAATTGCTTCTGTAACACAATTGCCTGGCAAGCCCGCGCGCTTCAAAAAAACATCTTTGGTCCGCGTACCTATTCGGTTGGGTGCGGATGTATTCCTCAACGGTTATATTTCGCCATTGAACCAGAGCCGTATGACCGAGGCCTTGGAGGCTTTTAGATTACTCATCAAAAACCACAATGTAGTGAGCTTCCGCGCTTGCGCTACCTCTGCCATGCGTGAGGCAAAAAATGGGCAAGAAGTCGCTGACGCTATTTTTAAGGCCACGGGAATTGCTATTGAGATTATCGATGGTGAGGTTGAAGCAGACATTATTGCCGGCACAGATTTGGGTGCTTTTATCGATTCAGACAAGACATTTCTTTATGTAGATGTTGGTGGTGGAAGTACTGAATTAACCCTTTTTACTGGGGGCGAAGCCCTGGTTTCTAAATCGTTTAAATTGGGTACCGTCCGTATTCTTAATGACATGGTGCGCGAGAGTGTTTGGGACGAAGTCAAGTCTTGGGTCACCCAAAACACCGCGCAGTATGATAAAATTGACGTTATCGGTTCGGGTGGGAATATCAATAGTATTTATGCAAAAAGCGGTAAGAAAATTGGTAAACCTTTGAGTTATTTTTTCTTGTCGAACTACTATGAATTACTCAAGTCAATGACTTATCACGAACGGATCTATGAATTGGATATGAATCCAGACCGAGCGGACGTCATTATTCCTGCGACAAAGATTTATTTGTCTGCCATGAAATGGAGTCAAGCAAAAAACATCTATGTGCCTAAAATTGGACTGGCTGACGGTATTGTCAAGCGTCTATACAATGAAAATAGAGCCCTATAGACACTGCGGATTAGCCATGGACTAATTCGGCACTGCCCAAGTCTTTGATGATTTGAGCTTCAAATTCGAGTAAATCATGCCATTTTTGATCTACAACCGCGCGATCTCCATATTGACGGGCAAAGGTTAAAAACATAATATAGTGATTGGCCTCGCTGATCATGAGCTTGCGGTAAAACTCAGCCAACGATTTGTCTTCTAACGCTTCACTAAGCAGCCTAAAACGCTCGCAGCTTCTGGCCTCAATGAGTGCGGCGTATAAAAGTCGATGCACTAGGTTGGTATTGCGGCTACCTCCTTTGGCAAAAAACGTCATGAGTTTATTGACATAACCATCTTTTCGTTCACGGCCTAAGTGTTGGCCCCGAGCCACAATACGGTCATGGACCATTTTGAAATGACTCATTTCTTCTTGTGCCAAAAGTGTCATTTCGGCCACTAAATCGCTGTATTCTGGGTAGCCTATGATAAATGAAATTGCCGTTGAGGCAGCTTTTTGCTCGCAATAGGCATGATCCGTAAGTATTTCGTCAATGTTTTTGGCGACAATATTGACCCATCTGGGGTCGGTGGGCAATTTGAGTCCGAGCATTTTTTTGGAGCTGTCCGTATTGGATGACATATGAATTGATTAAAGTTCTAAATCAAGAGCGACCCTTAAGGTCTCAATGAACGGATTTTTTTCTTTGAGTTTTTCGAATTTTTCGGCAGGGGTGTAGGCGTATCGTGTGTTTTCACTCTCTACTACGTCAATGCTCAGGCTAATGGCATGGTTGTTCAGTTCCTTATGTAAAAAAGCCAATAAAGATCCTTTTTCGCGCTCGACCTCAATCTTAATGGTGTCATTAGGGAAGGTCAAACAAATCATGGTGTCCTTCAAAACCGGGGCAACCATCGTCAAATGGGACAAAAGATTATACTGTCCCGCTGCTTCAACTTTTGTGGCATATGCGCTCCAGGCCGCTTTAAATGCCACTTCGGTAAAAGCGCTTTCTGGTAAAACCGCTGTGGCGGGTTCTCGAGATTTGACAATCTCTTGAATTTGATTTTTTTCAGAAATACTTTTGAGCGATAAAGAAGATGTCTTTTTACGCACCCCTTCAAAAGTGAATTCTGGTTTTTTGGCAGGTGTTACGACGGGCTCTAAAGTCGGTCTTTGTGCCCCTTCAATTTCGTGCATTTTTGCTGCAGTCGGGAGATCTTCTGCATCAACTTTCG
>DGAU01000011.1:148964-173011 GCA_002384055.1 Flavobacteriaceae bacterium UBA4022
TGGGCAGGAATTATATAGGCCTGATTAGCTGATTTTTTTTTTTGATCTGAATGATTCAGAGAAGCCAATTGCATCAGGCAAAGCTCTACCAGCAGTCTCGGATTTCGGCTATTCTTGTATGACAAGTCACAGGTGTTGGCCATAGCTAAAGCCTCCATCAGAAATATACTGCTGGTGGCTTGAGATTGCTTGAGATACTGCTCTTGGATCTTTGGGCCTAACTCCATGAGTCCAACAGTCTGTGGTGTTTTGGCGACCATTAAATCACGAAAGTGAGAAGCCAGTCCAGAGATGAAATGATGGCCGTCAAAGCCTTGTGCCAGGATTTGATCGTAATCCAAGAGCAGTTCTGGAATTTGCGCCTGAAGCATCGCATCAGTCATTTTAAAATAATGGGTATAATCGAGAACGTGCAGGTTTTCGGTGACTGCTGCTCGCGTCATGTTTTTGCCTGAAAAACTGACGACACGATCAAAAATGGATAGGGCATCCCGCATAGCACCATCGGCTTTCTGAGCGATGATGTGTAAGGCGTCTTCTTCAGCCTCGATACCTTCTGCTTTAGCAACCTGTTCTAGTTGGCCTTTGATATCTTCGACGGTAATGCGCTTGAAATCGAATATCTGGCAACGAGACAAGATCGTTGGAATGATTTTGTGCTTTTCGGTGGTGGCTAGGATAAAGATGGCATGCTTAGGAGGCTCTTCTAAGGTCTTTAAAAAGGCGTTAAAGGCAGCGGAGGATAACATATGGACCTCATCTATAATGTAGACCTTAAATTGCCCAATTTGGGGAGGAATACGTACTTGTTCGATTAATGAGCGGATATCATCCACAGAGTTATTGGAAGCAGCGTCTAGTTCAAAAATGTTGAACGCAAAATCCTCGTCCTTTTGATGATCCCCATCTTCATTGATCTTTTTAGCCAGGATACGTGCACAAGTGGTCTTGCCCACACCACGTGGTCCTGTAAAAAGTAGCGCCTGGGCTAAATGATTTTGCTGAATGGCGTTTTCTAAAGTGCGGGTAATGGCTTTTTGCCCGACAACATCATTGAAGTTGGTGGGTCTGTATTTTCGTGCCGATACGATGAAATGCTCCATTGAAAACAAAGATAAAAAGCAGGGCCAAGATTTCTCAAAATGAACCCTCAATATTTAGGCGAGTTATCAACATTTAAATTAATTTTACCGCGCAGGCCGCCTTATCGCCTTTATTTATAAAGGAGGAAAGTCCGGGCACCATAGGGAAGCATAGCGGCTAACGGCCGTCGGTTCATTTTTAATGGATCAGGACCAGTGCAACAGAAAGAATGTACAGATCATGCTGTAGTGAAACCAGGTAAACTCTATGCGGTGAAATGCCATGTAAACCTATGTTTGAGAGTTCCCGCTTGAGTAGGAGGGTAGGCAGATGGAGTGCTGAAGTAATTCAGCGCCTAGATAAATGATGAGGATTCGCCTCGGCGAATACAGAATCCGGCTTATAGGCCTGCTTTTTTTTAATTTGAGAAATAACTAAACACGGATCCCCCATATTTGCGGGATTCGCTGTATTTAGGGTGATCGCTAAGATCGTGACCCTTGGTGTGCTCTAAAATAAAAAGACCCGCTTCATTCAATAGAGCCCCGCCACATACAACATCAATGAAACTATTGAGTTGCTCCTTAGAAAATTGATAAGGCGGATCGGCAAAAATGACATCATAATGGCCCAAGTGCTTTACGATAAATTTATCTACTTCTGAACGAACCACCGATATGGGCAAGTCTAATTGTGCGCTGGTTTGCTGAATATACTGACAGCAACCCGCATGCTCATCAACACAAACTATCGATAGAGCGCCACGAGATCCAAATTCGTAGGCAATGTTACCTGTTCCCGAATAAAGGTCCAAAACCGACACTTCGTGCAAGGCAAAGCGGTGGTGTAACATATTGAATAGGCCTTCCTTGGCAAAATCTGTCGTAGGACGAACAGGTAAATTTTTGGGTGCTGTGAGACGCCGTCCTTTGTGGCGGCCAGAAATGATACGCATTACAGAGATGTTTTTAAAACAAGGGCTTGATGGTGCTCGACTTGAGCAATATTTTTGAGTTGGTGGTCGGTATATAAAGATACATGCCGTACATAAGTGTATGCGCTTTGAAATAAAGCATCGGCCTTAGAAACTTCACCCGACAAATATAAGTTAACTTCTTCAGGATTCAAATTCAATTGCTCCAGACCGAAGAGCAGGTAATATAAAAAATCTTCTGGGGCGTGATAGGCATAATTGTTATACAGAATCAGGCGTCCTGATTCAATAACGATCAAGTCAAAACTGTCTCTATAAATATTGGCAAAGACTTCGGTGTTTTTGATAGATTTTCTGGTGGTCAATAAATGTCTTAAAATTCCGGTGGCGCTGTGCTCAAACTCAAATGGACCCACTGTATCGAAAACCAAGTTGTTGACGTTCGTGAATGGAATATAAACGACCACGAGCTCCTGGGCTTCAAGTATATCGAAGGCCACTACATCGGTTTTGAGAAGTCGGGTATTTAATTTGAGGTAATCCATCCCCTTATTGGCATCAAATAGAGCCAAAGGCACCACGGTGGCATAGGGCGATTGATGAAATACCTTTGTCGTTAAGTTTTGCCCCGACGCATTATAATGAGGGAGCCAGAACTGCTTGAGCGCTTGGGTGAGTCCCTCTGCTGTGGTTGGCACGGGAAAATTTTCTTGCGCATGGATCGCTTGACCTAGTTGGGGTATAGACAAAAAAGAAAGTCCGGTCAAGGAAACTTGAACGGACCAACTCGTATGCTGATGAGGATTTTGGCTATTTGTCTTTTGCAGTGTCATAAAGTTTAGGCCAGTTCCCACTCGTGTTTACGTCGTCCATGGCCCCCACTTTAACATAAGGTCCATTAACGCCATCCACTGAGTTGACTTGTTTTTCCTGTGAGATAAGATCAGGATTGAGTCCTGCCAAAATAATGTCTTTAGACGCCCTTGCTTCAAACACCGAATAAATGGTTCCGTTTCTGTCTAATTTTCCAGCACGTAATTCGTATTGGGCTTCGCTGTTGGGTATGTTCATCATCGTCTGGTAACGATTAGATTTAGGGTAAAGTGAATCCTTTATTGCGACAAAGCTCAATGTGTCAATAATGATATCTTCAATATAATAACCACCTTTTTGTGCATCTAAACCAAAAGCTCTGTTCTTGGCGACATCAGCATAGCTGGTATCACGCCGGGCTGTAATGGCAAATTCAGCAGTATCTAAGAAACGGACCAGGCTATCAAAATTGGCGCTAAAAGATCCTGTCACTTCTTGAAAAGCTTCCTGGCCTGCTTTAATGTCCTTTAACTGAGCGATAACCGCAACGTAACGTTCTTCTTTGGCCTCATTAAAGTGCACAGGTCCAATAATTGATTGGTACAATTGATAACTCAAGATGAGGATGAAAACCCAAAGGACAAGCTTAATAACTAGTTTCATTGATCTATTTTAAGTGGTGAAATAGCGTATTTTGGTACTAAGGCAAATCTACAATATTTTTTTATTCATAAAAGTAAATTCGAAAAAAACCTAACTATCTTTGAGCATAGTTCTCGCCGCGAAATGACCGCTTCAGATTTTTATAAAACCTTACGGAAGGAGTTTAAATTCCCGCCAACCGACAAGCAGGATATTGCCATGCAACAGCTGGCGCATTTTTGTGTGCATCCGGACCGTTCGGCGATTTATATGCTTAAGGGTTACGCGGGGACTGGAAAAACAACTCTGGTCAGTACGCTGGTCAATCAATTGTGGCACATCAAACGGTCGGTGGTGCTTATGGCGCCAACTGGTCGCGCGGCTAAGGTCATTAGTCAATACAGCGGCAAAACAGCCCATACCATTCACCGAAAAATATACCACCCCAAGAGCAGAAAGGGAGGCGGAGTGAGTTTTACCATGCAGCCCAATAAGCACCGCAATACCTTGTTTATTGTCGATGAAGCTTCGATGGTTCCCGACACAAGTCTCGATGCCAAGTTCTTCGAAGGGAGATCATTGTTGGATGACTTGATTACTTATGTCTACAGCGGGGTCAACTGCCAGCTTATTTTGGTTGGGGATACGGCCCAATTACCACCAGTTCATTTGACCCTGAGTCCGGCTTTGGATCCAGCAGTTTTGGAGGCCAATTACCAAAAGAAAGTCCAGCATATAGAGCTGGATGAGGTCATGCGTCAGTCCGAGAATAGTGGTATTTTATTCAACGCTAGCCGAATACGCCACGCGCTTAATCAAGAGGATTACCAGAATTTGCGTTTTGCGATTTCGGGCAGCCCAGAGGTAATCCGTCCAGAAAGCGGCCAGGAATTGATGGAAGCGATCGAGGAGAGTTATGCCCAGCAGGGATATGAAGATACCGTGATCATTGTGCGCTCCAACAAACGGGCTAACCTTTACAACCAACAAATTCGCCAACGCATTCTTTTTCAGGAAGAAGAGCTTTCAACTGGAGATTACCTTATGGTTGTTAAAAACAATTATTTTTGGTTAAAGCCCGAAGATGAAGCTGGATTTATTGCCAATGGCGATATTGTAGAGGTCCTCGAGATTTATGGTTTCAGCGAGCTGTATGGTTTTCGTTTTGCTCAAGTGAAGGTACGCATGGTCGATTATCCATCGATGAGCCCTTTTGAAACGGTAGTGCTGATCGACACCTTGACCGCGGAAACACCATCTTTGTCTTATGACGATGCCAATAAGCTCTATGAGGCGGTCAAAGAGGATTATCAGGAGGAGCGCTCAAACTATAAGAAGTTCCTCGCCATTAAAGGCAATAAGTATTTTAATGCCTTACAGGTTAAGTTCAGTTATGCCATTACTTGTCATAAATCACAAGGGGGGCAATGGCATACGGTTTTCATCGAACAACCTTATCTTAAAGACGGTATGGATCGCGATTATTTGCGGTGGCTATACACGGCAATTACTCGGGCCAAATCTCGGGTTTATTTGATGGGATTTGCCAAAGACTTTTTTGAGGATTAGGGACAACCCCAAGAGCTTTTTTGTATCTTGAGTTAAACAATGATTATTAAATCATTTAAACTAATTACTTTTGACGGCAATTAAACGCACTCCATTGAAAATTGTAGCCATGATACCCGCGCGCTATGGCGCCTCGAGATTCCCAGGTAAGTTAATGCAAGACCTTGGTGGTAAGCCAGTGATCGTACGCACCTATGAGGCTGCTCAAGCCACAGGTTTGTTTGACCAGGTATACGTGGTGACCGATAGTGATGTCATTTTTAAAGAAATTGAATGGCATGGAGGTAAGGCCATCATGAGCCAAAAGGAACACGACTGCGGTACCGATCGGATTGCCGAGGCAGTAGTGCATATGGATGTTGACATCGTGGTGAATGTTCAGGGCGATGAGCCCTTTACCAGTAAGGAAGGATTAGAGCAGGTATTAAGTGTTTTTAACGGAGCCGATGCCGATCAGATTGATCTGGCCTCACTGATGACCGAGATTCATGATTGGCGTGAGATTAGTGATCCCAATGCCGTCAAAGTGGTCGTGGATAAAGAAAATTTTGCTTTGTATTTCTCACGCTCGCCGATACCGTATCCACGGGATAAAAATACCGCCGTGCAATACTTCAAGCACAAAGGAATTTACGCTTTTCGCAAACAAGCCTTGTTGGATTTTTATCGATTGCCGACGACTATTTTGGAGGCTACCGAAAAAATTGAATGCATTCGTTTCTTAGAATACGGCAAACGAATCAAAATGGCCATCTCCAATACCCAAGGTATTGAAATCGATACGCCCGAGGATCTCGTGCGGGCCAATAAAATTTTAAAAGAGGAAAAGCGTTTGCCTATTAATAACAAATACCGCAATTTCCCAATGGTACCCAAAGTGGTGTTCGGTAGAGGCTGTTTTGATCAACTCACATCAATTATTGGTCCGCACCGCAAGGACAAAGCCCCCTTTATCTTTTTGGTGGATGAGGTTTTCAAAAATAAAGAATCAGTCATTAGTCGCATTCCACTGCGATTTAACGACAAACTATTATTCATCTCGTCGTTTGAAGAACCCAAAACCGAGCAGGTCGATGTTTTGGTTAAAAGCATCAAAACAGAATTCACCTATCGTCCGTCGGGTATTATTGGTATTGGTGGGGGCTCTATATTGGATTTAGCTAAGGCGGTTTCGATTATGTTGACCAATAAAGGCCAGGCAAGCGAATACCAAGGATGGGACTTGGTCAAAAATAAAGCTGTTTATCATGTCGGGATTCCTACCATATCAGGTACGGGTGCTGAAGTGTCTCGTACCACGGTACTGACTGGGCCAGAGAAAAAATTAGGTATCAATAGCGACTTCACGCCATTTGATCAGGTTGTTTTGGACCCGGAACTCACCGACGGTGTCCCCAAAAATCAATGGTTCTATACCGGAATGGACTGCTTTATTCATTGTGTTGAGTCTCTCAACGGGACTTTTTTGAATGAATTCAGCAAAAGTTATGGTGAAAAAGCCTACGATTTATGCCTCGAAATATTCCTTGACCCGAAAGTCTCTTCTGAATCGGCTCAAGAAAAGCTCATGATGGCTTCTTGGCACGGAGGGATGAGCATCGCTTATTCTCAAGTAGGCGTGGCCCATGCGATGAGTTATGGACTATCTTATGTGCTTGGTGTTAAGCACGGTATTGGAAACTGTATTGTTTTTCAACATCTTGAAGATTATTACCCCGAAGATGTGGCCTTATTCAACCAAATGATTGTGCATCATGGCATCACACTGCCCAAAGAGGTGTGCCGTGATCTCACGCCAGTACAAATGGATACCATGGTGTCCATCGCCTTAAGTCTTTCGCCGCTATGGGAAAATGCTTTAGGGCCAGATTGGGAACAAAAAGTAAACGCCAAAGTACTCAAGGATTTATACCGAAAGATGTAAGTGGTGATCAAGTTTTTAGCAAAGATTTTATTTTTCAAAATAATGGGCTGGTCTATTGAGGGAACCATAGACCCCAAAGTGACTCATGCGGTAATCATTGTGGTGCCGCACACCAGTTCATTTGATTTTATTTTAGGCTTGTTGATCAGAAGTGTTCTCGGTCTGCGCATTAATTATTTGGGTAAAAAGGAACTATTCATTTGGCCCTTTAAGTATTACTTCCGCTGGACTGGCGGACGTCCCTTAGACCGCACAGGAGGACAAAATAAGGTGTCGGCTATCGCTCATTTGTTTGAAGGAGAGAAATTATTTCGATTGGCCCTTTCGCCAGAAGGCACCCGCAAGAAAGTCAAAGACTGGCGTACTGGATTTTATTATATTGCTCAAGAGGCTCAGGTCCCCGTGGTGCCTATCGCCTTGTTTTATCGTGAAAAACAAGTACGCATAGGCCAGCCCATCGAGATCACTGGCGCCATAGAAAAAGAATTGCCACAGATTCAACTGTTTTTCAAAGGGTCAAATGGAAAAGTTCCCGAATACTCTTGGGAATACAAAGATCAATCCGAAGATTCATCCATGGTATGATAGACGTTTTGAACGTCGTCATCTTCTTCAATCTTTTCGAGTAATTTGTCGACATCAGCAGCTTGTTCTGGGGTCAATGCTTTGGTTATCTGAGGGATGCGTTCGAAGCCCGAAGAGAGGATCTCCAATGACTGCGCCTCAAGATAGGATTGAATGGCCCCAAAACTTTCGAATGGCGCATAAATAAGGCAGCCATCTTCATCTTCAAAAATTTCTTCCACACCAAAATCAATAAGTTCTAATTCGAGCTCTTCAAGATCCATAGCGCCTCTGTTGATCCGGAAATTGCATACATGATCAAACATAAACACGACCGATCCAGAGGTCCCAAGACTACCATCGCATTTATTAAAATACGAACGGACATTAGCGACCGTTCTGGTGTTGTTGTCGGTTGCGGTTTCGATAAGAATAGCAATGCCGTGTGGGGCATAGCCTTCAAAAACAATCTCTTTGAAATCGCCTAAGCTTTTGTCCGAAGCGCGTTTAATGGCGCGCTCTACATTGTCTTTGGGCATGTTGACGGCCTTGGCATTTTGGATGACCGCACGCAGACGGGAATTACTGTCAGGGTCGGGGCCTCCATCTTTGACGGCCATAACAATGTCTTTGCCGATACGTGTAAAGGCCTTGCTCATGGCTGACCAACGTTTCATTTTACGTGCTTTTCGAAATTCGAAGGCTCTTCCCATAATTCTATTGTTTTAGCAAAAATATAAATTCCAATGCTTATAAAAATAATTGTGATTAATAATTCTGCGCGTTTGGTGTTTAATTGAGGCCAATCTGGAGTAATGTCTTTGGCGTGCTGATATGGCTAAGCGTGCAGGACTCTAGAACTGATTCGATAGAAAATTCTAAAAAACCTGGCCAATGATCGGCACGGCTCAGTAAGGCAAGGTATTGATCATCGTTGGAGTGATAGACATTCTTAATCTTAGGGTCCTTGATGTTGAGTTTATGACAAATCTCTTGGATAAGGTCATTGTGGTGCATCACGTTTGAGCTGGCGATGTGGTAAACACCCACATGCCTTTTGTTGATCAAGTAGTGGATATGACGCACCACCTGAGTGATGGTCGTCGCACTGACAATAAGATTCGGAAACACGTCTATGGGCACCCGATTGATGATGCTTTGTTTGATCAATTGCATGATTGGGGCATTGAAGCCAAGGACCATAGAAAGGCGCGCGATACAATACAATTGGCTGGGAAGTTCTTGGACTATTTTTTCTAATGCAATGAAATATCGCCCGGTCTGCGATTCGCTTATGGTACGCTCACCAGGGTATGATGGAAATTTTTTGACCGCATCAAATACCATTATATGGGATAAGAACATTAAAAAAGCGTTATGCTCACGGCAATAATGAGCCAATAATTTCATGGCCTCAATGCCCTGCGGGTAAGGGCTTCGGTGAGCGACAATGACCAGGTCAGGTTCTATGAGTTCCAAAATGGACGTCAGATCATCGCGGGTGGTGTCATACGTGATAAATGCCTGATTTCTCTGAAAACCGATGTCCTCTCCGGTAAAGGTTCCATATACTTGGAAAAAAGGTTGCAGCTCTTTATAGAGGGAATGGCCCAAAAACCCACTACCTCCTAGGATCAAAATTCGGGGGGTGGAGGTATCGGGTTTCATCAATTATGCTTTTTTGTAAAAAGGCAAGCGAACGATTTCTGCAGCGACAGATTTATTGCGTATTTCTACAAAAATATGAGTGCCTAGTGATTTATAATCACTAGTGACATAACCCATTCCAATACCTTTGCCCATAGAAGGAGACATGGTACCGCTAGTGACCTGTCCAATCGGACGGCCTTGTTCCTCCAAGATTCGGTATCCTTGACGCGGGATGCCCCGGTCCAGGAGTTCGAAAGCCACAAGTCTGCGTTGCGGTCCTTCTTCTTTTTGGCGGGCCAAGGCCTGGTGATTGGTGAATTCTTTGGTGAATTTGGTAATCCAACCAAGTCCCGCTTCGATCGGTGAGGTTTGATCATCGATATCGTTACCATAAAGGCAATACCCCATTTCTAGTCTTAGGGTGTCTCTGGCAGCGAGTCCTATAGGTTTTATGTTCCAGGGGATTCCGGCTTCGAACAGCGCACGCCATAAGGCTTCTGCTTGATTGTTTTTACAATAGATTTCGAAACCACCACTCCCAGTGTATCCTGTAGCACTGACAATAATATCTTCAAGTCCCGCAACTTTGGTTTGCGTAAATGTGTAGAATTTTAGCTTGGACAAATCTACTGTTGTCAGCTCCTGCAGTACTTCTAAGGCTTGTGGACCCTGCACGGCCAACAAGGAATATTCATCCGAGCGATTGGTCATCTGGGCACCCATGGTATTGTGTTGTTGTATCCAGGCCCAGTCTTTTTCTATATTAGAGGCGTTGACCACCAACATATAGTGCTCATGATCAAAACGATAGATAATCAAATCATCGACAATGCCTCCCTGGTCATTGGGCATACAGCTATACTGCGCCTGTCCGTCGACCATTATGGATGCATCATTGCTGCACACCGATTGGATCAGAGCCAAAGCATGAGGGCCTTGGATGAAAAATTCACCCATATGCGACACGTCAAAAACACCCACCCCAGCACGTACTGTTTCGTGTTCGGCGATCACGCCCTGATAAGATACAGGCATATTGTAGCCTGCAAAGGGGACCATTTTGGCCCCTAAGGCCTCGTGAACTTTGGTTAATGCGGTATTTTTCATGATCCAGATTTTAAGTCGTACAAATTTAATAAAATAGCCAAAGACAAGGGGCGGTTACTTGCTATGTTATCAACAATTCCTGTTATCAAAAGGACTCTTTTTGGCGCTGAACCCAATCAATCAGCCAATTATAAGGCCTAAGTGCATCTGGCTTAGATGCATTTTGATTCAGGGGATTTAATCTTTGCAGATTTATGCTTAAATTCGAAGCTTATGAATGACCACCATTATATTAGTAAAGCGGCTTTGACCATTGAATCGGTTCACAGCATCATCGAGCAGCAAAAAGCTTTGGCCTTGAGTCCAGAGGCTATGGATGCAATTGACACTTCATATAATTATTTGCACGAAAAAGTCGCCCGAGCCAAAAAACCTATTTATGGCATCAATACAGGATTTGGTTCCTTATGCGACACCAGTATTTCGGCTGATGACTTAGCGCAGCTACAAGAAAACATTGTCGTGTCTCATGCTTGTGGGACGGGTGCTTTGGTGCCAAAGGAAATTGTAAAAATCATGCTTCTGCTCAAGATTCAATCCTTGAGCTATGGTTATAGCGGGATCCACCGGCAAACGGTCGAACGATTGATCGATTTTTATAACAACGACTTACTGCCTATTATCTATCAGCAAGGCAGCCTCGGAGCCTCAGGTGATTTAGCACCACTAGCACATTTGGCCTTGCCTTTACTAGGTAAAGGCCATTTTCATGGACCTGACGGGCCCATTGAGGCCGAGCAAGTCCTTAAGGACCATAATTGGCTCCCCATCATCTTAGAGGCAAAAGAAGGTTTAGCCCTACTCAACGGAACTCAATTCATGAGTGCCTATGGGGTTTATGCATTGATTAAGAGCCACCGCTTAATGTATTTATCTGATTTAATCGCTGCGCTATCGATGGATGCATTCAACTGCAATAACAGCTCATTAGATCCGCTGATTCACTTGATCCGTCCCCACCAGGGTCAAATAAAAACAGCAGAACGCATTACTGGTTTTTTGGAAGGCAGTTCTGTAGAGCAGGCTCCGGATAAAAAAGTTCAGGACCCTTATTCTTTTCGTTGTGTGCCTCAGGTCCATGGCGCGACAAAGGACACGATTTCTTTTGTACGCAAAACCATGCAGACGGAAATCAATTCAGTGACCGACAATCCGCTGGTCTTTAGTGGCGATGATAAAATTATTTCTGGAGGAAATTTTCATGGTCAGCCTTTAGCACTCGGCCTGGACTTTATGGCCATTGCCATGGCTGAATTAGGTAATATTTCAGAGCGCCGCACCTATCAATTAATTAGTGGAACAAGAGGTTTGCCAGCATTTTTGGTCCAAAACCCAGGGCTCAATAGCGGATTGATGATCCTTCAGTATACTGCGGCGAGTATCGTGAGTCAAAACAAGCAATTGGCAACGCCGGCGTCGGTAGATTCCATTGTTTCTTCAAATGGTCAAGAGGATCATGTAAGTATGGGGGCTAATGCAGCGACCAAATGCGATCAGATTTTGACCAACCTCACCACTGTATTGGCTATTGAACTCATTAACGCTTCTCAGGCCATGTATTTCAGAACAACACATGCAACTTCTGATTTTTTGGCTTCTGTACTCAAAGTCTTTCGAGCAGATGTCCCGATTGTGGAGCAGGACCGCATTCTGAGTACGGACATACACAATGCCATACAGTTCCTAGAACATTTAAACATTGACCCAGATGAGCTCTATCGCTAAGTCTTATAGAAAAAACCTGACGGGTTTTTTGATTGCTGTTTTTGCGATTTTTGGTCAAGCCAAAATCCATAGCCAACAGTACGAACCACTACTGAACGGTTTTAATGAATGGCATTTCACCAATTGTTATTTTGGCTGTCTCACGGATACTTATTTTACCAATGGCGATACCATTGTGAACAACACCTTTTATAAAGTTTTGGATGGCTATCATTATATTTCTCGTTCCTTCTGGTTGCGCGAAAATCAAGGATTACGGCAAGTCTTTTTGAGAATAGCTCAAGCAAACGGCTCCTCAAGAGAATACTTGCTTTACGATTTTTCCTTGGGGGTCGGCGATTCTATAGACATGAAAAACCCTATCACGCCTTTTTATGAAGATGCTGGATATTATAAAGTGGACAGTATTATACCCAGGCCTTTAGTTGATGGAAATGATTACCGACACTTTTATCTGAGTCCCAGCACATCCAATACGGTCAGTACCAATACATGCGTTTGGGTTGAAGGAGTAGGTTCGTTGTCTCTGATCAACGCGCCGAGTGGTTTTCCTGATATCAACCAGGTAGGGGCTTTGAGTTGTTTTTTCAAAAACGGGACTCCGTTTTATGTCAATTTAGATTCAATAAGTAGCTGTGCGCCCTTGTTGGGCCAGCCTGATCTAAAAGTGCAGCCCAAGCTTCAGGGCATCTATCATAAAAATACGGGGGTTTTGTCTTTGATCAACACCCAGGATCTAAAAACATTGATGTTGACGGATATACGTGGCCGGACAATCAATACGTTGCTTCATGAGCAGGAACCTTCACTTGAGTGGCCACTGGAGTCCCTTAATAATGGCTTATATTTTGTCCATGGGCGTGACCAAAGAGGCTCTTGGGTCACGCTTAAATTTATGGTCGACTAAGTAGTCAAATACCGTTGTCAATGTTATATCGGTTTACGACTCTGTCTTTTTCTTCGGAGATTTTTTGACCGTGACTTTTAGTGTGTTATCGGCAGGATTCAAATCCATTTTTATCGCATCCCCTTCCGAGAGGTTGGCATTAATGATTTCTTCCGCCAACGCATCTTCGACGTATTTCTGAATGGCCCGGTTGAGTGGACGTGCTCCATATTTTTTATCAAAACCCTTCTCGGCAATATAATCTTTGGCCTTATCGGTCAGCTCAAGGTGATACCCCAGATCTGTGATCCGTGCAAATAATTTTTCGAGTTCGATGTCGATGATTTTGTGGATGTCCTCTTTTTCAAGGTTGTTGAATATCAAGACGTCGTCGATCCGGTTTAAAAATTCAGGAGCGAAGGCCTTTTTTAACGCATTTTCAATCACGCTCTTGGCATTGGCATCTGCTTGAGATGTTTTGGCTGCTGTACCAAAGCCCACACCTTGGCCAAAGTCTTTGAGGGTGCGTGACCCAATATTCGAGGTCATGATGATGATGGTATTTCTAAAGTCAATCTTACGCCCGAGGCTGTCGGTGATGTATCCATCGTCCAGAACCTGAAGCAACATATTGAACACGTCGGGATGTGCTTTTTCAATCTCGTCCAGAAGCAATACCGCGTAGGGCTTGCGTCTTATTTTTTCGGTCAGTTGGCCACCTTCTTCATAGCCCACATATCCTGGAGGTGCTCCGATGAGTCTAGAGATGGAAAATTTCTCCATATACTCACTCATGTCAATGCGTACGAGGGCGGTATCGCTGTCAAATAATTCACGGGCCAGTACTTTGGCCAATTGTGTTTTGCCCACACCAGTTTGTCCTAAGAAAATAAAGGAGCCAATGGGCTTATTAGGATCTTTTAGTCCGGCTCTATTGCGCTGAATGGCTTTGGTGACTTTGGCTACGGCCTCGTCTTGGCCAATGACTTTGCCTTTGATGCGCTCGGGCAGGGCAGATAATTTAGTGCTTTCGTTTTGGTTGATGCGCCGCACGGGGACCCCAGTCATCATCGCCACGACTTGCGCAACGTCATCTTCAGTCACTTTTTCGCGGTGGAGTTTGGATTCTGCTTCCCAGGCTTCCTGTGCGATGCTGAGTTCTTTTTCTAAGCTTTTTTCGTCGTCTCGCAGCTTGGCGGCTTCTTCATATTTTTGCTTCTTAACTACCGAATTCTTGTGTTCGCGCACTTGGTCGAGCTTAGCTTCGATCTCTAGTATTTTTTCGGGCACATGAATGTTGTTGATGTGCACGCGTGATCCAGCTTCGTCCAGAGCATCAATAGCTTTATCTGGCAAAAAGCGTTCGCTCATGTAGCGGTTGGTGAGCTTAACACAGGCCAAAAGTGCTTCGTCTGTGTAGCTGACATTGTGGTGGGCCTCATATTTGTCCCGGATGTTTTTTAAAATTTCGATGGTCTCGTCGACTGTTGTGGGTTCGACTAAGACTTTTTGGAAGCGGCGCTCTAAAGCCCCATCTTTTTCGATGTACTGGCGGTATTCGTCGAGGGTAGTGGCCCCAATACATTGTATTCCACCTCGCGCTAAGGCCGGCTTAAACATATTAGAGGCATCTAATGAGCCTGCTGCGCCACCAGCACCTACAATGGTGTGGATTTCGTCAATAAACAAAATAATGTCGTCGTTTTTTTCTAGCTCATTCATCACGGCTTTCATCCGTTCTTCAAATTGGCCGCGGTATTTTGTGCCGGCAACCAAACTGGCCAGATCCAAGGTGACCACGCGTTTGTCGTAGAGAATTCGTGACACTTTGTGTTGGATGATTCTTAGGGCGAGTCCTTCGGCAATGGCCGATTTACCCACACCAGGTTCTCCGATAAGGAGTGGATTGTTTTTTTTGCGGCGACTCAAAATCTGAGAGACGCGCTGTATTTCATTTTCTCTACCCACGACAGGGTCAAGCTTTCCTTCTTCGGCTAAGGCTGTTAAATCACGCCCGAAATTATCCAGAACAGGTGTTTTAGACTTCTTCTGCCCTTTGTTACCACTGTTGCCGGTAAACAGTTGATCAGATTCTTGATCTGAAGAGGCCTCGTCGGAATCTGAAAAGGCTTGGCTGGTCGGCTCTATATAATCGTCGTCTTTTACGAGCATGTCTTTGAATTCTTCCTTGACACCATCATAATCCACATTCATTTTGTGGAGGAGTTTTGTGGTGGGGTCATTTTCGTTACGCAATATGCACAAGAGTAAATGAGCGGTATTGATCGAAGTGCTTTGGAATAGTTTGGCTTCCAAAAAAGTAGTTTTGAGTGCGCGTTCTGCCTGGCGGGTCAAGTGTAAGTTCTTTTTGTCCTGGGGGGTAAGGGTTCCTTCGGCGCTGGCCGGGCTCAAAATCTCGACCTTACGACGCAAATGATTCAGGTCTACATCCAAAGCATTTAAAATACTTATAGCCTTGCCGTTGCCATCACGCAGGAGTCCAAGCATCAGGTGTTCTGTGCCGATAAAATCATGGCCAAGACGCAGGGCTTCTTCTTTGCTGAAGGCAATAACATCTTTAACTCTTGGTGAAAAATTATCTTCCATAGGATCGTTTTTAAAAGCCACATTAAAGGCGAGGCCGAAGGGGTTATTTGCCGTGACTCCAGCAAAACAAATGCCAGACTTTGACCGGTTGAGTAAATGGATGAAATTTATCCTAAATATCAAAATCTATTTAGGGATAGTTATTAACGGAAAAGCGCCTGATTATTGTTAATAAATAAAGGAATAAACAGGGCTCTAAGGCCTATAAAGGCTGCAAAATTGATGTATATTGTGTCGTTAGTTTGAATCATTAATAATTACTCTAAACAGTTATGGCTGAAGGCGAAAAGTTGATCCCGATCAATATTGAGGATGAAATGAAATCGGCCTACATCGATTATTCGATGTCGGTCATTGTGTCACGTGCGCTACCTGATGTGCGTGATGGGATGAAACCAGTACACCGCAGGGTGTTATTTGGCATGCATGAACTCGGTGTTCGTGCCAATACGGCGCATAAAAAATCAGCGCGTATTGTCGGAGAAGTTCTTGGAAAGTACCACCCACATGGTGATACTTCGGTTTATGATGCAATGGTACGTATGGCTCAAGAATGGAGTTTGCGTTATATGCTGGTCGATGGCCAAGGAAACTTTGGTTCTATCGATGGAGATAGCCCTGCAGCGATGCGTTATACGGAAGCAAGAATGCAAAAAATATCCGAAGACATGCTTGCGGATATCGATAAAGAGACGGTGGATCTTAAGCTCAATTTTGACGACACATTGTACGAACCAACTGTGCTGCCTACCAAAGTACCTGGTCTATTGATCAACGGGGCTTCTGGTATTGCTGTGGGAATGGCAACCAACATGCCGCCACACAATTTGTCTGAAGTGGTGGATGGCACCATAGCCTATATCGAAAATAAGGACATTGAGATCGAAGAGTTGATCACACATATCAAAGCGCCGGATTTCCCGACGGGAGGAGTTATTTATGGTTATGAAGGAGTCAAAGAGGCCTTTATGACCGGCCGTGGCCGCATCGTGATGCGGGCAAAGGCGCAGTTCGAAGAAGTGGATGGGCGTGAGTGCATCATCGTTTCGGAAATTCCATACCAAGTCAACAAGGCGGACATGATCAAGAAGACTGCCGATTTGGTCAACGATAAGAAAATAGAGGGCATCAGTAACATTCGGGACGAATCGGACCGTAATGGAATGCGCGTGGTGTATATCCTCAAGCGTGATGCGGTGCCAAATATTGTGCTGAACATGCTATATAAGTATACAGCATTGCAGTCGAGCTTTAGTGTCAATAATATCGCCTTAGTTAATGGACGTCCACGGTTATTGAACGTTAAGGAATTGATCCACTATTTCGTGGAGCACCGTCATGAAGTGGTCACACGCCGCACAGAATACTTGTTGCGCAAGGCAGACGAGCGGGCCCATATCTTAGAGGGTCTGATTATCGCTTCGGATCATATAGACGAAGTGATTGCCTTGATCCGGTCTTCAGCGAATGCTGACGAGGCCAAGATCAAGTTGATCGACCGCTTCAAGTTGTCTGAAATACAAGCCAAAGCCATTGTAGAAATGCGTTTGCGTCAACTGACCGGTCTCGAGCAGGATAAGTTACGCAGTGAGTATGATGAGTTGATGAAAACCATCCAGGATTACAAAGACATACTCGACAAAAAAGAGCGTCGTATGGCGATCATAAAAGAAGAGCTTGTTGAAATCAAAGAGAAATATGGTGACGTGCGTCGTTCTCAAATCGAATATGCTGGTGGAGATGTGAGCATTACAGATTTGATTCCGGATGAGCAGGTTGTTATTACCATAAGCCATGCGGGGTATATCAAGCGTACACCGCTTACTGAATACAAAACACAAAATCGTGGTGGTGTGGGGCAGAAAGCTTCATCTACCCGAAATGAAGACTTTTTGGAGCACTTATTCGTGGGAACCAACCACCAATACATGTTGTTTTTTACCCAAAAAGGGAAATGTTTTTGGATGCGTGTATTTGAAATACCAGAAGGCAGTAAGACCTCCAAAGGGCGTGCGATTCAAAACCTGATCAATATTGAGCAAGATGACAAGGTTAAGGCCTTTATCTGTACTCAGGATCTTAAGGATCAAGAGTATATCAATAACCATTACCTGATCATGGTAACCAAAATGGGGCAGGTCAAGAAAACAACTTTAGAGCAGTATTCAAGACCTCGTACCAATGGGATTAACGCCATCACCATCAAAGACGGTGATGAATTGCTCGAGGTTAAGCTCACCACAGGTGATAGCCAAGTGATGATTGCAGTGCGCTCGGGTAAAGCCATCCGATTTGAAGAAGAAAAAACCAGACCTATGGGTCGCGGTGCTTCTGGGGTGCGTGGCATCACACTGGGTCATGCCAAAGACGAAGTAATTGGCATGATTGCTGTAGATGGTGACGCATCTGACATCTTAGTGGTGACCGAGAACGGTTACGGCAAGCGCTCAAGCATCGAAGATTACCGCATCACCAATCGCGGTGGTAAAGGAGTTAAAACCATCAATATTACAGACAAAACAGGTGATTTGGTAGCCATAAAGAACGTTTCGGATTTGGATGACCTCATGATCATCAATAAATCAGGAATCGCCATTAGAATGGCTGTAGAGGATCTGCGTGTGATGGGGCGTGCCACTCAAGGCGTGCGTTTGATCAAAGTCCGTGAGGACGACTCTATTGCTGCTGTGGCCAAGGTCATGCATGATGAGGTTGTGCTGGAAGGCGAAGCGCAGGATGGAGAACATACCGACGACTCTATAGGGGAGGTTCCAGAAAACAATAACGAACAAAACAATAATCAAAACGACGAATAATTAAGCTTAAAAATGATGAACAAATACATAGTGATAGTGGCGTTGGCTCTGACCACCGTGGCCTTCGGGCAAAAAAAGGAAATCAAGAAAGCAGAAAAGGCATTGACCGGCAGTAACTATTCGGAAGCGCTTGAATTCTTGAATCAGGCCGAGGGACTCCTGGCAGGTGCTGATGCGGGACTGGTCAATCAGTTTTATTTGGCCAAATCAGAGGCGCTTTTAGGGGCTGGCGAAGATGTGGCCGACAATAAACTCAATATGGCTATAAACGCTTTAAAAACAGCACAAGGCAGAACGCTTAATAGCGAGGAACAAGTCCGTTACGACCGTATCATAGGTACCGTAAAGGGTGTTTTTGTGAGTAAAGCGATTGAGGCCCAGAATACACAAAACTACCAAAAAGCCGCTCAATTGCTTGCGGATGGTTATAAGCTGAGTGCAACAGACACGTCATTCTTGTATTATGCCGCTGGAAACTTAGTCAATGGCGGGTTTTTTGATCAAGCCTTAGTTTACTACAACCAACTGTTGGATATGGGCTACACTGGTGTGCGTCAAGAGTATTACGCCTCGAGCAAAGAGAATGGTGAATCTGTTTTATTTGGGTCGAAGGAAGAGCGTGACGCAGCAGTGCGTTTTGGTCTTTATGTCGATTCTGTGGACAGCACAACAGCTTCTGTAGAATCCGATTTGTTGCAAAAGGTTACATTGATCTATATCAATAAAGGGATGGACGATGAAGCTGTCGCCCTGATGAAACGAGCTCGTGCTGCGAATCCTGAAGACACCAATTTGATGCGCTCTGAGGCAGATTTGGCCTATAAAATGGGAGACATGGTCAAATACAGCAGTGTCATGCAAGAGGTGATCCAGACCGATCCAAACAACCCTGAACTGTATTATAATTTAGGGGTGAGTGCCATGCAGATGGGCAATAATGAAGATGCTAAAACTTACTACGGCAAAGCCCTAGAGCTCGAGCCTGAATATGCTTATGCGCAAATCAACATGGCTTCTATTATCTTGCAAGGAGAGGGCGCTCTTGTCGAAGAGATGAATAACTTAGGGACGTCACGCGCTGATAATTTGCGTTATGACGCGCTCAAAGAGGAGCGTCGCGGAATGTATCGGGAGGCGTTGCCTTATCTTGAAGCGGCCTCAGTAACTGTTCCAGAGAACGTTGAAGTGTTGCGTACGCTCATGAATTTATACAGTCAATTAGGCATGAATACACAATACAAGGCAGCTAAAGCAAAAATAGAGACAATGAGTGGTAATTAAATCATTCTAAATGAGTTACAAAAAAAGGCTTCGTATATCGAGGCCTTTTTTTTATGGAATGATTTTCTTGATGACTCGAAGTTTGTGGGTATGGGTTTTAGTCTCTGTATTGAAGATGCCGGTTTGGTCCAGACGATCGATACGGACCTGGCCATGAGCGTGGATGATATAGTGGTCTTCCATAATAATGCCTACGTGGATAATGAGTCCTTCTGCGTTATCGAAAAATGCCAAATCACCTGGAGTACTTTCTTCGATAAAGCTCAGGACTTCGCCAAGCTTGGCTTGATCCTTGGCATCACGTGGCAAAGCCAAATGATTGAGCCTGTAGACCAGTTGGGTAAATCCGCTACAGTCAATACCAAATGGCGTTCTGCCACCCCATAAATAGGGCGTATTGATATAGAGAAGGGCGGTTTGTATCAGGCGTTGTCTTGATTGGAAAGGGCCTGCGAGATTATTGCCTTCAAATTGATGGTTTAACACATTGAGGTGTTGCAAGGCGCTGCCCATCACAACCGAACGCAAACCGCCGTCTTCTTGGCTCACGAAATCAACGAGATCCGCACAGTAAACCTCTGGGATCTTAAGGCTTTGTTTAAAATCGTCTTCACTGATTTGGGTGTACTGTTTGCGGTCGATCCAACCTTGATAACCGTCATATTCTTGACGAATTTTGACCCATTTTTTGCGTTGCTCTAATATTTTGAATAATTCACCATAAAGCACTTGTGATACGAGCTCACTTTTGTCCGAAGGTTCTGCTCTGAGTGGAACAATACTTAATGTACAAATGCCGTACTTCATGTTGCTAAAACTATTTAAGCCCGTTCGATGATCATTGCGGACGCGCCACCCCCGCCATTACATATGGCTGCTGCACCATAGCGCCCTGATTGTTGGTGCAATACGTTTATCAAGGTAATCAAGATCCTAACACCGCTGCAGCCCAGTGGGTGGCCCAGTGATACGGCGCCTCCATTGATGTTAACTTTTTCTATCGGTAGGTCGAGAATTTTCATATTGGCCAGGCCAACCACCGAAAACGCTTCGTTGAATTCAAAAAAGTCGATGTCATCCAAGCTGAGGTTGGCTTTGCTTAGAGCCAAAGGCAACGCCTTGGCTGGTGCTGTGGTGAACCACTGGGGTTCTTGAGCTGCATCGGCATAACTACAAATCACCGCAAGTGGGGTAAGGCCCAATTCTTTGGCTTTGGTCTCGGACATGAGAATCATTGCTCCAGCGCCATCATTGATGGTTGATGCATTAGCTGCGGTCACGGTGCCGTCTTTGGTAAAGGCAGGCCGCAGGCTGGGTATTTTGTCGATGCGAACATTTTGATATTCTTCGTCCTGAGACACGATAATGGGTTCACCTCGTCGCTGGGGTACCGAAACCGGAACCACTTCATTGTCGAAGCGTCCATCGGCCCATGCGGCTGCAGAACGCTCGTAAGAGTTTATGGCGAAGGCGTCTTGGTCTTGGCGTGAGAAATTGTACTCTGTGGCACAGGTGTCGGCAAAGATCCCCATGGCATGTTGGTCGTAAGCATCGACCAATCCGTCTTTTTGAAGCCCGTCAATCAGTGTCGCTGGACCAAACTTGGTGCCTTGGCGCATCGATAAGTAATGCGGAATATTACTCATGCTTTCCATGCCACCGGCGACAACCACTTCTGCATCGCCCAAAGCAATGGCTTGAGCAGCCTGCATCACGGCTTTCATGCCCGAGGCACAGACCTTGTTTACTGTTGTACAGGGGACTGTATTGGGGATTCCGGCATGGAGCGCGGCTTGGCGTGCAGGTGCTTGACCTGCGCCGGCCTGAACCACATGGCCCATGAAAACTTCAGAAACCAGTTTGGGGTCTAGGTTTATTTTGTCTAGGGCACCTTTGATGGCGATGGTCCCTAATTGCGGTGCCGTAAGTGACGAAAGTCCGCCCAAAAAACTACCGATTGGGGTTCTGACAGCGGAAACAATAACAACTTTATGAATCATGGGTAAGGTTTAGTTAGGCTAAAATAAGCATTAAAAATGAGATTATGAATTGAGTAAAACCCCCAATATGATATATGAAGGCGAATGATTACCTTTACCAAACATCAGGTTTTTATGAAGCAGGTTATTATTTTTTTGACACGAAACCAATCCAATATTTACAAATTGTTTTTGTTTGGGTTGACGATTGTTTTAGTCATCTATATGTTGCCTAAGGGGGGACAATTTAAATACCAGTTTCAGAAAGGGAAACCCTGGCAATACGAAAATCTCTACGCCCCGTTTAACTTTACCCTCAAAAAAGATAAAGACGCTCTGGATCAGGAGCGGGAGCAAATCAGGCGCAATGCGGTGCCTTATTTTGATGTGGATATTGATGTGCCTTTGGAGGCATTAAAAGATTTTAGCGCCCTATTGGACTTGAGTTATCAAGATAGCCTTTGGAATACGCCCAAGAACAGGGCAAAGGAGCGGGGCTTGAACTTGGTGAATCAAATCTATAAAACCGGGGTCCTGAACGCAAGCGGCGATGACTATCTGCCCGAGCAAAGGGTCTATCTGAAGACCGACAACCAGGTTCGTGAAACGGTATATTCTCGATTGATCGAACGCGAAGAGCTCAATGGGCTGGTCGATAAGGCCACCCAAAACATGACTGAGATGAGTGGTGTCTTTCGCCGGATCATCAATACCGTAGTTCAGGATAACATTACCTACAACTCCGTTTTGACCAACGTGTCTATAGAGCAAGCCCTTAATGAAATCAATCCCAACAACGGGATGGTCGAGAAGGGTGCGCGCATCATTGCCAAGGGTGAAGTGGTCGAGGGGGACAAGTTTCAGCGCCTGACCTCGCTCAAGGATCAGTTTCAGAGCCAAGTATGGAGCCAAAGCAATTACTACTGGTTGGTGTTTGGTTATGCGCTGCTGGTTTCGCTGGTTTTTATGATGTTGTTTTTGTTTCTAAGAAAGTACCGATCAGAAATTTTTGAGAACAACACCAAGGTGAGTTTTATATTCATCAACATATTACTCATGGTGTTTGTCACAACCATCGTGGTGAAATACGACGCTTCCTTTGTCTATTTGATTCCGTTGTGCACCCTGCCCATTATCTTAAAGAGTTTCTTTGATGCGCGTCTGGGGCTATTTGTCCATGTGTTGACGATATTGTTGCTGGGCTTTATTGTGCCCAATAGCTTTGAGTTTATGTTTTTGCAAATCATTGCGGGTATTGTGACCATACTGACTGTTTCGGAACTCTCTAAGCGGGCCAACCTTTTTATCTCTGTAGGACAAATCACGGCGATTTACATTGTGGGCTATCTGGCCTTTTTTATTGTACAAGAGGGTTCGTTGGAGCGTATCGCGCTGCAGAACTTTGTTTATTTCATTATTTGTGGACTCATCACCTTATTTGCCTTTCCGCTTATCTACGCCTACGAGAAAGTATTTGGCTTGGTCTCGGAGGTGTCTCTGCTGGAACTCAGCAACACCAATACGCCGCTTTTAAAGGAATTATCAGACAAGGCGCCAGGAACGTTCCATCACTCGCTTAATGTGGCTAATTTGGCTGAGGCCGCTGCCAATGAAATAGGCGCCAACAGTATGCTGGTAAGGGTAGGGGCTTTGTATCATGATATTGGTAAGATGAGCAACCCCACCAACTTTACTGAAAATCAAGTCAATTCGATCAATACCCTTGAAGAGCTGGAGCCGCGCGAAAGTGCCACCATTATCATTAATCATGTCATTAAGGGTGTAGAGATTGCGCGCAAAAACAAATTACCTGATCGCATCATCGATTTTATCCGCACCCACCACGGAACCAATCTGGTTTATTATTTTTATCGAAAGGAAATGGACCGCAACGGGAGCGCCTTAGAGACTGAATTTAGATACCCAGGACCAAAGCCCTTTTCGAAGGAAACAGCGATCCTGATGATGGCTGATAGCGTTGAGGCGGCCAGTAAGAGTCTTAAAGAGCCGACTTCGGCAAAAATAAATGATTTCGTGGAGTCGATTGTTGGGATGCAGATGGATCAGGGGCAATTTAACAATGCCCATATTACCCTTAGAGAGATTGAGCTTATTAAGAAAGTATTGAAAAAGAAACTCAACAATATGTACCATCTGAGGGTCGCATATCCTGAGTAAAATATATATTGAAAAAATGTAAAAAAACGCCCTATAAATTTTGTGATATTGGGTTTATAAAATTACATTTGCAACCGCATTGAAAAAATGCTACGATCTTAATCATAGACAGGAGAGGTGCCAGAGTGGTAATGGAGCAGATTGCTAATCTGTCAACGGGTAACCGTTGCCAGGGTTCGAATCCCTGTCTCTCCGCAATGTAACTGTGAAATTACAACATAATTTTACGGGGTGTAGCGTAGCCCGGTTATCGCGCCTGCTTTGGGAGCAGGAGGTCGCAGGTTCGAAT
>DGAU01000003.1:0-5339 GCA_002384055.1 Flavobacteriaceae bacterium UBA4022
TGATTATTTAAGCTTTGAGGGTTATTAAAATTAATTTTCGGCTAATCTGTTTTGATTGACTTTTACTATAAGTAGATAGAAATCAACAGTATAATGACTTAATTGTAATAAATTAGTAAAGAGAGATCAAACCAAATAACAAGGAATTAAACCTGCGGAGCAACCTCCCGAGCAACCTTTGGAGCAACTCTAAAAACCAAAAAACCCGTAAATCATTGTTTATAAATGAGTTACGGGATAATTTTGTGGTACCTCCAGGAATCGAACCAGGGACACACGGATTTTCAGTCCGTTGCTCTACCAACTGAGCTAAGGTACCTTTTGCTCTTCAGCAAAACTCGCCTTGCGGCGGGTGCAAATATAAATTTATTTTACCGTTCGCAAAATAAAAAAATGATTTTATAAAGAACATAATGCGTCCTAACCGCAGAGGGTCAAATCGGTTATATCCTGCGCAGTAACGCGCGCATTAGCTCCAGTTTTTGAAGCCACGACAGCGCCATAGGCCACTGCCTGATCTAAAGCATCTTCTGGGGGCCGCTTATTCAATAATAACCCTTTAATCAAAGTCGCCAAAAAAGTATCACCCGCACCAACAGTGTCGGCTACTTCAACCTGATAACCAGAATGCTTATACCACGCACCATTGACATACAATTGGGCCCCATGAGCCCCTAACGTGACGCACCAAATCTTATCTGGGTCAAGATGCAACAACCAATCTAATTGCTGGTGTATACTGCCCTTTTGACCATGACGCGCTTCAAAAATAAGCGCCAATTCTTCATCATTAAATTTCACTACAGAAACCATTGCAATCATCTTCATGATCCAAGAAAGATCATAGTGCGGGGGTCGCAAGTTGACATCAAACACGGAATCCCTTGCCAATGCAACAAGTTCCTCCAAAGTGCTTCGGCTTTTTTGGTGACGTGCCGCTAGACTACCAAAAATAAACAACTCACAGTCCTTCGTCTGTTGCATGAGTGCCGGAGTCAATTCAATACCATCCCACGCAACAGGTTCCAGAATTGTATAAGAGGCAGAACCTGCTTCATTTAAGGCAACTTGTACCGTTCCTGTAGCCCAATGCTTATGTGTCTGAATATGTTTGATCGGCATGTCTTGTTCTCGGACAATCTCAAGGGCTTGACGCCCTAAATCATCGCCACCCACACTGCTGATCATGGTGACCGCTACGCCAAGGCTATGAAGACGCTGGGCTACATTAAAGGGCGCTCCCCCAATGATGCGTCCTTGCGGCAGTTCATCCCACAATAATTCTCCATAACAAACAACGGCAGCTCCTTTAGGCATCATGATCCACCAAATTCTTTTCTAAGTCTTCTAGGGAAATCCCTTTGGTTTCGGGCATCTTGAAAAAGGCCCACAACAACTGAAGCACCATCATTCCGGCAAAGAAATAATAAATCACTTCCAAGTTGCCTCTAAAAATACCTTCGTTATCATCGATGAAATAAGGCGTAATCATGGTAATGATGGCGGCAAAAACCCAATGAGTACCTGTGCCCCAACTCTGTCCGTACGAGCGTACGCGATTGGGAAATATCTCAGAAATAAACACCCAGATGACGGCTCCTTGACCAATAGCATGAGACGCTACAAACAAACAAATAAAAGTTATCAGTGCGGTAGGACTTAAATTATATTGGAAGCAGATCCCTACCATAATAAGGCTAAATATATAGCCAATAGAACCTATAATAATCAATTGTCGGCGCCCAAGGCGATCAATCAGACGCACCCCTATTAAGGTGAATATCAAGTTGACGATGCCAATGGCTATTGAGTTCAACAATGAGTCGCCTCCACCGAGTCCTGCTTGCTCCAAAATTTGTGGGGCATAATACAGTACAAAATTAATTCCAGACAGCTGATTGAAAAAGGCTATTAAGAATCCTAAATACAGTACTTTTTTATATTTTTTTTGAAATAAACGATCGCTTCCCCTAGATGCTTCTGCGTCTAATTTTATCTCAGTCAAATGCTTTTTTGCCACTTCCAGTTTTCCATAGATGACCGTTAAAATAGATAGTGCCTGTTGATCATCGCCTTTCTGCAATACCAGCCACCTCGGGCTATGCGGTACCTTCAGAACCATGAGTGTATAAGCTAAAGCCGGAATGGCCTCAACCCCTAACATCCATCGCCAATCGTTCATGCCATCAACTCCTTTTAGCGCCCAATTCGAAATAAAAGCAACCATAATACCAAAGACCAAACAAAATTGATATAACGCGCCCAACTGGCCTCTTTTGTCTGAGGAAGTGATTTCAGATATATATATAGGTGCTGCCACAGACGAAACCCCTACGCCGACGCCTCCAATAAATCTAAAGAATGAAAATAGATACGGGTCTGAAACTAAGGCACTGCCCAAGGCCGAAACAAAAAACAGCACACCAATCCAAAACAAGGTTTTTTTCCGCCCCAACTGCTGAGTCGGTATTCCGCCCATGAGGGACCCTAAAACAGTGCCCCACAGGGCCATACTCATTATAAAGGTGCCGTGCATGAATGGAGATAGCCCCCATAGTTCTTGAAGGGGTTTATTTGCGCCGCTGATCACAACGGTATCAAAACCAAAGAGGAAACCAGCTAGCGCAACGGTCATGGACCAGATAAATATTTTATTCATGATGCCAAATTGAGGTGAGTTTATTTATTTTAAAATCCTTTAAAACAGTACTAGGATTACCCGTTAATGTGATCCTTGTGTAAGGTGCAGTTGGGAATATCTGGTTGGTAAAGACATAGCGTCCCTTGTCAATAAATATTTCGATTGAAGAGGCATCCATAATAATCCGTAATTCAGCCAACTCATTTGCGTTATGGTAACTTTGTTTCTGAACACCCAAAGCAAACTTTTGGTCAAAGTCCACCAACCCAGACTGGGTTCTGTCAAAACGCAACATACGCCGTTCGGGATCCATTTCTAAAACGACTTGCTCTCCTAAATCATTACTCAAGGTAAGCTTGAGCGGCTCTGACAAAAGCATGTCAAACCTTAATTCAGATTGATTAAAATTGTCCTGTGTCAACTCAAATGGTTCGGTCAATAAAACGGCTTTCTCTTCAAAGGTCACTGAAGTAATAGAAGATAACTGACTCACGGGATAGTTCTTTATATAAAAGCCGATACTATCTTGATGTAACGATATGGATCGAGGAAGGGTCATCGCACTGCGCCAAACTTCGGTTGGTGTGGTCCGCGCATAATCCCAATTACTCATCCAACCTATAAAGACCCGCTCGTCGTTGGGCATGTTATTGAAGGTCACTCCTGCATAATTATCTCGGCCTTGATCAATCCATCGTGCATTTGTCTGGTCTGTTGTAAATGATGTTCCATCAAAATCACCAACAAAATATTGAGTCCCCGAGCCACCATTAGGCGCACCAGGATTCATGCTGATGAGTAGGACCCACTTTTTTTCTTGGCTGCCCGCAACAGGCAACTCAAATAAGTCAGGACATTCCCAGACACCACCGTGAGCGCCTTGTGTTTTCCCAAACTCACTGAGCAATGTCCAGTCTTTGAGATTGGTAGATTTATAAAATTTGGCGTGATCTCCGGCAACCAAAGTTAGAATCCATTGCTGTGTTGGCTCATGCCAAAATACTTTTGGGTCTCTAAAATCCTTAATATCGTTATTCTGAATCACAGGATTTTCTTCGTATTTGACCCAGCGCTCACCGTTGTCAAGGCTATAAGCAATGCCTTGAGTCTGAAAATCCTTTCGCCCGGCCTGCTCCCCATCCATAAGATGGTAGGTAAAAATAGCGACTAATGGCGGGTTTTCAGACGTGCCAAAACCTGAGCTATTAGCTACATCGACCACGGCACTACCCGAAAATATCAGCCCCAATTCATCGGGATAAAGAGCAATGGGTTTGTGCTGCCACTTTATCAAATCAGAGCTTACCGCATGTCCCCAATGCATGGGCCCCCAGACTGTACTGTCCGGGTAATGCTGATAGAATAAGTGATAAACCCCTTGATGATACACCAAACCATTCGGGTCATTCATCCATTGAGATGGAGGCGTAAAGTGAAACTGTGGACGGTAGGGTTCTGGAAAGGCAGATGCTTTGTCACGATTTGTATTAACATTAGTGCATGAGTAGAACACTGATAGAATCATAATTAGGCCCCATAAACGCAAAAACTGAGACAACTTCATTTCCATTTATTTAGTAGATTGACGTTTGATGATTTTGGTCTCTAGAACTCTGATAACTGGCTCTAAATACCGATCTTCCCTCTTGGCCCTCATTTCTTTATATAGTAATTTGAAGGATTTCTTACCCATTTCATAACCCGGCTGATCCACCGTACTTAAGGCAGGTGTTATGGCTTGAGATAAAAACCAATTGCTAAAGCCCATCACAGAAATATCGTCAGGCACATTGATGTTGCGTTCTTTAAAGACGGTGATCGCACCGGCAGCCGCCATATCCGTTATAGCAAAAAGACCATCAATCTTGTGACCATCTGCGATAAGTTGCAGTGCCGCTGATCGGCCATTATCGTAATCCACATTTTCACAAATATATACCAGTGCAGGGTCAAAGGTCAGTCCATGATCTTCCAAAGCTTTTTTATAACCCAAGAAGCGGTCTATGCTGTTTTGCGGCAGCAGTGCCCCGCGAAAATGGGCGATGCGCTTGCAACCAGAATCAATAAGGTGCTTGGTGGCTTCATAGGCAGCCATCCTATCATTGATAATGACCTTCGAACAGGCCACTAACTTTGATATTTTGTCGAACATAACTAAAGGAATTTTCAAATCTCTAATGTGGTTGAGGTGGCCCACATCGACCGTAGTATTAGCCATCGAGATCATGATTCCATCAACGCGCTTACTGATGAGCAGTTCTACTTGCTTTTTCTCAAGTTTATAGGATTCATTAGATTGTAAAATGATCACCAGATAACCTTTTTTTTCAGCCTTATCAATAATTCCATTAATGACACTAGAGAAAAAGTGATGAACGACTTCGGGAATGATCAGGCCAACCGTTTTTGATTCTTTGGTTCTTAAATTAACGGCAAATGAATTAGGCGTGAAATTGAGGCGTTTTGCCTCGGCCTTAACCGCCGCTTTTGTTGCCTTGCTGACATCTTTATAGTCTTTTAACGCCTTGGAAACTGTGGTAATAGAAATCCCAAGATTTTCTGCAATTTGTTTTAATGTGACTTCTTTCATCGTTCCCCTATTTTGTTCTTCATGTCAAATATCACTAAAAACTTCAAATTAGCGATCTCTTTTTGATCCTAAACTTTTTTGGCATGAATGCCGAAAACGATTTCGTAT
>DGAU01000003.1:5527-70161 GCA_002384055.1 Flavobacteriaceae bacterium UBA4022
AATACTATAACGCTATGTTTTGTTAACTTCTTTACTCTTTGGCTGATAGCATTAAAGCAACCTGTCGTATGGTCACATTAACTCTGGTTAAGAGATCCTATGACAACCTTTAATCGCTGTTTGTCAAAGTTATTTTTGAGGACTCAAAAACTGCCGAAAACTGTTTTTTGATAAAATTATTGTATATTTCACCTTTAAATGAGGCGTTCTAACGGTTTGAATGACTCATTTGAAGTATAATATATATGTTAAAACGACTAAAAAAGAAAACTAAATTAACCTAAAACCGAAAATTATATGAAAAACAAACTACTAACTAATCTGTTGTTACTTCCTGTAGTGTTACTACTTGGTAGTTCAGCATTTGCGCAAATTGCTGTTAGTGGGACAGTGTCCGATGCTAATGGTCCTGTTCCCGGAGTAAACGTTGTCGTAGATGGCACCTCTATTGGAGCACAAACAGATTTCGATGGTAACTATTCTGTTGGTAATGTCGCTAACGACGCTACCTTAGTATTTAGTTACATTGGTTACGCCACACAAGAAGCTGCCGTTAATGGTCAATCGACTATCAACGTTACCCTTCAAGAAGATGCGCAAGCATTAGCAGAAGTTATTGTTATTGGTTACGGTACAACTACCGTACAAGATGCAACAGGATCTGTAACCGCGGTAACCTCAGAAGACTTCAACCAAGGGGTGATCACTTCACCAGAGCAGTTGATTCAAGGAAAAACTGCAGGGGTTCAAATTTCACAAAGTAGTGGAGAACCTGGAGCTGGAATTGACATCCGTATTCGTGGTGCAAGTTCAGTACGTTCGAACAATAATCCATTATTTGTAGTTGATGGTGTGCCACTTTCGGGAGGAAGCACTTCTGCAGAAACAGCCAACACTGGTATTGGTTCTGGAGCAGCTAAAAACCCACTTTCTTTTATCAATCCAAATGATATCGAAAGCATTAGTATCTTGAAAGATGCTTCTGCTGCTGCTATCTATGGGTCGCGTGGTGCAAATGGAGTTGTTTTCATTACCACTAAATCAGGAAAAGGTGCTAAGGGGAGTTCTTGGGACTACTCTTCATCTATGAGTGTTGCTTCTGTGGCAAAGACGTTTGATCTTTTATCTGCAGACAAATACTTAAGTAGATCAGCTGATTTTGATTTTAACGTTGCTGAAAGAGATTTCGGTTCCAACACAAACTGGCAAGATTATATCTTCCGTACGTCGACGTCAACCAACAATGACATCGCCTACTCTAACAACTACGGATCTGGTAATTTAAGAGCTACTTTTGGTTACAATAAGAACTTTGGTGTTGTAGAGAATTCTTCTCTTGAGCGCATCACAGGTCGTTTGAACTGGAACCAACGGTTCTTAAATGATAAACTAAAAATCGGTGTTCAGTCTTCTTTCTCTCGTATAAACGATGAAGGAGCTGCTACTGCAGCAAGTGCTGGATTCCGAGGTGATTTATTAGGAGCCGCATACTCTGCGAATCCAACTTGGCCAACTGGTCCTGACTTTGATGGGACTGGTGGTTTATTAAGTCCCGCTACAATGTTGGATTATTACCAAAACACAGCAAATACAAACCGCATGTTGGTTAATGTTTCTGCTGAATATGATTTAACATCTGACTTATCCGCTAAAGTAAATATTGGTCTTGATCAATCTGAATCTACGCGTATCGGTGTTTCATCTCCTAAGGCCCGTAACTTCGGTGCTGGCTCATTTGGTAATGGTCGTGGAGTTCTTAGTGACTTAAATACCAATAGTGAACTTTTAGAAGTTACCTTAAACTATAATAAAGAGTTTGGCAATTCTAAATTGGACCTATTAGCAGGTTACTCATACCAAAGCTTCCAAAGAGATGGTCGTAATGTTAACGGATGGGGATTCTTCACCGAAAACATGGACGAAATGGGTGATGCATTGGAAAACTCTGCTAATGCTGTTCAAGCAAAAATTACAGGTGACTACCAACAGTATGGTTTCGCAGGTAACACAGGTGGTATCTTTGTAAATCGTTTGTTTCCTGATGTAACAACTGACCTTATTACTGATCTTAACAACTTAAGCGTTAAGTCTCTTTTTGCTGACACTTATGACAATACAGATGAATTACAGTCTGCATTTGGACGTGCTAACTATTCTTTAGCGGATAAGTACCTATTTACGGCTACAGTACGTATGGACGGTTCTTCAAAATTTGGTGAAGATAGCCAATACGGTACATTCCCTTCTGGAGCTTTTGCTTGGAAAATGCACAACGAAGATTTCGTAGGTGACAACATTTCAACTTTAAAACTTCGTGTAGGTGCTGGTATCACTGGTAACCAAGAAGGTTTAGGTTACGGTAACTTTACGCAAAGACAGCGTTACGCTGGCGGTGGTCCAGATGATGGTGGAAACATCAACATACCTGGTATCGTTGACGTATCTTATCCAAACCCAGCACTTAAGTGGGAAGAAACATTACAACTGGCTGCTGGTTTAGATTTTGGATTTAACGATGATCGTTTGAATGGTAGTATCGATGTTTACCGAAAGGAAACTTCTGACCTTTTATTCAATGTATTGGCGGCACAACCCTCAGTACAACCATTTTTATTCCTTAACCTTCCTGATTCAAAGATCGTTAACGAAGGAGTTGAATTGAGTTTAGGTTATGACTTGATTTCAAGTGATGACTTAACTTGGAATGCTACGTTTAACGTTGCCTACAACAAGAACATGGTTGAAGAATTATCTGGAGAATTTGATGCAGGTACGATTCGTGGACAAGGTCTTTCATTGGCCTTTGCTCAAAAGCTTAAAGCTGGTGAGCCATTGTTCTCTTATTTCTTGCGTGAATTTGAAGGGTTTGATCCTGCTACAGGCCAACCAATACAAACGGACGTTCAAGATTTCGTAGGAAAGAGTGCACTTCCAAATTTGACTGGTGGTCTATCTACTTCTATGAACTATAAGAACTGGACAGTATCAACTTATTTTGCTGGTCAATTCGGTCACTATATTTACAACAACACTGCTAATGCCTTCTTTACTGCAGGTGCTTTCCGTGGTGGTCGTAACGTGACTTCTGATGTACTTACAGCTGGCGAATCATTTGATGCTGCTGCTGATGTTTCAACACGTTTCTTAGAAAGTGGTGATTTCATCCGTATGCAAAATGCTACTGTGAGCTACAACTGGCCAGTAACTGGAGAAGCTTTCTTCTCTTCATTGGTCTTGTCTGTTACAGGTCAAAACTTATTCGTGATCACCGATTATTCTGGTTTAGATCCTGAAGTAAGTAGTTCTCCTGCTGGTGGTGATTTACTCAATGGTCTTCCAGTATTTGGTATTGACTATGCGGGTTACCCACGACCAAGAACATTCACATTTGGTTTTAATGCAAAATTCTAAAAAATTAATTATGAAAAGAACCTTAATAAAATTGATGAAGCCTGTTCTAGCAACGGCGTTTCTATCCTTATTGACCGTTTCCTGTACTGATCTAGCCATTGAAGAGTCTGACTCTATTATCGCAGAAGGATCTACAGTATTCGAAGGCGTGGCTGATGTTGATGCATCAATCACTAACCTATACAACGACACCTATGGACAACTTGGTGACCAAGGAAATTTCTTTGCCCTTAACGAAGTGTCCACAGACGAAACCTTAGTGCCTACTCGTGGGACTGACTGGGGGGATAATGGTATCTGGCGTACGCTTCATGCGCACACCTGGAGTCCAACACACTCATTTGTCTTAGGTACTTGGAATAACTTAAATCAAAATGTTTTGAGAGCTTCTCAAATCATCGATCCTTTAAGTGCCCCAAGTGCAGAACAAGAAGCTCAAGCCCGTTTTTTACGTGCCTTCAGTATGTTCTTCGTTCTTGATATGTGGGGTGTAGCTCCATACCGTAATCCTACAGATGGATCAGATGTTAACCCATCTGTCTTGTCTTCTCTCGAGGCTTATGACTTTATCATCAATGACCTAACTGCAGCACTACCTAACCTTCCTGTTGCAGGTCCTGGACCTACAGAAGAAGGTCATTCAAGAGCTAACCGCGCCGCGGGTAACTTCCTATTGGCCAAAGTTATGTTGAATGCACAACGTTATACCGGTAGCGAGCCTAATTACCAAGGTGTTATCGATGCAGTTGATGCGATCAGTGCCGAAGGTTATGCTGCTCAAGCTGGTTATTTCGATATCTTCAAGCAAGATATTCCTGACACAGAAACGATTTGGTACGCCAAAGCTGGTGTTGGCAACCGTATCTGGAATGGTCTGCACTACAACCAAAACTCTCCTGATAACTCAGGTGGAGGTTGGAATGGTTTCACAACCTTAGCTGAGTTTTATGACAGCTTCGAAGGTGGTGAAGACAATAGTGCCGGTGCTGGTCAAGAAGAGCGTCGTGGATATGTGCCAGGTGCTTCTGATTCAAACTCGGCAAACTTAGGTATCGGTTATGGTTTCTTGGTTGGACAACAGTACGAAGAGGATGGAACAATCCTTAAAGACCGTACCGGTAATCCATTAGTATTCTCTAAGGAACTTCCAGGTTTATCTGGAAATGGTGAAAGCACTGGAATCCGTATCATCAAATATCACCCTGGTGATGATGGTGGATCTTTCCGTTCGCATGAAATCGTTTTCCGTTATGCTGATGCCCACTTGATGAAAGCTGAGGCCATGATGCGTATGGGTGGTAATGCCACTCCTATGGTTAACACCCTTAGAACACTTCGCGGAGCTTCTCCACTTGGAAGTGTATCTGAAGCGGATATGTTAGCTGAGCGGGGACGTGAGCTTTACGTTGAGTTCTGGAGAAGAAACGATATGGTTCGTTTTGGTCAATTTACTAGTGATTGGGAATTTAAAAACCCAGCTTCTGTAGGGGACACTAAATGGAACTTATTTCCAATTCCAGTTAACGCATTACTTTCAAATCCTAATTTGGTCCAAAACGCTGGTTACTAATCAGCTTTATGTGATAAATATAAAAGCCACCTCCTTTCGGAGGTGGCTTTTTTTTTAACCTATTGTTAATCTTTTTAATTTATCAGTAAGGCTATTTAACGCGCTTTACCTCTATCTTCCCCTTACGGACAAACCTGTCTATTGGCCTATGAATTTTCAAAATAAACCAACCACAATACACCTGATATGGCTGCTGCTCATATTATCAATGGGTTGTAAGCCAGACATCAAGCCATTTGCCTTACTGACATCCGAAAAAACAGGTATTAGTTTCACTAATACCCTCAGGACAGCACCCGAGCTTAACATACTCAACTACATCTATTATTACAACGGTGGTGGCGTTGCCACCGCAGACTTTAACAATGATGGACGACTTGACATTATATTCACCGCGAATCAAGCTCATCCAGAACTCTATCTGAACTTAGGGAAAATGCAGTTTTCTTCAGTGGCATTGAATCTCAATACAGATTTCTCCACGGGCTGGACAAATGGGGTAAGTATTGTAGATATCAATAATGACGGATGGATGGACATCTATTTGTGCCGTGTAGGGGCTCATCCCCGACTCACCGGCCAGAACATGCTACTGGTTCATCAAGGACTAGACGCATCCGGTGACCCCATTTTTGAAGAAAAAGCCAAGGACTACGGGCTCGATTTCAAAGGCTACGGGACACAAGCTGCATTTTTTGATTATGACCTGGATGGTGATTTGGATGTTTATTTATTGAATCACAGCATCAACCCAAATCAGAATTACGGCAAAGGCACTAAGCGCGAAACAGCCGACCACGTTTCAGGCGACAAACTATATGAAAATATCCAAGGGATCTTTGTCGATGTGACCCAAGCAATGGGCATCTTTCAAGGCAGTATTGGTTATGGCCTCGGTTTGAGTATCAGTGATTATAACCACGATGGCTATCCTGATCTTTATATTGGCAATGACTTCTTCGAAAACGATTACCTCTACATCAACCAACAAGGGAATTCATTTAAGGAAGTAATTCACCAAAAGAACGAAAGTATCAGCCATACCACGCACTATTCTATGGGAAATGATAGTGGTGACATCAACAACGATGGGCACACAGATATTATTTCGGTTGATATGCTACCAGAAGACCTGAGCACCTACAAGACTTCGGGAACCGAGTTTAACTACCAAATTTATGACCAATTCATTAAGAATGGTTATGGTTATCAATTCATGCAAAACACCTTGCAGCTCAATACCGGTCATGGCGCTTTTAGTGAGATTGGTTTTGCTGCTGGGGTTGCCGCGACAGAGTGGTCCTGGAGTCCATTGCTGGCCGACTTTGATCAAGACGGGTATCAAGACCTCTATGTAACTAACGGGATTGTTGGGGCAACCAATGACATGGACTTCATCAATTTCGTGGCTAACGAAGAAATTCAGAAACAACTCGGCGCTAACATGACAGGACAATCGATGAGCTTCATTGACCAAATTCCGACCAAACACTCCGCCAATTACATATTTCAAAATCATCAAGGACACTCCTTTGTAGATCGTGTTGGGCAATGGATACCTGAAACACCCAGTTATAGTAACGGTGCAGCCTATGGCGATTTTGACAATGATGGTGATTTAGATTTGGTGGTCAACAATGTGAATGAACCCGCATTTATCTTAGAAAATCATATCGATCAAAGCCCCTCTGGCGCTCACTTCCTGAAGATTCGTTTCCAAGGCAGTACAAATAACATAAATGGAATCGGCACCCGAGTAACCGCTTACAACAAAGACGCTCAGTACACCAGAGAAAACTATACCTCGCGCGGCTATTTATCTGCTGTTGCCCCGGAACTGCACTTTGGTCTTGACACGATCAATAGCCTCGATTCTTTGGTCATCCAGTGGCCGGGCAACCGAGTTCAAACACTCTATAACGTGGCGGCCAACCAGTCCATTACCCTTTCATACGACGCATCCCAACCGCAATTAAGTGTGGCACCTAAGCCGTCATACTTGTTAGGGGTGCAGAAGGACCTAACGACTTACAAGCACAAAGAACAAGGTAGTCTCGATTTTAATCGTAATCCCCTCCTGCCCTATGCTTTAACGCACGAAGGGCCAGATCTCTGTGTGGCCGATCTTAATCAAGATCAATTGGCGGATATTATTTTCACTGGCGGCAAAGGCCAGGCATCCCAGATATGGCTTCAGCAGTCAGATGGTCAATTTACGTCATCTTGGGCCGAATTAATGGCAGAACATGCCCTAAACGAAGACACAGCACTGGCGGCACTAGACGCAAACTTAGATGGGTTAATGGACCTGGTCATTGCCAGTGGTGGCAATGAATTTACTCAGGGGGATCCGCTCAAACCAAGACTTTACCTCAATAACGGAAATGGATTACAAAGTGCTTTTTGGGCTTTTGGAGATCTAGAATTGAGTGCGTCAAAAGTCACCGCGATTGATCTGAATCAGGACGGTGCCGAAGACCTCATTTTTACAGCAAAATATCACGCACAAGATTTTGGGCGGGATCCACAACACTATATATTCTTTAATGATGCAAAAGGTAACTTTAGCGATGTAAGCCACACTTTTGGAAAAGGATTTATTCATTCTGGTGCCATCAGCGACCTTATTGCCATAGACATCAATAACGACGATCAGATAGATTTGGTCACTTGTGGTCCTTGGAACACCATCAACATCTGGTTACAAAAAGACCAATCATTAGTGCGTGCTACCGATACAGGGCTCGAAATGGATTCCGGTCTATGGAATGCCTTGGCCGTTGCCGATTTCGACCTAGATGGCGATTTGGATTTAATGGCAGGGAACTGGGGGATTAATAGCCGCTGGACTGCCGATCAAAACACACCTCTTCGTCTTTATAAATACGACTTTGATCAAAATAAAACCGAAGAAACTTTAGTCACCTATGTCTATCAAGGCAAGGAAACCCCTATGGCTTCAAAAGAGGAATTGGCCAAGCAGATGCCCAAGATCAATAAGCAATTTTTGTCTTTTAAGGATTTTGCCAATGCCACAGTAGATGTTATTTTTGGAGCGAAAAACCTAGAAAAAGGGCTGGTCAAAGAGGTGACCGAATTACGGTCTTGTTATTTTGAAAACACCGGTGGCTTGGTCTACAAAAAACAAATTCTACCCCAAGAAATGCAATATTCGAGTATCAATGATCTTTTTGTAACTGACCTCAACGGCGATGGACTGCTCGATGTTTTACCCAGTGGTAATACTTACGAAATCAGCACACAATTGGGACGACTCGATGCCTTTAAGGGCGGTGTCTTACTCAATAGGGGGGGGCAATTCATATTTGATTATGCCCTAGACCAGCCTCTTCTGGGTGCCGGCCGAAAAATTGCGGTCATGCCCCAGCCGCAAGACAGTACATGGATCATGACCAGAAACAATAACACACCCATTTATTTAAAAAAATTAATTCCGCAACCATGAAGCATTATATCAGCAGACTTTTGCTATTGACCCTTTTGCTATTGATCGGGTGTCAAACCCCAGAACCCAAACAAGACCAGGGGCCTAAACGTTTTAGCCTGGTGGCATCGGAGCAATCCAATATCACCTTCAGTAATCGGGTTGAAAATCAAAAGGATTTTAATATTTTCAAGTACCGGAATTTTTATAACGGGGGGGGCGTCGCTATTGGTGATATCAATAATGACGGCCTCTCTGACGTCTATCTCACGGCCAATATGGGGCCCAATAAACTCTATTTAAATAAAGGAAATATGGTTTTCGAAGATATCTCCGAGTCTGCTGGTATCGAGGGGAATAAGCCATGGTCCACCGGTGTATTAATGGTCGATGTCAATCAAGATGGGCTCCTGGATATTTATGTCAGTAATGCCGGTAATATGGATGGAGAAAACCACAATAATGATCTCTACATCAACAATGGAGACTTGACCTTTAGCGAACAGGCCAAAGCATTTAATTTGGCTGAAACTGGTTTTTCTACCCATGCCAGTTTTTTTGACTATGACAAAGACGGTGATTTAGATGCCTATATCTTAAACAACAGTAATATACCCGTAAGTAGCCTGGGATTTGCCCACCAGCGCGATGTTCGGGCACAAGACTGGAATGTCCCAAAAATGTTTCGTGGTGTTGGTGATATGCTTTTGCGCAATGACAACGGCGTCTATACCGAAGTCAGTGAAGAAGCTGGAATATATGGCAGTCTTATAGGTTTCGGTCTCGGCGTAATGGTCAGCGATATCAACCAAGACACCTATCCAGACATTTATGTCTCTAATGACTTTTATGAGCGTGATTACCTCTATATCAATAACCAAGATGGGACCTTTACCGAAGACATTAAGCGCTGGACCTCGCATCTCTGTCTTTCCGCTATGGGTGTGGACATGGCCGACATCAACAACGATGGCTTAGCCGATATTTTCATTACGGACATGTTGCCCGAAGAGGACCAACGCGTCAAATCGGTCATGGAATTTGAAGGATACAACGTCTTTAAACTCAAGCAAAGCAAGGATTTTTTCCAACAGTATATTCAGAATACCCTACAACTCAATAATGGCAACGGAAGCTTTTCAGAAATCGCTTATTTCAGTGGTGTTTCAGCGACAGACTGGAGCTGGTCTGGACTCATTTTTGATATGGACAACGATGGATTTCGAGACATTTATGTCACCAATGGTATCAATCACGATTTGACAGATTTAGACTTCGTTAACTTTTTTGCCAATGAGATCATCCAAGACATGGCCCTCACCGGCAAGAAGGAAGCAATCGACTCAATCATCAATAAAATGCCGGTCCACCCTTTGCCCAATTATGCGTTTCACAACCAAAAAGACTTGACCTTTGACAACCGATCCGAAGATTGGGGCCTAGCGGTGCCGAGTCTCTCAAATGGCGCTGCATACGGTGATTTGGACAATGATGGTGATCTTGACTTGGTGGTAAACAACGTCAATATGCAGGCGTTTTTGTATGAAAACCACACCAACGAAATGGATGACCATCATTACATCAAGTTGTATTTCGAAGGCCAAAAAGAAAATCATTTTGCCATCGGCACCAGTGTTCGCCTATACATGAAGGACAGCGAACTTTTTCAGGAACTCATGCCTTCACGTGGATTTCAATCCTCTATGGAGTATGCCATGACCATTGGTTTAGGTGCGCATACCGAAATCGACTCCATTCATGTCTTGTGGCCAGACAACAGCACAACACAATTGGTTTCAGTACCCGTAAATCAATCCCTTTATTTGAAACAAGCCGACGCCACAAAGGCATCGAAGCCTTTTCAAGCAAAAAAAACCAAAGAGCCCTTATTAAAAGCGCTGGAGTCTTCCGAATTTCTGGCACATAACGAAAACCCATACAATGACTTTGACTACGAAGGACTTTTGGGTAAGATGATTTCCCAAGAAGGACCTTGTGTCGCCGTTGGAGATGTAAATGGTGATGGAAACGAAGATGTCTTTTTGGGTGGGGCCAAAAACCAACCCGGACAGCTGATGCTTCATCAAGGTAAAGGAAAATTAAGCACCACGACACAACCTGAGCTTGCTAGTGACCAAGCCTTCGAAGACACCGCCGCCGCATTCTTTGACGCCGATCAAGACGGCGATTTGGACCTCATTGTCGGATCTGGAGGCAATCAAGTGGATGAGGCCCAAAGAACCTCTTTACGTCTTTACCTCAATGATGGTCGCGGTCAATTTGTTAAGGGAACGCCTATAAACATCAGTAATATTTATAATATTTCTGCCATTGCTCCCGAAGATGTAGACCTTGATGGTGACATAGATCTTGTAGCGACAGCCAGAAGTATTGTGGGTGTTTACGGCATGAATCCCCAACATTTTTTCTTGGAAAATGATGGCCAAGGCGGCTGGATCGACCACTCCAGAACAAAAGCTCAGGTCCTTGCTAACAGCGGTATGATTACCGATGCCCAGTGGATCGATTTGGACCAAAAGCGTACCCTGGTGGTGGTATCTGACTGGGGAACGCCCGCATTCTATCGCTTCGTGGCCGATCAATTCGTGGCTGTTAAGTCCACACTTGATCACTTCAGCGGGTGGTGGAACACCATTACGCCTGCGGATATGGACGGAGATGGCGATCTTGATTTTGTCATAGGTAATCAAGGTAGTAATCTGCATTACAAACCACAACCAGGGCAACCCATGAAGCTGTGGGTCAATGATTTTGATAACAATGGGACCTATGAGCAAATCATCACCCAACAACTCGGTGGCAAAGACATGCCCATCCACCAAAAAAGTGAAATGACAACACAAATGGTGTCGCTCAAAAAACAAAACCTCAAAGCCTCTGAATACGCCAAAAAATCCATGCCAGAATTGTTTGCTCCTTCGGTACTCAAGAACACCACAGTAAGAGAAGCCAGTAGTTCAGAATCCGTCATCGCGATAAACAATGGAAACATGAATTTTACCGTGAGGCCTCTACCCATGCGCAGTCAGCTCTCTTGCGTGTGTGGGATCGCATGTGTTGATATCAATAACGATGGGGCGGTGGATATCATCGCTGGTGGAAATAATCATGCATTTCGCCCGCAATTCTCAAGACTGGATGCCGACTTTGGGAGTGTGCTGCTCAATGATGGCGCCATGAATTTTGACTGGAAAAACTATGAAGAAAGCGGCTTTTTTATCAAAGACGAAATCAAGCACATTAGCCCCATAAAAGATGCCCAAGGACGCACTTATATTTTTGTTGCCATAAACGATCAAAAACCACAAATTTTTGCCTTACAATAGCCCCATCATACGTGTCGGGCTTACATGCCTGAGCTTGCTTATTTTTGCTTGTCAAAAACCAGTTGAGGCGCTTTTTGTGATGCCCAGACCTGCCGATAGCGGTCTGGTTTTTAGCAATGACCTGCACCCTACGGACTCATTAAACATCTTAGACTATTTATACTTTTATAATGGCGGAGGTATCGCCGTTGGAGATCTCAACAATGACGGATGGCCAGATATTTATGCCACCGCTAATCAAGGTCCCAACGCCGTTTACCTCAATCAAGGGGATTTGACCTTTACTGATGTCACTAAATCTGCAGGACTTGTCGGGCAAAGCAGTTGGCAAACCGGCTGTTTGCTTTTCGATGCTAATAACGATGGCTGGTTAGATATTTATGTCAGTGCCGTGGTCGGACTTAATGGCTTTACCGGCCATAACGAGTTATACATCAACAACCATGATATGACCTTTACGGAGGCTTCTGCAGCCTATGGATTGGATTTACAAGACTATGGCACCATGTCTGCGGCCCTAGACTACGATCTGGATGGCGACTTGGATCTCTATATCCTGAATCATGCCATCCACACACAAGAATCCTTTGGCCGGTCAGAAATACGACAGAAAAGACACCCCAAAACGGGCGATCGCCTCATGCGCAATGATGGCGGGGTCTTCACCGACGTGAGTGAACAGGCCGGTATTTATGGTGGGGTCAATGCCTATGGCCTAGGAATCAGCGTGGCAGATTTTAATCAAGATGGCGCACCAGATCTCTACATCGGTAATGATTTTCATGAGGATGATTACTTCTATATCAACAACCAAGATGGCACCTTTACCGAGTCCTTGAAGGACTATTTTAGCCACACCTCTCGCTTTTCTATGGGTAATGATGCAGCAGACATCAACAATGATGGATGGCCCGACCTCATCTCTTTGGACATGTTGCCCCAAGAAGAATCCGTGATCAAATCTAGTGAAGGCGACGACCCCGTTCAAACCCTCAAAATGCGCACCGAGCAATACGGTTATCATTACCAATACAGCCGCAATATGCTTTTTGTGAGTCAACCAGGTTTTCCTTATTTGGAAACCGCTCTGTACAGTGATGTCGCCGCTACTGATTGGAGCTGGAGTGCCTTATTTGGCGACTACGACCTTGACGGGCAACAGGATCTGTTCATCTCCAATGGCATCATGCGCCGACCAAACAATTTGGATTATATCAAATTCATTTCCAATCAAGAAATTCAGCGGCAGCTCAACGATTCGCGCTTGGTCGACCAGCAAGCCATTGAAATGATGCCTTCGGGGGCCGCGATTAATTACTTTTTTAGAGGCAACGCGAACCTAAAGTTTAGTGATATGAGCCAAAAATGGGTTCAGGGGGTTCCTTCCATTTCGGGTGCTAGTGCCGTTGCCGATTTCGATCAAGATGGTGATCTGGATTTGGTGACAAACAACACCAACGCACCTCTGGGGCTCTATGTCAATCAAAGTACTGAAACCACTGGACATTATGGGCTATCTATCGCTTTACGGTATTTGGGAAAAAACCCATTTGGAATTGGCACTAAAGCCTATGCATACCTAGATGGCAAAAGACAATACAGAGAACTCAATCCCACACGAGGGTTTCAGGCCAGTTCCGAACCCCTACTTCATTTTGGACTCGGACCCAAGGCACAACTAGATTCTCTTAAACTCATTTGGCCCAACGGGATGCGTCAGACCATGATTACGCCCCAAGGGAACCAGGTTTTGACCGTACAATACCAGCCAAATGACACCCAAAACCTTAATCTTCCAAAAGAAGAATTACCGACTATGTTTGCCAAAGTAAGCGACAACTTAGGCATTGATTTCGTACATAAAGAAGATGCCCATACCGACTTTAATAGTCAAAAATTGATTCCCTATGAGGTTTCTGATCGGGGACCAGCAGTCGCCTTGGCCGATTTTAATCAAGACGGACGCACCGATATTTTTGTGGGCAACAGTAAATACCATCGTTCTGCCTTATACCTCCAAGAGCCATCGGGATTCACCAAATCAGAACCATTGGCGGCCCTTCAAGATTCCATCAGCGAATATGTCACCGCTGTGGTACAGACCATTGGTGGGGTTCCTTCACTGCTTTTGGGGGCAGGCGGCAGTGCAGTAGCACCATCTGCTGCTGTGTTTTCCAACAATATCCTCCCGCTTAATGGGCTTTCTTACAAACCCGCAACTTTACCCGGAGCTTTGGCCAATACTAGTGTCCTTCGGGCCCACGACAACCTTACTTTTATCGGCAACCATACCGTGCCAAATGACTTTGGGGCTGCTCCCGATAGCTACATCCTCAAAGACGGTGCAATTTATCAAACCTTGGAGGGGTTGGGCATGGTGACCGATGCACAATGGGTCGATTTGAATCAAGATGAATTGATGGATCTCGTAATTGTGGGCGAATGGATGGCGCCGCACTTTTTGGAACAAACCCGAGATGGATTTCGCGCCATAGCGCCTTTTAACGAACCCCTGAGCGGACTTTGGCAAAGTGTTTTGCCTTTTGACATCGATCAGGATGGCGATGAAGATCTTTTATTAGGCAACTGGGGGCTCAATAGCAAGTTTAAAGCCAGTCCCGAAGCACCCATGCAGCTATTCCATCAAGATTTTGATCAAAATGGCAGCACGGAGACCATCATTGCCATAGAAAAAAACGGCCAATACTATCCCCTTTTGGGACTTGATGATTTGGCCAGTCAAATGGTCTTCTTGCGCAAAGCTTATACCCAATATGCAGATTTTGCAGGACAGCCCTTGGACGCTATATTTGGCTCTAGACTGGAACAAAGCCACCGACTTCAAGTCGATGTGCTGGCCAGTGGCTATCTCAAAAACACAGCCGGACAATATCATTTCGTGCCCTTTGATCCCATCGCTCAATGGGCTCCAATTATGGATTTTGTCTCTTTTGACTTTGACCGAGACGGCATAAACGAGGTCTTGGCTGGTGGCAATTATTTTGGTGTTATCCCCTTTCACGGGCGCTATGATGCATTCCCTGGGGTGCTTATCGACAGTGATGGCACCTATACCCAAGCCAGTAAGCTCGGCCTAAATATGACCCAAAAATCCATCCGGCATATGGCCGTTTTGACTTACAACAAACTACCTTACCTAATTCTATTTTATAATGATGAAAAAACTGAAGTCTACCGTATCAATCAATAGCCTTGCCCTATTGAGTCTTTTGGCACTCACCCTGCATTCGTGCAAAGAACCACAATGGATCGTTGTCTCGCCGCAAGATTATCAAAATGGCGTAGACCATATCACGGCGATCATGGTTCATGATATTTTTTCGCCTCCCGTAGCGAGCCGTATTTATGCCTACCCCAATATTGCCGCCCACGAAATACTGGCACAGCAAGACAGCAGCCTCGGTTCCCTATCTAAGTCAATAAAGCATCTTCCTCCGTTACCAAAAAGCCAAGACCCAGCGATTAATTATCCGCTCGCAGCCCTAATCGCCCATATGGATATCAGCAAAGCCTTGGTTTTTTCAGAAGAACGTGTTGAGACCTACCGAGACAGTCTTTATGCCCTCTGGAGCCATCAAAACAAGTCCAGTTTTAATGCCTCAAAATCTTATGGATTGGCTGTAGCCCAGCATATCAAAGATTGGATGAATCAAGACAATTATAGCGCGACACGGACCATGCCAAAGTTTACCGTCATTACGGAGGATCCCGCACGTTGGCAACCAACACCTCCGGCCTATATGGATGGAATTGAGCCGCATTGGAACAAAATACGACCCATGATTATGGATTCGGCAAATCAATTCAAACCCATACCGCCACCAACTTTCTCTATGGACCCCAAAAGTGACTTTTATAAAGAGCTGATGGATGTTTACCAAACCAGCAAACGCATCGAGGCCATTGGCGACAGCTCTGATGAAATAAAAATGGCTCAATTTTGGGATTGTAATCCTTATGTCTCTGTGACCCGAGGACACCTGATGTTTGCGACCAAAAAAATCACCCCTGGAGCCCACTGGATTGGGATTACCAAGATTGCTGCCAACCAAGCTCAATTGGATTTTAACCAGACCGTATCGGCGTATACCAAAACATCCTTAGCTATATTTGACGCCTTCATCAGCTGCTGGGACGAAAAATACCGCAGCAATCTCATCCGCCCCGAAACTGTAATCAACCAATACATCGACGAGAGTTGGAAGCCCGTGCTCCAGACCCCGCCTTTTCCTGAATACAGCAGTGGACATTCGGTGGTTTCTGGGGCCTCAGCGCAAATATTGACTGATATATTCGGTCCTAATTTTAGTTTTGATGACACAACGGAAGTTCCCTTTGGCCTTCCTGTTCGCCATTTCGATTCCTTTGAGCAAGCCGCTCAGGAAGCCGCAATCTCTAGAATGTATGGTGGAATTCATTACAAAAAAGCCATAGTAGAAGGCCTTAAACAAGGCATTTCTGTGGGGCAACTCGTCCGTGATCAACTAAACACAAATCATGAATAAAAATCATCTATATAGATGGCTGCTTACTGCGGCTCTAATTACTGGCGGTCTTTGGTACTTTATTGGTCAAGACCATCATTATCAAATCACTTTCAAAACCAAACAACCCCCAGGAGTCGTTTTTGATCACGTGCGTGCCTGGCCCATTTTTGGCAAGGCCCAGGGGCTCCAAGTCACTAATAAAGACATGAAAGCCTTTTCGGCTTTAACACAAGAGCTGCTGGTCAATGACTCCATAATAAAAATCAATTGGCAATTCAAGCGCCTCAATGATAGTGTGACCAAAGTCACGAGTTATTACGAAGATGTCGCCCATCCCCTAAAGCAAAAATTTCTAGCACCTTTCGGGCGTAATGATTTTGTAAAGCGGGCACTCAACAGTACCTCGAGCGTTGCGCAACAATTGATCAAAAAGAGCGAGAACTTTCGTGTTCAAAGCATTTCTGACACCATTTTACCCGAAAAATTTTGTGCCTATGTTCCGGTTACGGTCAGAAGTGCACAAAAAGCCCAGGGCATGATGGCCCAAATTGCTACAGTCATGGATTATATCAACACCCATGAACTCCCCTTGAAGGGAGATCCCTTCATTACAGTCACGCACTGGGACCAACAAAATCAAGTTCTACAATTTGACTTTTGTTTCCCCATTGATCCATCAGAAAACTATCCACAAGACCCCAACGTGCTTTTTAAGAAGGTTCCGTCTCAGAAATACCTCATGACGACCTTCAAGGGTAACTATAGAATTTCGCAACAAGGATGGTTCTATCTTTTGGATTACGCCCAAAATCATGATCTTGAATTAGCGCCCTATCCGACAGAAGTTTACCTTAACGATCCTCATTCGGGCGGTGAAAGTCTTGATTGGTCTTCTCTTATTTTGTTCCCTATAATGACCCCTTAACTTAGTTCCAGCCGTATTTTGATGCCTCCCTTGGGATTAAAATATTGTTTCGAAAACGATTTCGGTATGGCTCAGCCCTATTGAAATTCAAAAATTGAGCTTTTTAGGGAATTTTTGCGGATATTAACTCAATGGTATTTATCAAAAGTAAAAGCCAGGCAACAACCGACCAAAAATTAAATTATGACTACAAAACCACGACTATCCTTTTGGGATATCTGGAATATGAATGTCGGATTCTTAGGGATCCAATTCAGTTTTGGATTACAGCAAACTGCCATTAACCCAATTTTTTCATTCCTGGGTGCTTTACCCGAAGACCTTCCTTTGCTCAACCTTGCTGGACCGGTTACCGGATTAATTGTACAGCCCATTATTGGTGCCATGTCGGACAAAACATGGTCACCACGTTGGGGCCGCAGAAAACCTTATTTCCTCATTGGGGCGCTCATAGGCAGCTTGTGTTTGTTTGCCTTTCCTTATAGCCCCAGTCTTTGGTTTGCGGTAGGGCTTTTATGGATCTTAGATGTCGGAAACAATATGGCAATGGAGCCTTATCGCGCATTTGTCGGAGATAAAGTTCCCGAAAAGCAACTCAATTTTGGTTACCAAATGCAGAGTTTATTCGTAGGCGCTGGAATTGTTTTGGCCAATGCTTCCATCTTTTTATTCCAAGATTGGTTTGGCGCAGGCGCCATTGAAGGTGAAATCACCAGTATTCCAAAGTGGCTTTATTATTCCTTCTTCCTTGGGGCTTTTCTGTCTGTGGCCACCATTTTATGGTCCGTGCTCAAGACACCCGAAATACCGCCGACGGACCAAGAACGTGCCGTGATGAACGAAAATCGTGCGTTGCCTTTTGCTGGGCGTGTCAAGGCACCCTTTACCGAAATCGCCCGTGCCGTAAAGGACATGCCTAAATTTATGTGGAAGCTCTCGGGCGTTTACTTATTCCAATGGTATGCCTTGTTTATTTATTGGCAATACATTACGCCTTTGATCCAAGAAACCATGGGTTATAATGGCTCTGAAGCACTAAGTCAGGCAGCGAAAATGAGCACCACTTATAATATTTCGACCATTGTGGTTGCGCTCTTACTGGTGCCCATATCGATCAAATTCGGCGGGAAAAAGACCTATGCCTTCAGTCTTTTAGGCACCGGTATCGCCTTGTTAGCTATCCCTTATATCACAGATCCTATCACTATTTTATTTCCGATGATTCTCTTTGGTGTCGGCTGGGCGGCTATGATGGGCATCCCTTACAGTATGGTATCCAAAATTGTTCCGCAAGAACGTCGGGGTGTTTATATGGGCATACTCAATATGATGATTGTGATTCCTATGGGAATCGAAACCATCACCTTTGGTCCGATCATGAAACATCTGTTGGGCGGAAGTGCGGTTAACGCTATTTTATTTGGCGGGGTCTTTTTTATCATTTCAGCGGTGCTGGCCCTCAGACTCAATACCCAGAAATAATTGGAACAAAATCTTTATAAAAGCATCTATTAGCAGCGCATATGACCAAAGATATCGACATCCTTTGTGCTGGGGAAACCCTTATTGATTTTATTGGAACCCAAACCGAGGCACCCCTCAGCGAAACTAAAGATTACCACCGTTACCTTGGAGGCTCACCAACCAATGTAGCCATGAATATGGCCCGATTGGGAGCCTCGGTAGAAATGGTGGCCACCGTGGGGGATGATGGTTTTGGTCAGTATATAGTTGGGCGCTTGGAAGAAGCGGGGGTAGGTCAAAGGCATCTAAAAACCTGCAAGCATTTACCCAGTACAACTATTTTTATCAACCAAACCGAACACACGCCAGAATTTATTGCCTATCGCGGGGCCGATGCGGAAATTACCGAAGACCAATTCCCAGATAAGCTTCTAGAACGGGTAAAAATTTTTCACACCACTTGTTTTGCCTTAAGCCGACAACCCGCCAGAGACACCATTGTCAAAAAAGCTAAAAAAGCGTCGGAGCTCGGCGCATTATTAAGTATCGACGTCAATTTTTCCGAAAAAATATGGCCCGATAAGAAGGGTGCCCAAGACACTTTGGCCGAATATTGTAAGTACGGTGCGCTGGTCAAAATCAGTCAGGACGATGTGGATCGATTATTAGGTCCGGGGATTAGTCATGAAGCGGTATTTTCCTATCTTCATGGGCTAGGAGCATCCAAAATCTGCTTTACGCTAGGCAAAGATGGCGCCAAGTTGAGTCAGATGGGCGCTACCGTGCTCGAGGTTTCGGCCTTTGAAGTGGAAAAAATCATGGATGCCACAGGAGCTGGCGATGCCTTTTGGAGTGGATTTCTGTTTGCTTATCTCAAGGATAAATCGCCTCAAAAATGCTTAGAATCTGCCCTAAAAATGGCGGCCATTAAATTGCAAAATGTAGGGCGTATCCCTGATTACGCACATGTTATTGCTGATATTATGAACCAATAAAATTAATGCTATGACCCTTATTTCATTTTTAGGCTTCACCATTCTGGTTGCCATAATCGCGTACCTTTCTGCTCGCAAAACCAACGAAAAAACTGCCGATGGGTATTTTCTTGGTGGCCGGAGTCTTACGGCGGGAGTCATTGCTGGATCGCTGCTCTTAACCAACTTATCCACCGAACAAATCGTTGGCCTGAACGGTTCTGCCTACGAAAGCGGTTTGTCTGTTATGGCCTGGGAAACTTTAGCCGCAATTGCCATGGTCGTCACTGCTTTGTTTTTATTGCCACGCTATCTTAAGGGAGGCATCACCACGGTACCTCAGTTTTTGGCCAAGCGCTTCGACACATCTACAAGGACCATTACCTCAGCCTTGTTTTTGACCGGCTATGTCGTGGTATTACTGCCTGTTATACTTTATTCCGGTTCGGTCGCCATCAGCGGTATGTTTGGCATCCCAGAGGCATTTGGCATAACAGAATCTCAATCAATTTATTTGTGCGTATGGGGTATCGGCCTCATTGGCTCGGTATATGCTGTCTTTGGTGGGCTTAAAGCTGTAGCGGTGTCCGATAGCATCAATGCCATTGGGTTACTTATAGGCGGAATCCTTATCCCTGTATTTGGGCTTATGGCCATCGGTGATGGTAGCCTGATGGATGGGCTTATGGTTCTTGGCTCAGAACATCCCGAAAAACTAAAATCCATGGGAGAGCGCACAGACCCTGTTCCGTTCTATACCTTATTTACAGGAATGATGCTCGTCCAGTTGTTTTATTGGGGAACCAATCAGCAAATTATCCAACGGGCCCTTGGGGCGAAGAACCTTCAAGAAGGCCAAAAAGGACTGCTTCTAGGTTCGTTCATTAAAATATTAGGGCCAATCATCGTAGTCCTTCCAGGAATTATTGCCTATCATATGTTTCCCAATTTATCTTCGGTAGATCAGGCCTATCCCAAACTGGTTGCGGCCGTCTTACCCCCTGCTCTATTAGGCTTTTTCGCAGCCGTGATCTTTGGCGCCATATTGAGCTCGTTCAATAGTGTCCTAAATAGTTCTGTGACTTTGTTCGGTGTTGATATTTACAAGCAGCACATTAATCCAGAAGCCGACGAGGCAAAGGTGGTACATCAAGGGAAGCGTTTTGGTATTGTGTTGGCCATAGGGGCCATGTTTATAGCTCCAATGATTGCCAATGCCGGAAGTCTTTTTGACTACCTCCAAGAAATTAATGGGATCTATTCCATTCCAATCTTGACCATTATTGTGGTGGGCTACACGACCAAAAGGGTTCCTGCCATTGCTGCCAAAATAGGCTTGCTTTCGGGATCCATTCTTTATATCATCAGTCAATTCATCATGAAGCCACACTTTGTGGGCCAAGCACTAGACCAAGCCAAAGCTAATGGCATTACAGATCCAGCAGCCTTATCCATTATTGAATCACAAGGGTATTTTGGTCTTCACTTTTTGGATGTTATGGCGATTTTGTTTGTCCTGAATGTGTTGATCATGTTATTGATTGGACGCCTATACCCCAGAGCAGAAGCATTTGAGCAAGTGTATACCAAACAGGTCGACATCACCCCTTGGCAGCCCGCCAAATTTGTTGGGTCATTAATTGTGCTTATTGTGGTGATGATCTATATTTATTTTAGTTAGTCACAATCCCCCAGCCTCGTAAAGACCTCCGTGCATCATGGGGGTTTTTTCATTGGGCCTACTTGGTGTTTTGGCACTGATGTTGCTATCTTTATCCAGAAGGAGTGCCGATGCTCCCAGAGTAAAATTTTATCTTTATTATGTCTTACTACGACCCAAAAGACCTGCGTAAATTCAAGGACATCACCCAATGGAGTGAGGCGCTTGGTCATAAGTTTTTTGATTATTACAATGCTGTTTTTCAAGAAGGCGCATTGACCCCGCGCGAAAAATCACTCATCGCCCTGGCCGTGGCCCACACCGAAATGTGCCCTTATTGTATCGATGCCTATACAGAAGACGGTCTCAAGCGGGGTATTACTAAAGATGAAATGATGGAAGCCGTGCATGTGGGCGCCGCAATCAAAAGTGGGGCATCACTGGTTCATAGTGTCATGATGATGAACAAAGTCAACAAACTAGACGCCTAGAGAGAATGACCAAAGTAAAAGGACAATCGCTACACAAACAATCCAATCCCCTAGCTGATGCCACGCATCAGCTAAAGATACTGGCCGAAGGCCCATTCAAAAATGGGGACTTACCGCTTTTTAAGGAGCGTATTCATCAGAGTTTAGGACAACCCCTTGTCGCCAAGAAACTAGAGATTCTGCAGATTAATGTGGGGTATATGTGCAACCAAGTTTGTGACCACTGTCATGTCGATGCTGGGCCCGACCGCAAAGAAATCATGACCCGAGCGACGATGGAGCAATGCCTAGAAGTCATCAAGACCACCAAGGCCCAAACACTCGATCTCACCGGTGGTGCGCCAGAAATGAATCCTAATTTTCGTTGGTTTGTGGTGGCCGCGCGCAAAGCCGGTATCCAAGAAATCATTGTGCGCAGTAATCTGACCATCATCAGAGCGCATAAGAAATACCACGACCTTCCTGATTTTTTTAAACAACACAATATCCATGTCGTGAGCAGCATGCCCCACTGGACTAAGGACAAAACAGACAAACAGCGTGGTAGCGGTGTTTTTGAGGCCTCTATTGAAGCCCTTAAACAACTCAATGCCGTGGGCTACGGACAGCCCAATAGCGGCCTGCAATTGGATTTGGTGTACAATCCAAGTGGTGCTTTTTTGCCCGCAGATCAAAACGATTTGGAAGCTGACTTCAAGCAAAGACTGCGCAGCGACTTTGGTATTGAATTCGGTCAACTCTTTGCCATCACGAATTTGCCGATATCTAGATTCTTGGATTTTCTCATTGCCAGTGATAATTACCAAGACTATATGTATCGCTTGGTCGATGCTTATAATCCCGCTGCTGCCCAAAGTGTTATGTGCACCAACACCCTCTCCGTTTCTTGGGACGGCGCATTATATGATTGTGATTTTAATCAAATGCTGCAATTGCCCGTTGCTGGGTCTGTACGGCATATTGCGCATTACCAAGAGTCCCTTATGGAAGGACGTAAAATCAAGGTCTCACAACACTGCTATGGCTGTACCGCCGGAGCAGGAAGCAGCTGCCAAGGTAGCGTGGCTTAACAAAAAAAATATGAAGTATCTCCTAATTTTTATGATTCTATTGACGGGTCAAAGTATTTGGTCTCAAGAACCCTTTGCCCCTGTTTTGGAACGCTATAACAGAAACTTGATTCCCTATATTTCTGTCACAGAAGCCGCTGTGTTTCAAAATACGCAAATGGCCTATTTTTTGGATGCGCGATCTCGCGAGGAATTCGACGTCAGTCATATTTCTGGGGCTTATTTTATTGGAGAAAAGCCTCTTGCTCAAAGTGAATTGGACAAGATCATCACTGATCCCGATCGGCCGATTGTTGTTTACTGTTCTATTGGTGTGCGTTCCGAAACCAGTGGCGCCCAAATTAAAGCCCTTGGCTTCCCGCACGTACTTAACCTTTATGGGGGTATTTTTGAGTGGAAAAACACACAACATCCTGTCGTAAACACCCATCAAAACCAAACCGATAGCATACACACCTACAACAAGCGCTGGAGTGTATACCTCGGGCAAGGCATCAAAATATATGAGTAACCGCAACGCGCCTTTTGACCCCGATTTTGTGCGACCCATTGCTGAGGCCAGCAATAAACAACTGCTGATTATTTTTTGTAAAAACCCAGTCATTGGTCAGTGCAAGACACGCCTAGGGGCTACTCTCGGGGATGAGTCCGCCCTAGCCATTTACCATTTTTTATTGCAACACACGGCAAATGTCTGCAGGTTAGTTCCGGTCCAAAGAAGGGTTCTTTATAGCCACAAGGTAGCCGGGCAAGATTGTTGGCCTGAAGACATTTTCGAAAAAAATATACAACAAGGAGAAGACCTTGGCCAACGAATGGCCCAAGCCTTTGCCGATGGATTTACCCAAGGCTACACCAATATTGTATTGATCGGCACAGACTTATATGATATAGATGCCCCGCTCATCGGCCAGGCCTTTGAGGCTTTGAAAACAAAAGACATGGTTGTCGGCCCAGCAGAAGATGGGGGCTATTACCTGATGGGGCTCAACCATTTAAATTCAGAATTATTTAACAATAAAAACTGGGGAACCGCTTCGGTTTTGCGAGATACTTTGAGTAATTTACATCCTGAAAGTTACCATTTGTTACCCCTACGCAACGATATAGATACCGAAGCAGATTTACACCCAATAGATATATTTAAACCCTTCTTAAAATGAAACCACAACTCATAAAGCTCGTTCAAGAAGCGACTGATTTTCTCAAAGAACGCGGTTTTGATCAGCCAGAAGTCGGTATTATTTTGGGTACCGGCTTGGGACATCTCATTGATTCGGTAGAGGTCATTAAAGAAGTGCATTACAACCTCATTCCGTACTTCCCAACCGCTACTGTCGAATTTCATAAAGGCAAGCTGATATTTGGCGTTTTAGGCGGAAAAAAGGTAGTGGTCATGCAGGGACGATTTCATCTTTATGAGGGCTATAGCCAAGAAGATGTTACTTTTCCGGTTCGGGTCATGCACCAGCTCGGAATCAAAAAATTATTGGTCAGCAATGCCTCAGGCGCCTTGAATTTAGCCTTCAAAAAAGGAGAAATGATGCTTATCGACGACCATTTGAATCTACAGGGGTCTTCTCCGTTGGCTTTTCACGGTGTCGAACATATGGGCGAGCGATTTGTTGATATGAATAGGCCTTATGACCCCGCCATGAACCAACAAATCACTCAGATTGCCGAGCAACTCAATATTCGATTACATCGCGGGGTCTATGTCGGAGTCCTGGGCCCTCAATTAGAAACACGGGCCGAATACCGATTTTTGCGTCTGGTGGGCGGCGATGCCGTCGGCATGAGTACCATCCCTGAAGTGATCGTTGCCAACCATCTGTCATTGCCGGTTGCTGCAATATCTGTCCTGACAGACGAATGCGATCCAGATCATTTGGCACCTGTCGACATTAATGATATCATTGCCCAGGCCAAAAAAGCAGAACCGGACATGGTTCAGCTGTTTTCTAAATTAATTGAACAGCTTTAAATTCTCTTATATGAGCTATTTGGACACCACACACGACGTTTATAAAGAGGCTGCACTTACGCCCAATGTTGGCTTGTGCTGCACAACCAATCCCGTTTGGGAGTTGCCAGGGTTAAAGATCCCCACGATCATGCAAGAGATGAATTATGGTTGTGGCTCTACGGTGCATCCGCGCGACTTGGCCCACCAACCCAAAATACTCTATGTCGGTGTAGGTGGCGGGATGGAATTACTTCAGTTTGCCTATTTCTCACGTCAAAAAGGGGGCGTCATTGGCATTGATGTGGTCGATGAAATGCTCGAAGCTTCAAAAAAGAACTTTGTTGCTGCCCAGGCCATGAATCCATGGTTCCAAAGTGACTTTGTCACCCTAAAAAAAGGGGACGCATTAAACTTACCTCTAGCGGATCAAAGCGTAGACGTCGCCGCACAAAATTGCTTGTTCAATATTTTTAAAGATCAAGACCTGAAAAAAGCCGTTGAAGAAATGTACCGCGTTTTGAAGCCGCACGGACGTCTGGTGATGAGCGACCCGACTTGCGAACAACCGATGAGTCAAAATTTACGCAATGACGCGCGGCTCAGAGCACTATGTTTGAGTGGCAGCTTACCGATTGCGACCTACGTCAAAGCATTGACCGATGTCGGCTTTGGCACCATTGAAATTCGCGCACGAAAGCCCTACCGTATTTTGGACCCCGCGCACTACGAAACAGATGAATTACTTTATATTGAGTCCATTGAAGTCGCTGCGATAAAGGACCCAATGCCCGAAGACGGGCCCTGTATTTTTACCGGAAAAGCAGCCATTTATTATGGCCTAGAAGATTATTTTGACGACAAGAAAGGCCACATATTAGTGCAAAATCAACCGCTGGCCATTTGCGATAAAACCGCTGCAGCGTTAGAAGAATTAAACCGAAATGATATTTTTATAAGTCCTTCTACCTTTCATTACGATGGAGGAGGCTGTTGTTAATTATGGAATCGTACCTCGAGCTGATCATCGCCTCCTATCAGGGTTATTTTAATTACCTGACCAAAGAAATTACCCAATGGTATTGGGGCAATTATTTTTATGGCCTGATCATTATCTCTTTGGTGGTTTGGGGCTTGGAAGTTATTTTTCCATGGCGTAAGGACCAATCCATTTTTCGCAAAGACTTTTGGCTTGACACTTTTTATATGTTCTTTAACTTCTTTTTGCTCAATTTGATTGTACTCATTGCCCTGTCAGAGGCAACCGCCCGGGTTTTTGATGACCTTCTTGGAATGTTTGGTTTGGGGATGGTTAATATTGAGCTTTTTGATTTAGAAGCGCTGCCTTACGGACTCGGTTTATTGGTGTTTTTCTTGGTTAGTGATTTCGTTCAATGGAACACCCACAAACTGCTCCACCGCATTCCGCGCCTTTGGCAAATTCATAAGCTGCATCATAGCGTCAAGGAGATGGGGTTTGCCGCCCATTTGCGTTACCATTGGTTGGAGCCTGTGGTTTATAAAGCATTGCTCTACATACCCATTGCGCTGATTGGTGGCCTGGACGCCAAAAATGTGGCTTTAGTTCATTTTTTCGCCATCACTGTAGGCCATTTGAATCACGCCAATTTGGGTTGGGACTATGGCCGTCTTAAATACATATTTAACAACCCCAAAATGCACATTTGGCATCATGCCAAAAACTTGCCCGATCATGCCCCTTATGGGGTCAATTTTGGGTTAACACTGAGTCTATGGGATTATCTTTTTGGGTCCGCTCATGTCCCTAAAGAGGGCCGAGACATCGAATTAGGCTTTCACGGAGATGAAGACTTTCCGAAAACCTTTATCCAGCAAGAATTTCACCATTGGCATCGCAAGTCATGAAAATACTGTCGGCTCTTGCAATCTTATTCCATTGCTTCCTAGGCCAAGCCCAGGCCATTGACCACAGCCTATGGGATGATTTATTGCAAGAGCATGTGACCTCAGAAGGGCAGGTAGACTATACAGGATTCCGTCAAGACTACGCCATATTAGCCCAGTACGTGGACCACCTAGAGCGCCTATTACCTCAAGTACAAAAGAGCGATAAAAATGAGCAATTGGCATTTTGGATCAACGCCTACAATGCCTGTACAGTCCGCCTGATCTGCGATCATATGCCGATTTCCAGTATCAAAGATATTTCTCGACCATGGAAAAAAGTGGTGATGACTGCTGCTGACCGCTCCTATACCCTTGATGATATCGAACACAATATACTGCGCAAAATGAATGAACCACGCATGCATTTCGCTATCAACTGTGCTTCGATGTCTTGCCCCCAGCTGGCAAACCAAGCCTATCTAGGGCGCAAAATTGACAGGCAACTCGAAACTGCTGCCCAAGGTTTTTTACGGGACACCTCAAAGAATATAATCGCGCCCAGCCAAATATTCTTGTCCAAAATATTTCTTTGGTTTCGAACGGATTTTGGTACGACAACCGACCTGATACAGATGATCAACCAGCACACGGGATCCAGAGTGCCCGATAATGTTTCTATAACCTATTTGTCTTATGACTGGGCGCTCAACAACTAAAATTTAGCCATGGCCATTGAGATTTCGGTAATCATTCCCACCTTCAACGAGGCCCCGAATATTGTCCAAACCATAACGGCTCTGCGCCATCGAGCAGCAAAAATAACCACTTTAGAAATTATCGTAGTGGATGGCGGCAGCACAGACGGCACTCAGGGTCTTCTCCAACAATTCGATGGTGTTCGCTGTCTCGCTGCCCCAAAAAAAGGCCGTGCCGCGCAAATGAATTTTGGGGCGCAAAACGCATTGGGCAACGTATTATATTTCCTTCACGCAGACACCATTACGCCGCACGATTTCGATCTTTATATTATGAACTATATCGCGCCAGGGAAACAGGCTGGTTGTTTTCGGATGAAATTTGACACGGGTCATTGGTGGTTGCAGCTTGCTGGTTGGGGGACTCGTTTTCGCAAGAAAATTTGCCGTGGCGGCGATCAGAGTTTGTTTGTAACCAAAGCCCTTTTTCGCGACATTAATGGATATGATGAGGCCTTCATTATCTGTGAAGACTTGGAAATCATCGATCGCCTGTGGACGGCAACCCATTTTGGTGTGCTCCCCAAATCGGTCATAACCTCGGCCCGAAAATATCAGCAAAAAGGCATCTGGACTTTGCAATACCACTTTTGGGTCATTCAATATTTATACCGCCGTGGGGCAAGTCCGGAAAGACTCTACGGCTATTACCAGAGTAAGATCAAGTCGTAATAAGGTCAAAATTCGTACCTTTGATCAAGTCAAATAATACCTTATGAAGACACCAAGCATCTACAAATGGACCCTAAAATATGGCCTGATGTCTGCCATGGCAGCCATCGTCTGTTGCGTGGCACCCGCCGTATTATTTATGCTGGGGCTCATGGGTGGCGTCGTGGCGATTTCATTTGCTGACTTTTTCTATCAGGCAGACGGTTCCCTGGGTACCGGAGCGATTGTGCTACGCGTTGTCGCTATAGGTATTGGCGCCTATGGCATTTACCGTTACAAAACCACTCAAGACCAATGTTCTATTGACCCCAAAAGAAAACGGCTCAATACCATTATCGTGGGGGCCTTGATCATTATTGTTGGTGTCCTATTGTTTATCGGTCTAGAAAAATTTTCTGCGTGGTATTTCGATGCTTACATCGTTCCACAGCAACAAATCGAACTAAGTAAGTAATGCCCCCGTGACAAAGCCCAAAATTGTCGTCATTATTCCTGCCAAAAACGAAGCGCAAGCCATCGGCCATGTTTTGGATGAAATTCCGAAAGAGGTCAATCAAATTATTGTGGTGGACAACGCTTCCAGTGATCAGACGGCAGCAATAGCCCAAAATCATGGGGCTCTTGTCTTGACAGAATCGCGTTCGGGCTATGGATATGCCTGCAAGAGAGCCTTAAATCACCTCAAAAAACAAGAGCAACTCAACCCGCAAGAGCGCCCAGACATTATTGTATTTCTGGACGGTGATTACAGCGATTATCCTGAGTATCTCAGTGCGCTGGTAGCACCTATTTCAGCCAAGGAATGCGACCTGGTTATTGGTGCTCGTGTTCCTGAACTCATGGAAAAGGGAGCGATGACCCCGCCGCAGCGTTTTGGCAATTGGCTGGCCACCTTTTTGATGCGCCATTTGTTCCAGGCCAACTATAGCGATCTTGGGCCCTTTCGCGCCATCGCCTATGATCAACTATTGGCGCTCAACATGACGGATAACACCTATGGATGGACCGTCGAAATGCAGTTGAAAGCTTTGAAACATAAGCTACGTTACACAGAGATTCCTGTTCCATACAGAAACCGTATCGGGGTGTCCAAAGTCTCAGGAACGGTTAAAGGCGTTGTTTTTGCCGGATTCAAAATACTTGGTTGGATATTTAAATACACGCTAAAATCATGAGCTGGGAGATCTTGCTGATCGTTGGTTATGTGACTGCCTTGACTATTATTTTCGTCTTTGCACTGACACAGATCCACCTATTACGGTATTACCTCAAGGCCTCTAAAACTGCTGCCAATGTACCGCAATGGGACCTCTCACAGGAGCGCGACTGTCCGAAAGTGACCGTGCAACTACCCCTATACAATGAGGCCAATGTGGTAGAGCGACTTCTGGCCTGCATCATGCAATTGGATTACCCCAAAGAGGCATTAGATATTCAGATTTTAGATGACTCCACAGACGAAACCTCATCGCTCATCGAAGCCCTACTGCCTCAATATCTAGAGAGGGGACACAACATAAAGCACATCACTCGAGCGCAGCGTACGGGTTACAAAGCAGGGGCTTTAAAAGAAGGGCTCGTGTCGGCTCAAGGGGCATTCATTGCTATTTTTGATGCAGATTTTTTGCCCGATCCATTATGGCTCAAACGCACCATCCCATTTTTTAAAAACCCAGAAATCAGTACCGTTCAAACCCGATGGGCCCATATCAATCATAATGCCTCGCTACTGACCAAGATTCAGGCGTTTGCTCTAGACATTCATTTTACCCTTGAGCAATTGGGCAGAAATACTTTGGGTTATTTCATTAACTTCAATGGGACGGCAGGTGTCTGGCGCAAAACGGCCATCCGCGACGCCGGAAACTGGCAAGGAGACACCCTAACCGAAGATTTGGACCTGAGTTATCGTGCACAGCTGCGCTCCTGGAAAATCCTCTACTTACCGCACATCAGCACACCTGCGGAGTTGCCCATGACCATTGAAGCCGCGCGTGCACAACAATTCAGATGGAACAAGGGCGGTGCTGAAAACTTTCAAAAGTCCATCAGAAAGGTGTTGCATCATCCTGGGCTCACAAGGGGGCAAAAATTTCATGGGGCAGTTCATCTACTGAGCAGCACACTGTTCTTGCAGGTATTTGTGCTGGCCCTGCTGAGTGTACCCTTGCTGGTTGTCAAACAAAGGCACCCAGAACTGGTTGGGCTATTTTGGGTGATGAATGCCTTTGGCATGACCACCTTGATGTTGTTCCTCACTTATGGCACACTACATCAAAGCCTCTACGGTCGATCCTTAAAAACATGGCTAAACTTTATACCCCTATTTTTTAGCTTTTTTTCCATTGCCCTGGGCTTCTCACTGAATAACTCCAGAGCCGTACTTGAAGGCCACTGGGGTAAAAAATCGGGATTCGTGCGCACACCAAAATTCAATATCGTCTCATCTGAGACAAGTCAAGCTAAGAAAAACTACAGCAGAAAAATCCCATGGATACCCGTGTTACTCGAAGGACTCATGATGACTTACTTCGGCTGGGGGCTATATTTGGCCTTTCATATGGGTGATCAAGGCGATTTTGGTTTGTTCGCATTTCACCTTATGGCGGCATTTGGTTTCGGATATCTCTTTTTTAAAAGTATTTTTACCCCATAAACCTGACGACCATTATCCTTTTTAACAGGCATCTTACTTGTACCCTAATGCTATGGCTATGGAGCAGCGCCGCCCTATGGAGTCAAGACACTATACCCAAAGCTCACGTTATAGATCAAGGGCCTTTGTACGAGAACCTGTTTGAACTCCGTGAGGATAATGACTTTTTACATTTCACAGACCGTTATTACAGCACAGGAACCTTTCTTGGTTTGCGCCGCTGGTTACCGCCAAGCCAGGATAGCCTGACCACCAAGCAATACTCAATGTTCTTGTACCAAGAAATCTATACCCCAACCGATTTGTTGACCGACAAACCCAAATTTATGGACCGGCCTTACGGAGGATTTTTGGGACTCTCTAACGAATTACTTTTGGCAAAAGCCGACAGGGCGCATGATATCAAATGGGTCATGGGCATAGCTGGACCATGGTCGGGCTCAGAAACAGTACAGAGTGCTTTTCATAACTCGGCGACCGTCGATTCAAAAATTGCTACCTGGGGCGCGCAGATCGACAATAGTTTTCATCTCAATTTATATTATCACTATACGCGGGAATGGCAGTGGAATGGAGATCCATTTCGGGTTTATTTTGCCTGGAATCCGATCACGGCACTCGGCAGCAAAGACACCTATTTAGAAAATGACTTGGTGTTTTATTTTGGGAGACGCCAACCGCTTCAAAAATCGATGGCCTACAAACAACTTTTAGGGCGCAAAAACGAGTTGTTTTTCGCGACACGGTTTGGCCACCGTTATGTCCTTCATGATGGCATGCTCCAAGGCAATTTGTTCGGAGACCAGTCAGAATATACGGTACGCCCTTACCCGATGCTATATTTTTTTAGTGTAGGATTCTTTGCACGCTTCGAGCGCCATGACCTGCAGTTGAACTACCATTATGAATCGGCAAGAAATAGAGCCGCTGACCCGCATCTTTATGTCTCGCTATCCTATAGCAAACGTTACTAAAATTCTATCTGAACTTTGAGCGTTTGGTCATCGCGTTCAATAACTGCTTGCGTCTTGTCCCCTCCAGAAAAACTAGAAAGCGCGCGCATATAGCTCATCATGTCGGTCACCGTACTGTCGCCCAAACGCACTACGACATCGCCCTTCTGCAACCCTGCCTTTTGGGCTGGCTTGTCTTGGCTAACGCCGTCGATACGCATCCCTGACCCTGTAAACAAGTAATCAGGTACCACGCCAAGACCGACTTTAAAACGAGGCGTTTCTTCGCTCTCGTTTTTGGTTTTTCTGAAGGTCAATTTGGGATCATCGTCTAGGTCATTAATGACCGCCAAAATATAGGTCCCAATTTTTTCCATTCCAGCATAATTTATTTTTTCCGCATCATCTGAAGGCTTGTGGTAATCTTCGTGTTGACCCGTAAAAAAGTGCAAAACAGGAAGATCCACAAGATAAAAAGAAGTGTGGTCACTGGGCCCCACACCGCTTTCATGTTCGGCGATAGTCAAGCCTTGGTCGTTGTTGGCAAATAGAACTTGCTTAAATATAGGTGAGGTACCCACCCCGTGTACCGCCACTGTCTCTTCTTGATTCAGGCGGCCGACCATGTCCATATTAATCATGAAATTCACTTCAGCCAAATCAATCGTCGGGTTCTTGGCAAAATAATTGGACCCCAACAAGCCTTTTTCTTCACCCGCAAATCCAATAAAAAGATAGTTGGTTTGGCTCGTTGGCTCATCCTTTAAAGCCTGTGCTAAATACAGCATCAAGGCAACACCACTGGCGTTATCGTCTGCACCATTGTGGATACTGGGTATGGTGTCACGAAATAAAGAGCCTTCGCCACCATAGCCGAGGTGGTCCAAATGAGCACCTATAACGACCGTTTTATCTGCATTACGGTCTAAGTAACCTATGACGTTAATGCCTTGCCCTGTAGCCGAAGTTACCGAGTCAACAATTTGGTTGGTCTGGTGCGGATTGCTCCCTTGCTTAAAGTTAAAAGTTTGAAAATACCCCGAATCTCCTTTTTGTTCTAGCCCAATAGCCGCAAAACGCTCTGCTAGATACGCAGTAGCCATTTTCTCTCCTTTGGTTCCCGATTCACGCCCCTCCAAAGCATCTGAAGCAAGGTAATAAACATCATCTTGAAGGGTCACCTTGGGTCCATTTTGCGGACTTTGGCAAGAAACTAAAATCAGAATCGAAAAAAGAGGGAAAATTGCACGCATATCTTTATTTTTGCACAAAAATAGCTTAAAAATGAGAAAATTTCTACCCCTACTCCTTCTTTCTCTTATTTGGAGTTGCAAAAATAATCCAGAACAGCAAACTCCTGTGAATGTGGCGCAAGAAGATGCCGTTACGATGTCTGGACTCATCTACCCCGAAGAGACGCATTTCAAATCTTTACGTCAAGTTACTTTTGGCGGTGATAATGCAGAGGCATACTGGAGTTTTGATGACCAGCAGATTGTCTTTCAATCCAATTACAGCGAATGGGGCGTTGGTTGTGACCAGATGTTCTTGATGGATGCTACACAAGAATTTTCAGCCACACAACCACCTATGATCAGTACCGGTAAAGGACGTACCACCTGTGCTTATTTCTTGCCAGATAACCAACATTTTGTTTATGCCTCCACGCATTTGGCTGATGAGAATTGTCCTGAAGTTCCCTTGCGCAAAAACGGTAATTACGTTTGGCCAGTCTACGACAGCTTTGATATTTTTGTGGCGGATCTAGAAGGAAACATTACGGGACAGCTCACCAATGAGCCCGGTTACGACGCCGAAGCCACCGTATCACCAAAAGGCGATAAAATTGTTTTCACCTCCACCAGAAGTGGAGATTTGGAACTGTACACCATGAATATTGACGGCTCTGAAGTGACCCAAATTACTGATGAATTGGGATATGATGGCGGCGCCTTTTTCTCCCCAGATGGGACCCAGCTTATTTTTCGCTCTTCCCGTCCAAAAACACCACAGGCTATCAAAAAATACAAGGATCTTTTGGCCCAAGGACTCGTGGAGCCTACCGAAATGGAACTATACATCTGTGATGCTGACGGAAGTAATCTCAGACAGTTGACCCGATTAGGAAACGCGAACTGGAGCCCATTTTTCCATCCCAGCGGCGATAAAATTTTGTTCTCGAGCAATTTTGAAGCGGAACGCGGTTTCCCATTCAATCTGTACTTGATCGATACCGACGGGAAAAATCTCAAACGCATTACCCATGGAGAAACCTTTGATGCCTTCCCTGTATTTAGCAATGATGGACGCTACCTGGTTTTCTCTTCGAACCGAAACAACGGCGGGACACGCGACACTAATTTATTCATTGCCGAATGGCAAGACTAAACTAGCAACATGAACCACAAGAAACAACCCCTGATGCTGCATTATGGGGTTGTTTTTGTTTTGTGTCTGATCTACGGCTACTTTGCCTATTTCTTAGAACGGGCGCAGACCACTTATCTGTTGCTGGGCTTTTGTTCCCTTTGGGGCCTGAGCGCCTATATCATCGCACGCTCCCCAAGAAATTGGCGCTGGGACCTCAGTATTGGTTTGCTCTTTAGACTGACCATGCTGGCCGCCCTTCCCAATCTTTCCCAGGATTTTTACCGTTTTATTTGGGATGGTTACCTCACCGCGCATGGACTGAATCCATACCTATATGCCCCCGTAGAAATACTTCGCGACCCCTCCCTTATTGACCTAGTGGTGCCCAATGGCAATGCACTGGTTACCGGCATGGGATCCTTGAATGCTGGTCATTTTACCAATTATCCTCCCATCATGCAGTGGCTTTTTGCTGTACCGCATTGGCTGGGTATCAAGGCACTTTTAAGTCAGGTCATCTCTCTTAGAATACTGCTTATTGCAGCAGACATCGTTGTGTTTTTTGCTGGAAGAGGTTTGCTCAAACAGCTTGACCTGCCACAGCACAGAATCAACTGGTATTTCTTGAATCCCTTTATTATTATTGAACTCAGCGGGAATCTACATTTTGAAGGCGTCATGCTTTGTGCCCTTACGTTGGGCCTATTGGCCCTGTCTTACCAACGCTACTCATGGGCTGGGTGGAGCATTGGCGCATCCGTCCTGATCAAGCTCATTCCCTTAATGTTCTTGCCCCTACTGTTGCGACATATCGCTCATCCTTTAAAATCCTTTCGGTCATACGCTAAGGGGATTTCTCTATTTATGGCCAGTATCACCCTTGTTTTTCTTATTGCTGTTTTGCCTTACGCCTCTGGCTATGGTTGGCAACACTATACCCAGACAACTGCTTTGTGGTTCACCAATTTTGAATTTAACGCCAGTGTGTATTATCTGATCCGTTGGGTCGGCTATCAGTGGGTTGGCTATAACCTCATTGGTCTGGTGGGTCCCGCATTATCACTCATGGTCTTTGCTGGGATTCTGACGCTCGCCTGGGCAAACGATCTATCCAAAATAAGCGGACTGATCAAGGTCATGCTCTGGTCAATAGCACTTTATCTGCTGCTGGCTACAACGGTTCACCCCTGGTATTGGGCCACCCCCTTATTATTGAGTCTCTTCACAAGCTACCGCTTCGCCATACTAGGATCCTTGCTGATCATGTTGAGTTATACCGGCTATCATGAATCAGGAGTTCAGGAGCATGCGGTTTGGCTCACGCTTGAGTATCTTGGGATTTTTGGACTGGCCTTTTATGAAATTCTTAAAAAATCTAAACCAAGAACACCTCACCTGGCTCCTTGAAGACCTTAAATTCGATGACATAGCCATTAGGGTCTTTGATAAAAAAAGATTTATGCGCACCGATACGACCGGTCAAAAATTCTGCCGTATCGATGAATAAAAAATCCTCATTACTGAGCCTCTGATATAAGACATCATATTGTTCTAAGGGCAAAACCACACCAAAATGAAAAGAGGGGAGTACCGTCTTTTCAAAGCTATAGTTCGGGTAGTCAAAACGATACGCACCACATTTAGTAAAGGTGATTTGATGGCCAAATAAATCAATGTCCATCCAAAGGTTAGATTTTCGGCCTACAGAAGCACCTATTATTTTGGTGTAAAAATTGCGCGTGGCCTCCAAATGGCGACATGGCAAAGAGACATGGAACTGATGCATCACGATAAAGGGTTAATAAGTTAAATTCTCAAAGAAAATTAAGGTAATTTTCGATTTGATAAATGCGGCCAAACCAACATTTATGAACATAAAAAAGTTGGTAACCTTAGATTACCAACTTTTTTATATTCCATCATCAACTACGCTCTAGTAATCTTCGGATTCATCGGATGACTCATCCGCTACCTCGGGCGTTTCCGTCTCATTTTCGTCGCTATCGTCGCAGTCGCTATCGTCTTCTTGAAAAAGTTCCATGGTGTCCAACAAGCGCTTACTGACTTTAACCAAATAAATGGTGTCTTCAGTTCTCACCTCAACCGCTTCTATCGTTTCATTTTGTGCATTCTTGAAGGCAATGATGTCTTCTGAATCATAACCATAGGGGAACTTTTGGACCAATAGATCCAATATTTCCTTATTGAGTTTTTTATAATCTACAATAACGCGTCTCATGATTAATCGTTTAAAAGGTAAGCAAAAATGAGTGGGGCAACAATGGTTGCATCGCTTTCAATGATGTACTTAGGCGTGTCAATATCGAGCTTGCCCCAAGTTATTTTTTCGTTAGGGACCGCCCCTGAATAACTACCATAACTGGTTGTTGAGTCACTGATTTGACAGAAATAACTCCAAAAAGGAGTGTCGGTACGTTCCATATCTTGATATAACATGGGCACGACACAAATTGGGAAATCACCAGCGATACCACCACCGATTTGAAAAAATCCAATCCCTTTGTCCGAGTTATGCGTGTACCAATCGGCCAGGAAGGTCATGTATTCAATCCCTGATTTCATGGTTGAGGCATGAAGCGTTCCTTTGAGTACATAGCTGGCAAAAATATTCCCCATCGTACTGTCTTCCCATCCCGGAACTACCATCGGCAAGTTCTTCTGTGCTGCGGCATACATCCAAGAATCCTTCAAATCAATTTCATAATACTCCTCCAATACCCCACTGAGCAAGAGCTGGTACATAAATTCGTGCGGAAAATAACGTTCGCCCTTATCTTCAGCCGACTTCCACAAATCAAAAATATGGGTCTGCAAACGGCGGAAAGCTTCTTCCTCAGGAATACAAGTGTCGGTAACACGGTTGAGGCCACGCTCGAGTAAATCCCACTCTTGCTGTGGGGTAAGATCTCGGTAATTCGGCACGCGCTCATAATGTGAATGCGCCACAAGATTCATCACGTCCTCTTCAAGGTTTGCCCCGGTGGAAGAGATGATATGTACTTTGTCTTGGCGAATAATCTCAGCAAAACTCTTGCCTAATTCGGCGGTACTCATGGCTCCAGCCAAGGACACCAACATCTTGGATCCAGCGGCTAATTGCGCTTCGTATCCCTTAGCAGCATCAACCAAAGCAGCTGCATTAAAATGCAGATAGTGTTTTTGAATGAACTGAGAAATTGGTCCTTTATGCATCATTTTCTTGGTTATTAAATTTGGCTAATGGCTTTTTGGGCTCATTAAAATTACTTTCAAAAACCTGCTCAGAAGTCACGCCTTCGAACTTATAGCTCAACATTTTATAATACAGCTTTGCCGCTAAAAAGTCCGAAGATTTTTCTTCAGGACGCGGGCACAATTCGACGATGTCGAAGCCTACTACATTTCTCTCTTTGAAGACCTGTCGCAAAAAGGCAAGGGTTTCATACCAAAGCATCCCTCCTGGTTCCGGCGTCCCTGTTGAGGGCATGATAGAAGGATCTAAGGCATCTAGATCGAAGGTAATAAAAACGTTATCACCCAAAGCCTCTATGACACTGTCCATCCAATACTCATCGGTTGCCATTTCGTGGGCAAACCAAGTCTTTTCTGGATCAAGCACCCTGGTTTCAGCCACATCCATACTGCGGATCCCTACTTGAATCAAATTGGTTTCTTGACTCGCCTGATAAAGCGCACAGGCATGATTGCAGGCAGAACCTTCGTATGTAGCGCGAAGGTCGGCATGAGCATCAATGTGCAGCACAGTGAGATCATCAAAGCACTCATTAAATGCTCTAATGGTCCCGATGGAAATACTATGCTCTCCACCAAAAATCGTCACAAATTTATTGCGCAAAATATATTCTTTTACGCGCTTATGCACCTGATAAACCACATCCTCAGGCTCTGTAAAACCTTCTATGGGCGGGCTCAAATAAATTCCTTGCTTGTATACCTCGGACCCGGTTTCAATATCGTACAATTCCATGTTTTCTGAAGCGCTTAAAAAGGCCTCTGGCCCCTTATCAGCCCCCTTTTGCCAAGTACTTGTCCCGTCGTAAGGAACGGGAATCAAAACGATTTTACTGGTTTCGATAACGGCATGCACTGCTGGTATTCCAGCATAAGTTTTAATGTTCATAACCCAAAATTGATAATAATTGTTGACTGGTTTGTTGCGGGGCGAATACAGAGGTTTGGAGTTTACCGTCTTGATCGCGATCGATTAAAATATGTTTGGGCGCAGGGATCAAGCAATGCTGCAACCCGCCAAATCCACCAATTGACTCTTGATATGCACCGGTATTAAAAAATCCGATATAGAGTGGTTTGTCCTTTCTAAACTTAGGCAGGTATATCGCGTTCACATGCTGCTCACTATTGTAGTAATCATCACTATCACAGGTAAGCCCACCCAACAGAACCCGCTCATATTCATCAAACCAGCGGTTGACGGCCAACATAATGAACCGTTTATTGATCGCCCAGGTATCGGGCAAGGTTGTGATGAATGAAGAGTTGATCATGTTCCATTTCTCACGATCATTTTGTTGCTTCTGGTGTAACACTTCATAAATCGTTCCGCCACTTTCACCCACTGTAAAACTCCCAAATTCGGTAAAAATATGTGGAACAGGCACCCCTTCACTGGCACAAGTAATGTTGATTTGATTGATGATTTCATCGACCATATAAGGGTAATCATAATCAAAGGCCAAAGAGTTCTTGATGGGAAATCCACCCCCGATATTTAAACTGTCGAGACTCGGACATATTTTTTTGAGTCGGGTATAGACCTTGAGACACTTGACCAACTCGTTCCAATAATAGGCATTGTCTTTGATTCCCGTATTGATGAAAAAGTGCAACATCTTGAGCTCTACTTTATCATTATACTTAACCTGGTCTTCATAAAAAGGAACAATATTTTTATAACCAATCCCCAATCGAGAAGTGTAAAACTCAAATTTCGGCTCTTCCTCCGAGGCAATACGGATGCCAATACTAAAGTCACCATCAATAGCATTTGACAGCATATCTAATTCTTCATAATTGTCTATGATCGGAATACATTTCTTGTGTCCCCCGTTGATCAAACGACCGATATTGGCGATGTACTCTTCGCGCTTAAATCCATTACAGATGACATAACTATCGTCACTGATGCGTCCTTCAGCCTTTAAATTTTCGACAATATTAATATCATAGGCCGAAGACGTTTCTATATGGATGTCATTCTTAAGGGCTTCGACCAAAACATGCTTGAAATGTGCACTTTTGGTGCAGTAACTATAATTATAAGTCCCTTTGTAATTCTGCTTTTGAATGGCCTGATCAAACCATTGCTTGGCGCGATTTATATTTTCGGATATTTTTGGCAGATAAGTAAACTTAAGCGGAGCGCCATAGGTCTCCACCAAATCCATTAATGGAATCCCGTGAAAGACGAGATTATCCTCAGCCAAACAAAATTCAGCTTGGGGGAAGTCGTAGGTTTGATCAATAAGATCGATGTATTTTGTGTTCATTTTGAGAGATACTGCGCATCATTAAAGCGCTGATTATTATGTAGACAATAGGTTTAAGGTTTCAATTCAAACGCAAATCATACAATAATAGGAAGCATTGCCCAGACCTTTTTGCGCAGCAAAATGGTGAGATGTGGTGCAGATAATACGGAAGTTAGCTTTAAAGTTCGGTGCCTTACCTTGTAAGCTATTTTTGAATATGACTTCCTGATCTTCAAAAACCCGAATGTAAAAACCTGTTTCACTAATTTCGCTAATAACGGGGTAAATGTAATTTTTTTTTTGAATAAAAAGCGTGAAGTAAAAAAAAATCAAAAAATATTTTTTATACCGCTAAAGCATTGAAAATAAGTCGATTTCTTCTGTTGTAAGGGTGCGCCAGCGGCCCCTAGGCAGGTCCTTTTTGGTCAAATGGGCTAGGGTGACACAATCTACTTTAACCACCTGGTAACCCAGGTGTTCAAATAATTCGCGGATCACACTATTGCCGAGGTTCTTGATTTTGAGACCGACCTCTTTTTTGGGTTTATTCGCGACATAACTGATCTCTTCCACTTGAATGGTCTTTTCGCCCAAGGTGAATCCTTCTTTAATTTTTTGGATATCTGCGGCCTTTAAGTTCTTGTCCAACTCAATATGGAAAAGCCTTGGCATGCCTTTCTTGTGCAGTTTATTCATTAACTGATCGTCGTTGGTAAAGAGAAACAATCCCGTGGCATTGCGTCCCAATCGTCCGACAGGTTTTAGATTGGCTGAACTCGCATTGGCAATTAAATCCATCACGGTAAGACCCTTGGATTCACTATTGGTAGAGGCGACAGATTTGGGTTTATTAAGGAGCACGTAAGTTGGTGGATCTGGCTGTAGTCTGCGCCCATCAAATTTGACTTCTTCTCCAGGCTGTACCATATAGCCCATAACATTGACGACCTTACCATTGACCGTCACCAGGCCTGATGCGATATAGGTATCTGCTTCTCTGCGAGAACAAATGCCACTATTGGCTACGTATTTATTCAATCGAATGCCGTCTTTTTTTGGTGCACTGGGCTTTGCCCCAACTTTTAGGTTGGATTTTTTTATGCGGTCCTGCCGAAATGAGGTCGGCTTATTTATCGGCTTTTTGGCCCCTATTGGACTCTGGGATTTTGGCCCTTTTGGGGATTTAGGTCCCGACTTGGAAGTTTCTTTTTTTGCCATAACACAAAACACCATCAGGTGATTCTATTTTGCGCAAAGATAATCATTAAATTAGGTCTCCGTTTTTTATCCGGTATTTATTCCATATTCGTGTGTTCACAAACCAATCTACTGAAAATGAGCGCTATCCAACAAGATGATGCTGCCCACTCCTAGCACAATGGCCAAACGCAGCAAGGCATGAAGCATTAAGTAGTGCTTTTTGTCCTCAGCACGCCAAAGCAGCAGCAGGAACAACGCCAAAAGCACTATTGTGGCATAAAAATAGTACCGCATATCTCCGATAGGATAATTCGTCAGCAGAATTATTGTCGGCACATAGGTTAATCCTACAACCAGAGAGGCCCAATATTTAGCCTCACGCTCTCCATAAACCACGGGAATAGTTCGGTAATTTTGTGCCAAATCACCCTTCAAATTTTCAAGGTCTTTGATGATTTCACGCAACACCAATAGCAATAGCAAAAAACTTGCATGCACCAAGATGATCGCGTCAAAATTCCTGTAATACACCACCAGAACAAATAGCGGCATGACCGATAAAAGGGCCGCTGAAATATTGCCAACAAAAAGATGCTTTTTGAGTCGATGTGAGTAATACCACAATAAGAAGATAAAGCCCGTGAAAAATAAAACCGCATTAAAGGACACGGCACTCGCCAATAATACAACAGCAAAGTTAAGCAGAAAATAGCCTGTGAGTTGCGTTTGCTGTCTGACCTGTCGATCCAGGATGGTCCTTCTGGGTCGATTGATCAAGTCTTTCTCTTTATCGTAAAAGTTATTAATGATGTACCCGGCAGCAATGGCCAAGGAAGAAGCCCCAATGAGCAACCACAAATCCAAGACCCCTAAAACCGATTTGACGGGACGATCTGGCGACAAAATAAAGACAGCCGTAAGGACTTGAGCCAAAACCAAAACTGCGATAGCATAGCCCCGCACCACAGAAAAAAGGCCAAGGAGTTTAAGCAACATATATTTTTGATTGCGGGTCAGCATACGCGCAAGGTTTAAATGGCTCTAGAATTGATAGACCACTTCAAGTTTATGCCCTTTTAGGGCGGTTTGTGCCGCAGCCAAGTCTTGGGTAAAACCCAGCATATAACCACCACCACCTGAGCCACAGAGTTTGAGATAATAAGCATTACTCTCCAAACCTTTTTGCCAGAGGCCATGAAATTTCTTTGGGATCATTGGCTGAAAATGATCCAAAACAACTTTTGAGAGCTGCTTGATGTTCCCAAATAAAGAGGTAACATCGCCCTTCAAAAAGTCGTCAACACAAGAATCGGTATGCCTGACAAACTCATTTTTGAGCATGTTCCTGAATCCCTCATGCTTCATTTTTTCCATAAAGATCTCAACCATCGGTGCCGTTTCGCCAGTAATGCCACTATCTAATAGAAAGACCGCTCCGCCACTTTTGTTCGTTTGAGAAGGAATGCCAGCAGGCTCAATATGGTCTTGAGAATTGATCAAAATCGGCAAACTGAGGTAACTGTTCAAAGGATCTAAGCCCGAGGATTTACCATGAAAAAAGGACTCCATTTGTGCAAAAATCACCTTCAGTTCGAGCAGTTTTTCGCGGGTAAGGTTTTCGAGTACGGTAATTTTTTGATGGGCATAGCCGTCATAAATTGCGGCAACTAATGCGCCACTACTCCCCACGCCATAACCTTGTGGAATACTCGAGTCAAAATACATTCCACCAGAGAGATCCGAATCCAAACGGTCTAAGTCAAAGGTTACAGATATTTCATCCTGAACAACTAACCCACGTAGATAGCCAGAAAATCGGACTAAATGGGCTGTGGAAGCCTCTGTTAGCGGCGTTTTCTCTTCAGGCGTTTTGAGGGCCCCATTATAAAAATTGTAAGGTATCGAAAGGCCTTTCGAATCTTTGATGATTCCATATTCGCCAAACAGCAGAATTTTCGAATAAAACAACGGGCCTCTCATGTGGATTTGTTTGATGTAAAATTACAGTTTTTTTAGTCCACGACCAACTCGGTCGATGATATATCGCCCGAGACTGCAATACGGCTTTAATTCGCGATCAATAAACTCCAAAACGGCAGTTTTGATATGCTCAGGATACAACACATGGACATTAGCACCGGCATCTAAGGTAAAACAGACCGGATACTCCGTATGGGCCCTAAACTTTCGTATGGCTTCAATGATGCTGAGGGTGTTGGGTTTCATCAGGATAAAACTAGGATCTGAAGTGAGCATCATCGCATGCAAAGCCAGTGCTTCCCGCTCTACCAAATCGCTAAAGGACATCAAATCACCGCTGGCCAATATCGGCATCAAGTCGGACAAATGCTTTTGGGCTTGATCAAAACGCGCTGCCGCATAAGGATGATCGTGCATCAGGCCATGGCCCACGGTACTACTGACGACTTTTTCGCCTTCATCTACCAACAATATAGTGTCCTGATAGGTCGTAAAGACCGGGTCTAGAGGCTGCTCATAAACGGTTCCGTACAAATTATTGGCCTGTGGTATTTGGGGATGATCACCCCAAACCACCATGGGTCCTTGAATACTGCGCGCGGCACTTCCACTGCCTAAACGGGCCAAAAAAGACGCCTTTTGATCAAAATCAGCTGGGGACATGGGCTGCATTAAACAGGTGTTTTCTAGAGCCAATAAAGCTCCGGCTAAAGCCGCCATACCACTAGCCGAGGAGGCAATTCCGCTGCTATGAGGGAAAGTATTGGTCGTCTTGATGTCAAAATGATAATCTTCGAGCAGCGGTAAAAAGTTCAAGATACGTTCAAAAAACTGTTCAATCTTAGGAACAAAAGAAGGTTGTGGCACACCATCAAATACTACCGCTAGCGAAAACCCTTTGCTATGTTTCTTCTTGAAGTGCAGATCAGTTTGGGTCACGCAAGCATCTAGGGTAAAACTGATGCTGGCATTTTTGGGCAATTGTACCCCGTATTTCCCCCAATACTTGACCAAAGCAATGTTACTTGGCGCCTGATAACCGATCAGTCCAGAATCTGGTGTTTGGCCATAAGCTTTTGATAAAAAGTGGTCTTCTGAATTCATGGCAACTGCTTTTGAAGGGCAAATATAACCAAAAGCTTGCAGTCATCGGCCGGGGTTAATACATAAGATGCCTCTGGGTGCTTTTGCGCCAAAGGGCCTGATGCTGCTGGGCCACAAAATAAATTTTGAGGTCGGCTTGATGCGCGTAGTCCACAAAATAAATGGTTTGATCGGCTTGATGGGCATGGTCGGTAAAATACCAAAGCCCCTCATTGCCTTTTGCCTGATGACCATGAGCAACCTTATGCACCAAAAGATCTGCTTGATGGGCTTGGTCGGTGACAAAAACCTTGACCTTGGCTTGATGGGCATGATCCACACTAAATACCTTTTGTGCCATAGCCATCGACGGCACAAGCCATAAAAAAGCGATAAATAAACGAGTGCGAAATGAATGTGGTCTTGTTTTCATCTCTCTAAGTTAGGCATTTTGATTTTATCTCATAAAAAAACCCAGGCCAAAGGCCCGGGTTTTTGTGCGGCTGAAGGGAGTCGAACCCCCACGCCTTGCGGCACTAGATCCTAAGTCTAGCATGTCTACCAATTCCATCACAGCCGCAATGGATTTTCTTACTTAGGACGGCAAATATACATAAGTTTTAGAATTAACAAATCGACCTATTTAAAAATTATGACTTTTCGTAACTTCGGCTCCACCAAAGAAAAAACATCATGAAAAGTGCTTTAGCCTATATCGAAACGCATAAGGACCGATTTTTAAATGAACTCATTGATCTTCTAAAAATCCCTTCGATAAGTGCAGACCCCAAATTCAAGCCAGAAATTGTCCAAACGGCCAACCAGGTCAAAGCGGCCTTAAGCGCGGCTGGCTGCGACCACGTAGCCATTCACCAAACACCGGGCAACCCCATCGTCTATGGCGAAAAAATACTCGGACCGGACTACCCCACTATTTTGGTTTATGGTCATTATGACGTGCAGCCACCAGACCCGATTGGTCTGTGGGACAGTCCGCCATTTGAACCCGTGATCAAATCCACGGAGCTGCATCCCGAGGGGGCTATTTTTGCCCGTGGTGCTTGTGACGACAAGGGACAAATGTACATGCATGTCAAAGCCCTTGAATACATGACAGCCACCAATCAATTGCCTTGTAATGTCAAATTCATGATCGAAGGCGAAGAAGAAGTCGGTAGTAAAAACCTCACAGATTTTGTCTTGGCAAACAAAGAAAAATTGGCCAACGATATCATCCTCATTAGCGATACTGGGATGATTGCCAACGACATTCCCTCAATAACGACTGGTCTGCGCGGCTTATCTTATGTCGAAGTTGAGGTCACTGGGCCAAACCGTGATCTACACAGCGGACTTTATGGCGGTGCGGTGGCCAACCCTATCAACATCCTGACCAAAATGATTGCCTCCCTGCATGACCAACAAAACCACATCACTATTCCTGGGTTTTATGACGATGTCGAAGAACTCTCCAGTATAGAGCGCGCTGAGATGGCCAAGGCTCCTTTTGATATCCACGCTTACCGCAAGGCTTTGAACATCGAAGAAGTATTTGGCGAGCACGGATACACCACCAACGAACGCAATGCCATACGCCCAACCTTAGATGTGAACGGAATCTGGGGCGGATATACCGGCGAAGGTGCCAAAACCGTCATTGCCAGCAAGGCCTACGCCAAAATAAGTATGCGTTTGGTCCCGAACCAGAACTGGCATACAATTTCTGATTTGTTTGCAGCGCATTTCAAGTCAATTGCGCCCAAAGGTGTCACGGTAGGAGTGACCATTCATCATGGCGGGCAGGGCTATGTTACCCCGACCAATCATATCGGCTATCAAGCGGCGTCCAATGCTTACCAGACTACTTTTGGGACCAAACCTGTTCCGCAACGCAGTGGAGGCAGTATCCCTATCGTCTCATTGTTCGAATCGGCTTTAGGACAAAAAACCATATTAATGGGCTTTGGCCTGGATAGTGATGCCATTCATTCGCCCAACGAACATTTCGGGCTATGGAATTATTTTAAAGGCATAGAAACCATTCCACAATTCTATCATGAATTCGTGGCCCTTCATCGCCAAAGCAGAAAAGATAATTAGGTCTTTTTGACGTATTGAGTGACCAATACAATCGTTTGGCCATCGACCTTTCCTTCAATATAGGCTTCATTTTCGGGATCAAGAGAGATACGGCGCACTGCGGTCCCTTGTTTGGCGACCATATTACTGCCCTTAACCTTGAGGTCTTTGATCAATACCACAGAATCCCCTGCCGACAAAGGCACACCATTGACATCGCGGTGCTGCAATTTGGGTTGTGCTTCTTGACCATCACCAGAGGCTGCTGCCCATTGAGCCATTTCTGGTTCTAGGTACATCATATCGATCAAGTCTTGTGGCCAGCCCTGGTCTTTGATGCGTTGCAACATCCGCCAAGCCAAGACCTGGATGACCGGTTCGGGATGCCAAATAGCGTCATTCAGACAACGCCAATGGTGCACATCGTGCTCTGGAGCCTCTATATCTGTCCGGCACTTAGCGCACAACAAAGCATGTGCAGAAACATCCGAAGTGGGTGAATCTGGCACCGTATAGGTTTGTAACTTTTGGTCACTCTGGCAAAGCTCACACTGACTTGAACGTTCATAAAGTAATTTTTCGATGGTCATAATTATATTTTTAGCGCCGAGGGGATATGAAGGGCAAGGTCAAAAACCGCAACATTAATTAAACTTTATCACTAAGGTAACGCGCGATTCCACGCGCCAAAAAAACTGCCGATTCGGGACACGCCCGCACCCATAATTCGGGCTCAATAATTTCGAGTTCGGACACCATCGGCTGATCAAGATCATCCCAAACAACATCTACGCGTCCGTAAGCCGGTGTTGGCTGGCATAAAGCCATGACTTTTTCGGCCAAAGCCACTTCTTGAGTACTGGCTTGATAAGGATGCACCGTGCCGCCAAAATCATCTTGAACACGAAAATCGCCAGGCTTTGCTTTTTTGAGAACAGCATGGGTAAAAGTGCCGTCAAAAACCATAAGCGAAATCTCCCCTTTGGTGGTGATGCGCTCAATATATCCTTGTACCAGCATATCGCGCTGACCCACCAAATCATCAAATAATTCCTGGGCCTTAAGCAGTCCTTCTGCCTCAATTTTGTAGGTCAAAAAGCCGCCGCCTGCAATGGCCGGTTTAATTACCACTGTACCCCAGCCTTGTCCCTGAGCAATAGCCGCAAGGGATTCAGGCTTGTTCTTGTCCACAAATACAGTCGGCACTACTGGGACACCCCATTGGGCCAAATCTTTGAGGTAATGCTTGTCAATATTCCATTGAATGAGCTCCATTGGATTAATGAGTTTGGTCTGGGTTTGAACCTTTTGAAGCCAAGGCCAAAAGGTGTCAAAGCGTTCAAAATAATCCCATATCGTTCGAAAAACAACCGCTTTGGTTTGGGTCCAATCATAGCTTGGATCGTCCCAATAGGTGCGTGCCACACTTAACCCCCTGGCTTGCAAAGCCTCCTTGAGGTATTGATACTCCAATAGTATGTTGTCGGTGTAGGCACTGGCCTCTTTGGGCTGGTAATAGGCCTTACACGTCAGAATAGTAACATCGACCATCTTAACTTTATTAAGTCTTCGAAGTTATTTTTATTTTTTCATATGGACTAAAAAAGCCTGTATCTTTATATAAATCTTTTTGATATGAAACCACTATTTTTTGGGCTCTTTTGTTTGCTATCGACCATGAGTTGGGGGCAAAATGACCCGGAGGCCGTTGCCGCCATCAAACAAGTCATGCAGCAACAAGAAGAGGCTTGGAGCCAACATGATATAGACGGCTTTATGGCCGGCTATTGGCAGAGTGATTCATTGAAATTCTTTGGCAGTAACGGTGTGACCACAGGCTGGCAAAACACGCGAGACAATTACAAGAAATCGTACCCAACACCTCAAGACACAGGGATTCTTTCATTTACCTTTGAAGACATCAGCGCGATCAATCCTGAGGCCTATTGGGTCATGGGGCGCTATCATCTGGCTCGAGATCAAGGTGAGGCAGAAGGCACCTTTATGATTATTTTCAAAAAAATAAAAGGAGAATGGCGGATTGTTGCCGACATGAGTTGTGGATAAAATCTGAGTCCTGTTACTCCGCGTCGCCCCTTAAAAGCAGTCGTTGTTTTTTGGTCAAACTTTGGGCCACCAAATCATAAGAATCGTCAATCCACTGGAACAGATATTTGGGCTTGAGCGGAGACATAACCACAATGGTATTCCAATGATTTTTGTTCATGTGATAGCCAGGCAAAACCAAACCATTGTATTGATCTCTTAGTTCCAAAGCGATTTCGGGTGCACACTTTAAGTTAATGCGCAAGGGTTGTGCCTCTAAAGAAAATAAAGCAAACATTTTACCAGCCACCTTAAAAACTAAAGTATCTGCGTCAAAAGGGAAGGATTCGGTCACGGCTTTTTTTGCCAGACAATAGGTTCTTATTTGTTCTACATCAACCATAAAACATCACTGTTTTGGATGCAAAGCGTATAGCAACGGGCGGGACAATGTCGCATCATTCTCGATTGCTGCTGTCTGTAATTCGAGTAGATAGCGCCCATCGACTACAGTGTCGGGTACATAAATAAATTCTGTGATTGTGGCCCCGTAACGTGGGGCATCAGGGATTTGCCAAAAAGCGCGGTGGGCCAATAGGGCGCCTTGATCCTCTTCGGGATCGACCGAAGGCAAATCGATCAGTAGGTGCATTACTCCCAGTTCGGCCAATGCTTTTGCGGCACTAGGTTCCAAAAAAGGCCAATGGGTATGATCGTAATTGGTCGTGAGTTTTTCTGGTGTATTGGGTCGTGTTCTGATCACCAGTGCCTGAGGAACTTCATCTCCTAACTCCCTGAGTAGGTCTTTTGTAGTGAGCAGCTGGTCCTTTCCGACTTTGGTGGGCGTCAGACTGATGAGTTGCGCCATAAAAAACGATTCCCTGAGGACTCCTTCAACTGAATGAAAGGCTTCTGTAATATGCCCCAAGCACTCGGTATGGGTCCCATGGGCATGGGGATTGAACATTAAATCATTAAAATTGACCGAGCCGCCTTTAGCCACGCTGCCCATCCAATCACCAAGAGCGACTGGTTTGCTGGTCGGCTTGTCGATGTACCAAGCCGAAGCTTGAGCCTGACCTTGGGTCTTGATCGCAATAGAAAGGTCAATGGCTTGGCTCGTTTCGATCCAATAAGCGTTTTCTCCTAAGTGCAGTCCTAACTTCATCTCTCTAAATTTAGTAAGAATAGATCACTTGCAATTCCATCCGACAAAAATTTTCCCTTTCGGGTCACCACCAAATGCGTCCCTTTTTCGACCAACACACCAGATTTAAGGTGCTTTAGGGCATTATTATATAGCTTCGTGCGGACACTATGACCGAATTTCTGAGCAATTTCGTCTAATTGGACCCCTGCCGCTGTACGCAATCGGGTCATGATATATTCATTAAAATGATCCGCTGGGGATAACACTTCAAACTGAGAAGGCAATTCGTTTTTTGTGATGTCTCTGATGTAATGCAAATTATGTGCTTTATTCCAGCTTCTTTTCTTTTGATCGTAACTGTGCGCCGAAGGACCGATGCCTAAATAAGGATGACCCGACCAATACGCCGTATTATTTCTGGAGTTAAAACCTGGCTTTCCAAAATTTGAAAACTCATAGTTGCTGTAATTGTGCTGCTGGGCCCAATCCAAAAGGGCATAATAATGGGCTTGCGCTTGAACTTCGTCCAGAGGCGCTAGCTGGCCTTTTTTAATAAAGGCGTCAAGAGCAGTTTTGGGCTCTTGTGTAAGGGCATAACAAGACAAGTGAGGTACATCAAACTTCTGGGCAACTCGCAAGTTTTGTGCCCAATCGGCATCGCTTTGCCCCGGCAGGCCATAAATAAGATCCACACTATAGTTTTGAAACAATTCCGCTACATCTTCCAAAGCCTGTAGGGCCTGATCTGGGTTATGGGCCCGATTCATCAAGGTTAGATCCTCTGCTTTAAACGACTGAATACCTAAGCTCAGACGATTAATTCCTGCTTCTTTTAAGGCCTGTAATTTTAGTGGAGTAATATCGTCTGGGTTGGCTTCCAGGGTGATCTCCGCATCAGGCGCTACTGCGTAATGATTGCGGGCTACCGTTAGCAAATCAATGATCTCCCTTGCCGAAAGTAAGGATGGCGTACCACCACCAAAATAAATGGTTTGGACCGGGAGCGAAAGCTCGTTGGCCCGCAAAATTAACTCGCGCTGCATCGCCGAGATCATTTGGTCCTTATATTTAATAGAGGTCGAAAAGTGAAAGTCACAATAATGACAAGCCTGTTTACAAAAAGGAATATGAAAATAGAGCCCAGCCATATATGCAGACCCTAACCGAGTCGGTCTTCGTTTTGTTTGATAAAGGCAGACCAGCCGGTATAAGCTGATGTTGTTTTGATGGATCCTGAATTATAAAAATGACACACCGCCGCGGCCAATCCATCCGTACTATCAAGATTTTTGGGCAGTTCTTTGAGCTGTAACAAACTCTGCAGCATTTTCGCCACTTGTTCTTTGGACGCATTACCATTTCCAGTAATGGCCATTTTAATTTTTTTGGGGGAATATTCTGTGATCGGCACTTCGCGACTCAAACCTGCGGCCATAGCAACACCTTGTGCTCTTCCTAATTTGAGCATCGACTGTACATTCTTGCCAAAAAAAGGAGCTTCAATAGCAATCTCATCGGGGTGATAAGTGTCTATAAGGGATATCGTCCGTTCAAAGATGTGCTTGAGTTTCACATAGTGATCGTCGTACTTGGACAACTTCAATTCGTTCAGTTGCATAAACTCCATAGACTTACCAACCACCTTAATAAGGCCAAATCCCATAATAGTGGTCCCCGGATCAATCCCTAATATGATGCGTTCGCTGGTCATGACGATCAAATGTTTCTTAATTTAGCCAAGTATGAATTACCTGTCTCACAAACTTAATGAATATGGCTGGTTTGCCCTAAAGGTTTCGGCCTTGATTGCGGCTGTGGTCATTGTGGTTCTAAAATGGCGTGCTACAACATCTGAGGTGATCCAAATGAGTTTAAATGTCTTTACTCTTGAGGCGCTTCCATGGGGGTTGCTTATCGTTATTTTAGCAAGCTTCAATTGGATTCTGATCATTATTCAATGGCAATACAGCACCAAAGACTTAGCGCCCTTAAATTTTGTGGCTGCGGCCAAACAATGCTTCATTGCTTTTAACTGGGCCTTTATTACGCCCAGCCGCATTGGAGAATACGGGGCAAAAGCCGCCTTTTACCCATCAGAGCAGCGGCCACAAATTATAGCGCTTCAGGCCTGTATCCATGGGACCCAGCTTATCGCCACAATAATATTTGGGGGGGTTGGTGTTTTGATCAATTCAGCGGTATTTCCTGGGGTCAACTTGGACATAACGCCTTGGTCCATTGGCCTGTGTGCTGCTGGCTTTATGAGCCTGTTTTTCCTTTTTTTATGGGTCAAACAAAAGCAACATCTCCAGGTGCTTTTCCTTAAATCCTTGAGGGCACTCCCCAGGAGAAAAGTAGCTCATATAATGGGCCTCTCACTTTTGCGCTACATCATCTTTAGCTTCATGTTCTTAATGATTTTTCGCTTCCTTGGCGCTGAAATTTCTCTGCTTATGGGTCTTTCGACAATTGCCTGTATTTATTTGTTCCAGGCCATCATTCCTGTTTTCAGCATGTTTGACGTAGTCATTAGAGGAAGCATTGCCTTGGTTCTTTTTACCCCATACGGACTAGATTCGGTATTGATATTATCGGCCATTTGTCTACAATGGACACTGAGCGCCCTTTGGCCTTTAGCCTTGGGTAGTATTTGGCAGATGACCACTTTAAACAAGCGCACATGGGCCTGATGAGTCTCTTAATGTTACTGCCATTTATCATGACTCTCGCTCTATTGAGTCCTTGGGGGCGCTATGTTTGGAAAGCAAGGCGCTTTTAATCGCCCCTTGATCTTACTTCAGGGCCAATTGAAACGCATAACTTATTTGAATGGGCAAGCCCCGTTTATACGCGGGACTCAGCTCCAAATTTTGCAAGTCCTTTTGACTATTTTGTTGAATGACGACAAAGGCAGGATGACGCTCTAATAATTCTGGGGCAAAGGCCAAAACAAGTTCCCCCTGGTTTGAGACCTCAATGGTTACAGCTATTGTATCCGGCCGCTCATTTTTAGAGAAAACAGCCCCCTGGTCTATTGCCTTTTGAACGGCCTGAGTGATTGTAGACAAAAAACAATGCTCCTGATTTTCTTTAATCAAAATAGAGGTGCAGGCATTAAATGAAGGGTAAGTATCTACCGTACGCCAATTAATTTCTGCAAGCTCCAAAGCCAGTATATCTTGCGGATCAACACGTTCATTAATTAGATGATTACAGCCGTACACCACCATTAAAAACATCACCATGACTACAAAACGGAACATACCCCAAATATTTTTTGATAAAAAACTATTTTTTTTCAGATTCTATTATAATAGTCTTATTAATGACTATTTTTAAGGCTTATGTATAAACGATATATTTATTTTTATTTTCGAGATAAAGTATACATGTCGACAAAAAAACTAAATTATGAAGATTTTGGTGATTGAGGAAGATAAAATCGCACAATTACCGAAATCCAATCAGGGTGCTTTTCTGAGCCAAAATGAATCCACTTTCCTTCAAAATCCTTGGTATGCAAATGGACAAATTAGCTTAGAGAGAATTTACAAAGATGGGAAAGAGTTTTCGAAATCTTGGGATGAGGTAGGTAATGAAATTTAAATACATGCAATTATTTTTTATTCGGCCCCTTTTTAGGTCCAAAAACTTGGCAACTTGACGAACTTGAGAAGAAACAACTTTAAACAAAAAAAGCCCATCCAAATGGATAAGCTTCTCATTGGTCTATTTCTAAACCACATCTCTGTTCTCACAGAGACAACACAACACTTTTGTTGCGGTCTGGACGAGACTCGAACTCGCGAAATTAACTTGCTTTACGCCTACATGCATTACCCTAGTATAATGGTAAGTGACATCCCTAGTACAAGAAAGCCAATAATAGCATCTGATATTTCATTTTCAGTGGAATTTTTATAATTCCAAACTTCCTTAAAGTAAGTTCTTTTCCTATTTTTAAGAAGGTTGTATATATTTAAATATATAAATCTTACTCCAGCTCCAATTAAGCAAAAAATATAATGCCTTAAAATTATTGATACCATTAGTCCGATTTGCTAAAAAGTTCGGTTTTAAGGGAAGCTTACATACTACCAATTAATAGAAAAAAACTGCTTTTTTTTTATCTTCTTTCTAATCTTTATAAAACCAATAAGAATAAATAACGGAGTTGTAAAACAAAAGTTAAAAAAGTAGAGCAAAATACAATCAAATAGAATACCTGACAGTATATATTTTACTATATCCAATCTAGTTCTAAATTCTTTTTTCTTAATTAAGTATTGCCCAACAGGGAGTAAATAATTTTTATACAAAGACAAACTTGTTTCAAGTGTAATTAAACCATTTATACTTTTAACAGATGTAAAATACTCAAGAATATATCTTTTAAAAAGCTCCGTTTCAGAGTTGTTTAAGGACAATAGGCCATTTGTTAAATTTATAGTAGAGCGATAATGATACAACCTTCTTTCTCTTGAACTCAGCTTATTTAAATTAAAAATAAATTTTTCAAGTTCGTTTTTAATGTTGTTATTCGTTTCCATATAATTTCATATTTAGAATTTTGAAAGAATATCATCATAGAATTCATAAATCATTATTAAAGTTTTTCCTGGATCAACATTAATACTAGTTGGAGGAGGAAACTGGAAATTCATCAAAGAATTTTGATTCTTGGTAAAATAATAATGAACTTGATTACCATATCTATAATTTAATGTTGAAACCCCCCGCTGCCGCGCGATTGTATCGCGTGGCTATTATTTTAGTAACTTCACCTTAAATATCTCCCCTCTAAAATAGCAAAATTAAAGCTACTGATAGAGTATGAGTCGCAATTACAAATTCCACAACCCTGAAGGTCTCTATTTCGTTAGCTTTGCCGTAGTGGAATGGCTGGATGGGATTATGGTGTTTCAGTACTTGGGGTGATTCGGCAAAACTGTTACCACGCGATGCAATCGCGCGGGAGCGTATGTAGACATCAAGAATGTCTACGCCTCACTGCTCACGCCTCACCCTTCACTGCGCCGAAGGCGCATCCCCAAACAAAAAAAGCCCTTCCATCAGGAAAAGCTTCTCATTGGTCTATTACTAAACCACTTGCAGCATTTAAGCTGCCAACACAACATCTTTGTTGCGGTCTGGACGAGACTCTAGAACTGCGCCCAAACCCTTTATTTATAAGTGTTTATTATTGCTTTACAAGCTTCTTAACTACCTGATGGTTCTCTATTTGTATCTCTACAAGGTATATTCCTGACTGAAAGTTTTTGATTGGGATTTGGTCAAAGTCTTCCTCAACTTGCATTAAAATTTTACCTGACGCTCCCATTATTTTTACATGACTGATTGGATAGATTGATTCAATCCTAAAGCTATCTTCCACAGGATTTGGAACAAGCTTAACTTTTTCAGTAATATAGGTATCTACATTTAGAATGGTTAGATTTTCATACCATGCAACTTTATCGTCATTTTGAGACCCTGAAATAACATCAAGATCGCCATCATTATCCAAGTCCCCAACTTTCACATCGTAAGGTGTTATTGAGCTCGTGGATATTATTTTTTGACTTGAAAATGTGCCATTACCATCTAAATTCTCATACCAAGCAACTTTACTATCTCCTACTGACACAGAAAGCACATCCATATCTAAGTCATTATCAAGGTCAGCCGCAATAACTGCAAGAGCAAATTCAGCCTCTAATGTAATAACCTGTTCAGAACCAAAGTTACCTTTACCGTCCAAGTTCTCAAACCATGCAATTTTATTTGGGCCATTAGATGCTGTCAACACATCATAATCAAGATCCCCATCCAAGTCTACACTATATACCTTTGCCACTGTAGATGCACTCCCAGCTATAATCTGCCTTGCTCCAAAGTTACCTAACCCATCCAAGTTCTTATACCAGGCAACCGTAAAGTTCCCTGAAGAGGAAGCTACAATATCCAAGAAATCATCTCCATCAAGATCTACAGCCACAACCGAACGGTTATTGGTGGCTTGTGTTTCAATAAGTCTTGCAGGCCCAAAATTCCCTTGCCCATCTATGTTTTCAAACCATGACAAACCTGAAAAGTCCGCAGCGCAAACTATATCCATGTCATCATCCCCGTCAAGGTCTTCAACATACAAACCAAGTGCCCCGTCAATTTGTGTGGCAATAGTAATTTTAGGCAAAAAGTTTCCAGTACCATCATTTTCGAACCAAACGATTCTATCATCAGCATAATTTGACGAAACAATGTCTATGTCGTCATCTTCATCCATATCACCACCTGTGATAAAATAAGTTTGATTTACTTCACCTATGAATTGAGGGCTTGAGAAATTACCATCACCTAGGTTACGACACCATGTCACAGAACTGGATAGCCTGTTTGCAGTTGCCACATCCAACAAATCATCCCCATCCAAATCAGCAACAAAAACCTGTCGGCATCCATTTGCTTCTGTAGTGATTATTTGTTCTACTCCAAACTGTGACCATAATGGAAAAGCAACCAAAAGGAATAAGATTTTTACAATATAACAATACATTTTACTCATTAATTCCCATTTTTTTGAATCACACTTTGTTGCTGTGTCCCGTCCTCAAAATTTTTATCAATAACATATAATCCAGGATTCAGATCGTCAATTAGGTTTGGATTGTTAATCTGTGTTGAATCTTGTGACAAGATAGTAACATTTGTATTGAAAACGCCATCGTTAAACTGTGTTATACTTCCAAATGAAGCAGATTTATTAAAATTATCATAGCACATTCGATTACCTATGTCATCCAATTGAGCAATGTATATGGAGGAAGGAAGCACTGCAGGAAGGAAAATAATATTCCAATGTTCAATAGAAATTAAAGGCCTGTAGTTATATTAGCAAATTCTATAATATAGAGACATATATTATGTTGAATTTTCAAGTGGAATCCAAAGAATATCGTCCTGAGCTAAATGGTCTGAGAGCTTTAGCTGTATTACTTGTATTATTATATCACTTAGATTTTTATTGGATACAAGGTGGGTTTTTGGGAGTTGATGTGTTTTTGGTTATTTCGGGTTATTTTATAAGTAGAAATATTCTTTTTGATTTACAACATAATGAATTTTTTATAAAAGAATTTTATACCAAGCGGCTTAGAAGGCTTTTTCCTGCATTAATTACCACCGTTTTTTTGGTTCTAATTGCTGGGTATTTTATGCTCACTCCATTCTCTTATGAAAGGTTAGGTTTGTCATCTCTTTATTCTGCAATATCTGGGTCAAACTTTTTCTTTTGGAGTGAAGCAGGTTATTTCGATGAAGAGGTTTATTACAAGCCATTACTTCATATGTGGTCTCTTTCTATTGAGGAACAGTTCTATTTGATTTGGCCATTTCTGTTAGTTTTTATTTTTAAAAAAATTAAAAAATCAATAGGTATAGTTGTCCTAATAGGAATTGTCGCCTCAGTTTTAACTGCTGAATTCTTCTATACATTGGATCCGTCGGCAGTATTTTTCCTATTGCCTTTTAGAATGTTCGAGTTTTGGCTAGGAACGTTATGTATAGGACTTGAAAATATCAAACTTTTTAATCAAACTAGATTTAGGGAAGTTTTCTTCAGTTTAGGCTTATTCTTAATAATTACGTCTTCATTTTTATTCGATGGTCAAAATAGAATGCCTGGGTTACTTTCTTTAATACCCTGTTTTGGAACAATACTCATAATTATAGGAGGTAAATCAAAATTAACAAGCTGGGCACTAAAGAATAAGTCAATGGAGTATATTGGAAAAGCTTCCTATTCAATTTACTTAATTCACTGGCCTTTGATAGTATATTTTAAGTACCAAAATCTTAATGAGCTTCTGTTATTTGAGAAAGCCTATATAGCATTAGTATCTATATTACTAGGCTTCATAATGTGGAAGTCTATTGAGAATACATTTAGGAATCCAAGGCAAAAGTATAAAAGATGGGACCCTGTATGGTTTGGTGTCCCAATTTTGATTTTGTTAGTTGGTGGAATTTCACTTTTTGTAAAAGTGAAAGATGGACTTCCATCAAGATTCCATGGAAATTTATACATGACAAGAGAGGAGATTTTGGAAATTCGTAAATCTTATTGGCAAGATTCTAATTCTGAAGACAAGATATTAAACGGGGAACATGGAAAGGGTCATATAATTATGTTAGGTAATTCACATGCAATTGATTTGATTTATGCACTTCGATTAAATGGATTTAAAGGTAAAATAACATCGCTTCAAACAGGTGGAAAGTGCTACAATTTCGGTTCTGCGGAAAAGGTGGAAGATGTGGATTTTTGCAGTGAAAAGAAACAGTTAAATTTCTCTAATAAAAATTGGAATAAAGTAGATGCCATTTATATGCATGATGATTGGCCTAAATGGGAAGAGTATAGCTTTCGTAAAATTATTAAGGAAGTTAGGGAATTATCCAAAGCCCCCATCTATGTATTTGGACCAAAAATTATTTTTAAGAAACCAATTCCAGATATTGTCCATCAAAGCAATTCCGCAATTCCTAAAATCATCAATTCGAACGCTATGAGTTATTCTGAAATAGAATTGAAGAAAGAAATTAATTCTTTATTAAGAAACGAGTTTAAGGTCAATTCATACTATAAAGAAAACAATATTCAGTATATAGATTTATTAAGTGTTCAGGGAGGTGCAAATTTTAATCAATTTGAAGTAGTATCCAAGGAGGGTCTAGAGTTCCTATATTTTGATGCGGGGCATTTAACAAAGAGAGGGGCGAAAGAATTGGGTGTTAAACTCAAAGAAAAACATCCTGAGTTGTTCAAGGTAAAGGGTTAAGGTATTGTAGTCGAAAATTCGATGTTGAAATCAGTTGTTATATTGATTGGGTAAAATTGGAAGAAAATGAATTAAAGATATCAAAATTTTTGTCCAATTTAATGGACAATTTTATTATCAATATTTGCTACTTAAACTTTAATTCTTAACAATTCTTAATGTGCGAAATTCATTTACAGGGGAAGATATAAAGTAAATGCCATTTGAAAAACCTTCAAGATTTACGGAATTGCAGCAGTCTTTGGAAGAAAGTAATAGACGCAACAATATTCTACCATTAACATCGGTAATTAATATATTATTATTTTCTAACTCATTTGTTGTCACTAGGTAGAAGGAGAGCAGAATATGTCTTCCCTAAAACAGGGTATTTCGCAGTAGGAATTACCCCAAACAAAAAAAGCCCATCCAAATGGATAAGCTTCTCATTGGTCTATTTCTAAACCACATCTCTGTTCTCACAGAGACAACACAACACTTTTGTTGCGGTCTGGACGAGACTCGAACTCGCGACCCCCTGCGTGACAGGCAGGTATTCTAACCAACTGAACTACCAGACCAATATACCAATCTACAAAATAGAGTTTCACGACAGTGAAAATTAAGGCTATTGTTACTCATTTGAGCGGTGGCAAATATACACCTCATTTTTATTTTCACAAACAAATTAACCAAAAAATGAACGCATCAGGCAAACTTCTGTCGTGCGACCAAAAAACGCGTAAACACAGGGGCGAAACCCATGTTAATATCCGCCGGCACATACTGAATCTTGTACTGGGCACATGTTAATTCTATGGCCTTAAAATATTCAGTTATCGATTGATTATAGGCCTGTTTGATTTGATGCGGATAGACCTGTACGACTTGCCCCGTTTCTACATCCTTGAATTTTCTTGGCCGTTGATCAAAATCGAAAGAGACCTCACTCACCCCATCGTAGACATGCATCAATATAACCTGATGATTTTTGAATTTCAAATGTTGTAAGGCATCAAATATGGCCTGAGAATCGGGAGCATTTTGCAGCATATCACTAAAAACAACCACTAAAGAGCGTTTTGGTAGTTGTTGTGCCAGCTGATTAAGGTATTGGGCTGTTTGGGTCCTGTCAGCCACAGGCGTCGGGACTAAGGCGTCACTCAGATATTGCAAGAGCTGTTGATGATGGCGCTCGCTAGATTTATCTCGCGTATGTTGGTGAATTTTCGCCCCGTAAATGCTCAATCCAACCGCGTCACGCTGTTTTTTGGCCATATGCATTAAAGCCGCACAACCCAATACGGAAAATTCGATTTTATTGAGCTTATCCAAGCTCAATTTGCCCATGCTAGGATAATGCATGCTGCTGCTGGCATCCAAAACCAGGTGGCACCTGAGATTGGTTTCCTCCTCGAATCGTTTGGTGTATAATTTTTCTGTTTTGGCAAATAACTTCCAATCAATAAACCGGGTACTCTCTCCCGAATTATAGCTTTTGTGTTCTGCGAATTCAGCAGAAAAACCATGAAAAGGACTTTTGTGCAATCCCGAGATAAAACCTTCCACGACTTGATGCGCCAAAAGCGCCAAGTTTTGGAATTGCTGGATATCGGATTTACTGCTCAGTAAAGACATGGATTAGCTCTAGTAAAGTCAAGGGGAAAAGACCTTTATTGTATATCATATAGACAAAAAAAGACCCTCATGTGAGCGTCTTCCTTTTTTAAAATCAATTGGGCTCCTACAAAAGGGCGTCTAAAGCCTCTGCATAAACATTCTTAGGCGCCACACCTACTTGGCGACCTACCAACTCTCCTTGATTGAAGATCAAAACTGTTGGGATGTTACGAACACCATATTTTGCAGCAAATTCCTGATTGGCATCGACATCTAATTTTCCGATGACTGCTTTGCCTTCATATTCATTACTCAAGTCATCGATAATCGGTCCCACCATACGGCAAGGGCCGCACCACGCTGCCCAAAAGTCAACCATAACTGGTTTGTCACTTTTGAGTACTGTTTCCTCGAAAGAGGCATCTGTAATTTCTAAAGCCATTATATTAAATTTATTGGTTTGTTTCTGCTTTTATCAATCAAAGGTAGTCCTTTTGATTTAGTTAAAAAATCCTCGTCATCACTTTAATCAATAACGATATTGCTAGAGCCAATATTTTAATTCAATTTAAAATACACTTGTTCTTTGGTCAATGTTTCTATTAACGCTCTATTTATTAGCACCTTAGACTTTCTGCTAGACATAGATAAATGGACACTCTCTTCTCGATCAAAAACAGATAAGTACACGCCCTTTGTTCCCTTGTGTTTTTTCACGACTTTTTTCAGGGTATCAATATAAGCTTGGTCAAGACCATCAATAGGCACCTTAAAAGTGATTTTTTTTGCCAAAGTTTCCAAGACATCATGGAGCAATTGAAAATGGTTGTATTGCAAGCGTGGTTCCCCCTTTTTGCCCGTATCGCGATTGACCCAGCCTTCTTTGACAAAGGCCTTGATATATAAAAATGCATCTATTTTTAAAAAATGACGGAACTTCAAATACTCCTCACCAAAAATGCGGAATTCGTAACTATCGTCGTAGTCTTCTAATAGGAACAAGCCCCACTCTTTTCCTTGCCGAGTGACCCGATGCTCCACCCCAGAAATGATACCGCCGAAGGCAATCTCACGGTTTGTATATGGGAGTAGATCCTGACAATGGGCTACCTTTACATTACAGAATTCTGTCATCTCCGTTCTAAATTCATCCAAGGGATGGCCAGAAATGTATATCCCAACAACCTCCTTTTCTTGTTTGAGTTTTTTAATAGCGCCCCAGGGTTCCGCAAAAGGGAGATCCGGCTCGGGGATTTGTACCTCACTCGCCGACCCAAACAAACTCACTTGCGATGAATTCTGTGATTCTTGATATTTTGCGGCAAAACGCAGCACTTTTTCATAAAAACAGACCCCATCACCCTCATCTTGCATATACTGGGCACGATGGGTGTCAAAACTATCAAAGCCCCCTGCCAATATTAAATTCTCAAATGCCTTTTTGTTGGCCGAGCGTAAATCTATTCGCTTGGACAAGTCAAAAATACTCTTATAACGCTCTTTTTTTCGATTGGCTACAATGGTCTCTACGGCACTACTGCCCACGCCCTTGACCGCCCCCATACCAAAGCGGATGACCCCATTATCATTGACCGTGAATTTATAAAACGACTCATTCACATCAGGGCCTAAAACTTGCAAGCCCATCCGGCGACACTCCTCCATAAAAAAGGTGACCTGCTTCATGTCATTCATGTTATTGCTCAACACAGCAGCCATATATTCGGCAGGATAATTCGCCTTGAGATAAGCCGTTTGATAGGCAATCCAGGCATAACAGGTTGAATGACTTTTGTTGAAGGCGTAGCTGGCAAAAGCCTCCCAGTCTTTCCAAATTTTTTCTAAAATCTCTGCCGGGTGATTATTTTGCTCGGCTTGTTTAATAAATTTGGGCTTCATTTTATCCAAGACGGCCTTTTGCTTTTTACCCATGGCCTTACGCAAGACATCAGCCTCGCCTTTGGTAAAGCCCGCTAGCTTTTGGGATAACAACATCACCTGTTCTTGGTATACTGTAATACCGTATGTCTCTTTGAGATATCCCTCCATCTCTGGCAGGTCATAGGAAATGTCTTCTTCTCCATGTTTTCGGCGCACAAACGACGGGATGTATTCCATCGGCCCCGGACGATACAAGGCATTCATCGCAATTAAGTCGGCAAATACCGTTGGCTTTAGGTCCTTTAAATGCTTCTGCATTCCAGGAGATTCATACTGAAAAATCCCTACTGTATCGCCATTTTGAAACAGGGCATAGGTCTTATCGTCATCTAGAGGAAAGTCATCCGGGTCGAGCGTGATACCGTGCTTATGGTAAACAAGCTTGACTGTATCCTTTATTAAGGTCAGGGTTTTTAAGCCCAAGAAGTCCATTTTGAGCAGACCTGCATTTTCAACCACGGCATTGTCGAACTGGGTCACATAAAGATCAGAATCTTTGGCCGTAGCAATCGGAACATAATTGGTAATATCATCTGGAGTAATGATCACCCCACAGGCATGAATACCAGTATTGCGCACAGAGCCTTCGAGCACACGTGCCTGATTAATGGTTTGTGCGCCTAAATCTTCAGCCTCAGAAAGGGCAACCAATTCGGCAACTTTAGGCACGTCATCCGCACGATATTTCGTACGCCACTCCTGCGGCGTACTCGAAAAAATATGCTTGAGCTTGCTCATGTTGGGGATCAACTTGGCAATTCGATCCGCTTCATGGAGCGGCAGGTCGAGTACCCGTGCCGTATCGCGAATAGAACTTTTGGCCGCCATCGTTCCATAGGTGATGATTTGTGCCACTTGATTGGCGCCATATTTTTGGATGACATAATCCATGACGCGGCTCCGACCCTCATCATCAAAATCAATATCGATATCGGGTAAACTCACCCGATCAGGATTTAAAAAACGCTCAAAAAGCAGATCGTACTTGATGGGGTCAATATTGGTGATCCACAAACAGTAGGCAACGGCGCTTCCTGCCGCAGATCCGCGGCCAGGTCCCACAGAAACTTCCATTTTTCGGGCTTCAGCAATAAAGTCTTGAACGATCAAGAAATAGCCGGGATAGCCGGTGTTTTCAATGACACTTAGCTCAAACTTAAGTCGGTCCTCGATTTCTGGAGTAAGCTCAGGATAACGTTTTTTGGCCCCCTCAAAAGTCAGATGTTTTAAGTAGGCATTTTCTCCTCGCTTACCCTGGTCTTGTTCGTCTTGAGGATCTAAAAAATCTTCAGGAATCGCAAATTTTGGCAGCAAGACATCACGAAACAAAGTAAAAGGTTCGATCTTATTAATGATCTCAGAAATGTTTTCTATGGCTTGTGGCTGATCGGCAAAAAGCGCCTTCATTTCATTTGAGGACTTGAAATAATATTCCTGATTCGGCAACCCATAACGGGTGCCGCGGCCCTTTCCAATAGGCGTCAGTTGTTTTTCACCATCCTTGACACATAACAAAATGTCATGCGCATTAGCATCTTCTTTGCTGATATAATAGGTGTTGTTTGTCGCCACCAACGCCACATCATGTTTTTGTGCCAATTCAATGAGCACTTCATTAGCGCGCTCTTCGTCTTCTTGGCCATGTCGCATGACTTCGACATATAAATCACCGCCAAATTGTGATTTCCACCAAAGCAGAGCCTCTTCAGCCTGCAACGTGCCTATATTGAGTATTTTTGAGGGGACCTCGCCATAGAGGTTACCGGTCAATACGATAAGATCATCCTTGTACTGCGAGACAATAGCCTTATCTATGCGCGGGACATAGTAAAATCCTTCGGTAAAGGCCATCGAAGACATCTTTGCCAAATTGTGGTAACCCTTTTTGTTCTTGGCCAAAAACACCACCTGATACCCATTGTCCTTAAATGACTTATTTTTGTGGTCCTCACAAACAAAAAATTCACATCCGACAATAGCTTTAAGAGGCTGCTTGTCCGATTCTAATTCAATGGATTTATTGTATTGCCCCACTTGTTGCAAGAAATGAAACGCCCCCATCATATTCCCTGTATCAGTCAAGGCTACAGCGGGCATATCTGCAGATACAGCTGCCTTTATAAGATCTTGTGTCGATGAAGTAGACTGAAGAATCGAAAACTGTGAATGATTGTGTAAATGGGCAAAGGACCATTCTGCCATTGAGTCAATGTCTGGGACGTCGCCCATTTCGGGGGTGTCCTGGATGGTGTTTTCCGAGTCGAGATTTCTTAGATTTTTAGACGCATCCTTGAGATTGACATGCTTCAGACCAACAGGCGCGACTTCTTTTGGCTGTGCCTGGGTAAACCGACCAAAAAATTCGGGAGACTGCTTCTCAATATCTTCTCTAAAATAGCCCCGTCTTGTCAGCTCCAGAAAACAACGGGTTGTTGCCGCTACATCTGCCGTGGCGTTATGTGCCTCTGCAAAACTTTGGTCAAATAAAAACTGGTGTAACTCGGTAAGGGTCGGCAATTTATAACGACCACCGCGACCCCCTGGAATCTGGCAGAGTTGTGCCGTAACTTCGGTACAGGTATCGAGAATTACTTTGTCTTTAAATTGGTCAAAAAATCCCGCACGGTAAAATTCGCAACCGACAATATTGAGGTCAAAATTTATGTTTTGGCCCACCACAAACACCGCCTGTTCCATCACGGTCTTGAAGCGACTGAGCACCTGCGCTAAAGGCAATCCTTGTTGCGCCGCCAATTCGGTGGAAATGCCATGGATACGCTCACTATCATAAGGAATGTCATAGCCTTCGGGCTGGATCAAATAATCTTGATGCTCGATAAGCACCCCATTGATATCGTGCAACTGCCAAGCAATTTGAACACAACGCGGCCAATTATCTGTTGCACTGACCGGTGCATTGTAACGCTTGGGTAGACCCGTAGTTTCGGTATCAAAAATTAAAAACATGTGTTGCAGGAGTAAAATTGAGTGTCCTCTAAATTAAGAATTACCCCCACATTGGCCGCATAAAGTTGTAAACATTAGTATCACAATTTTGCACAAAAAAAACCGAGCTTGTAGCTCGGTTTTTCTCATTTGGGGC
>DGAU01000003.1:70238-72115 GCA_002384055.1 Flavobacteriaceae bacterium UBA4022
ATTTGGGGCATTATAAGTATTGGGGTATTATAAGTATTGGGATATGATCGTTTAGTAGCGTACTTCAAAGACACCTTGACTGATTGTCGTGGCACCCACCTCAAAGGCGAAAGTCGCTTTCATTGTTTTTGCATTTCTGTTATGAGACAGGATCGTGATAGATCCATTGTTAGCATTCTGTGTGATTAAACCTTCTATCATGGTGGCAGCAAAGCCTCCACTTGTCAGGTTGTAATCACCTGCAGCAGCGGTAATCGGCACACGAACAATTAATGATGAACCGCCTTTCTGTCCTTCAACAAGAAGGTAGTTACCTGTGTCAATCGCGTTAACCACAACTGGGCTGAATGATCCTGAATCGATCAGTGCTGAAAATGTTCCGTCTGAGTCTGTGGCGACCTCTGTTTGTTGTCCACCAACCACTACATCTACAAACATTCCATTGTTTACATATACCGTATCGATACCTGGCATAACAGCCATAAAGTCAAAACGGCCAGCGATGGTTCCGCATGAAGCACAACGATCGGTGATTTCTACTGAACCCGTTCCTGTTCCTTGTGTGGTATATACGTTGCCATTAGTATCTGTATAAGTAGCATAATGTCCTGCAGCACCATTTAAGTCAAACGAATTAGCGTTTGTGTTTCCTAAATGAAGTTTGATCACACGACTGTTAGAAGAAGTCTCTATAGTGACACTTCCATCTTCACTCGTATTACCAATAGCGTACAAGGCATTAAAACTTGCATCATCAACCATAGCCTGAACAGCAGTTTGATTGTCTTGAACATTTTCACAACTTGTTAGAGTGAAAACAGCAACGGCGAAAAGAAGGATAAAACGTGTCATAATTTCTGTGTTATTAGTCTGCTTATTTTGAAAAATTCGTTTTGTTATAATTGGTTGTTTTATTTCAACACTGTAAAAATGCGTATAAAACATGAGTAATCACGATTAACTACATCTTTATTCGATGAAATACACTTAATTTTAACATTTGAGCCGTGTTTTGATTGATTTTCAATTAATTTTTGTGTATTTCATCTAAAATAAATAACCGTTTATCGATGTTTGTCGAAGAAACCAGCATGGAAAATCACAAGAATATGACCCACTCACATGAGAAAAATCATCTGAAGAGCCAAAAATCCACTCGGAGTGATGTCCCTCCACAAGAAGGACTCAATACCTTATTATAAACCTTGTATGAAGAGATTAATTGATTACCTATATATATAGCTCCTTATTTTACTAAAAATAAAAAGCGCTATGCCTTGAACTTATTTGAAAAACAGCTACATTTGCAGCCTTAAAAAATTATAACCAGAGGTCGGGTACCTCAAAAATTAATTCTTATGCCAGTAAAAATCAGATTACAACGTCACGGTAAAAAAGGAAAACCATTCTATTGGATTGTTGCCGCTGACAGCCGCTCAAAGAGAGACGGACGCTACTTAGAAAAATTAGGTACGTACAATCCCAACACCAACCCTGCAACAATTGACTTGAACATTGACCATTCTGTTCAGTGGCTTCAAAAAGGAGCCCAGCCAACAGACACGGCTCGTGCCATTCTTTCCTATTCAGGGGTTCTTTTGAAAAAACACCTTATTGAAGGCGTAACAAAAGGGGCGTTGACTCCGGAGCAAGTTGAAGAAAAGTTCAATGCGTGGGTTGCTGAAAAAGCAACTGCTATTGATCAAAAGAAAAATAACCTTGCAGACCATAAGGCAATAGCTATCGCAAATGCCTTAGAAGCTGAAAAAGCCGTTAACCAAGCCCGTATTGCTGCTGCAGCAATAGTTGTAGAAGAAACTGTTGCCCAGGAAGTAGCTGAAGAAGCTGTTGCCCAGGAAGTAGTTGAAGAAGCTGCA
>DGAU01000003.1:72343-121384 GCA_002384055.1 Flavobacteriaceae bacterium UBA4022
AGTTGAAGAAGCTGCAACCGAAGAAGCTCCTGCAAAAGAAGAAGAGTAATTTTAGATGATGGACCAAAAAGATTGTTTCTTCCTTGGTAAAATCGTTAAAAAATTCAGTTTTAAAGGCGAACTGCTGGTCAAGTTAGACAGTGATGCGCCGGGACAATTTATAAAAATGGAATCGGTTTTTGTTGAAATCAACAATAACTTGATTCCATTTTTCATTAAACACGCATCATTACACAAAACGGAACTCCTTCGCGTAAAGTTTGAAGATGTTACGGATGAAGAGGCGGCACAAGCCTTGATTGGTTGTAACTTATACTTACCCCTAAATCTGCTCCCCCGCTTAACAGGCAACAAATTTTATTACCACGAAATAATTGGGTTTCAAATTATCGATACCCAGCTTGGGCCCATCGGAACTATTCATGGTGTCAACGACCAAACCGCACAAGCCCTTTTTGAAATAACCCACAAGGACAAAGAAATTTTGATCCCTATAATCGATGAATTTATCCATAAGGTAGATCGGTCGACTAAGACTATAGAAGTTACCACACCAGAAGGGCTCATCGACCTTTATATTTAATGAACCCGTCGTTTCATTTCAAACAATTTACCATTAATCAAGACCAGTGTGCCATGAAAGTTGGCACAGATGGTGTTTTACTTGGTGCTTGGGTCGACTTGGCAGCATCGCCCGAAAGCATCTTAGATATTGGCTCTGGAACCGGATTAATCGCCCTGCAACTAGCCCAGCGCTCACAGGCTTCAATTATCGACGGCGTTGAGATTGACCCACAAGCACATGCCCAATGTGTAGAAAATTTCGAAAACTCACTTTGGAACGACCGACTCTTCTGTTACCATGTGAGCATTCAAGAATTCACACAAGAACTACTCGAGCCTTATGACCTTATCGTGGCGAACCCCCCTTATTTCGCTCATGCACCGAACACCGATTTATCCCGTGATCGCGCGCGGAACAAGGCGCATTTGTCCTTTGAATCATTGATTTCTTGTTCGGCCCAACTCTTGGCACCCGAAGGGCTCTTTGCTATCATTATTCCCGCCCCCGAGGCCAATTCATTTATCGCCTTAGCCCAAAAACATCAATTATTTCTGAGACGGATTTGTCAGGTAAAAGGACAGCCATCCTCTGCCACAAAAAGATGTCTATTAGAATTTAGTTTTGCTCAGAACACACCAGTGGAAACATCTTTAGTGATCGAAAATTCGCGACACAACTACACGGATCAGTACATTGCCTTGGTCTCAGAATTTTATTTGAAAATGTAGGACTTTCGATAGGGTATTTCTACATTTGCATCATAAAAATCACCAACTATGAAACCTGATTTATTCGAATCACCTGATTACTACAACTTGGATGACCTGCTTACCGAAGAACATAAGTTAATTCGTGATGCCGCAAGAGCATGGGTCAAAAGAGATGTATCGCCGATCATTGAAGAGGCCGCTCAAAACGCGGAATTCCCTAAATCGATCATCCCAGGATTAGCAGAAATTGGTGCATTTGGACCTTATATTCCAGAAGAGTATGGCGGCGCAGGTCTTGACCACATATCATACGGCTTGATCATGCAAGAAATAGAACGCGGTGATAGCGGTGTGCGCAGTACAGCCTCGGTACAATCATCATTAGTGATGTATCCTATTTGGCAATACGGCTCAGAAGCGCAAAGACAAAAATACCTGCCCAAACTTGCTTCGGGAGAATTTATGGGCGCTTTTGGCCTCACTGAACCCGACTTCGGTAGTAACCCAGCAGGTATGGTCACCAACTACAAAGACATGGGCGATCATTATTTATTGAATGGAGCTAAGCTTTGGATCTCTAATGCGCCATTTTGTGATATTGCAATCGTCTGGGCTAAAAACGAAGAAGGACGCATCCATGGACTTATTGTGGAACGTGGTATGGAAGGGTTTACCACTCCAGAAACACACAATAAATGGTCGCTTCGCGCCTCTGCAACGGGCGAATTACTCTTCCAAGATGTCAAAGTCCCCAAAGAAAATTTGTTGCCCAATAAATCAGGTCTTGGCGCCCCACTAGGGTGTTTGGATTCTGCTCGTTTCGGCATTGCATGGGGTGTTATCGGTGCTGCTATGGACTGCTATGACACAGCACTGCGTTACGCAAAGCAACGGATACAATTCGGCAAACCCATTGCAGCATTTCAGTTACAGCAAAAGAAACTTGCCGAAATGATAACAGAAATCACCAAGGCCCAGCTGCTCGCCTACCGTTTAGGTCAGTTAAAAAACGAAGGCAAAGCCACGACAAGCCAAATATCTATGGCTAAAAGAAACAATGTCGATATGGCCATCAAGATTGCTCGCGAAGCCAGACAAATATTGGGAGGCATGGGCATCACTGGGGAATATAGCATCATGCGTCATATGATGAATCTCGAGAGTGTCATTACCTACGAAGGAACCCACGACATTCATTTACTGATTACGGGACTGGATATTACAGGAGAAAACGCCTTCAAATAATGCAATAAAAAAAATCAATAACAAAGGCTTTAATGCTGACATTAAAGCCTTTTATTTTGTCAAAAAATAAAGCAATGATCTCTAGCGTAGCCACCCAAATCAAAGAGCTCCAAAACCAACTCATCCATCACCCCTTATATAAAGAGATAAGGACCCCTGCAGATTTGCGGTTATTTATGGAGCATCACGTATTTGCCGTTTGGGACTTCATGTCTTTATTGAAAGGGCTGCAGATACAGCTCACCGGCACTACACTTCCTTGGGTGCCGATAGGATCGCCTGAGACCCGTTATCTCATTAATGAAATCGTCGTTGCCGAAGAAACAGATCTCAACCTATATGGGAAAAGACAGAGTCACTTTGAAATGTACCTCGGCGCTATGCAAAAGGCTGGCGCTCAAACCAAAACAATAGATCGCTTTATAGAATATATCGTAGGCGGCATGGATTATCAAAAAGCGCTTCAACATGCTGGGGCTCCTGATGCGGTTTGCCAATTTGTTCAATTTACATTCTCAGTGCTCGAGACCCAACAGCCTCACAAAATCGCAGCCGCATTCACTTTTGGCCGAGAGGACTTAATTCCTCAAATGTTTACAGCCATAATAGATGCCATTCAGAATCAATTCCCAGAAGAAGACTTAGCCGAATTCAGTTATTACTTCCATCGGCATATTGAGCTAGATGATGATACTCATGGCCCATTAGCATTATCTATGATCGAGCAACTGTGTGGTGATGATCTTCAAAAGTGGGCTGATGTGCTGGCCGTATCTCAGGCAGCGTTAAAACACCGCATTTTGCTTTGGGAAGGGATTCTTTGCCATATTAAAAACCCTGTATTGGCCTAAAAATATCAGTATTCGGGAGCTATAGTAAGGGTCAAGCCGTCCAGTTCTGATTTGAGATAAATCTGACAGCCTAAACGGCTATTGTCTTGGATAAAGAATGCATCGGCGAGCATGGCCCGCTCATCATCACTTTGTTCTGGAAGTTGCTCGTGGGCCGTTACATAACATTGACAGGAGGCGCACATGGCCATGCCACCGCAAACACCGATAGTACCCTCCGGAGCTAATTCATAGGCACGAATCAATTCCATAATGGTCATGTTCATATCTGTTGGCGCCATCACTTTATGGGCTACCCCTTCGCGATCGACTATCGTGACTTGAATTTCCATAAGACGTTTAATCTATCGATTTTATAACAGACTTTGGCGCCTGTTTATGGGTGCCATCAAAACCTTCAACGCCGCCAACAGTGGTATATTTCATGACGTGTTTTTTGCCCGGATTGATCCTCTGATAGGCACTCTGGCACATCAAGGTCGCCTCGTGAAAGCCACACAAGATCAACTTGAGTTTTCCCGGGTAGGTGTTGACATCTCCAATGGCATAAACACCCGGGATATTAGTCTGGTAGTCCAGCGAATTATCAACTTTAATAGCATTTTTTTCAATATCTAAGCCCCAATTTGCCATGGGACCTAGTTTTGGTGCAAGGCCAAAAAGCGGGATAAAGGCATCACAAGAATACGTGATCTGACCATCATCGGTCTTTATGACAAGGGATTCCAAATCATCCGTGCCCCCAACACCGATCACCTCTCCTGGGGTAATTAAACGAATGCGACCTTGATCTTTGAGCTGCTGGACCTTTTCGACACTGTCTAAGGCACCCCGAAACTCATTACGGCGATGAACCAAGGTTACCGAGGCCGCAACATCTGCCAAAAAAATAGTCCAATCAAGGGCAGAATCGCCACCACCGGCAAGGACCACGTGTTTACCGCGATAATTTTCCGGATCTTTAATAAAGTAGGTCACGCCTTTATCCTCGTACTGAACTAAATTTTCAATAGGTGGTTTCCTGGGCTCAAAACTACCAAGCCCCCCCGCAATAGCCACAATAGGTGCCTGATGTTTTGTCCCCTTATTGGTGGTGACCAAAAATGTGCCATCCTCCAAATTTTCTAATGTCTCGGCACGTTCGCCCAAAGTAAATCCAGGATCAAAAGGCTTGATCTGCTCGAGTAATTTTGCCGTCAAATCTCCAGCTAAAATCTCAGGATAGGCAGGAATATCGTATATCGGTTTTTTGGGATAAATTTCACTGCATTGACCTCCAGGCTGCCCCAGCGCGTCGATCAAGTGGCAATGCAATTTCAGCAAGCCCGCTTCAAAAACAGTAAAGAGACCCGTGGGACCCGCCCCAATAATTAAAATATCCGTCTTGATCATGGCATGTCGCTTCAGTAATTCAAATATTGACTACTTCTAATATTTCTGGGGCATGATTTTGAATGGTCATGGCCACACCGCTCTTAAGGGTCATTTGATTAACGGAACAATCCACACATGCACCCTCTAAACGCACCGTTACTTTGGTTCCATGCTCAATAGAAACCAAGACAATGTCTCCGCCATCATTTTGCAAAAATGGCCGAATTTCTTCTAAGGCGGCCTCAACTTTTTTAATCAAATTTTCTTGGCTCATGATTATTTTTTTATCGCACTACAGCCTGCCATAGTGGTTATTTTAATAGCCTCAGTAGGAGGTAATTGATCATTTCTTAATACCGTTTGCGCAACAACATTGCGGGTAACGGCCACAAATGCATCCGCAACAGGTGATCCAACTTGTAACGCAGCCGGGCGTCCAATATCTCCCGATTCACGAATACTTTGCACTAAAGGAATTTCTCCTAAAAATGGAATGTCGAGGTCTTCTGCCAAATTTGCGGCACCGGACTGTCCAAAAATATAATACTTATGATCTGGAAGTTCCTCTGGCGTAAAATAAGACATATTCTCAACAACCCCCAGCACGGGAACTTGGATGTGTTCTTGAGCAAACATCGCCACTCCCTTTCGGGCATCGGCCAGGGCAATAGTCTGTGGGGTGCTGACGACCACGGCGCCAGTTATCGGCAGGGCTTGCATCAGACTCAAGTGGATATCACCCGTTCCTGGAGGTAAATCCAAAAGGAGAAAATCTAATTCGCCCCATGCCGCGTCAAAAATCAATTGGTTAAGTGCTTTTGCCGCCATTGGCCCGCGCCATATGACCGCTTGATTGGGCTGTGTGAAAAACCCAATGGACAATATTTTTACGCCATATTGCTCAACAGGTTTCATTTTGCTTTTGCCATCCACATTGATCGAAAGCGGGCGTTCATTGGCCACATCGAACATTAATGGAATAGACGGACCATAAATATCAGCGTCCAATACACCTACTTTAAATCCCATTTCGCTCAGAGTAATGGCCAAATTGGCCGTTACTGTAGACTTTCCTACCCCTCCTTTACCAGAAGCAACGGCCACAATATTTTTGATTCCCGCAATAGGCTTACCCTTGATCAATTGTGGGTTTTGGTCGGGCTGTGCGGCCTTGACGACCAATTTTAATTTCACGACAATATCAGACCCAAACGCCTTCTGCAACAAATCAGTCACATCCTTTTCGATGCGCTTTTTGATGTGAAGTGCTGGAGTGGCAATATTCATGTCGATGATAATTTCTCGATCAAAGACCACAATATTGGTCACTGCTCCGCTTTCACTAATACTGCGACCTTCGCCAGGAAGTGAAAGTTGCGTCAGTAGATTAAGAATTTCTTTTTTTGTCATGAATTTAGGCCGTATTTAGAATTGTTCTAAAGGACAAATATACCGAGAAAACTTCGTTTTCCACAACCAAAACCGGATTTGAAATCCTGGGTTTAGCCTGGCGTGTGGTCCTTAAGACTTATCTCAGACAGCCCCTTTGGATCCCATAGGACTTGATCCAAGTCTTGAACTTTGTTCGCAACCACCCGAACGCCCTCGCTTTCAAGCATTTTTTGCATCAAACCGTGACCTGGAAAGTGATGTTGCCCTGTCAATAGGCCTTGCCGATTTACCACACGATGCGCCGGCACATCAGCCAATTGATGCGACGCATTCATCGCCCAACCCACCATGCGCGCACTTTGTGGCGCACCAAGACATCTGGCAATTAGACCATAAGTGCAGACACGTCCGGCAGGGATTTGGCGAACGATCTCATAGACCTGAGCAAAAAAACCATCTTGGCTCATGGCTATATTTGTTGCCAAATTCGTACCATAGTAATGACCGAAACAAAAGCTGTAATCGACCCGAGTAAATAGTTCACATTAAAACTAAATTTACCCACTGGCAGACGTTTATGGAAGAAATAAGTATAAACAATGAGCATGGAGAACGTCCCCAAGCCTGCCCCAAACACAGCCAAACCAACCAAAGAAGTGTCCCATGAGAACCAACCGAAGGAACTAAAGGTAATGCTGACATAAACCCAATAAGGAATAGGCAAGAGGTTCAAAGCCCCCAATAAAACACCATAAAAAAAGCGATTAGTTTTGGAGCGCTTTATCCCTGAAGGTATTTCTCGCCGACTGTCTTTAGCCAAAAGAAAAAAGTAAACGGTCAGCGCCAAAAATATTCCTAAGCCTACTTTTTGAAGTAAATCAATAATCTCAGGATGTCCATCTAGATAACGCGCAAAAACGAGGCCAATATAGCACTGTACGCACACAACCAAACTCACGCCTAAAGAAAATAAAACAGCGGGTTTTATCCCTTGTTTGACCCCAATCTTAGCCGCGGTCATATTGAGCAGACCCGGAGGAATCAGTCCAATAAACGAAGCGACGTAACCCACAATAAGATTAATAAGAGCGGCCATATAATCCGTTTGCAAAATTGAATATAACGATTAATCAGGGCTTAAAGAAAAACTCGTGTAGGTAATTTTTTTGCCTTGGGCCAAATACTGCGCTTCGTAAAACGTTTGAACAGACGTCACTACCTCGGGAGCACCTGTACTGCCATAGACATCATGATGCGCAAAATGAATGTCTTCCCCTAAGCCGTGTAAAAGGCCAAGGGTATAACCATGCATGAATTCGCTGTCGGTCTTAAGATGGATACGGCCATGAGGTCTTAATACCTGGCGGTAAGCATCCAAAAACGACTTATTGGTTAACCGGTGTTTCGTGCGCTTGTATTTTATTTGAGGGTCGGGAAAGGTAATCCAGATCTCATCGACCTCACCTGGGGCGAAACAATGGACAATCAATTCTATTTGGGTACGTAAAAAAGCGACATTGGTCAATGACTCTTCTAATGCTATTTTCGCCCCACGCCAGAAGCGTGCGCCTTTGATGTCGATCCCAATAAAGTTATTTTGAGGAAATTTTTGTGCTAAATGGATGCTGTATTCACCTTTGCCACAACCCAATTCCAATATAATGGGTTGGTCGTTTTTGAAATGATCTTCACGCCAGCGACCCTTTAACAAAAATGATTTGTCTAGCAATTCTTCTCTAGAAGGTTGCAAGACGTTAGCAAACGTATCGTTTTCTCTGAATCTCTTGAGTTTATTCTTACTGCCCACGGTTGGTTTCCTCTTTTATTATTTTGTAAAATTACAACAATATAAATGTCCCAGAAGTTCGCCTAACTTTGTTTTTGTGAAAAACCACGCAAAAAGCCCAAAACAAAATACCTCCAAAACAATTCTTGTGGCACCCTTGAATTGGGGTTTGGGTCATGCCGCGCGTTGCATCCCGATTATTCGATCCCTGTTACAAAACAACTTTAGCGTATTGCTGGGCAGCGATGGCAGTGCTCTAGCCTTAATGCGCCTTGAATTCCCTGATTTAGACTACGTCCTTTTGCCAGAGTACCACATCACTTATCCTGATAACGCTAAAAACCTCAAAGCGCATCTGATCAGCCAGATCCCATCCATCTTCCGCGCCATGCGCGAAGAAAAAGTTATAGTGGGGCAACTGGTCGCTCAAGGCCGCATTGACGGGGTCATTAGTGACAACAGATTTGGGGTGCGCCATAAGGATATACCCAGTGTTTTTGTCAGTCATCAAATTAGGGTGTTGAGTGGCTGGTCGACCTTCATTACTAGTTTCGCACATCAACAGATCATTAAAAAATTTGATCAGTGCTGGGTTCCAGACTATCCAGGCAAAGAAAACCTCAGCGGTGCAATGGGGCATGTCTCCAATTGGCAGCATCCCATGCGATACTTAGGCCCATTGAGTCGCATGAAACCCTTCAAGACGCCGATTGAATATGATCTACTGATTTTACTCTCAGGACCAGAACCCCAGCGCACGTTGTTGGAACAAAAATTGGTCAGCGAGCTCCAAAACAGCTCACGCCGCATTCTCATGGTTCGTGGGGTAGTCACAAATCAACAGCAGAAAGAAAAACAGGGGGTTATCCAGACCATCAATTTCCTAACCAGCGCAGCTTTGGAGCAGGCCATCAATTCAAGCACACTCATTCTGTGTCGTTCGGGATACACCAACATCATGGACCTGTCCATACTCCAAAAAAAGGTGTTTTTTATTCCCACACCAGGGCAATATGAACAGGAGTATCTAGCGCGTCGCTTGAAGCGACTCAATCAGGCGGCCTATTGTCATCAAGATGATTTTAAGGAAACATTACTCAATGAAGTTGATCGCTATGAAGGCCTTCATCTATACGCGCCACAACTTCAGGATAGCGGACTCAAATTACTCTTTGGTATTTTCTAGTGTAAACGAGAATTCAGAGCCTACACCAAACTGACTCTCTATGTATATTTTTTCGTTGTGGGCTTCAATCAAATGCTTCACAATGGCCAAGCCTAATCCACTACCTCCAACTTGGCGCGAACCACTCTTATCTACACGAAAGAACCTTTCAAAGAGCCGTAGAAAATACTTTCGCTCGATACCCTCTCCATTGTCGGTGACCCTGATCAAACATTTATTTCTGGTAAAGCCCTGAACACTTACTTCAGTTGTCCCTTCGGGCTTTCCGTATTTTATCGAATTCTCCAAAAGATTGGTTAATACTTGCTGTATCCGTTCCCGATCAGCATGGACCATGATGGCCTTTGGATATTCTTTATCCATCATTAAGGTAATTCCTTTTTCTGTAGCTTTCATTTCGAGCAAGTCGAATGTACTCAGGATTAAGGCAACTACATCAAAAGACTCCTTCTCCAAGGTCAATCCCCCCATCTCCAATTGGGTAATCATGTCCAAATCGTTGACAATATAAATCAATCTTTCTACGCCTCTTTGGGCACGCTCCAGATAGTTCTTGCGCACTGACTTGTCCTTCATGGCGCCGTCTAGTAAAGTGAGAATGTATCCTTGAACGGTAAAAAGAGGTGTTTTTAATTCATGTGCGACATTACCCATAAAGTCCTTTCGGTAATGTTCCCGGTCCTGAAGCATCGCGATTTCTAATTTCTTGTCTTCAGCAAACCGCTCCACTTCTTGCGCTAAGACATTCAAATCCGTGATGATATTTTTTTTATCTAGGGCCGTGTCATCAAGCTGCTGTAGTTTATTGTAAATATTATTTACTTGTTGATAAATAAGCCTCTTGGCTTTCCAGTCGGATAAAAAGAAGGCGCCAATATAAGTAACCAAGGCGATAGGAAGTAACGCGAGATAATTGACATAGCCAACGAACAAAAAGAAAACGAGAAAAATAAATAAAACCAAGAGGGTTAGCCATGCCGCTGTGCTGTGGGCGAACTTAAAGGCTTTGATCCAACGCAGTACCATTATATTACAAACTTATAGCCGACTCCTTTGACCGTTTTGAAACGCTCGTCTCCTATTTTCTCACGCAATTTACGAATATGCACATCAATAGTTCTTCCACCAACGACCACATCATTGCCCCACACGCTGTCTAATATGTCTTCGCGCTTGAATACTTTGCCTGGCTTAGAAGCGAGCAAAGCAAGCAATTCAAATTCTTTTCGGGGGAGCGACAATTCTTGGGAACCCTTCATGACTTTGTATTCTTCTCGATTGATGATCAAATCACCAAGGGTTAAGTGGGTTTCGTCTGCCGTCTTTTGTTTGAAACGCCGCAATAAGGCTTTGACTTTACTCACAAGCACTTTTGGCTTTATCGGCTTTGTGATGTAATCATCTGCACCGGCTTCAAAACCTGCTACCATCGAATAGTCTTCCCCACGAGCGGTAAAAAATGTGATGACCGTTTGGGAGAGTTCTGGAAGCAATCTGATTTTTTCACAGGCTTCAATGCCATCCATAATCGGCATCATCACATCGAGTATGATCAATTGGGGCAAGTGTTTTTTAGCCTGAGCTATGGCCTGAAGACCATTCTCTGCCACCACTACTTGGTAGCCTTCGGCCGATAAATTGTAGCCAACAATCTCCAATATATCGGGTTCATCATCGACTAAAAGTATCATTATGTCTTTTTTATTCATAGCCTCTTGTGCAGGTGTATGGGTAAAGATACAGTTAAATAAAACCAGTGTTTTTCGATGTCAAAAACCTTAACCATTCCGTAACATAACCGAAGGTAAATAAAAAAGGCATATCAACCATTTTCATTCACAAGACAATGGCCTTTTAGTCAATCCAAATTCATGAATACAGCATTTGAAATTCATCTATTGTCATGGCTTTAATGGTTTTAACCAAAGTCATTTGGCTAATTTTATCTCCTGTCCAGACCACATCAATGGGGTACAATCCGTGTCTCATACCACAAGACAATCCCTGTCTTACCGAAATTTGGACGCATATAAATCTCTCCTGTAATTAATTATTCATCCATTTATTAAATCATTTATCATGAAGTATGTATTCTATTGCTCCCTATTTATTATGGCCTGGTTGAGACCAATCTCCGCACAAGTTATCGGCACAAGTTTCGAAGATATCCCGTGTCATTCGGGGCTCTACTTCGACCCTTTAGACCCGGAAACACCCCATCCGCTCCCCAATCAAACAGAACAACCCATTTTGAACTGGCCACCAACCTCGGATCAATTAGGTTTTAACGCTTATTACACCCCTTATGACCAGGCGAGTATTGGCCTGAGCGATGGCGACTCGGTCGGAGTCACAAACCGAAACTCGATTGTCGGGGCCTTTAGTGACGGGGACCAAGGCTATGAAATCAGTGATTGTGACGGGAACTTTACTCTTGAATTTACCCCAATTGACCTGCAAGAATTTAGCCAAGCCTCTCTATCCATAGATGTTTGGATCGCCACCACTGGTTATGAAGGTAATGGGGTCAACAATACAGCCCAGTCAGATCGGTTGCATATTTATGTCCAAGACTTAGATCAAACCCAACAACGCGACCTGCTCAATACAACTGGCTATGATATTAATGATCTCGATATCGAGGGCAGGTGGTTGAGACGCTCTGTAGACATTAGCGATTTTAACCAGGCGCAACTGGTCGTCACAGCGCGCAATAATACCGCGGCAGAAGCTTTTTATCTCGACCGGATACAAGTAGAAGGCACATTGGCATCAAACAGCCTAAACCAGACCAATCCAGTCATTTTCCCCAATCCTGCAAAAAACAGTTTTACACTGCTGGGGCACGATCAGGCAAATACATTGCTGACCCTTTATGACGTCTTCGGCCATAACGTCTGGACGAGTGATTCCAAGAGCCTCACCCATGATGTATCCATGTTGCATAGTGGATTGTACTTCTTGAGCTTAGTCAAAGACCAAAACACAAGGACACAAAAACTAATTATCGAATAATCCTGTATTTTTTGAATCCTTAGAAGTCTTCGGTGGGCGTAATATTCATTATTTTTGAGTATGTCAAATCGCAACAAACTCAAATCCACATTAATTCAGTCCTACACATCGGATGGGTTTTTGCGAAAAGCGCTTGAAGTCTTTCATTTTCAATACCAACAGGTTCCCGTTTATCGATCCTATTGCGACCATCTGTATACCGATCCCGCGAACATCAAATGCTTAGAAGACATTCCCTTTTTACCCATATCTCTATTTAAAAGTCATCAAGTATTGGCAGAAGAAGAGGAGGTTGAAAAGATATTTTTTTCCAGCGGGACAACCGGACATGATTTGAGTCAACATTTTGTGGCCGATCTCGATCTATATGAGCAAAGCTTCATGACTGGTTTTAGGCAAGTCTACGGTGACCCGTCGGACTATGTCATTATGGGACTGTTACCCAATTACCTGGAACGCGGCGGATCCTCATTGGTCTATATGGTCGACACTTTGATTCGGGTATCGAACCATCCAGATAGTGGTTTTTATCTCGACAACTTAGACCAGTTGGCCAAAAAAATCAGACAACTCGAAACGACGGGGGTCAAAACGCTTTTGTTTGGCGTATCTTATGCTTTGTTAGACCTTGCAGCACTGGGCCCTTGGTCGCTAAAAAATACTCTTATTATTGAAACGGGTGGGATGAAAGGACGCCGCAAAGAAATGATCAAGGCCGACTTACATGAAGCCCTAGAAGCAAGTTTTGGGCTCCCTTTTATTCACAGTGAATATGGAATGACCGAGCTCTTATCACAGGCTTATGCCACCCAAAGCGGGCGTTTTAATTGCCCGCCTTGGATGCGCATCCTGACTCGAGATCCCGAAGACCCTTTTAGCTATGTCCACCAAAAGATTGGGGGCATTAATATCATCGACTTGGCCAATCTAAATTCTTGTGCCTTTATTGCAACGCAAGACTTGGCTAAAGTTCATTCCGACGGCAGCTTTGAACTTTTAGGGCGTTTTGACCATAGTGACCTTCGGGGTTGTAACCTAATGATTTCATGACACAGACTCCTGGGCCAAACAAACCAAATGCCAGAAGAAAGTTCCGCCCTTTTGTGACGCTTTTTTTTATTGTCATGGTCTTTAACTTCGCCCTGAGGATAAGCAACAGAACCGCAACCGACACAAAATCCAATACAGATACAACAGCATCCTCAAGCATTGAACCCGTTTGGATTTATCAGGGAGAAGACAGCATTTCGGCTTATCTGCATGAGCGTCAATGGCGCGATAATTATGGCAAATCATATGCCGCTGATTTGGCTGTTAGAACCAAAGATGTTCTGCGTCTCCAAAATCAACTCGACGATTTCCATCCCGAACCCAACAAACCTCTTTGGGGGGCGCTCTATGGTTATTTCGTGGAAAATGACCAACCTAGCTTGGATCTCGTCTTAGATGCCTTTTACCGCATTTATCAATCCGAGCAGCTTTCGCCTGATCGATTTGCCGACATGGTGGTGAGTTGCATTCAAGACATCCCTTATGCACTTGTCTTTCAAGACCCGTGCTTAGGTCCTGAGGCCTACGAAAAGTGGATGAATGATTTACTGGTCGCATGTCCAGATTGCTGCATTGGCAATCAACCTTATGGCATACAAAGCCCCGTTGCCTTTATACAAACCCTCAAAGGTGATTGCGACACCAGGACGGTATTGATTTTTAGTATCCTTAGCGCTTTTAACTTTGACGTCGCCATCCTCAATAGTGATTCTTATCGCCACTCTATTTTAGGCATTAACTTGCCTGCTGCAGGACAATACAAGCTATTTCGCGGCAAAAAATATATGGCGTGGGAAACGACGGCGAAATTCTACCCTATGGGGAGCCTACCACAAAGCATCAGCAACATGGATCTTTGGCATGTTGTATTAACCAATAAACCTTAACCTATGAACCATTCTCTAATTATCTTAGCCCTTTTCGAAATCATCTTTTCGATCATTGTTACTGTCGGTATTATTTATGTGTCTTACCGCATTTTGCAGCGCCTATTTTTCAAAAGCAATGACCTTAGTGGCAATCACCTCGCCTTTACCATTTTTACCTCTGGGGTGATTTTAAATATTGGGCTCATTTTGAGCGAAATTTTACCCTCAATCACGCAAGTTGTGCGCCTAGCCACCACACAAGGGGATACCCCTGACTACCAAACCATCCTGCTCTATTCGGGACTCTATCTATTGATCGGGTTTGTCGTATCGGTCATCATTAATTCTTCGGTATTTATTTTGTTTTCCATATTGACTCAAGGAGTCGATGAATACGTAGAAATTCAAAAAAATAATATAGCCGTCGCCATAATTGTCGCAGTAACCCTAGTGAGCATTACCCTGATTGTCAAGGACAGTATTGCTGTATTGGTCAGCGCTTTATTGCCGTACCCTCAAGCCCATTATTTTTTGTAAATCAACTGGGGCTTACCCGATACATTTAAGGATAAAGTAGTTTTTCTTGCCCCGCTGCAGCAAAATAAATTGATCACTAATCAAGTCCGCTTGGCTCAACTGATAGTCTTCGCCCACGCGCGTCTTATTGACATAAATACTTTGCTCCATTAAAGCGCGACGTGCTTCGCCATTTGATTTCAAAAAGCTTGATTTTTCGACTAGCCCCGATATAATGTCAAAGGTTTGCAGTACTTCTTGACGGGACACCTCTGCCTGCGGCACACCATCAAACACATCCAAAAACGTCTCTTGATCTAAAGACAATAAATCTGCCGAAGTTGATTTGCCAAATAGAATTTCTGAGGCCTTCAGCGCGTTTTGGTACTGCCCCTCACCATGCACTGTGATGGTGACTTCTTGAGCCAGTCGTTTTTGCAGCACACGCATATGTGGTGCCTGCTGATGGTCCTGGATGATGGCCTTGATGGTCTGCTGGTCCAAAAAGGTGAATATTTTTATATACTTCTGCGCGTCCTCATCGCTGGTATTGAGCCAGTATTGATAGAACTTATATGGCGAGGTCCGTTTTGGATCGAGCCAGACATTACCGCCTTCACTCTTCCCGAATTTACTGCCGTCACTTTTGGTGATCAATGGGCAAGTCAAGGCAAACCCTTTGCCATTGCCCACGCGCCTGATCAATTCTGTACCGGTTGTAATGTTACCCCATTGGTCACTCCCACCCATTTGCAGCGTGCATTGATGGTGCTGAAAAAGATGTAAAAAATCATAGCCCTGCACCAGCTGATAGGTGAATTCTGTAAAAGACATCCCATCCGAATCTTGACCACTTATTCTATTCTTGACCGAATCTTTGGCCATCATATAATTGACCGTTATGTGTTTCCCAACATCACGGATAAAAGACAAAAAGCTCATGGACTTCATCCAATCGTAATTGTTGACCATTTGGGCCTGATTTTCTGCCCCACTATTAAAATCCAAAAAATGAGCCAACTGCAAGCGCACACATTCTTGGTTATGGTTTAAACTGTTTTCGTCCAAAAATTGACGCTCACTGGATTTGCCAGAAGGATCACCAATCATCCCTGTAGCGCCTCCGACTAGGGCAATCGGTCGGTGTCCACAACGCTGAAAATGTGCCAACACCATAATAGGAACCAAATTACCAATATGCAATGAATCGGCTGTCGGGTCAAACCCTACATAGCCAGAACGCATGGCCTCTAACAAATGTGCTTCAGTGTCCGGCATCACATCGTGAACCAAACCTCTCCATTGCAATTCCTGAATAAAATTTTTGGACATCATTGTGATTTTGAAGCAAAGATAAACGGCCAAATTAAAAAACTAAAGTTTCTGAGCCCTAATTTTAAAATCATCTATGGCTAAAATAGTACCTTTACGTTATGATTTTAGTCACCGGAGGAACAGGTTTTTTGGGCGCACATTTGGTTTACCAATTGAGTCAAAAACAGGATGCTGTCCGGGTTCTTTATCGATCTGCAGACCGTTTTGAACAAGTGCGTCAGGTTTTTTCTTTTTACACCGATCAGGTAGAAGCGCTTTTTCAGCGCATTGAATGGGTCCAGGGCGACATCACCGACATTTATCGCCTCAACGAAATCATGCAGGGTGTAGACGTGGTCTATCACGTAGCGGGCCTGATCAACTTTGAATGGCGCCAATTAGATCGGTTAAAAAAAACCAATATAGAAGGTACGGCCAACATTGTGAACGCCGCTCTGGCCCATAACATCAAGAAGCTGTGTTATGTGAGCAGTATTGCCGCAATGAGCACGAGCCCTCAAGACTCCGACCTAGAAGAATCTTTGGAGCCCATAGGGGTATTTGAAGACCCTTACGCTTTGACTAAGTATTGTGGTGAGAAGGAAGTTTGGCGCGGACAGCAAGAAGGTCTTGACGTGCTTATTGTACGTCCAGGAGTTATATTGGGAGAAGGATTTTGGTATTCAGGCAGTGGTAAACTCATCAAGCATGCCGCGAAAAACCCGCTTTTTTATCCCTCGGGCGCTACTGGGTTTATTGATGTTCGGGATGTGGCCCAGCAAAGCATTGCTCTGATGGATGGACCAATAAAAAATAAGGCTTTTGTTTTTGTAGGACACAATGCCTCTTTTAGAAGTATTTTAGACGCCTTATGTGTTTTATTTGAACAACCAAAACCCAAATTTCAAGCACCAAAAATGCTCCTTCAATGTATGAGCATGATCGATTTCTTGTGGGCAGGATTATTCAAACGTTCCCAAAAATTACCCAAAGCTTATGTCTTGGCCATGTTTCGCCAATCGATTTACGACACTGAGACACTTCCAGGGGTGACACACTTACCGTTTAGAGCGTTAAAAGACACCTTAGCAAGGATTTGTGCGTTGTCGCCTTATAAAACTTAGTCTTTTACTGGCGTGATCAATCCTGGATCATTTACAGAAGAAGGATTCCTCTGTGGGCTTTTGCCCTGTTGCTGCTTTGCTTCACGCTGCTGCTCAGCATCGACAAGATCCAACGAATCTAATTCTTTCTTCAGCAGAGATAATCGGCTTTCGACCTGGTCCATGATGGCTAAATAACTATTAATTTCTGCCGCATAATAGGCCGTACTCGAAGCCATTTGAAGACTATCGATCCCATATTTTGCGTATAAAATTGAATCTATCTGAATACCGTGTTCCCGCAATACTCTATTGTTATTACTCCGAGCCGCATTACCCAAATACGCGTCAACCAGAATCCCTACCATCGTTTCTGAATCGATCAAATTGTCAGGACGCTCAGGTCTTGTGACCTCTTGACATCCCCAAAACAGGAATCCACAAAGCACTATGTAACTATAGGTTCTCAACGATCAAAAGTTAAGCGCTCACCATTAGAGCGGTTTACAAATTTACCTCCTTCGTAAGTCAGCATCCCATTGACAAAGGTATGGGTCACACGCGACTTAAATACAGTTCCCTCAAATGGTGACCAGCCACACTTATAGAGAATATTACTTTTATTTACCGTCCATGGAGCATTCAAATCGACCAAAACCAGGTCAGCCTTATAGCCTTCACGAACAAAACCACGCTCTTTTATTTCAAACAATTTAGCAGGATTATGCGCAAATTTCTCAACAATTTTTTCTAATGAAATAACGTCCTGATGGTAAAGATCCAATAGCGCCACCAGAGCGTGCTGCACCATTGGTCCCCCTGAGGGCGCTTTGATATAAGATTGTGTTTTTTCCTCCCAGGTATGAGGGGCATGATCAGTGGCAATAACATCGATGCGGTCTTCTAATAATGCTTGGCGCAGAGCTAGGCGATCTGAAGCCTTTTTCACAGAAGGGTTCCACTTAATCTTAGACCCCAAGGTGTCATAATCCTGGTCGGAAAACCAAAGATGATGGATGCAGACCTCAGCGGTTATTTTTTTTGCGGTGACGTCTTTGTTTTTATTAAAAAGACGCGTCTCCTTGGCCGTGGATAAATGAAATACATGTAAGCGCGCGCCGGTTTTTTTGGCCAATGCCACAGCTTTGGAACTCGATGCGTAGCAGGCCTCTTCGCTGCGAATTTCGGGATGCATCGCCATACTGATCCCGTCTTTATATTGCGCAACATAACGAGCCAAGTTGGCCCTGATGATCACTTCGTCTTCACAATGAACGGAAATTACCAAGTTTGTCTTGCTAAAAATAGCCTCTAACGCTTTAGGATCGTCCACCAACATATCACCGGTAGAAGAGCCTAAAAATAGTTTTATTCCCGCAATTTTTGTAGGGTCTGCGCCAATCAAATCCTCAATGTTTTCATTGGTTCCACCCAACATAAAGGAATAATTTGCCCACGAACCTTCCGCGGCCATATCAAATTTGTCTTCGACAAGTTCCATGGTTGTTGCCTGCGGATTGGTATTGGGCATTTCGATAAAACTGGTAATCCCTCCGGCGATAGCGGCACGGGATTCCGATTCGATTGTAGCCTTATGGGTGAGACCAGGCTCTCTAAAATGGACCTGATCATCAATCATACCTGGCATCAAATACAAGCCATCGGCATCCACCACTCTTGTCCCAGAAGACTTCAGGCTGATGGACGATGCAATCTCGGCGATTCTATCCCCAACAATCAATACATCGCTGCGGGTAACACTCCCTTCATTGACCAATTGGGCATTTTTAATCAATATAGAATCACTCATAAATCTAATTGCTTTATTATTCTTTTTAGTTTCATCGCCATTACCCCAAATATAGCTTCCGAAATAATCCCTTTGCTTAATTTAGACTCACCATGCGTTCGGTCTGTAAAAACCACGGGGATTTCAGTTATAGAAAACCCCAATAAATGAGCCTTGTATTTCATTTCTATCTGAAACGCGTAGCCAATAAATTTAATTTTGTCCAATGAAATGGTTTCGAGCACCTTTCGTTTATAACAAACAAATCCTGCTGTGGTATCATGCAGGGACAAACCCGTGACCCAGCGGACATACTTAGAAGCTATCCACGATAAAAGAACCCGACTCATTGGCCAATTGACCACATTAACTCCGGTCACATATCGCGATCCCACCGCAACTTCATAGCCGTCTTGGCTACAGGCATTATAGAGGCGAAGCAGGTCGTTTGGGTTGTGCGAAAAATCAGCATCCATTTCGAAAATATAGCTGTAGTCGCGCGCTAACGCCCACTGGAATCCATCAATATAGGCACGCCCTAATCCCATTTTCTCTTTTCTTTCTAACAGATGAAGGCGATTGGGATAGGTTTGGATAAGGTCTTTGACCACCTGACCAGTTCCATCGGGTGACCCATCATCCACCACCAATATAGAGAACGGGGCATCGATAGAAAAAACAGCATGCGCTAGCCGCTCAATGTTTGCCTTTTCGTTATAAGTTGGAATGATAATTAGCCCCAGTGACATGGATTAATTTTGAACAAATATACCTCTTTTTTGTCGAGAGATAAAGGCTTATACCCTTGTCCCATGAAAAATTATTTTACCCTTAGAAACACTCCGACAAGTCGTGCTGGCAAAAAAAATTCTGTTATTTTTATTGACGCTAATATGGACTTCAATCCGATATACCGCCCTCAAGATTCTTGGATCACCTTTTTGTTGGTGGGCCTGTATTTATTGCTCGCATTTTTACGTCATAAGTATCCTAAACGCTTTACAGAACTACTCCTGCTGCCCATCAACGACAAATACTTTGCTTTAGAGGGACGCTTTCCAGATGTCAAGCATCCGTTCAATGGAGCCTTTTTTGTGTGTCAAATCGCGGCCTTCTCTCTGGTGATTTATCTTTGGCGTCTTCAGATACATGCTGGGGCAACAGATCCGCCATCTACATCCTATTACAACATCGTTCTGATCATCGCATGCTTTTTGGTCCTGCGCTATCTACTGGGCTTTATTACTTCTAAAGCCCTAAAACTTGAGTCGATTTTGGCTGCCTATCGCTACGAACGCATGAGCTATCATCATATCATTGCATTAGGCCTGTTGCTCTTCATCACAATGCTGCAATTTGCACCCATAGACCGTGATGCCTTCTTTTATATACTTCCATGGCTCATTATACCAACCATTGGCTTGGCCGCCATTACCAGCATCAGGAGAAATTCGACATACCTAATTAAAAATTTCTTCTATTTTATTTTGTACCTTTGCGCACTTGAATTAGCCCCTTATATCCTTCTTTTTGAAGTTTTAAGATCCTAAGGCATGTTAAACTAGCTTATGAAGGTGAAAACTATTTTGGTCAGTCAACCAGAGCCTATAATCGAGAATTCTCCCTATTTTGATCTTGTTGAGAAGCAGAAAGTCAAGATTGATTTCCGCTCCTTTATTCATGTTGAAGGGGTCTCAAGCAAGGACGTGCGTGCACAAAAAGTTGATTTATCACAATACTCTGCCATCATCTTAACCAGCAGAAATTCTGTCGATCATTATTTTCGAATTGCAGAAGAACTGCGCTTTAAGGTGCCGGATACATTAAAGTATTTCTGTCAAAGTGAAGCCGTTGCCTATTACCTGCAGAAATACGTCGTGTATCGAAAACGTAAAATCTATGTTGGGAAAAGAACCTTTACAGAACTTTCTCCCCTGATCAAAAAATACAAAAACGAGTCATTCTTATTGCCCTCATCAGATCAACTGAAGTCAGAGGTGCCGAATGTATTGAACGAACTTGGCGTGAATTGGAAGCAGGCGACTTTCTACAAAACAGTGGTCAGTGATCTTTCGGATTTAAGTGACGTCTCGTATGATATTTTGGTGTTTTTTAGCCCCAGTGGTATCAAATCTCTTTTCGAAAATTTCCCTAATTTCGAGCAAAAAAATACACGTATTGCCGTCTTTGGGAATACCACAATCCAGGCTGCGACAGACCAAGGATTGCGCATAGACATTAAGGCACCAACGCCCGAAACACCCTCAATGACCATGGCCCTTGAACTTTATATCAAGTCGGTCAATTCAAAAAAATAAACCTTATTTTAAATTAGGGGGCCGCCTTCTAAAATCATGGGGCTGGCATAGGACTCAAATTGCTTAAAGTTTTCTTTAAAGGTATCCGATAATTTTTGGGCTGTTTTGTAGTAACCTGTATCATTGTTCCAGGTGCTTCTGGGACTCAAAACATCCGTCGGGACGTTAGGACATACGCGCGGCTGAGAGACCCCGAAAACCGAGTGTGTGTGGTACTTGTCTTTATTGGCCGCCTCAAGGGTGCCGTCCATAGCCGCAGCAATCATGGCGCGGGTATACTTGAGTTTCATTCGAGAACCTACACCATAAGGACCGCCGGTCCAACCTGTGTTGACTAACCAAACATGGACTCCTGATTCTTGCATTTTTTTGCCCAGCATCTCTGCATATACGGTCGGATGTAACGGCATAAATGGCGCCCCAAAACAAGCTGAAAAACTAGGCACTGGTTCGACGATTCCTGCCTCTGTGCCGGCTACTTTTGCCGTATAACCACTAATGAAATGATAGGCGGCCTGGCCTGGGGAAAGTTTAGAAATTGGCGGCAAAACACCAAAGGCATCGGCCGTTAAGAAAAATATATTTTTTGGATTCTTTCCGATCGAAGGCACTTTTATGTTTTGGATGTGCTCCAGCGGATAGCTTACCCGGGTATTTTGGGTAATAGAAGTATTGGCATAATCCACTTCACCTTCAGGGTTCATGATCACGTTTTCCAAAATAGCGCCAGGCTTAATGGCATTAAATATGTCTGGTTCATTTTCCTTAGAAAGGTTAATGACCTTGGCGTAACAGCCCCCCTCAAAATTAAAAACGGTATTCTCTTTGGTCCAACCATGTTCGTCATCGCCAATAAGAAAGCGTTGAGGATCTGCAGAAAGCGTTGTTTTACCGGTGCCCGATAGACCAAAAAAGATCGCTGTATCTCCATCAACGCCAACATTGGCAGAGCAATGCATGGGTAGGGTATCGCGATCCACCGGAAGAATAAAGTTGAGGGCCGAAAATATGCCCTTCTTGATTTCTCCTGTATATCCAGTGCCGCCTATAAGCGCAATTTTTTTGGTAAAATTCAAGATGGCAAAATTATGTTGACGGGTTGCGTCACGCTCGGGATCTGCCATGAAACCCGGTGCATTGATGACCACCCACTCCGGATCAAAATCTGCTAAGGATGCTTCATCAGGGCGCAAAAACATATTAGAGGCGAACATATTGCTCCATGGATATTCATTGACCACACGGATATTGAGTTGGTAATTGGGATCCGCACATGCATAGGCATCGCGCACATAGAGTTCACGGCCTGACATGTATTGCGTCACGCGGTCATAAAGCCGATCAAAAGCCTCTGGAGAAAATGGTATGTTGATGGGGCCCCACCAAATTTTTTCCGAGGTCACGTCATCTTTTACAATAAAACGGTCTTTGGGAGATCTTCCTGTAAATTCACCTGTATTAATGGCTAATGCGCCATTATTTGCCGTGACTCCTTGCCTCTTGTCCACGGTAATTTTGTGTAATTCATCTGGAGTTAGTTGGAAGTTTATGGTGGCATCCGTAATTCCGTAATCAGCTAACGAAATCGTTTTCGATTTTTGCGCTTTATCCATGGGAAGTTGTGTTAGGTTCCGGCACAAAAATAGAAAATACTATTGGGATAACGCAGGAAATACCACAGGTTTATATTCCTTTATTGCGAGAAATCCCCAGAGCCATTGACCCCCAACCTAATATAAAGCAAACCCCACCCAGAGGGGTCAAAACTCCGATAAAACTAGGGATGGTATCATTGACCTCCTTAAAGACCAGAATATATAACGAACCAGAAAACAAGAGTACCCCCGCAATAAACCAACGAAAAATCCATGCACGAGCTTTATGGGAAACCAAGCCTGAAGACCAGACCATCAACAAAGCTAAGAGGTGCATCACCTGAAACAAGAGACCCGTTTCAAATCGTTCAAAAGCTTCCTGACTCACCACGGGCTTTATCCCATGGGCGCCAAAAGCACCAATAATGACCGTAAGCCCACCTAACAGGCTCAGTCCTATTCCTTGTATTTTGTCATGAATGTGCATAGGGTCACGTGGTATTTTATTACTTTAGTCCTTCGACTTAAAGCAACAAAAATACAAAGATCATGCGTCATATTTTAATTATCGGAGCAGGACGTTCTGCCTCGAGTCTCATACAATACCTGATCGAACATTCAGCGTCCGAGGATTTATTTATTACCGTTGGCGACATCTCCGAAGCATCGGCCCAAAAGTACCTCGCTGGAGCCCCCCGAGCCAAAGGCATCGCTTTTGATGTGTTTGACCAGATTCAGCGCGAAGCGCTCATCCAACAAAGCGATTTGGTGATTTCTATGTTACCGGCACATTTGCATATCGAAGTAGCCAAAGACTGTTTGACCTATGGAAAACATATGGTAACAGCCTCATACATCAGCAAAGAACTTGAAGCCATGAACCAAGAGGTCACGGCAAAAGGACTCGTATTTATGAATGAAATTGGTCTCGATCCTGGTATTGATCATATGAGCGCCATGCAAGTCATTGATCAGATCAGACGTGAAGGCGGAAAAATGCTCCTTTTTGAATCGTTTACTGGCGGGCTTATTGCCCCAGAGAGCGATACCAATTTATGGCGTTATAAATTTACATGGAATCCGCGCAACGTCGTCCTAGCCGGTCAAGGTGGGGCTGCAGAATTCATCCAAGAGGGTTCCTATAAGTTCATTCCATATCACCGATTGTTCCGACGGACCGAGTTTTTGGCAATTGACGGCCATGGACGTTTTGAGGCCTATGCCAATCGCAACTCCTTAAAATACCGTTCGATTTACGGACTCAACGATATCTTAACGCTCTACCGGGGTACGATCCGACATGTAGGTTATAGCAGAGCTTGGAACATGTTTGTTCAGCTCGGCATGACCGACGATAGTTACGCCATTCCACATTCTGAAAATCTAACATATCGACAATTTGTCAATCTATTTTTGCCCTACTCACCAACGGATTCCGTTGAACTCAAATTGCGTCTAAATCTCAAGATCGATCAAGATGACCTTATGTGGGACAAACTGGAAGAACTAGACTTATTCAATGAGCAAAAAACCATTGGTATCGCCAATGCCACACCGGCACAAGGATTACAAAAGATCTTAATGGACAAATGGACCTTAGAACCCGATGATAAAGACATGATCGTGATGTATCATAAATTTGGCTATTCCATCGATGGTGTCAAGAAACAAATCGACAGCCATATGGTCTTGGTGGGACAAGACCAGACGGTAACAGCAATGGCCAAAACCGTAGGCCTTCCTGTAGCTATGGCCGCATTAAAAATTCTCAACGGCACCATCAATACCCCTGGGGTACAATTGCCAATTAGTGCCGAAGTATATGAGCCAATCCTCAAGGAACTCGAAGACTACGGCGTTATTTTTCATGAGAAAAAAGTATCCTACATGGGCTACAACCCGAGCAATATGTTGGGATAGTGCGTTTTAACGGCGATTTAAAAACATCATTATAAAATACAATAGGGTCGCTAAAGAACCTAAAGCGGCGACCACATAAGTTCGAGCAGCCCACTTTAGAGCATCCTTAGCTCCATCATACTCCTGAGGCGTGACCATATTTTCGGTCTTGAGCCAAACCAAAGCACGTTTGCTGGCATCAAATTCGACCGGCAGGGTAATGAACGAAAAGACCGTAGTGGTAGCGAACAACAAAATGCCCATTAAAAAAAGCGTTGTCCCCAAGACAGATCCGGAAGCGGCGAGCACCAGACCAATCATGATGACAAAATTTGAGAGTTTACTCGCAACACCAACCATAGGCACAATCGCGGAGCGCATTTGCAACCACTCATATGCTTTGGCATGTTGCACAGCATGGCCACATTCATGAGCAGCAACAGCCGCCGCAGCGGCATTTCGCTCATGATAAACAGACTCACTTAGGTTGACCGTTTTATCGGCTGGATTATAATGATCGGTCAATTGCCCTGGGGTTGAGATCACTTTGACATCGGTGATGCCATGATCGGCAAGCATTTTTTCGGCAATTTCCTTTCCGCTTAAGCCATTGCGCAAATGCAATTTAGAATAGGCCGCAAATTTTTTCTTGAGCGTGTTGCTCACCGTCCAGCTGGCCAGAAAGATCAAGCCAGCCATGAGATAGTATCCCATCATAATTTATCTACTTTTAGTCTCTATCTAAGATACAAAATAAGTGCCATTTTTTTGAACTGACAGCCTGTCTCTTTTAGCCAACAATATTGACGATTTTTCCCGGTACTACGATCACCTTTTTCGGGACACGACCCTCAAGCTGTTCCTGAGTTTTTTCATGAGCCATCACGATATCTTCTATTTCCTGAGGCGTTAAGTCCATCGACAACTCAAGGGTAAAGCGCGTCTTACCGTTAAATGAAATAGGATAGGCCTTGCTGGACTCCACCAAAAACTGTGGATCAAAAACCGGAAATGGCTCTCGAGAAATGCTGCGAAGGTGGCCCATTTTTTGCCATAATTCTTCGGCAATATGGGGTGCATAAGGCTCAATCAAAATCAATAATGGCTCCAAAATTTGACGATCAGAGCAAGCCATGCTGGTGAGTTCATTGGCGTTAATCATAAACGTACTGACCGAGGTGTTAAAGCTAAAATTTTCAATATCCTCGGTGACTTTTTTGATGGTCTTGTGCAGTGCCTTAAGCGCCTCCGGGCTTGGCTTGGATTCCTCCACTTTAAAGGCTCCGTCCTTGCCCGAGTGATAAAGCCTCCAAAATTTCTTCAAAAAACCATGTACCCCAGTAATCCCTGCCGTACTCCAGGGCTTTGCCTGCTCCAAAGGCCCCAAAAACATTTCGTACATCCTCAGGGTATCTGCCCCATATTGATCACAAATATCATCTGGATTGACGACATTAAATTTGGATTTAGACATTTTTTCTACCTCGCGGGTCACCTTAAAACTTCCGTCCTGTTCGGTGGTGAAGGTAGCGGTCTGGTATTCTGGGCGCCACCGGCGAAAAGCCTCTATATCCAGATCATTGCTTGGCGTCACAAAAGACACATCGACATGGATGGGTTGCGTTTGGGCTGTATTGATCTGATTTGCCGAAAGGAAATTACGCCCTGAATCATCGCGATGAACAAAAGCACTTTCCCCCAAAATCATACCCTGATTGATGAGTTTTTTAAAGGGTTCGTCCACTGAGACAAAGCCTCGGTCAAACAAAAATTTGACCCAAAATCTACTGTAAAGCAAATGGCCTGTTGCATGCTCACTACCGCCAATGTAGAGATCGACTTGCTGCCAGTAATTCAAGGCCTGGTGGCCTGCAAATTCTTGGCTATTGTGTGGGTCCATGTATCTGAAAAAATACCAGCTACTGCCCGCCCAACCGGGCATGGTGTTTAGCTCCAAAGGAAATACATTAGTGTGGTTCACTAAATCCAAAGACACCACTTGTTGGCTGTCGGTATTCCAAGCCCAATCACTGGCGCGTCCCAGCGGCGGATCACCACCCTGAGTGGGCAAATAAGCGTCTACCTCAGGCAGTTTGAGTGGTAAGGCCTCGACAGGGATCATTTGAGGCAAGCCCTGCTTATAATATACTGGAAATGGTTCTCCCCAATAGCGCTGACGGCTAAATACAGCATCCCGTAATCGGTAATTAATTTTGCCTGAACCGCGTCCATTTTGTTCTAAAGCTTCAATGGCTTTTTGACTGGCTTTCTGGTAAGTGAGTCCATTGAGAAAATCACTCGCGGCGATGATGCAAGGATCTTTGAGGGTATAGGCCTGCTCACTCAAGTCAACATCAGCAAATATATTGGGGATTGGCAAGTCAAAGTGCTTGGCAAAATCATAGTCACGCTGGTCACCACAGGGCACAGCCATAACTGCCCCAGTACCATAACCCGCCAAAACATAATCTCCAATCCAAATCGGAATGGGCTCATTGGTTAGGGGATGCGCGGCATAAGCCCCTGTAAATACGCCAGATATCGTCTTTACATCTGCCATGCGCTCGCGTTCACTGCGTTGGGCTGTGGCCAAAATATACTGCGCAACTGCCTCTTTCTGGTCGGGTGTCACAATTTTATCCACTAATTCGTGTTCGGGCGCTAGCGTCAGGAAACTTACCCCAAATATGGTGTCGGGGCGCGTGGTAAAGACATCAATTTCTTGGTCATGGCCTTGTACCGAAAACACAACGGAGGCGCCTTGAGAGCGACCAATCCAATTGCGTTGTGCCTCTTTGAGGGGCTGAGGCCAGTCTATAGACTCCAAACCATCGATAAGTCTTTGGGCATAGGCCGATATGCGCATACTCCATTGCTTCATCTTTTTGCGTACCACCGGATGGCCTCCACGCTCTGAAACACCATTAATTATTTCGTCATTGGCCAAAACTGTCCCCAAATTAGGGCACCAATTGACCTCAGATTCCGCGAGATAGGTCATGCGGTAATGCAATAAATGCTTTTGTTGCTGCTCCCAAGACATAGCCTTCCATTGATCTGCGGCAAATGACAGGGCATTGTCGTCACATACCGCGCAAATACCATGAGTTCCGTTGGCTTCAAAATGTGCCACTAAAGTGTCTATTGGGCGCGCCTTCTGATGCTCCAAATCATACCAGCTGTCGAAAAGCTGCATGAAAATCCATTGGGTCCATCGGTAGTAATCGGCATTTGAGGTCCGTACTTCGCGACTCCAATCAAAACTAAATCCCATCTTGTCGAGCTGCTCACGGTAGCGGGCAATATTTTCTTGGGTGGTTTTCTTTGGATGCTGACCGGTTTGAATCGCATACTGTTCGGCTGGCAAGCCAAAGCTATCATAGCCCTGTGGATGAAGCACGTTGAAGCCCTTATGACGCATGTAGCGCGCATAGATATCACTAGCGATATAGCCCAAAGGATGGCCCACATGCAAACCAGCTCCGGAGGGATAGGGAAACATATCTAACACGTAAAACTTAGGCAAATCAGCTTGTTGCTCTGCTTTAAAAGTCTGGTGCTTGGCCCAATAATTTTGCCATTTTTCTTCTAAGGTCCGAAATGGATAATTGCTCATAAGTTACCTGTCTTGAGTGGGCTAACCCTCAGGTTTGCCTTTGACAAATTTACATGGAATGGATGAAAGAGAAAAGTTTAAACCAAAGGTATTATGGATCGTAAAATTCCTTGTATTTTTACCTAACAATTACGCATTATGGCCCGATCGTTCGAGAAATTCCAAAAGCGACGCTTGATCTCATCCTACATTTCTGTAGTCTTGAGCATCAGTCTGGTCTTATTCCTATTAGGGCTTCTGGGGCTTTTGGTCTTGAATTCCAAAAAAGTAGCCGACCACTTTAAAGAAAATATTGCGCTCTCGATCTTTTTAAAAGACAACGCCAAGCAGGTAGAAATTGACCAACTCCAACAAACCTTGAGTTTGGCCCCTTATACCAAATCAACCAACTTCGTCTCCAAAGAACAGGCGGCTGAGGAACACAGTGCCTTGATCGGCGAAAATTTTATGGATTTCTTGGGGTATAACCCACTGCAAAACAGCATTGACGTTTTTTTACTGGCAGACTACGTGGCACCCGATCAATTGGCCGCCATTCAGGAAGAGCTCATCAAAAATGGATTCATTGATTCGGTCAGCTACGACAAGCCCTTGATTATTTTACTGACCGAAAACATCAAAAAAATAAGCTTTTGGGTCCTGGTGATGAGTGCCCTCTTTTTGATTATTGCCGTACTGCTGATCAATAGCTCAATCCGTCTATCGGTATATGCCAAACGCTTTACCATCAAAACCATGCAAATGGTCGGCGCTACCAAGTCGTTTATTCGGGCGCCCTTCATCATTAAGAGCATCCAATTAGGTCTACTGGGCTCTGTCTTGGCGATTATTGCCTTGTTTGCTGTCCTTAGTGCTGTGGATGATTATTTCCCAGACATGGAGTTTTTGAGCAACCCTATTCCTGTTTTGGGTTTATTTATTTTTATCATCGTGATGGGGGTGTTTATAAGCGCCTTAAGCACCTTTTTGGCCACTCAGCGTTTTTTAAATTTGCGTTCGGACCAATTATATTATTAAGATCATGGCCTGGGCTATTAGAAGCTGAACCGGTCTCTTTGAGTGGTGCATAGGGCATTAAATTCCCAGACCACATCATCAGACCCTAAAAGAATTTAAATAAAAAGATTAACTTGCCAAGGCCTTGTTAACGCAACATCTAGGCTAATTAAATTAGGACATCACAAACCAAAAAACCGCATCAATCACCATCATTATGGGAGAACAAAAAAGAAAAGAAGACGCCAAACAATCTTCCTTTATATTGCAACGCAAGAACTACACCTTCATGCTGATTGGAATCGGGTTTATCGCTTTAGGATTTATCCTGATGTCCGGCGGAGGTAGTGATGACCCTACAATTTTCAATCCAGAGATCTATAGCTGGCGCCGCATACGCTTGGCCCCTGCTCTTATTTTAATTGGCTTTGGGATCGAAGTCTACGCCATTTTAACCAACCCAACTACAGACCAATAAATGAACTTTTGGGAAGCCATCATCTTAGCCATCATTGAGGGCCTTACAGAATTTTTGCCTGTCTCTTCGACTGGGCACATGATCATTGCCTCTTCTTTTATGGGTATTGCCCATGAAGAATTCACCAAACTTTTTACCATTGCCATCCAATTAGGGACCATTCTGAGTGTGGTTGTATTGTATGTCAAGCGTTTTTTTCAATCCATCGACTTTTACGTCAAGCTGTTGGTCGCTTTTATCCCTGCAGTCGTGCTGGGTCTGCTCTTTAACGATCTTATTGATGAATTACTCGAAAGCCCAGTAACAGTGGCCGTTTCACTGATTATTGGCGGGATAATTCTGCTGCGGGTCGACCAATGGTTCGGCCAAGGCGAGGATACAGAGATCAGTTATAGCACTGCCCTGAAAATTGGTTTTTTTCAATGTCTGGCCATGATCCCTGGTGTATCCCGAAGCGGGGCCAGTATCGTTGGCGGTATGTCTCAAAAGATGTCCCGTACCGCCGCCGCTGAGTTCTCATTTTTTCTAGCGGTCCCAACCATGCTAGGCGCCACGGCCAAAAAATCTTTTGATTACTACCAAGCCGGCTTTGAATTGACCACAGAGCACATACAGCTTTTGGCTATAGGCAACATCATCGGGTTTTTTGTGGCTTTACTGGCCATCAAAACCTTTATTAACTTTTTGAGCAAGTCGGGCTTTAAGGTCTTTGGTTATTACCGTATCATCATTGGCGTATGCATCTTGTGGATTCATTTCTTTATCCACCCCTTGACCCTCATTTAATGGCCGAAAACCCCTTTAGTGAAGGCCGTGTCATTCTTATCGACAAGCCGCTTAACTGGACTTCTTTTCAGGTGGTCAATAAGGTGCGCTGGCTCATCCGAAAACACTATCAACTCAAAAAGATCAAAGTGGGACATGCCGGAACACTAGATCCTTTAGCCACAGGCCTCCTTATTTTGTGCACAGGTCCTAAGACCAAAATTATTGACACCTACCAGGCCCAACATAAGGTCTACACGGGAACCTTCCAGCTTGGGGCCACCACGCCAAGTTATGATCTAGAAACAGAAATCGATCAAACTTTTGACGTGAGTCATCTCACCCCATCAGACTTAACCTCTGTCAGTCATCAATTCATTGGCACCATAGAACAGGCCCCTCCTATTTTTTCTGCCATAAAAAAAGACGGCAAGCGACTCTACGAAATTGCCCGCAGTGGAGGAACCATCGAAATACCCAAACGCCCCGTGACCATTCAATCCTTTGAATTGACTCATCTACAACTCCCCGATGTCGGTTTTGAGATTGCCTGTAGCAAAGGGACTTATATCCGATCGATCGCTCATGATTTTGGCAAAGCTTTAGATAATGGGGCACACTTAACGGCTTTGCGCCGCACACAAATCGGTGATTTTCATGTCGATCAGGCACAAACCATCGAAGCCTTTGAACAAGAACTGTTTGCTCTACCCACATCATGAAACAGGTTACGCGATGCCATTGGTGTGGTGACGACCCGCTTTATGTCGCCTATCATGACCACCAGTGGGGTGTTCCTGTGCGTAACGACGCCTTACTTTTTGAATTTTTACTCTTGGAAACGTTTCAAGCGGGGCTCAGTTGGATTACCGTATTACGCAAGCGTGAAAATTTTAGACAAGCCTTTGACCAATTTGATCCCAACAAAATAGCCCAATACACAACAAATCAGGTTGATCAACTCATGCATGATGCCGGTATTATTCGGCACCGTAAAAAAATAGAATCGGCCATCATCAATGCGTCGTTATTTCTGAAAGTACAACAAGAATATGGCAGCTTTAGTGATTTTGTGTGGTCGTTTGTGGATCACCAACCTTTAGATCATCGGGTTGCGTCTATAGATCATTTACCCAGCAAAACAGAATTGAGCGACACCTTGAGCCTGGCTTTAAAAAAGATCGGATTTAAATTTGTGGGCTCCACCGTGGTTTACGCCTTCATGCAAGCCACTGGTATGGTCAATGACCACCTGGTCACTTGTTTTCGCTACAAAGAACTGAAGGAGGCCGCTACAGTTTAATGATCTGACGATGCACCCGGCCAAAAGAGCCGTCAAAAGTCACCCATAACAGCCCTTGCCAAGATGGATTGAGTTGCAAAGAAAACTGCCCGTGGCCTTCTTCAATCACACCGCGGTATAAGGTTTGTCCTAACACATTAGTGATGGTCACCGAAACCGGCTCATGGATCTGACTCAGTCGGAATTGTACCTGTCCTGATGTTGGGTTTGGCACGGCACCAGAAATTTGAAGCTGGGCGTAATCAGGAACCGAAAGTGTTCCGACCTGGATGGTCCAAAACCCTTCTGGAGCCACAATCGGTCTTGCCAAGACTTTTCCAGAATTGGCCTGTGCCTGGATATAATATTCTACCTGTGTCACGCCAGAAGGCATCACTAAGTCTGCGGTCCAAAGGTCATCTCCCAGCGGGCTCATGGGCATTGATACAAATGCCCCTGCTCCAATTTCCCGATAAAAAGCTTGGGCACTCTGTACTCCAGAAATGTGTTTTATTGAGGCATCGATGCTCACTATGGCATTTGAATCCGCCTGATCTACGGGTTGATGAACAATCCATAAGGGTTGATCAACACCAATGGTATGGGTAATGCAATGAATGGCTCCTAGCAAAGAGATCAGGTTTTCTCCACTATTATCAACGTCGATCCCAACAATATTGTACCCCGGTAACATCTCCTCCCATTGGGCAATGGCAGGAGCATCCACCTCCGGACGATAGGTTGGAATGATTACGGTCTTATTGATAAAGACCGCATTGGTAAAGGTTCTATAATAACCACCGGTATCAGGATAACTGCCAGAGGTACTGGGTGGTGCCGGTATGCGCTCAATCTTGTAAGGCGTCCCAAAGGGGGACTGAAAATTGGACAAAACATAATCGATATTGGCCTCGATTTGAGGGCCATCGGCCACACCTGGAGGATACTCACTTACCAACAGTGTTTCTTCATCAAGTAGCTTCATGTGCATGTCGATATGGTGGATGACATCATAAGGCAATATATCCATTTTGATATATTGATCAATCCCCATATAAGCGTTCATTATTTCATCGATTTGGCTCTCCGTTTTTGCACTCACACCATATGGGTTTCCTGCTTCATTTTCGTTGAGAATGAGACTTGAGGCAAAAGCATTGCCTAGTCCATCGGTCATAAAATTCCCTCCAGTATTGACCAAATCATTGGTTCCAGAATTGGTAATATAAATCGGCAAGTCCAGTAGTGAGGCATGTGCGGAAGGCATCGCATCATCATTAGGCCGTGGCCGATTATAAATCCAGTCCGTCAAGGCCAATTCGCCCACATCATTGCTATAAACGGTATTCCCTGCATAATCGCGAATCCATATGCTGTCCCAGTTTTCGTTCATAAAGGTGACATTGGTCAAATCCACACCATTAGCCGTCAAATAAGTCGCCACTGCGGATTGATTTTGTGTTGTGATGATCACCTGACACTCTTCGACTGCCGCCTGCACAATCTGACGCAAAATATTTGAAAAATTCGACTCCCAGGTAATGACCAAATAAGCTACTTCTTCCCATTCTGCCATGGTACGTACCGGCACTGTCGGAGGATCGGTGACCCTATTCTGACGAAAATTAACGTCCTGCAAGAGCATCAACTCTAGCGGGGTAGTATTATGGGGTATTGGTGACTGGGCCAAAACTGTGGTTGGAACCATGCCAAAAAGCAAAATAAGACTCGAAATAAAGCGGATCATGTATCAATATTTTCAGCAAGATACGTAATTAAGGACATTAATACCGGCTCGAATTAAGGCCATCAGATGAAGTTTGCCCAAATCAAAGAAGTGATTTAGCCAAGATAAAAAGCCGCAAAAAAGTTCAAAAAATAAAGGAATTTATTGTCCTAAACGACCCAAATATCTATTGCCCCTTTGTTTTGTATCGCTTTGGCATACCAACGGTATTTGATACAAGCCGACCTGGGCCTATACAAAGAGTCCCCCAGAGTATTTAAAAGACGGTGGTCTTAGTACAAAAACAAAAGGGCCCCAAAAAACACCACCGCACCAATGAGCATGATCCATAAGGTATAGGGCAATAGCTCGCGTGCTTTAAGTTTGGTAATGCCCAATAAGGGTAATGCCCAAAAAGGCTGTAGCATGTTGGTGAGTTGATCCCCATAGGCCATGGCCATGACCACCTTGGCCACGGGAACATTTAGTTTAATGGCTGCTTCCAAGATCACTGGGCCCTGAAGCGCCCACTGCCCACCGCCACTAGGGACAAAAATATTAACCAAAGCAGCACTTAAATAGGTCAACAAAGGCAGGGTCTTTGTCGTCGAAATAGAGACAAAGAAATCGGCCATTTGTACCACCAACCCACTGTCCTGCATGATCCCCATAATACCGAAATACAAAGGAAATTGGATTAAGATCCCCGAAGCACCGTCGATAGCTTCGCCTAATGCATGCAGAAAATTTGCGATTTTGCCGTGTAAAATAAAAGCCAACCCTAACATGAAAAAATTAAGCATATTTGGCGTCACGATACCTTGGCCCAAGAAAGGCGCATACTGCCCCACAAAAACCACCAAGATCATGACTCCAAAAAACCAGCCTACGTATTTGGTATGATCAAGCCGCTCTGCCCCAGAAAATTTTTGATCACCAGGTAATTGAGCGTCGTATAAACTTAATTTGGTTGGACCCACTTTGGCTGATCGGGACAAACGATATAAAACAAAGGGAATTAAGACCAACAAAAGCACAAAAACCATTAAGTTGGATCCGCTAAAAACCGTTTCGGTATAGGGCAATACGGAAGGCAATTGATCGGCCAATCCCGGGTCAACTAATGATTTTAAATGCCCTTGTTCGCCAACTTTCGCGGGTGCCGAGCCACTAATTCCACCATGCCAAACCATCATGCCGACATAGCCCGCAGCGCCAACCAATGGATAATTGATTAGAAATCCGCGACGCTGTGCTGCTTCGGCCACTTTCCGCGCCATGATGGCGCCAAAAATTAAACCCAGCCCCCAATTAAAAAAAGAAACCAATAAGGTGGTTATACTGACCAAAATAACGGCACTTTTGGTGTCGTGTACCCCGTTGGTCAAACGTCCGATGAGGGCATTCATCGGCGGGCTCAAGACCAAAATATGGCCCAACACCAAGATCAGCATCATTTGGTAGGCAAAGACCAACAAACCCTGATTCCAAATCCCATGCTCCCAATAAGACAAAATCTGCCAAAGGTGAATTCCCTGCTCTGGGGCCGGAGTCAAAACCAGTGCCAATAGGATGGTTAGCAAGGTTAATAAAAGCGCAATCACAAAGGGCGAAGGTAAAATTCGCCTGAACAAAGTCTCTATGTAGTGGGTTGCGCTCATGGGCAATGACAACATATGCTTAAGCAATATGTGCCGATTCAGCTAGCCTTCTTAAAAAGGCAGGTCGTCGTGCTGATCTTCGCTAAAATCAGAAATAGGCTCAAAAGCATCTTCTGGTGGCATAGGAGGCATTTGGCCAGAGGCCGCTTCGAGTGCCTCAATGCGCCACCCCTGAATTGAATTGAAATACTTGGTTTCGCCTTGTGGATTGACCCACTCGCGTCCGCGCAAATTAATGCTGACCTTAACGGATTGCCCTTCCTTAAAGACATTGAGTAAATCCGTTTTATCTTGAACAAATTCGACCATGAGGTGCTGTGGGTATTGCTCTTCTGTGGTAACCACTAGCTCACGTTTTCTGAATCCACTAGACCCAAAGGTTTGGGCATCACCAATCATTTTAATTTTTCCTTGAATATCCATTATATCTTAGTTTTCGTTTTTTAATAATACAGCCCATGCCTGTTCAACAAGGCCATCTTTCAAAAGACCCTTGGCCTTTTGATGTAACGCTAAATCACTGCTAGCGCGCTGCAATGCCTGCTCAGGCAGGACTTCTATATTGGCCAACTGGCCTAAATCATTTCCGGATAACACGGTGCTTTGCCTGATCACCTCAGGAAGCATATCGACACCTATTCCTAATGTTCTTAACGGTTTAGCCACTTCAAATAACCCCTCTTTTGCGCGTGTATACCAGTTGGCGCCCATACGGGCCACCAAATCAATTTTCCGTGGATCAATAGCGCCATTGGGGCCTAAAACATCTTCATTGATATGCATACGCAAGAGTTCTGCCATTATCAAATTTCCGGCACCACCCTCCTGACCCAAAGGGACCACTTGTATGACTTTGCATTCTAATTGTACCGGCGCTTCGGCTACTCTTGGAGGACCAACACATTCGGAAGCGATTGGCGTAAAACCTGCCTTTTCAAACTCACTAACGCCCTTGGGATAATCCGTCGAGGCCAAACTCATTTGCTGGACCATGTCGTAACTGACAACGTTAATAACCACTTCAGCAACTTGTTGCACATTTTCTAAGGTATGCTTGATGGTATTGTCTCTCACCCGCCTTGCTGGAGAAAAAACCAAAATTGGCGGGGAAGCACTAAAGACATTAAAGAAACTATAAGGCGCTAAGTTGACCCGTCCTTCGGCATCTATAGTGCTGGCAAAACAAATCGGCCTTGGGGCTATTGCTCCAAGGAGATAACCATGTAATTCAGCCGTTTGTATGGTATTTGGATCGATACTTAACATAGTTGTAAAGGTAGTCGAATTGGGCAAATCTTAAAAAACTACGAAGCAATAATATTAACATAATTGACTTATATTTAAACGATATTTCGTGGTTATGCCCTCTAGAACAGATTTTACACGCTGGCTTTTTGTCCTTATTTCATTGATCATCGTCTCCTTGATCGCATGGAATACCTTTGGCCTGTTTACACAACTCAAAGACAATGAGCGTCAAAAAATGACCATCTGGGCCGCAGCTTTCGAAGAATTTCAGCAAATCGATATCACCGATAAAGACTGGAACAGCGAGCTTGTTTTGAGTGTTTTACAAGGCAACACCACCACCCCAATGATATTGCATACCCATAAGGAAGACACCTACGATGTCAACAATTTAGATGCCTCCGCCATAGAAGAGCCCAAAGATCGGGTGGCGCTAATCAACCAATTTAGCTCGGAATACGTCCCTATCGAAATTCGTTACAATAACGAATTACTGCAAACCATCTACTATGGCAATTCATCTTCCATCACCAAAATAAAATACTACCCCATAGTCTTGTTAGTGATTTTATTCTTGTTCTTCATAGCGTTAGTGATCTTTTACACAACCTCCAAATCCTCGGAACAAAATAAACTCTGGGCGGGTATGGCTAAAGAAACGGCACATCAAATTGGCACCCCACTATCCTCATTAGTCGGCTGGGCCGAATTGCTCAAAAACGAGCCGGTAAATCAAGAATTCGTTACCGAAATTGTAAAGGACATCGATCGACTCAAGCGCATTACGGACCGTTTTTCAAAAATTGGATCGACCCCGGCATTGACTCCTCTGGATTTGGTCAACACCACAAAAGAGGCCTTCGAGTATCTTCAGAACCGTAGCTCCAAATTAATTGATTTTGACCTTACCCTGCCCCAAACACCCATAAAGGTGGCCCTCAACAAAGAGCTCTTTGGTTGGACCATTGAGAATTTAGTCAAAAACGGCATCGATGCCATGCGGGGTCAAGGGACCATCAGTGCCGTTGTTTTGGTCGAATCTAACAAAGCCTATTTGCGCATATCGGATACAGGGAAAGGCATCGCGCGAAAAGACTACAAACGTATTTTTTCCCCTGGCGTGACCACAAAAAGAAGAGGCTGGGGACTGGGCCTCTCTTTGGCCCGCCGCATCATCGAAGATTACCATAAAGGGAAAATCCGTGTCTTGAAAAGTGGAAAAAACCAAGGAACGACCATAGAACTTATATTGCCATTAGCTTCTTAAATGACCGAAGAGCAATTTACCATACACCAAGCGGGTATCAACAACCATTGCCCCAATTGCTTTGCGGCAAAAAGCTTAACATTTTCCTTTTTTCAAAACCAAAAAGAGAATTCCTGGTATATCAAAACCCAAGCCAAGGTGACCGATCAATTATTTTGTGCACAATGTCAAGAAACCATATATCCCAGCGCTTGGGACGATGGTATTGAGCGGGTTTTTCTCTATCATCAAAAACTCTTGATGCCAAATAAAGCGGGGTATCAGCTAAAGAAAAAAGCCCTTTGGGCCATCCTGATTGTAACCCTTGTGAGCATTGCGACGGGGGTTTGGGGTTGGCTTACATATGGTCCCCAATAGCCTGAGCCATTGCGGTCATTTGCGCTTCCGACTGTGTTACTTTTTTGCCAAAAGTAATGTCTGCCATTGTTTGAAGAGGAATCAAATGAACGTGCACATGAGGCACTTCTAAACCAATTACCGACATACCAACGCGTTTGCAGGGCACTGCTCGCTCAAGTGCTTTGGCCACAAGCCGGGCGAATTCCATCAAATCCAAATAATCTTTTTGGGCCAGGTCAAAAAGCTTGTCTGCTTCCTGTTTAGGGACGCAAAGCGTATGACCAGGCGCATTAGGATTCACATCCAAAAATGCAATGAAACGGTCGGTTTCTGCTACTTTGTAACAGGGTATCTCACCGGCAATAATTTTTGTAAAAATAGAGCTCATATTAGGTTCGGCTTATCTCCAATACCTCAAAATTTAAGACCCCATTAGGCACCTGAATGACTGCTATTTCGCCTACTTTTTTGCCCAAAAGACCTTGGCCAATAGGAGAGTCTACCGAGATTTTTCCGGTTTTTAAATCAGCCTCACTCTGTGCTACGAGCTTATAGGTCATTTCCATGCCGTTACCGGTGTTTTTGAGCTTCACCGTAGAATGTACCAGGACCTTCGAAGAATCAAATTGAGATTCATCTATCAGACGGGCGCCGGCGACAATTTCTTCGAGTTTAGCAATACGCATCTCAAGGAGACCTTGTGCTTCTTTTGCCGCATCGTATTCGGCATTTTCACTCAAATCACCTTTATCACGGGCTTCAGCAATCGCCTGTGAGGCTTTTGGCCGTTCGACATCTCTCAATTGATTGAGTTCACCGCGCAACTTCTTTAATCCTTCTTCGGTATAATAAGATACTTTACTCATAACGTGCTATTTAAATCCTTTATCATCATCCCGAGAATTTCACTGATTACTTAGGAATGAAAAAATCCCATACAAGACGGGATGTTTACCAAAGGTACAAAAAAAATGTTCTGATTTAAATGTTGTAAATTTGTTCAGATTCATTTTATATGGCCAAAGTCAGCGCGTTTTTAATCGTCCTCTTTTTATTTTCCGGATGCGGTACAGATGACACCAATGGGCTCAACTCCAACAATCCTTACTTGACCACACCCTTGATGAATTTGTCACTGAATTTGAATCTCCCACAATACAATGCTTTGAATTATCCAGGGAATTATTTGGTGCTCCCCAGTCAAGGTATTAAAGGCTTAGTGGTCTATAATGTCAACAATAGCTTGTATACGGCCTTTGACCTGACCGACCCAAACCATATCCCGAGTTCTTGCTCGATGATGAATTTGGAAGGGGTCATCGCTCAATGCCCCTGCAACGACAACAATAGTTATGACATCGTCACAGGGCAACACCAAAACAACCCGCAAACCTATCCTATGCTCGCCTACCGCATCAGCAGATCCGGCGACAACATCAACGTAACCAATTAGAAAGCTATAGTCAGACCGATCAAGCCATTGGCCAATGCCTGAGGATAGTAGCCCGTTCCTTCAATAGTTTGCACCACTCCCGGATTTGAATAATCGTCATCAAAAGTGTAGTAATATCCATTAGACACATAATCCGCCCCGAGAAAATTGTTCCACAAGACCTTTAACGACATGTTTTTACCGATCCATGGATTCTGCCAATCGTAAGAAAGCTGCAAATCGTTGATCAAATAAGCCTCCAAACGCGACGCTTCGCGCTCGGTATTACCCATATATTGATCGCCAACGTATTTGGCAAACCACCCCACGCGCCATCCAGATTTTGTTTGATAAGCCAATAGGCTACTCGCGATAGCGCTAGGTGCAAAAGAAATATCCGTGGGTCCTAAGGTTTGGAGTTCCCCATCAAATTCAGTCACATATTCTTTATTTTTATTCTCACTCATGGCCAAGGATAGTTGCCACCCCCATTGCTCATTTATAGCCCACAAAGCGTCTAACTCAAGACCGGTGCGATAGCTGTTTCCACTGGTTCCTCTAATGGGCGCCCCCACATCATCAATAGCACCAGTCAACACCAATTGATTTTTATAATTCATATAATAGGCCGTAGCGCTCATGGTGATGTTTTTGCGCTCATGACGCCACCCCAATTCGATATCATCGAGCCGTTCTGGCGCAAAGACCCCTTGTTCAAAATCACTGCGTCGGGGCTCTCTATGGGCACGGCCAAAAGAGGCATAAAGTGAATTGGCGGGATTCAACCTATAGGTTGCCCCAAACTTTGGATTGAAAAAAGAGTAGTTTTCGAAGACCGCCAAAGGACTCCCATCCGAAATATTTCCTGAGGTTCGGTAGCTGATCCATCGCTGCTGCAGGTCGGCATAAACATGCCACTTTTTGCTCAATTGCCAATTGGCTTTAGAAAAAATACTGCCTTCGTTTTTGTCTCCATTGCCAGAGTAATAACGCTGTCCAGGCTCACTATCACTTGCGTAACGGGCCCAAATAACTTCTCCAAAGTGATCGCCGCCATAATAACTATAAAAGGCGCCAGAGGTCCACTCTATCTCCTTATCGGCATAAGTCACATGCCCATTAGCAGCATAAAAATTATTGTTCAACCAACGGCGACGCACCAAATCAGTCGCCGTGATGGTTTGCCCATCGAGTACCACGGGGCTTAAACCATAAAGTGATAATTCAGCGTCTCCACTAAAAAGGACATTTTCACTGTACCATTGGTCCACATATTCCTGATAATATCCACGGCCATGGGTATAATTCATCGAGAGTTGTGACGTCCATCCACCTTGTAGGTCTTGACTCCATAGTAACTGAACATGGTCTTGGTTATAGCGGTCAATTTGCGTGTCATAAAACCCCTCGAAATTCCCCTGGTCATCAAACTGAATCCCTGCAGGGTTGTAGCTGCGATCCCCTTCTAGAGTGGCCTGATCCACGCCGTACCAAGATTGATAGGTTTCCTCCTGACCACCAAATGCCAAAATTTTGAGCTTAGTCTTGTCGCTTTGGTAACCCGCTTCTAAATAATATGCCGCCAAGTCACTTGACGCGCGGTCGATGTAGCCATCAGAATTGATCTTGGACACCCTACCAGAAAGACTCAAGCCATCGGTCAAAGCCCCTGTACTGAATTTCAAGGTGTGTTTTTGTGTGTTGAATGACCCCATAGTACTGCTCATGGAAACGCCTGCTTCCTTTACCTTTTGGCCTGTCCATAAATTAAGACTAGCCCCAAAAGAACCGGGTCCATAGGTAGAGCTTCCTACCCCTCTTTGCAATTGAACGCGGTCTACAGAGCTCGCTAAGTCTGGCAGGTTTACCCAATAAACGCCTTGACTCTCGGCGTCGTTGTATGGAATTCCGTTGATGCTCACATTGACCCGAGTCGCATCACTACCACGAACACGCAACCCCGTATAGCCTATGCCCGAGCCAGCATCACTGGTGGTGACCACCCCTGGTAATGCGCGTAATAAATAAGGAAAGTCTTGCCCCAAATTGATAGGAGCTAAATCTTCTGCGGTAAGGTTCGACTGCGTAATGGGGTCATCTGCCTTGGCGCGAGAGGCATTCAAAATTACCGCATCTAAGGTCTGGACCTGTGCAGTATCAAGCACGATAGTTGATGGCAAATCTTGTGCCCTTGCCATGAACCCAAAGTTTAGGGCCATAACGCATAGAAATAATTGTTTCATTCGTAAAATATTTACGAATAAAAGGAGTCATTATTCAATAGTTGATCTAATTATTTTTTGCTGATCTAACAGCGCTTTGCATCGCACCTTTTGGTGAAACTTAGTGTCCCTAAACAGCATTACCTGTTCTAGGTTCTATGGGTATGATCTCAGCCGTTTTTCGCAGCACCCCTTTGAGATATAGGCCAAAATTAATTCTTTTCGGCCAAACGATCGCGGTGTTTCCTAAATAATTTTGTCAGTAAAAAGAGTCGAGACCCTCTATCCATACCACAGGGTAAGTCCACATTGGAAAGGGCTAAGCCAGCGGTCGATGGGGTTTTTGCAGTAAGTCATTGACCGTTTTGACCGGATTAAATGTAGACAAGGGAACCGCAACAAAAACCGTGTGCCAATTTGCCATTGCCCCATTCCAAAGTCCCGGTAGTTCAAGTGCTTTGAGCGGTTTGCCTCGGTATGATTTTTCGCTAATGAAGCCCATTTGCGGATCACGATAGGCCATCAGGTCAAATTTATCTCCGTTGAAGTCACGAAGGCCACACACCAAATCGACCGGATTGAAATGGGTGGCCTGCTGCAGAATGTCCCTTTGACGTGAGGATCCAGCATCAAATTGCGAGGCCTCCAAAATTTGCAATGTGGTTTTGTCTTGGTCATGACGCACCCAAAATGGTCCTCCGCCCGGAGCGCCTGTATTGGCCACAACACCGCATACCCGGATAGGGCGATTCAAGAGATCTGTTAACTCTTTTGGCCTATTTGGCAAATTTTTAATGCCAAAGGTATTCCACAAAAAACCGTGAATCGCGTTGAGATCGACAGACTTCGGGGTCTTCTGGAGACCCCTTAAATAGTTAAATACAGTGTCTTGTATCTGCAGTAAATGACCTGCCAACACTTTCTTATAAAACGCCATTTCGGGGACCAAATCTTGGGCGATGACGTTATCGATGTTCTTGATGAAAACGACATCTGCATCGATATCATTCAAGTTCTCTATCAACGCTCCATGTCCCGATGGGCGAAAAAGCAGATGCCCTTCGTCGTCTCGAAAGGGGCGGTTTTCGCGTGTGACCGCCAAGGTTTGTGTCTTGGTCTTTTGAAAAGAATAGCTGATCTGTGTATTACTTTTGTTCGCCCGTTTGAGGCGCGTCTTGATCCGATCAAATTCGGTCTTAAACAACGTCAAATGATGTTCTGAAAATGTAAAATGCACCTGTAGATCCTGTCCTGTAGCCGCATAATAGGCTGCTTCATAGAGCTGTTCCTCAAAGGCGGTTGTGGCGTATTTCTTGTATTTGTGAAAAGGAATAAGCCCTTTGGGTAACGCACCATAATTGAGGCCATTGTCCAAGAGTAATACTTCGACCATACAATAAAACCGGTGTCCTTTGGACCAGGTTTTAAAATCTGGGAACACCCCACGGATATGGCTTCTAATAGCATTAGTAAAAGGAAAATCAGCCAGTCCTTTGAAAAAAATTTGAACATCTTGATGGTCGGGATGGCTGAAGTAGTCTTTTAGGGTCGTTTGATCTGGATCATAATCCGTCAAGAAATCAAACAAAAATTGAAACATCCTGGAGGCTGCTCCTGATGCCGGCACAAACTTGACGCACTCGAGGCCAAGAATTTTTTGATCAAAATAGGATGCCAATAGGTTTTGCTGCTCTTGATCGAATCCCTGTATGCCATCTCCTAAGGTTGCTGCACGTAGGATATTGAGCGCAGGATAGCCCTCCTCTATGGTTATCATGTCCTGCAATACTTGCTCGGGGGTCTTGCCTAATTTTTCAATTTGGTCGCGATCTTGTGAAGAGAACATCTTTATTGAGGCCAATGGGTGTCGATATAATTAGTTGCTGCGGCAAATCGGGCCTTTTCATCTCCACGAAGCACCATATAAGTTAAGTCGCGGATCTTTAGGGCTTGCTCAAAGATATGAAATAAGGCTTCGCGTTCCAAAGGCCGATCGCGCAAATCGTCCGCAACCCAAGGCACATCTGGCGCCGTCAGAAAATAGAACGTACCAGAGTCTTGTTGGCACAAAGACTTGAGCGTTGTAGGCCATTTTGCTTCATAATAATAGTCAAAATAGACAGCCAACTGCAAGATGTCGGTGTCACAAAAGACAAATTGGTTGGCCTGATCCAAAGCGTCCCGTTCTTGGGTCAATTGACCCATAATAAGTGGCTCGATATCAGATTCCGTAACCGCCTTGGATTGACGATCCCATTTGTCTTGGGAATAGGTCCTTAAGAATTCAGGAACCATAGGCGCCTGGTAATGTGATGCCAGGGCAACAGCCAAAGTTGATTTACCCGTACACTCAGGGCCAAACAATACAATTTTAGTAGGCATCAGCGTTATATTGTTTGGTCCATGAACGATACCCTTGAATGGCCAATACAGTGAAAATCAAATATTGAAGCGATAACATCCCCAAGCCGCGGTAGGCGTATAAAGGCACTGTAATGATGTTGGCAATGATCCAAAGCGTCCAATTCTCTACCTTTTTCTGGGCCATATACCACATTGCAGTAAAGAAAATTCCCGAAGTTACGACGTCGATATAATTGACCCATTCCATATTTTGATCAAATCCGCGGTAGACCAGATAGGTCACCAACATAGTCAACAGACACATCACTAGGCCAATCCAGCGCTCTTTGGTATTTGTTTTGGTGATGGGTAACGGCACCGAATCGTTTGATTTTCGTGACCAATTCCACCAGCCGTAGAGGCTCATTAGACTGTAATAGGCATTCATCATCATGTCCCCAAAATACCCAGCGACATAAAGCAGGTATACGGTAATAATCGTAGCGACAAGTCCCGTTGGATAAACTGCAATATGTGCTTTTTTGGCGTACCATACACTGACCACCCCAAACACAAAAGCGACAGCTTCCAAGGCAATGAATTGGTTAGGCACCTGTTGGTAAGCCCCCAGAAAAAATGAAAAAAATGCCTCTATGGTTTCCATTGATGCCATTAATGATTTAAGCTGTATTTATTGTTTGCCGCGAAAGCCTTATCTCTCAGGCGAAGATAACATTTTCAATAAAAACAAGCGGCTCTCTAGGGCCGCATCATGTCTTCAAAAACAGTCCCCATGACCACCATATCTGCTCCGGCGGCATAGGCCTGCTGTGCTTGCGCGTCAGATCGCATGCCGCCACCAACAATAAGGGGGATGTTTACGGCGTCTTTGACCGATTGAATCACATTGCTAGGAACGGGCTTCAAAGCCCCACTTCCGGCTTCCAGATAGATGCATTGGGCGCCCATGAACATGCCGGCCAGTGCCCGATCGACAATAGCTGACACGGGAGTTGTTGGCATGGGTTGCGTCTGGCTCACGCGTGCCACCGCTGATTGATGACCACCATCCAAGAGCAAATAAGCCGTCGAAATGACTTCCAATCCGCTTTTCTGGACAAAAGGAGCGGCTTTGGCTTGCTGGCCAATTAAATACTCAGGATTATTGCCTGAGAGCAGCGATAAGAATAATAGAGCATCAGCCTCGGGGGTCACTTGGGTATAGTCCCCCGGAAATAACCATACCGGTTTATCTGTTCCCTGCTTAACGGCCATGACTAAATCCTGGGTCACATCCGCGGGTACTGTACTCCCGCCAACAAAAATATGAGTCGTCTGATGCGGCAAGCGCTCGAGTATCCGAAGAACCATATGAGGCAGGGTCTTTTCAGGATCCAACAAAACTGCCAAGCATTTTTTGTGTTGACTGAATTGTGCCCGCCAGGCGGAATATTGTGGGCCTGAGGTCATGACTGATGCACTTCTCTAGTATAACCGCAGGTATAGCCTTCAAAGTCATCGAACCTCAGTTCAAAATGACGGGTTATTCCTTGATGCGCTACGCGTCCCAATGCGTGCTCTTTTGACTCCGAAAACGCCGCTACGACCATTTGATTGAGAAAACTCAATCCTGGTTCACTAACCAGCTTGTACATGCTTTCTTTGGCGGTCCAAATTTTGGTCAGGTGCGCTACATCATGTTCTTTGTCTGGTCCGATTTGGTGCTCGCCCTCGAGGGCAAATTTATGGGCGATTCTTTGAATTTTAGTGCGTTGTGCCTCAATGTCGATCCCCACTGGAAAGCCGCTCAAAATGATGCCGGAAAAACCATGGGCATGGGTGATCGAGATGAAACGACCATCCTGGAGATGCGGCTTGCCCAAATCGTCATAATACAAATCGCTATCGGCATAGCCGGCAGCCTTCATGGCCCAACGAATACTCAAAAATCCACACTGATGCGCCATGCTTTTCATGTTGGCCAAGCGACCCTCACTATAAGGCGAAAGGGTCATTGTGTTTTTTAAGATATCCAGCGATTCCTCGATCTTCCAAATATAAATTTGGGTGTCGGGCCAGGGCGTTATAGTTTTAAAAAGAGGCATTTAAATTGAAAGATGTTCCGTATTTTTGTCGGCAATTAGAACCTTTGCATCACCTTCAAATATAGTAATATGTCTACGAAAACGACGACTTACACACCGTATAAAGTAAAAGATCTTTCCTTGGCTTCCTGGGGACGAAAAGAAATAGAATTGGCCGAAGCAGAAATGCCTGGTCTTATGGCCCTGCGCGCCGAATATAAGGACATCCAGCCTCTTGCTGGAGCACGTATTGCAGGTTGTTTGCATATGACCATTCAAACGGCTGTACTGATTGAAACACTTCAGGCGTTAGGTGCCGAAGTGACTTGGAGCTCGTGCAATATCTTTTCTACTCAAGACCAAGCCGCAGCGGCTATTGCTGATGCCGGGACGGCTGTTTATGCTTGGAAGGGCCTTAACGAAGAAGAATTTGACTGGTGTATCGAACAAACCTTGTTTTTTGGTCCAGACCGTCAGCCCTTGAATATGATCTTGGACGATGGTGGCGACTTGACCAATATGGTGTTGGATCGTTACCCAGAACTCGTAAGCGGGATCAAAGGATTGAGTGAAGAAACCACCACTGGCGTACACCGCCTATATGAACGTATGGAAAAAGGCACCTTGCCTATGCCGGCGATTAATGTCAATGACAGTGTGACCAAATCTAAATTCGACAACAAGTACGGCTGTAAAGAAAGCGCCGTTGACGCCGTGCGCCGTGCCACCGACATTATGTTGGCGGGTAAACGCGTCGTGGTCTGTGGTTATGGAGATGTCGGAAAAGGAACGGCTGCATCATTTAAAGGGGCCGGTTCTATCGTCACCGTGACAGAAATCGATCCTATATGTGCCCTGCAAGCCGCTATGGACGGTTTTGAAGTAAAACGTTTAGAGACCATCTTACCACAAGCCGATATTGTTGTGACCGCAACAGGCAACAAGGATATCGTCAGAGGGGCTCATTTCGAAATGATGAAAGACAAAACCATCGTTTGTAATATTGGGCATTTTGACAATGAAATTGATGTCGCTTGGCTCAACACCAATAGCGATGGGTCCAAAGTTGAGATCAAACCTCAAGTGGACAAGTACACCATAAACGGTAAAGACATTATCTTGCTGGCTGAAGGCCGCTTGGTTAACTTGGGTTGTGCAACAGGCCACCCGAGTTTTGTGATGAGTAACTCGTTTACCAACCAAACGCTAGCCCAAATCGAATTATGGTTGCACAGCGCCAAATACCAAAATGAAGTTTATATGTTGCCGAAGCATTTGGATGAGAAAGTCGCTCATCTCCACCTGGCCAAAATCGGCGTGGAGTTGACCCAGCTCAACAAAGAACAAGCAGCCTATATTGGCGTAACGACCGACGGCCCGTTCAAGCCTGAGTACTACCGTTACTAATTAGCCGCTTATCTCATGTAAATGCCCTCTGTGAACAGAGGGCATTTTTTTTATAACATACCGCCCGGCGGAGACATTGACCCATGCACAAAAAAAAACCTCATCTAACGATGAGGTTTTTTTTAAAACATAATATTTAGAGATTAGGCGTCGCCTAAAGGCACGATGGAAACAAATGATTTCCCCCCTCTTTTCTTTTGAAATTTTACGGTACCATCTACACGTGCATGCAACGTGTGATCTTTACCTAAGTACACGTTGTCACCTGGGTGATGTTGTGTGCCGCGTTGTCTTACGATGATATTTCCTGCGATAGCCGCTTGACCACCAAAAATCTTCACGCCTAGACGTTTCGATTCTGATTCACGACCGTTTTTTGAACTACCAACTCCTTTTTTGTGAGCCATTTTCTTTCGGTTTTAAGTGGTTATACGTTTTCGATTGCAGTGATTAAATCACCTTTTTTCATCGCTGAGATTCCTGAGATCCCTTTGGCTTTTGCCACTTCTTTGAGTTGGGCTACAGTCATCGATGAATAATCTTCTGTTGCTTTGTCTGCTGCCTTAGGGGCTTCAGCTTTGGCTACCTTTTGCACAGCTGCTTCTGCCTTTGGCGCTGCTGCTTTAGCTGGAGCGGCCTTCTTGGCGCCACTGGCTAAAATATTTTCAATAAGAATTTCAGTAAGGTACTGACGGTGTCCGTTTTTCTTACGGTAACCTTTTCTTCTTTTTTTCTTGAAAACGATCACCTTATTTCCTTTTAGGTGTCTTAAGACTTGAGCTCCTACTTGAGCTCCGTCTATAGCCGGGGCGCCTAAGATTATATTATCCCCGTCACCAACAAGAAGCACACGATCAAAAGAAACTTTAGATCCTTCATCTTCTGGTAAACGGTGGACAAAAACCTTTTGGTCTTTTGCAACTTTGAATTGCTGCCCTGCTATCTCTACAATTGCGTACATAGCGTATTATTTTGTTTATTATTTTAATTTAATTCTTGAACCTGAGCATGTGTCATTGACATCAAGTCGGATTTACAAGGGTGCAAATATAATTTTAATATTTAAAAGGAACAAAGAGTTTGCAAAATATCTAAACCGACTCAAAGACAAGACGTTCAGACCCCTGCGAGAGAGCGGATCAAACTTCGGGGGTTTTCTTAGCGCGCTGATTCGCCAAATAAACCCCAACAAAGACCACGACCGCAGAAAGACCCTGAATGAGACCAAAGCGCTCGCCATCTGCAAAGCCCCAAATGACCGCGACCAAAGGCATGGTGTAGGTCACCGAAGAAGCGAATACAGGACTCGATATTTCGATCAATTTGTTGAACAAAATACTGGCCAGTGCGGTCCCAAATAAAGCCAAAATAGCGATATAACCTACTGAGATTTGCATGGGTAACGAAGACCCTACTTGTTCAAAAAAATCAGTCCACCACAAAATCACCAAAGAGGGCACAAACAAACAGACGAAATTTCCTGTGGCAATGGCCAATGCGGGCAGGCCCTTTAAGTGGTGCTTGATGATATTGACATTAAGCGCGTAACCCATCGAGGCGATCAACACCAAAATACCAAAGGCGTGATTTTGGTCTGG
>DGAU01000003.1:121617-143142 GCA_002384055.1 Flavobacteriaceae bacterium UBA4022
AGCAACATGCCAATTATGGCCGTAGCCAGCGGGGTCAAACCATTAAGAATAGATGCCACAGCGCTATCGATATGCCGCTGTGCAAAAGCAAACAAGAAACTGGGAAAAAACGTCCCGGCCATAGCTGATATGGCGATCCATCGCCAATGGTGTTTTTGAATTTTCTTTAGAGACGGGAACCCAATAGAAAATAAAATCAATGAGGTTAGCACCAAGCGCAAAGCGCCTAACTGCATCTGAGAAAGCCCGACTAGGCCTTTTTTTATCAAAATATACGAGGTGCCCCATATCAGAGACAAAACCATCAAATAAAGCCATTTTTTATTCATAAAGTGGCGCGCTTTAGGGCGTCCAAATGACGGTTTCCATCAAGGTTTTTATATCCTCACGGATATAATCAATAGCAGGATATAACGAGTCAAAGTTCGGTTTTGTTTTGAAATAGAGTGCTCCAGCCACGAAATGCCGCGTGCTATCGGTTACATAAAATTGGGCCTGTGTGGCAGCCTCGCCGTTGATGGCATAATACATTCCATATACTTTTCTGACGGGATCCACTAAGGCTTGCTCAATGATATCAGTGGCCCGCACTGTGTGATCGTAGGTGCGTTTCTGAGCATCAGAGATCAACTGATTTAAATTTTCGGTAACGGGCAAATAGGTTAGGTATAGGGCCGCCTTCATTTGGGGGTAATCTAAGGTCATATTACAGCCATTTTTAATGCTTAATTGTGCCCAATCGTTTTTGTAAAAAGTAAAAGCGCAATCTGACCCAACGGGCGCATAATTTGGCAATGGATAGTCCAACCGCAAAAGAGCTGCTGGCTTAACCACCACGGGCTCTTGGCACGAACCAATAACCAGCAAAGGCACAATCACCAATATCCACCTAAACTTCATCGAGTATGCTTACTTTTATTTGCTTGATCCTTTTATGTTCAAAGGATTCTACAATGAACTGGTAGGGACCAAAACTCAAGGGCTCGTCTTTTTTTGGAAAACCACGCGCAATTTCTAATATAAATCCCGCTAAGGTTTCGGCCTCGCCCTTGGCCTCTTCAAATAATTTAGGGTCCTCTAAAAGGATCACCCGATAAAAATCTTTTAAAGCCGTCTTGCCATCAAATACAAAATTCTGATCATCAAGTTTCGAGAATACCAGGTCTTCGTCGTCAAACTCATCAGTTATTTCACCCACTATTTCTTCAATGATATCTTCTAAGGTGATCAAGCCACTGGTGCCGCCATATTCATCGACCACAATGGCCAAGTGCATTTTCATTTCCTTAAACTCATTGAGCAAATCGTCGAGTTTTTTGTTTTCCGGAACAAAATAAGGATCCCGCAAAAGGGGAACCCAATCAAAGGTTTTTCGGTCAAAATAAGGCAATAGATCCTTAACGTATAGAATACCAACAATGTCGTCCATCGACTCTTTGTACACTGGGATTCGAGAATAACCATGCGCTAAGATCAGGGGCATGATTTCTTTATAATTCAGCGCAACATCCAAGGCAAACACATCGAGCCTTGGTCGCATTACGTTTTTGGTGTCAGTCGCTCCAAAGGTCACAATGCCCTGCAATAGCTTTTGCTCGTCATGTGAGGTGTCGTCGGATCTGGTCAATTCCAGGGCCTGCGATAATTGGTCAACACTAATACCCGGTTTTTGGGTTGAAAACTGCTGTTCCAAAAAGACTGTAATGTTGCGCATGGGCAAGCTTATGGGCGCAAATATTGAAAATAGAATCCGAATCGGAATGGCCATAAATTCCGAGAAACGCACCTTATTTCTGCTGGCGTATATTTTCGGTAAAATCTCGCCAAATAAAAGGATCATAAACGTCACAACGACAACCTTTAGTGCAAACAAGAGGGCTGAATTCGTTATGCCCGAAAACAACCAAGAACCCATCATGTCAAAGAGTAAGACAATGGCAATATTGATCAAGTTGTTCGCAATCAAAATCGTCGCCAATAACCGCTTGGGCGTATCGAGAAGCTCGGCAACCAATGTCATTTTTTTTGAGGGTTGGGCGCCATCGCTTGGGGTCAAGTCATGGCTCGAAAGGGAAAAAAAAGCAATTTCTGCTCCAGATATAAGGGCAGAAAATAGAAGTAATACAAGAATGCCTATCACACTCCAAATCTCTGGCAATGCTGTGATCAACAATAAATGACTGGGGGGTTCTAGGTCCAAAATGGTTTGAATTTAATTAAAAAGGCAAGTCATCTTCATGATCGTCGTGTTTGACTTGCGGGGCCACAGGAGCGCTTTGAGAAGCTGCTGCACTTGAGCCTCCTCCACTTGGGGGCGCTTGTCCTACACCATCAGCTTTTGGTGTTAAGAAGGTAAAGTCCGTGCACTGAATTTCGGTACTGTAGCGGTCATTGCCTTGATCGTCGGCCCATTTTCTGGTTTTGATACGGCCTTCAACATAGACCTTATCGCCCTTGTTTAGGTATTTTTCGCAGATTTCCGCGCCCTTATTACGCACCACTACTGTATGCCATTCTGTGTTTGATACCTTTTCTCCGGTAGTGCGGTTGGTATAGGTTTCGTTAGTGGCCAAAGGGAATCGTCCAATACAACCTCCGCCTTCGAAATAGGTAATTTTTACGGCGTCTCCGGTATGTCCGATCAACATGACTTTATTTATTGTACCACTCATGATTCCTGTTTTTTACAAAATTAGATGTTGTGATTAAATATAACTAATTTTTAGAAGCGAAATGGCGCAAATTCTGAAATAAAACGCTCAATAACCACTGGTACCGGCAGCTCTTGTAATTGTCTGGGGCTGAGCAAATCTTGTTGCAAAGACACACCCTCCAAGATCCAAAAGCTGACCAAAAGTTTCTTGTGCGTGAGCCGATGGACATAAGGTTCTGGATTATGCCGTCGCATGGCGCTCCAGCCCCAATCACTGGTGAGTGCCATAAAGTCTTCATGGCCAAGCAATGCCTCCTGGGTCAAAAATTGTGATGTATCGATTAAGGGAAATTGATAAAGTTGCTGCCATATACCTTTCTGCGAACGCAGCCTCATGGTCGTTGCTCCAGATGCGGTGAGCGGAACGATAAAATTAAAGTGATGTTCCTTGACCTTGACCGTTTTGTGTTTTACTGGTAATTGAGCAACAAGTCCCTGAGCCTTTGCTTGGCAACAATCTGCCAAGGGACAACTGTCACAGCTGGGCTGTTTGGGTTTGCACTGCAAAGCACCAAACTCCATAATGGCCTGGTTATGATCTCCTGGAGCTCTGGGATCCAATAATGCTTGAGCTAATGCTTTGAAAAGCTTGACCCCTTTCGGGGAATTAACGGGTTCATCTATCCCCATCACGCGACTCAATACCCGATATACATTTCCGTCGACCACTGCTGTGGGCAGGTCATAACATATCGAAGCAATGGCGCTGGCCGTATAATCCCCAATTCCTTGGAGTGCCAAGAGACCTTTATATGTATCCGGGAAAACACCTTGATGCTCCAGAGCAACTGTCTTGGCGGTCGCATGTAAGTTTCGTGCTCGAGAATAATAGCCCAGGCCTTGCCAAAGCTTTAGTACTTCTTCCTCACTGGCCTCAGCCAAAGTCCAAACATCAGGGTATTTACTAACAAATGCATTATAATACGGTGTGCCTTGAGCGACCTGAGTTTGCTGTAGAATGATTTCGGAGAGCCAAATAAAATAGGGGTCCTTGTGTCCGCGCCAAGGCATGGATCTTTTGTTTTTTAAATACCAATATATCAGTCGCTTAGATATTTCAGTAGACGGCTCAATCATAAGGCAAAAATAGGGTTTATGTATTTATATTTTAATACTTTACGATTTGATTATTTGATTTTAAAATCCTTATATTTGTCGCCTTGAAAATGGAACCTGAACTAGAGTAAATAATTCATATTTAAAACAAGTTAGAATGACCAAAGCAGATATCGTATCTCAAATTTCTGAAAAATTAGGAATTGAAAAAGGTGACGTACAAGCGATTGTAGAATCGCTCATGGATGAAGTGAAGCATTCTTTGGAATCTGGTGAAAACGTATATTTAAGAGGTTTTGGCAGCTTTATCATCAAGACAAGAGCTGAAAAGACAGGAAGAAATATCTCCAAAAACACAACTATTAAAATACCGGCCCATAACATTCCTGCATTCAAACCTGCTAAAGTGTTTGTTGAAGGGGTTAAAGCCAACGTGAAAGTTAAATAAAGTATCAACTCGCTCGGTTCATTCTGAGCATCTTAAATATTATGCCGTATGCCAAGTGGTAAGAAAAGAAAAAGACATAAGGTGGCCACGCACAAACGCAAAAAGCGTAGACGCGCCAACCGCCACAAGAAAAAGAAGTAGTCTAGAACTACCTTTTTCTGCGTAATTACCCCCAAAGTTCTTTGAAATCGAAATGAGACAGCATCGTGCTGGCTTATTTCTGCAGGTTATGTCAATTCCAATGTCATGTTGGTTTTGATCCTGTGTCAAATTTTGTTTAATCCATCCCTATCCGTTTTTAGCGGACGGGATAAAAATCGATAACACGTGAACTCAGAATTAATAATTAGATCCAGTTCACAACAAGTTGATTTTGCCCTTTTAAAAGATGGAAGACTAACCGAATTGCACAAAGAAGAAGAGAACAATAAATTTTCTGTTGGTGATGTGTTTATCGCCAAAATTAGAAAAACTGTTCCTGGTCTAAATGCCGCATTTGTCAATGTTGGCTATGAAAAAGATGCGTTTTTGCATTATCATGATTTAGGCCCGAAAATACTTTCTTCGATGGCGTTCGTAAAACGTGTAAGCACAGGTAAATTAAGAGATTTCTCTTTAAAAGAATTCCCATTAGAAAAAGAGATTGATAAGAATGGCACCATTAATGGCGCCTTAAAAACGAATCAATCAATTCTGGTACAAATTGTAAAAGAACCCATTTCCACTAAAGGCCCGAGAATTAGTTCGGAACTTTCTTTAGCCGGCCGATACATCGTTTTAGTGCCTTTTTCAGACCGCATTTCTATTTCACAAAAAATAGAATCTAACGAAGAAAAAGAAAGACTCAAACGACTTATATTAAGTATCAAGCCAAAAGGATTTGGTGTCATTATACGGACAGTAGCAGAAGGCAAAAAAGTAGCAGAACTGGATCAAGATTTAGAAAATCTTATGGATCGCTGGATAGCGATGTGTAAGAAGCTACATGGGGCGCACCACCCGAGCAAGGTGTTAAGTGAATTAAATAAAGGTGCCTCAATCATTAGAGACATGTTTAACGATTCGTTTTCGGCAATACATATCGACGACGAAACACTTTACTTACAAATAAAAGATTATGTGCAAGCAATTGCACCTAAGCAAGAGAACATTGTCAAGTTCTATGACGGCAAAATACCGATATATGAAAAGTACGGTATTGAGCGCCAGATTAAAACTTCGTTTGGCAAAACAGTTTCTGCAGCAAAAGGATCTTATTTAGTAATTGAGCACACAGAAGCCCTGCACGTTATAGACGTGAATAGTGGTAACCGAAGCAACAAATCAAATACACAAGAAGATACGGCCTTAGAAGTCAATTTACTCGCAGCGAGTGAAGTGGCCAGGCAATTGCGCTTAAGAGATATGGGCGGCATCATTGTCGTCGATTTCATCGATATGGCAAAAGCAGAGCATCGCAAAGAATTATACAATCATCTTAGAGATGAAATGAGCGGTGACAAAGCCAAACACAAAATTCTCCCTCCCAGCAAGTTTGGGCTGATTCAAATCACCAGACAACGCGTTAGACCCGAAGTCAATATCAAGACTCGAGAAGAAAATCCTAACAGCCACGTTGTCGGCGAGGAAATAGAAGCCCCAATAGTTGTGGTACAGAAAATTAGTGAAGAGCTCAAAAAGCTCATTAAGAAAGACTATAAACGGATAACCTTAAACACACATCCCTTCATAGCAGCCTTTTTAACCAAAGGCTTTCCATCAGTGCGAACCAATTGGTTCATGGAGCACAAACAATGGATAAGAATTCAACCAAGAGATGCTTACACGTACCTCGAGTATCATTTCCAAGATCAAAATGGAAAAGATTTATAGAGTAAAAAACCCCTCCTAACGAGGGGTTTTTTTTTGCCCAAACCTCACTTTTTGTCCGTCACTAAAGCCTTATATTTGACCTTATGAATCATGGTCACACCACTTATAGCGTCGAAGAAGCACGGAAAAAGCTAGAGCACTACTGTGCTTATCAAGACAGGTCTCACCGCCAAGTTTCAGAAAAATTAACGGCCATGCGCATGATTCCTGAAGCCCAGCAACGCATCATTACCCATCTGATACAACACAATTTCCTGAATGAAACACGCTTTGCTCAGTCTTTTGCCCGCGGGAAGTTCCGCATCAAAAAATGGGGGAAGTTGCGGATCACCATAGAACTCAAACGCCATGACATCGGGCGTTACAACATTGACCTTGCGCTCAAAGAAATCCCCGAGACAGACTACCGCGACACCTTCGACGAGCTCGTTGTCAAACGCTTACAACAGCTGAGCCATGAACCGGATGGCTTTAAGAAAAAAAGAAAATTAGTGGACTATCTCTTGTACCGCGGGTGGGAATCCACCTGGGTTTATCAAGCCGCAGCAGACTTGGATTGAATCTTTGCCAGATGCCGGTGTGTGCGTTCTATGGCTTGCTGGTTTTTGTAGTCAATCCATTTTTGCCCGCGTAAGCGACGCATCATTTGGTCAAAATAACGCATCACGAGCACGTTATATAGGGCCTTGGCCAAATGCCTTGGCTTTCTTGCTATAGACCGCAAACTCATCGAAAAGCCTGGAGTAATGTACTTCATATAATGCCAATAGCCTTCGGGCATATACAGCATCTGTCCATGTTCTAAAGTTCCCTTAAATCCAGTCACATAATGGAGAGCCGGCCATTTCTCTTCATCCGGATTTGACCAGTTTATATCCTCCCGAACAATAAGCGAATGGGCAATTTTATAAAGAAATTTGTTTTGTTTTTGGTCAAATAGAACGACCTCTTTCTTGCCTTGAAAATGAAAATGAAAGATATTAGCCAGATCGATGTCGTAATGCATAAAGGTGTGGCTATCGCGCCCTCCAAAAAAAAGCATAGGCAAGCCCTTCATGATGGGTAGCCCAAGATTAAAGGGGCGGTAATCCGCTTGCAGCGCGGGCACCTCCTTGAGCAAATTCCAAAGAAAAATCCTGAATTTGGTCGGCGCCTGTTGCAATAAGTCGATATAAGCATCCATACGCATGGTCGCATGAGGCTGGTTAAAACCGTCTTTATGATCCACCGGACGGTCATCATATAGCGGCACTTGCTTGTCTGCTGCAATGGCTTTGATATAATCAAAATTCCATTTGGTAAACGCGGGCCAATCGGCAATAGCCTCCTCTATTATTACAGGCTTTTGCTTCCGGTAGTAAAGCCTAATGAAGTCCTCCTTGGAGATGGTTTTGACGCGATCGATGGCTTGTAATTGCATGCGCGGGTTAATTGAGGTGATAACGCATCCCGACAAAAATAGCCCCTTTGGGCATGGGCACTAAATTGGTTTCTGAATAGTCTTCGCCTAACAAGTTTTCTATAGAAGCCTTTAATTCAAAAGAGGGTCGTCGGTAATTGATGGCCAGATCAAAAACCCGAAACACTTCGCCAGAAGCACGCTGGCCGTATTTCCAGACCATGGTATGGCTCCACTGGGCGTCCCAATCACTGTTCCAGGTGCTCACTGCTCTGTCTTTGAATGAATTGATCACATACTTTGACAATTCTTCTGTGGCCACATCTAGATCGTCCTTAATATGTGTGTAACTCAAGTGTAATTTTTGACTTTTTCCCAAAAAGGCAAAGGACCAATCAATATCGGTCTCCCAACCTTGAGTCAGCAGGCCCCGTACATTCGCTGCTTGCCACAAATCCTCTGGTGTCGGCTTGACATAGTCGATCAGGTTTTTGGAGTCCCGCTGGAACCATGCCCCAGTCCAAGAGACATTACCGGCATTAAAGCGGCTGCCAATTTCCCATGAGAAGGCTTCCTCGGGTGAAAGGTCTGCATCACCTATTGTGGTTGGATCACTGTAAAACAAATCGGTATAGGTCGGGATGCGATAGGTCAATCCGGTATTGGCATAAATACGCCACTGGTCCAGCGGCGCCCAGCCCAAGTCAATCCCTGGATATGCATAGCTGCCAAAATCTGAAAAGTTCGTGACGGCTACACCGGGGATGACATCCAAAGATTGGTTGAAAAACCGCATCCGGTGTTCCACAAAAAGTGTCGTGGCAAAGCGCGAGCGTTGGCCTAAATTATTACTCGAAAGATACGTTTGGGCCATGTCCAAACCAAAACCTGTAGATCCCCAGCCCGATTCCAAAGTCCCATTGACCTCTGCAGCCATTTTGTTGGTCATGTGTAAATTACGGTAGACCGTAGGGTCATTTCTGAGGTAAATGTATTCATCTTGATTGCGTCGCCAATAAACGCGGGGCTGGAGTGTCACTCGGCCCAAGTTCACGGCAGTACTGATGCCCAAAACACTGGTTTGGGTATGTTCATATTGGTCCGTAGCCGCAGGCGAGGCATAAAAACCATTGGCCCCAAAAGCTCTTTCAGAGAAAGTTCCCAGAAGATGCCAAGGCTGTTGTCCCGGTTTATTGAACACACTCTTAAAGGCGTAATTGGACTGATCGTAATCTGTGTTGTAACGGTACCCTCTTGAGGTATTGCGCGAAAAATGGACCATATGCGATGCATTATCCCCAGATTGATAGGCGGTCGCTCCTGCGTTGATCTGGTCATAAGACCCTGTAGACAAGGCCACTTCGACACCCGACTCAAATCGAGATTTGGTCACAATATTAATGGCCCCTGTGAAGGCATTTTGACCATAGATACGGGCCGCTGGGCCCTTAATAATCTCTATCCGTTCGATCAAGTGCAGCGGCAGGGCGGCGTTGAGTGTATGGTGGCCTGTTTGGGCATCATCCAATTTAATGCCATCAATCAGCAATAAGGTTTGGTCAAAGCTCCCTCCTCGGATATACAAATCCGCTTGGGTACCCATAGCCCCTCGTCGGCGAATGTCCACTCCAGCAACCTGTTGCAATAAGTCTGGCAAACTTTGTGCTGGCGAAGCCTCAATGGTCTCTTTGGAGATAATCGTAATAGACCGGGAGTCTTCATCAAAGGGAATCATAAGCCGTGTCCCAGAAAGAAATACTTCAGAGAGTTCCTCTTGCGGGGTTTCCACTTGACCCAAGACAGAAGCGGAAATTAATATCGCGTAAAAACCTAAAACAACATTTTTCATAAGCATCAAGATACAAATTTATTCTATAGTGCCTTTGGGCGCCCTTTCGCCCATATCAATGGCCCGAGCAAACTAATAATCAAAAAAAAGCCTCAAAAAAATGAGGCTTATATCTGTGTTAATGTCAAGCCCTAATCGGCTAACACAATAACTTTATTGTCGACCATTTGGATTGTACCGCTGCTGATCTGCAGCAGCCATTTTCCATCTTTTTCGGTAAACTTATCCTTGTGAGCCGCCATGAATTCTGGACTTCCAGAGAAGGCAACAACGCCCTTGCCTAAAGAAGACACGATCGCCGCGTGATTGTTCAACATCTGGAATCCCCCATCCATACCAGGAACAGTAAGGCTTTCTACCTCACCCTGCACCAAGCATGCTTCTGGAGTCACTATTTGTAAATACATAAGTTCGTTGGTTAACGCTAATTATTAAACTTCAGCGAGCATTTTCTCGCCGGCTTCGATCGCTTCTTCGATGTTTCCTTTAAGATTAAAAGCCGCTTCAGGTAAATGATCTAATGCACCATCCATAATCATATTGAAGCCCTTAATGGTTTCTTTGATGTCTACCAATACTCCTGGCATTCCTGTAAACTGCTCCGCAACATGAAAAGGCTGTGATAAGAAACGTTGCACACGACGTGCGCGTCCTACCGCCGATTTATCCTCTTCGGAAAGCTCTTCCATTCCCAAGATAGCAATGATATCCTGTAATTCTTTGTAGCGTTGTAGTAACTCCTTTACGCGTTGTGCACAATCATAGTGCTCTTTACCTAAAATGTCAGCCGACAGAATACGTGAAGTAGAATCAAGCGGGTCTACCGCTGGATAAATCCCTAATTCTGCAATTTTGCGCGACAATACGGTCGTTGCATCCAAGTGGGCAAAAGTCGTTGCCGGTGCAGGATCTGTTAAATCATCCGCAGGAACATATACCGCCTGTACTGAAGTAATTGAACCACGCTTGGTTGAGGTAATACGTTCTTGCATCGCCCCCATCTCTGAAGCCAATGTCGGTTGGTAACCTACGGCAGAAGGCATACGACCCAAAAGTGCCGAAACCTCTGATCCCGCTTGGGTAAATCGGAAGATGTTATCCACGAAGAACAAAACATCTTTTCCTTGACCATCACCAGCGCCATCACGGAAATACTCCGCAATAGTCAAACCTGATAAAGCGACACGTGCTCGTGCTCCTGGAGGCTCATTCATTTGACCAAAAACAAAGGTTGCTTTGGACTCCTTCAGGGCCTCTTTGTCCACTTTAGACAAATCCCATCCGCCTTGTTCCATGGAGTGCATAAAGTCATCACCATACTTGATGATACCTGACTCCAACATCTCACGCAGTAAGTCGTTCCCTTCACGGGTACGCTCACCAACACCAGCGAACACGGATAAACCACCATGTCCTTTGGCAATATTGTTGATCAATTCTTGAATCAATACTGTTTTACCTACTCCAGCACCACCGAAAAGACCAATTTTTCCTCCTTTGGCATAAGGCTCAATAAGATCAATAACTTTGATCCCGGTAAATAAAACTTCAGTAGAAGTTGATAAGTCTTCAAATCTTGGGGCGTCACGGTGTATAGACAGACCATCTTTACCTGTTTTGGGTAAGTTCCCAATACCATCAATGGCATCACCAATAACATTAAACAAGCGACCATAAACATCGTCACCAATCGGCATCTGAATTGGGGCGCCGGTCACCAAAGCATCTACTCCTCGGCTTAAACCGTCGGTAGAGTCCATAGAAATCGTGCGCACGGTGTTTTCGCCAATGTGTGATTGAACTTCTAGAATTAGGAGTTGACCATTATTCTGAACTTCTAATGAATCATAAATGTTTGGAAGCTCTGCGCCGCTGGCGAACGCAACGTCTACCACGGGTCCAATAATTTGAGCGACTTTTCCTATAACTTGCGACATGCTGTACCTATTTTATTTTAAAGTTTGTCTGGGGTTCATCAAACACCCCCATTTAATCGGTGCAAAGATAGGTCTTTCACAACAAAACATACAAGGCAAAAAAGCAAAAAATTTTCACCCAAGAACCGCCTAAAACAAAAAACCCTTCCAAACAATTTGGAAGGGTTTTTTTGCGTTGTTTGCGAAAGGCTTATTGCAAATCCGGAGAATAGTTTACCGGATAATCATTGGCCCGTGCCACCTGATTAGCAGCAACAAAATTTGATCCATATTGTGCATCAATCGCTGCAAGGAATTCATTGGCCATTAAGGCATAACCTCTAGCGGTCAAATGGATCCCATCAAGGCTTACCAAACCACCAAAGACAAGATCGGTAGACATGCTAAAGCTGTCAAATGTGACGCCTCCATTTGAAGCGTTTTGTAAGATCCCATTCAGGTCAACCTTGGCCAAACCTTTACTTGCGACTAATACATCAATCGTCGCGTTATAAGCATCCGTGGCGTTGATCACTTGCTGTGTTTCACTTGCGGTCAAAACCCATTTATCTGCCATGGGGTAGGTAATACCGTTGACAGACAATGAACCTGCTGTTTCTGCAGGAACACCAAGGCCCACTAGCGCAGCAAAATGCTCCTCATTAAGGGTCGCAATAACCCCAGAACTGGTCAGGACCAATAAATCTTCTGCAGTTGCCTGGCGTGATTGTCCGTATTGCTGTGCCAAAAGACCTGCCGTTAATGGATCTAATCCACCCCCTTGAAGAACAGCGTTAAGCTGATCCGTAAGGCTTGGCAAGCTCTCATCAAATATGACTACAGCGCTAGCTGCTGTTTCTGAAAACACAATAGAGCGCTCCGGAAATCCTAAGAAAGCAAAGGCTTGATTCAATGGCGCAAACGTTGCATTAAGCACCGGAATTTGCGGTCCAAAAGCCTCATTACTTGGGTCTAATGGTGCGAAAGGAATCGTCGTAAAATATGGCAATGACGTCACGTAAGGCACATTTCCTACTGCCCCTTTGGCCCCATTAGCCGTTAAAGCGTCGAGCGTTGTTGATAATGCGGCGCCAAACACATTTGGATCCGTAATGTCGTTTCCACCATAAGTGCTTGGGTCAAAATTACCCGTTTGATCTACTCCAGTACCTCCAGAGATCGCAAAGCTAAGGACGTCGTTCGCGCCATATTCTGACAGGGTGAAAAACGTTGGGCCTTGAGCTAAGGCATCTTCTAACATAGAGGCGTTATCCGAACTCGCCATACGTGCAAAATAAGGATTTGCCAGGCCTAAAGGCACGCCAGCAAGGTTACCATAACCATTGGCTAACATGTGGAAGCTTTTGGATCCGGGAACCCCCATATTATTAAAGGGTCCAGCAACCCTATTGGTCACCTCTGTAGTCGGCATCGCATCCAACACAGCAGGTCCTGCCCCATTAAAGTATAAGCGTGGATTGGTAATTTGAGTTCCTCCATAAAGCAAACCACCAACATTATCACTGGTGTAGGGCTGGTTAAATTCACCACCCCCTGCAGCCGCAAAATTTTGCGCCAAGATGTTCGGAAATGAATTCGTTTGACTTGCTCTAAACAAAGCGCCATCTGTAAATCCAGCGCTTAATGAAGCGCCTAGCGCTACATAGTTCGAAAAGTCAGCCTCACCTGCGGTGAGGGTCACTTCGGTTGTTGCTCCACCATTGCCATCATCGCTCTCACAAGCAACAAATCCTAAGGCCAACAATGCAATTCCTAAATATTTAAATTTCATAGTCAATGTGATTAAAGGTTATTAATGGTCCAAGACAAGTAGTACATAGAACCGATATTACCGGTACCAAATGCTGTATTGTACTCGTCCCCTAAGACGTTTGCAGCACCCAGTTTGAAGGTCGATTTAAAGAAGTCGGGCATGCGGTAATTCAACTGCACATCAACAACATTATAGGCATGAATGTTGCCATCACCAAAAGTGGCTTCCCATACGTAGCCTCCAGTCCAACGCCATGCGGTGTTGAAACCAAAGTTTTTATAAATATCGGTATTCCCAAACTGCATCTTGACTTTGTCTCGAGGCGTGTTGAAATTGGTTTTGAAGTCTGCGTTTCCGCCTTCACGATCTTGTTTAGAGTAAGTATAACTTCCTCCGAAATCATAACCCCCTAGTACCTTCGTACTGAAACCGAATGTCCCTCCATAAGCGTTGATTTCTTCTTCCGAATTCGTATACGTCTGGAACACTTGGTAATCACCGCTAGCGATTGCAGCAATGGCCAATGGTGTCCCGTCAGGCAAGGCTTGCGTCAAGCCGACATCACCATATAAGGGCGCAATAACTGTTTCGTTAGAGATGAAGTCATTGTAAGTGTTGTAGTACCAGTTTGCATCGATAACGATCTTTCCGAGCTTACCACGGTAACCAAATTCAATAGACGTTACTTGTTCTGGCTTCACGAAGTTGGAATTGGCCGCCTGTAGGGCACCTGCATTACCTGTTGCCGCAAAGTTCGATACAGAACTCGCAAAGAATGAATTTTCATATGCTATAGCACTACTAGATTGAAGACTTGCCACTCCGGTAATCGCTTGTCCTGTTGGGCTCAAACCATATTCGCGAACATCACGTTCTGGGTTGTTACTGGCGCCACCAACAAGAATAGCACGACCGACATCCAGTCCGATATAAAGATCTTGTGTCGTTGGGTTTCTAAAACCACTCTGTACCGATGCACGAATGTTGTGATTGTCTGCTAGGGTAAAACCTGCAGATAATCGGGGCGACAGGAATCCGTCAAAAAGTTCTGATTTGTCATAACGCACAGAACCCGTCAATTTCAAGTCCAACTGATCAGCCAACTCAAACTTTTTCTGCATTTGGGTATAAAAACCCATTTCAGAATAGTCAATTGGACCGTCGCTGTCCGTGTATATCGTTCCAGAAGAATTTAGGCTATAGGTTCTGAAAGAACCGCCCATCTGAATTTCTGCAAAGTCAATTAGCTCGTTAAAATTGTAGTTGTAATCCGCGTGGTAAATTTTTGAATTGTCTTGGAATTTAGATCCCGTAGACAAATTCGGATCACTAATACTCGTGTTGTAGGCATTCGTATACCCTTCAGATCCTGGAGCAAAACGGCCTGTATCGGCGGTCTGGCGCGCAAAAACATGTGCTTGATCAGGCGTTAATCCACCGTATATCTGCCCTTGAACAAAGGCACCGGTATACTCGCCAAACCACTGACTATCGCCTTTCCAAGCGCGGTTGATATTGATCCCTGTAAAGATCATATCGTAACTATCACCTGCATCATCCTCGGTGATATATCCACGAACAAAGAAATTATCGTTCTTGATTTCAAGTTTGTGCTGGGTCATGATAAAATTGTCAATCGCATAACGATTGGCGCCTTGATATAAGGTAGAACCTGTTCCGTATTTTCCAACATAGGAGATTTCCAAATCATCTTCGAATGGACGGTAATAAAGTCCCCAATCGGCCTTGATGCTTTGCGCCTCATAATCGGTCAGGTCGGCTTCGTTATAACCTGTGCGGCTCACATTCACAGAAGGCACTAATTGCTCGGCACCCGCAGGTAAAACTCCTAAACCAACTAAGGCTTGAGCAACGCCGTTTAAATTTGTCGATACTTCATCGCCATAAACATTCACACCATCATAATCTATGGCGGCTCTGGTTTTGCCGGTACCTACTTTTCCTGAAGTGTTGTTAGCACCCCAATCGGTACCAGAGAGATAACCTACATTGACTTTGGCCGCAAATTTTTCATTAAATTTATGACCGATTCGAAAACTGAGGTCGGTGTATGGGTTGTCTCCTACAGCCTCTTGAGAGGTAAGACCTTGCTTCAAGGAAACACTTATTCCTTGAAAGTCAAATGGGCTCTTACTGCGCATGAACAAGATTCCGTTAAAGGCATTCGCTCCATATAATGCAGATGAGGCGCCTGGGAGAATCTCCACACTCTGAACATCGGTGTCGGTCATCCCTAATAAGTTTCCTAACGGGAAGTTAAGTGCCGGTGCAGAATTGTCCATACCATCCACCAATTGCATAAAACGCGTATTGGCAAACGTGGCAAAACCACGGGTATTGATCGACTTAAACGTCAAACTGTTGGTGTTTATGTCAACACCTTTAAGGTTCTCAAGACCATCATAAAAGTCAGCTGAAGCGGTGTTTTTTATTTCTTTAAGACCAAATCGCTCTACGGTTACCGGTGATTCAAAAATACGTTCCGGTGTACGTGATGCAGAAATAACTACCTCATCAAGTTCTGATCCTTCAGCCAAAGTAATGGACAAAGATTGATTGTTTGCTGAGACAGAAACGCGCTGCATGGCATAGCCAATATTGCTAATTTCTAGAGAGAATGGTGGCTCTGCATCTACTAAAAGAGCAAAGTTTCCATCAAAATCTGTAGCCGTACCAGAGCCTGTTCCTAAGGCCACCACATTGGCGCCCACAACAGGTACTCCTGATTCGTCAACCACCGTTCCGCGAACGTTGGTCTGCGCATAAGTAATGCAGCTTATCAAAAAGCCACATATGAACAATACGTTTTTCATAATTTTAGTTTAGTTAAATTTTGTTAAATATACTTATAAAAATTCCTGATACGTGAATTTTAGAGCGGTTTTTTTGTTGATCCCGCAATTACACCAATAGACCACGAGTCTAAAGCATGAACCGTTTTCTCTCTAAGTTAGTGGCTCACAATAGCTTCGAATGGAAGTTTTAAAGAGTGTCAGGATACGCTTCATTAATGCATCATCGGCAAAAATCTCTCGTCCATCAATTTCAATTACTGGAGTCAACTCTCCCATAGTCCCTGTGGCGAAAACCCCATCCGCATTATACAATTCAGACAGGCTGAGGTCCGCTTCTTTGATGGCGATCTGATGGCGCTCACAAAGCGCCATCACGGTCCCGCGGGTTATCCCAGGCAAACATGCGTGCGCAAAGGGGGTGTAAATGGTGTCTCCCTTCACCATAAACAAATTACTGCCATTGAGCTCCGCAACGAATCCACGATGATCGAGCATCAGACCGGCATCCTTGCCCGCTACATTGGCTTGGATCTTGGCCAAAATATTATTGAGCAGATTATTATGATGAATCTTACTATCCAAAAACTCTGGGCCATTACGTCTTTGGCTACTTGAGATGACTTTGATCCCCGAGGAGTTGTCGTACACCAAGGGCTTGAATTCGGCCAAAACAATGAGGCATGAGCCGCTTTGATTGAGCCGGGGATCCATCCCGCTTGTGATTTTTTCACCGCGGGTTAGGGTCAGACGTATATGGGTCTGGTCTGTCATGCCATTGGCCTTGAGTGTTTGGTCGATTGCTGACTTGACGAATTCTTTGGTCGGAATATCTACAAAAGCCAAGGTTTTGGCCGAAGCCATCAGACGATTAAGATGGTGTTCAAGGCAAACAATCCCTTCTGGGTAGACCCTTAGGCCTTCCCAAACAGCATCACCGCCTTGAACCACACTGTCAAATACAGAAACCTTGGCCTGATCACGGGGGTACAGGCGATCTTTGATAAATACTTTAAGGTCAGCGTTGCGCGAATCAAACTTTTGTAACATACTAATAGGTGTTGATTAAAACTTCTTTGCGTAGTGCAATATAATAAGGTAAGGCTTCTGCCAAAACCGGTTCGAGTCTTTTTTCAAGAATTATCTTATTTGGCGCATGCGCCAAAAACCCATTACTCTGGTGGACATTGGCGTACCAATGCGGCGCCCATAAGCCATCGGCAGGATGACCTCCTTCGGGCCAGTGTAACATCGCGCGATAGAAAGGGACCCCCAATGCAGCGCACAATTGGGTCAAATAGGTCTCTGGATGCCGCATTAATTCATCACTTTCGATGACGACCACTGGGGCGTTATGACTTTTTAAAAACTGATAAAGAGAAAACGCTTTTTTTAGCCCAATTGCCTCAAGTGTTGGATTAGGGATGACCTTGGAAAAAGAGTGAATGAGCTTTTTGGGATGACGGATCAGAATAATGTTGGTCCATGCCAAAAGATGACTCGGCTCATCCTCAATACAATGATGGGCCATGCTTTTGGCAAACACATGGGTGTCTTGTTTCAAGGCCTCTAATGAATTGATCACTTCAGCTTTGTCCGTCGCCATGCTCTGCTGGATTTCGTAATCCAGAGGGTGCACTGCTCGGTCCTTTACTTGGCGCAAATAATAGCCATAAAAAGGCTCATCCACAACCACAAAATCTGGGTGCTGCGCAAAACTATACATTAAGGCGGTTGATATATTTCTTGGGCCAGACAGTAAATTAAAAATAGTTTTCACAAGGCTAAAAATACGGATTCAACCGAACAATAGAGGGTACATTAAAAAATGTTTTACGCTAATGGTCAATAGAACAGGACAACACAGGGATCTTACAGGCGTGTTCTAACTGAATAAATGTTCGAGTTTTAGACTTCTTGCCCAAAGCGCACCTGCAGGTGAATCTATTTGCACAATGAGATCTTTTTTGATTAAACGATCAATTTCTTTGAGCGCCTGTGTCCGATCCAACTCGGTCAAAAAGGTAAATTCGTGGATGGTCATCGTATGAAACAATCGAAATAGGGCGATGGGGTCTTTGCTGTAACTGAGCTTTTTTAATCTTGGATTCAAGGCCATAATGATATCCACCATGTGTTCATAAGATTGGTGTCCTTCTAGATGCGCCCTTTGCTGTTTATCATTCGAAAAAATCAAGGTGGGCAGCGGTCAGAGGAATCACGCCAGAAGGGACGCATGCCCAGCGCAAATTAAAAGCGCGTGCTTTGAGTAAATCAAAATTAATTTCTGTTGGAGAAAACATGCAGCTTGGGGCTTTTCGGGGGTCAAGATACGTAAAATACCGATAAGGCGTTGCAAAATAACCAAATCTATATTTAGTATCATAATACTATTAAACAGACAACAAAGTCTTTCTTTTATTACCTTAGTAGTCCCATTGACTAAGGCTATGAGCAAAATCGAAACTAACCCCGTTTTAGAACGACTCCCAAAGCATCTATTGCAATACATCAAGCCCCAAAGCTACGATGATTATACTGCCCTAGACCAGGCCGTCTGGCGCTATGTCATGCGCAAAAACATAGCACATCTGCCTCTGTTGGCGCATCAATCTTATTTAGCTGGGCTTGAAAAAACAGGTATTTCTATTGACCAAATTCCGAGTATGTATGGGATGAACCGAATATTACAAGATATTGGATGGGCTGCTGTCGCTGTCGATGGTTTTATCCCGCCTCAGGCCTTTATGGAATTTCAAGCATACAATGTCCTGGTTATTGCCTCGGATATCCGCCAAGTGAACCATATAGAATACACCCCTGCACCGGATATTATCCATGAGGCTGCGGGTCATGCTCCCATCATCGCCAACCCCGACTATGCCGAATACCTGCGTCGCTTTGGAGAAATTGGCAGTAAAGCGATTTCTTCGGCCCTTGATTATCAAATGTATGAGGCGGCGCGCAAACTATCCGTATTGAAAGAGTCCAAAAACCCTGATCAAAACGCCATTGATGCCACCGAAGCTCATATTCAAGCGTTACAAGCCAGTGATGAAGTACCAAGTGAGATGGCGCAAATCAGAAATTTACATTGGTGGTCTGTAGAATATGGCCTAATTGGCACCCTCGAAGAACCTAGTATTTATGGCGCAGGATTGCTCTCCTCTATTGGCGAAAGCACGGCATGTCTTAAGGCCCATGTGGTCAAACGACCTTACACCATCGAGGCTGCAGACCAAGGTTTCGACATCACAAAGCCACAGCCACATTTGTATGTAACGCCAAACTTCGCCCACTTGACCGAAGTTCTGGAGGAGTTTGCTGATCGTATGGCGCTACGCCGAGGCGGGTATAGCGGACTGTCTAAGGCCCTTAAATCAAAGCAACTTGCCACGGCTGAGTTGAGCACGGGACTCCAAGTAACTGGGGTATTTACCCATATTATCGAACAAGACCGAACGGTGCGCTACATCCAAACCACAGGGCCGACCGTTTTGTCATATCAAAACAAAGCACTTGTCGGTCACGAATCGAGCAGCCATGCCGATGGCTTTGGCTCTCCGATTGGCAAACTCAAAGGCATTAACTTGGCCATCGAGGACATGAGTCCAAAAGACCTCAAGCAATATAATATTTGTGAAGGCCAACAAGTTGATCTAAGCTTTGACGGCGGGGTGCGCGTGCAAGGCACCATCATTACGGGCACCAGAAATTTACAAGGCAAAATTATGCTGATCAAGTTCAAAAACTGTCTGGTTACTTTAGGGGCAGAGGTGCTTTTTGATCCCAGCTGGGGGATCTATGACATGGCCATAGGCAAAAAAGTCCGTTCAGTATTTGCTGGCCCAGCCGATCCCACGAGCGTCGATTTGGCGGTCACAATAAACCATTATGAATCTCATGAAGGCACTGGGTCATCAAAATATTTGGCCTTAGTCGGCCTTTACCAAAAAGCGAGCGACCACATCAAAGCACGCACGCTCGATTTAAAAGTGATTAGCGACTTACGAAAAGCGCTTGACAAGGATCATCCATCGGATTGGCTCTTGTTATTGACTTTATATGAGTGGGCCAGGGAATCCAATTCTCCTGCCATCGCAGAGCATCTAGCCGCAGCACTTAGTACAAAAGCGGAGCAATACCCTATGAGTGCGCACCTGATTCATGACGGGCTACAACTTTTAGCTCGATCTTAAATTTCCCGCTGCGCTCAAAAGATATTACTTATGCTCTATAAATATGCGACCCATCCATCAGTTCAATGAAGATTGCAGATTCTCTTGATCTCATATATATTTTAACAACAACATGAATCATCCACTAAAGAGGTGCAGCGGAAATTATAGCAATGGGCAAATGGAATTTACAGGCACCTATGTCACAGAATTATCCCAGGGCTCAATTAAAGAATATAGAGAGGGTTTGTGGCAGTTTTGGCACCCCAACGGTAGCCTCAGGTATGAGGGCGTCTATAAAAAAGGAAGCTTGATTTCGAAAAAATGCTGGACCACCAGCGGGGAACTTGTGGCTTGCGATCTTGTCATAACAACAGCGTTAGATAAAATAAGGCTCCTCAAAGCGTAAGGGTATAAAAGTCAGTCAAGGGGAAGGGGTATTTTGAGTGAAAATATTGATAAGCCAAAAATCCACGAATTAACCTTGCGCTAAATAAAAAAACCCCCATCAGAAATTGATGGGGGTTTTTACTAAAACTTTCAGGTCAAATCATTCACTCAAGGAATGGGCCTAAAATTGTTTGTGCTTTTAATTAAAGTGATTTGAATGGCAGGTAAGGCCCTTTCACCCAGTTCACTAATGCAGCAACTAATCCGAATAAGAATTGGTAAATAGCTACATTAATATACATACTCACCAAGACAAATACAACAGAAACAAATGCGCTAAACACACCCATTGCTCCAGCAACGGTCCAGGCGGATCCGCCTGCATTGCTTAACATCTCTGGTTGTTGCATTAGGTCACCCATCATCTCTGAGATCATACTGAGCGGTGTGTCGGCTAATACGCTAGACAATACTGCGGTACCCATGTTGGTAAATGAACCAAGTCCACTACTAACCATGCCCATCATATCACCACCCAAATTTAAGGTAGTAAGGAAGCCAATTAAGGATGCTATTGCGGCAAATAAACCGATCATGGCCAATAAATAGCCTGCCATTTTCATCAAAGCTACTGGCAAGTCCAAAAACATAAGGCGTACCACACCGCTTTTTGATGAGGCAACGCCATCACCAGTGTTTCTAATAACTTGTGTAACAGGAAAAGCAGCATAAGCCCAGAAGATAATACCCAAAAGCATGCCCACGACACCTAATGCATCCTTTCCGTCGAACCCTCCATCCCATATAGGACTTAAGATGCTCCAAAGCACTCCTAACAGCGCGAAAAATGCTACTACACTGAAGATCTTACCAAGCCATCCAGCTATGCTGTTTTCGGAGTCTTCAATGGTAGAATTCCATTGATTCCATGGGAGTTTACCGCTGACCATTTGAGGTGAATCGAGCAGTCGATTAGTTAAGTTTTTAATTTCCATTTTCTATATTTTAAAAGGTTAGTTAACACCAATTTAGTAAAATTTTGTGAGATTTATATTTTTTTAAGAAAAATCTTATCAAATTAGAATATAATTAGTGATAATATTATGAATATTGTAAT
>DGAU01000003.1:143358-179172 GCA_002384055.1 Flavobacteriaceae bacterium UBA4022
GTGTACGTGTAGTTCTTTTAGTTCCCCCCGCTTTATCAGTTTTTCAATCTCAGAACCATTGGGTCTCTCAAACAGAGCAATGGATCCGCTGCAGGTGTCTATAAGGACGTAGTCGTAGTTATTCTTATCAATTATCTGTCGATCTATGTCCTGTTCTGTAGTCGAAACACGGGTGTATAATACTTTCATTGTTATACCAATTTATAGGTCGTGTATATATCCATTAAAACTGGTACGAATATAACGCTTATACTGTGGTTCTCGATATAAACCTCTGGTATACAGATATTTGTATTTTAAAAATGAACAATGTCTGTGGTAAATAATTGAAGGTGATCATTGATAGATGATTTTTTTTAAGTATGCCATTATTTACCAACAAATTCATATCCATCTTAAAAAAACTACTACTTTTAGTTATCAACTATTAACCAAAAACCAATGAAACAATTAACTCTTTTAGCGCTCACTTGCCTATTCTCTTCGGCGGTGTTTGCACAGATCACCGTTTCCGGAACTATTTCGGATGCCAACAATATGTCACTTGCGGGTGTCAATATTATTGAAAAAGGAACCTCTAATGGAGTAATCTCCGAACTTGATGGCGGTTATTCAATTACCGTATCGGAAGATGCCGTATTGATTTTGAGCTATGTAGGTTTTGAAACTCAAGAAATTTCTGTGAGCGGACAATCTACCTTAAATGTAACTATGACAGAAGGTTTTCTGCTGGACGCCGTACAATTGGTAGGATCCCGTAACGCCAAAAGAACCGTCACCGATACGCCTGTGGCCATCGATATTATTGATGTACAAAGTGTTACTACCCAGGCCGGGAAAATGGAAATCAACGAATTACTTCAGTATGCGGCTCCTTCGTTTAACGCCAATAAACAATCGGGGTCTGATGGCGCAGATCACATAGATCCGGCTTCTTTAAGAGGATTAGGTCCTGATCAAACGCTTGTTTTGATTAATGGAAAAAGAAGACACCAATCTTCTTTAGTTAATATATTTGGAACCCGAGGCCGGGGAAACACCGGTACCGACTTAAATGCTATTCCTGTATCGGCAATTAAACGAATCGAAATTTTAAGAGATGGGGCAGCAGCTCAATACGGGTCCGATGCCATTGCAGGTGTAATCAATATTGTATTAAAGGATGATACCGATAAAGTTTCGGGATTTGTTAATTACGGAGTCTACAGCACCGATGCCGACGCAGATACCAGCGCATTTGCGGAAGATGATTACGGTGTATGGAATACCGACGGATATCGTTTGCAAAAGGATGCCGATGGTAATGTCATCGGATCGGATCAAAATTTTGACGGGGGCTCCATAAAAGCTGGACTTAACTATGGTGTTAATCTTGGAGATAAAGGAGGATTTATCAACTTTAGCAGCGAATTTTTAAAGAAGAATAAAACCCTTCGTCCCGCCTTCGATTTTAGAAAAGGTTTTGGAGAAGCTTCGATCGAGTCCTTTAATTTTATGGGAAATCTGTCCTATCCCATTAGTGATCATACTGAAATTTATGCTTTTGGTGGAAGAAATTATAGAGATACCGATGCCTTTGCCTTTACCCGAAACGGTGGTGCTCGTGTTATTCCTTCGATTTACCCAAATGGTTATACACCCCGTATCACTTCGAATATTATTGACAACTCTGTTTCCTTTGGGGTAAAAACAGAACTTGGAAATGAATGGAAAGCAGATATCAGCAATACCTGGGGTAAAAATCTATTCCATTATTACATAAAAGGAACCTTAAATGCATCCTTAGGCGCTGCGTCGCCCACCGATTTTGATGCAGGTGGACACACCTTAAGTCAAAATACTTTTAATGTGGACTTTTCCAAATATTTTGATGCCATCGCAAGTGGTCTCAATTTTGCCTTTGGGGCGGAATACCGTACAGAACGATTTACAATTTTTGCCGGTGAACCGGGATCTTATGGTACGTATGATACCGATGGAATCATCATTACCAATCCGGCCACCCAGACCCAGCCCATCGATCCTATTTCAGGAGATCCCCGACCCGGAGGATCTCAAGGATTTCCGGGATACAGCCCTGCAAATGAAGTAGACAGAAGCAGATCCAACGTTTCCCTTTATGCGGATGCGGAAGTGGACCTGTCTGAAGCCTTTTTATTAAGTGGAGCAGCTCGTTATGAAAACTATAGTGATTTTGGAAGCACTCTTAATGGTAAATTAGCCACCCGTTTAAAAGCGAGTGATAATTTAAACGTTAGAGCTTCCCTAAGTACGGGATTTAGAGCTCCTTCATTGGCACAGGTTTATTATAATTTACGATTTACCAATTTTGTGGGAGGTGTAGCACTTGAATCGGTGCTTTCCGCCAATAACAGTCCGGTTACAAAAGCTTTCGGAATTGGCCCGTTGCAAGAAGAAACGGCTTTAAATGCAGGTTTAGGCGTTACCGGAAAAATTGGCGGATTTACAGCCACTGTGGATGGATACTATATTAGTGTAAAGGATCGTATTGTCCTAACAGGTAATTTTGATGCTTCTGCCCTCATTCCCAGTGTTGAAGCTGCACAGTTCTTTGCCAATGGCGTAGATACAGAAACCTTTGGTTTGGATATCGTACTGTCGTATCAAACTTCTATCGGGGACGGAAATTTTAATGCCGCTTTGGTCGGTAATTTAAATGATATGAAGATCACCAAAATCCTCAATGGGGATTTGGACGAACAAACTTTTTTTGGTGAAAGAGATAAAGCATTTTTACTGGCTTCAGCTCCCGATAGCAAACTTGGTTTGAATCTAACATATTCTATCGCCAAATGGAACTTTGCCTTGTCAGAAACCCGTTTTAGCGAAGTAACTTTATTAGACTTTCAAGTATATGAAGATCCTGCAGATTATGGAGGGTTTGACAATCTTATAGAAGCCGCGACCGATATGTATGGAGCTAAATTTGTGACCGATCTTACGGTAGGTTATAAACTTTCGGAAACACTTAAACTAAGTGTAGGAAGTAACAACTTATTTAACGTTTATCCGGATCAACAAGATGATTGGACAGAAGCTGGTGGGTACTGGGATTCTGTACAAATGGGCTTTAGTGGGGCCTATTATTTTGGACGATTAGACTTTAATTTTTAAGACCACATTCCCCCAATTAAAAAAGAGGTTGTCCGGAACAGGCAGCCTCTTTTTTAATTATTATTATTCTTTTGACGCTTCTATTGAAAACCTCAGTAAACACGGGGAAATCAACCCCCATATCTGCCGCCTATTCGACTGTAACCGACTTCGCCAAATTCCTAGGCTGATCAACATTGCGTCCCAGCATTACAGCAATGTGGTAAGAGAGTAATTGCAGAGGAATAGTCGTCACCAAAGGGCTTGATGCTTCGGTAGTCTTAGGCACCTCAATCACATAATCCGCAAGCGCTTTGACCACCGTATCCCCTTGGGTCACTACGGCAATGATGCGGCCTTTACGGGCTTTGATTTCCTCGATATTACTCACCACTTTATCATAGTGATTGCTATTGACTGCAATCACCACAATAGGCATGTGCTCGTCAATCAAGGCAATAGGCCCGTGCTTCATTTCTGCTGCTGGATAGCCTTCGGCATGGATATAAGAAATCTCTTTGAGTTTTAGCGCGCCTTCTAGAGCAACAGGGAAATTATACCCTCGCCCTAAATACAAACAGTTTTTGGCCGATTTGAATTCTGCAGCAATCGCCTTGATAACATCATTAGCCAATAAGGCCTCTTGGACCAATTCTGGGATGAGTTGAATTTCGGCAATATGCTGGCGGTAAATGCTTTCGGAGACCGATCCCTTTTCTTTGGCCAGCTTCAAGGCTATCAGGGTCAAAATAGTGATTTGTGTCGTAAAAGCTTTGGTGGACGCCACACCAATCTCTGGACCCGCGTGGGTATAACTTCCTGAGTCGGTCTCGCGTGCAATCGACGAACCTGCGACATTACAAACACCATAAACAAAGGCCCCACGGCTTTTTGCCAACTTTATGGCCGCCAGTGTGTCCGCTGTTTCGCCACTCTGAGATATGGCAATAACCACGTCTTTATTACTGATGATTGGATTGCGGTATCTGAACTCTGAAGCATATTCTACTTCTACAGGTATCCGCGCCCATTCTTCAAAAATATATTCTGCTACTAAACCAGCATGCCAAGAGGTTCCGCAGGCCACGATAATGATGCGGTCGGCATTGACAAATTTTTTGAGATGGTCATCCAGGCCACTGAGCTTGATCAAGCCCTCCTCGGGAAGCAAGCGACCACGAAACGTGTCTCGAATAGCTTGTGGTTGCTCGTGTATTTCCTTGAGCATAAAGTGCTCATATCCCCCTTTTTCAATCTGCTCCAAGTTCATGGTCAGCTTATGGATTACCGGGGCAATAGATTGGTCTTTATTTAATTCTCGCAAACGAGGGGCTCGGCCCAAGCGTAAAATAGCCATTTCATTGTCTTCGAGATATATGGCATTTTTGGTAAACTCTAAAAAAGGAGTAGCGTCACTGGCAATGAAGTATTCATTGTCGCCAATACCTATCGCGAGCGGACTCCCGAGTTTCGCTACAACAATTTCGTCGGGCTTTTGGATGTCAAATACAGCAATGGCATAAGCCCCTGTCACTTGTTTGAGCGCCAATTGCACCGCTTTTCCGAGTTTGACGTTTTCAATTTTTTTGACCTCTTCGATCAAGTTGATCAACACTTCAGTGTCGGTATCACTATGGAAGGTATACCCCCGTGCTATGAGTTCTTTTTTGAGCGTGGCATAGTTCTCAATGATCCCATTGTGGACCATGACCAAATTACCACTATTGGAGGCATGCGGATGTGAGTTGACATCGTTGGGCACACCGTGGGTCGCCCAACGGGTATGGCCAATACCTAATTGTGCCTTTGGAATGCCAGCCTCAATAAATTTCTCCTCTAAGACACTCACCTTTCCTTTGCTCTTGCACAAATGAATCTGGTCGCCATCGTATAAAACAATACCCGCACTGTCATATCCGCGGTATTCGAGTCGTTTCAGGCCGTTTAAAATTATGGGGTAGGCTTGTTTAGCGCCAATATATCCAACAATACCGCACATCGTTTATTCAGGTTTAGTGTAATACAATTCGAGTTTGAGTCGTTTATCTAAGTCGTTAGAAAGATTACCGTGCAAGGCCGTCCCTTGGGGGGCCACAACCGCTCCGCCAGGAAGCTTGTCAAATCCTTGTTCAAGCACAGGTGTTTCTAAATCGAAAAATCCGACATAGGATACATTCTGCGAGACCACAAGCCCCAGAGAAACATTGGTCGAATCTCTATTGATGAGATTACTCACGTGGGCGGTCAGTTTAATTTTGTAATACTGGCCTGAGCCATCTTCGCCACGTTCCAAACGCCCTAAGTGCTCAGAAATGGCATCAATTGGGGTCAGATTCGAGGTGAGGTCAATACTGTAATCCGCCAAAATTGTCGAATTTTTGGTGTCAAAAATAAGCAGACGTTCCGGCTCTTTATTGGGATTAGTGGCTTGGTCTTGATCCACATAAAAAATCAAATTTGCTTCGTTGATGAGCCAACCTTCGGCACGTAATTCATCGAGATCGTTGAGCCCGTTTTGGTTGTCATCTCCTTGGAATAATTCTACAATAGTGGCCACGCCATCGTTTCCATCGACATAGAGTCGCTCAGCGCCTTGGGCCGGGTCGCTCAGGGCAATTTCGGCTTCTAAGGAAGGGTTCCACTGGTGGTCAAAGGTATTGACCTTAATCCCGGCGAAAGTAAACTCATAAGAAAATAACAGTCGGTCAATCTCGCCATCGTCATTAGAGGTTTGATTTCCTGAATCATCCAAAATACTAGTCTCGGCCGAATAATACATCGTAATGCGGGCATTAGTTGGGTCAAAAATAATCTGATGCCCTTGACCATCTATGGCCTCTGTTTTGAAATAAAGACCGCGAAAATAATTTTTAAAGTTGTTGTTATTCAACAGGACATCTTGATTTTGCTGATCCCATATTTTTTCTTCAAAAAACGCCACGGGCAATTCAAGATTGATCCCTGGAATAAACGATAAGGTATCCAAGTCTTCAATGATAAATTCTGAAGCCTCAGCAGAAGCGATAAATTCAGGCACTTCTGCCAGCAGAGTCCCCAACTGAGACTCAAAAATGTCCTGTTGGTCGGAGTAATACTTTTGAGGCGACTCAAATCCGGTCAAGGGATCAAAATCACGCAAGAAATAGTTGGACTCATAGACCGATAAATGCATCGGCTGGTCCCCAAAAATAGAATCTAAAGTGTAGACTGGATTTCCGTCTTCATCGTCTTCGGAAGTACTGTAAAAAGGCATCGAAAGCACAATTTTCTCCAAAACAGGATTCAGCGTATCTACAGAAAATACCGGGTTGTTGTTGCTCAACACGACTTGGGTGAGGTAATTGGCAGCATGGGTGCCGAAAATAGGATCATCATAAATCCCAAGCTTATAAGAGAGCTGGTTATTTGACTGCACAGGGCCTATAAAGGTGCTGTAGGCGCGCACCGAAAAGACCGTGTCTGGTGTGGAAAAATTTTGATCAATAATCGCAGTGTCTAGTGTGCTGAAGTCTTCGTCGCAGGAGGCGAATCCAAGAATAAGCATAAGGATCGATCCGAAATAATAAAAGCGTTGTCTCAATTGCGGTGCATTTAAATCAGGCCCTTAGGCGCCCAATACTTTGTTTTGGTAAAAATCGATATAAGCCTGCGAAAAATCTTCCTTGTTATGAAAATTTAACACAGGAGCCTTTTGTGCTTTCATGTAATTGGCCAATTCTTCAGGTAATTCATTTGATCCTGTGATCAAAGCGTCAGAATGATCAATCGCCGTCTTAATGACATTAATATAGTTCGGTTCCTCAAGGTGCGCTAAATGTTGTTCCTGGATTCCGTCGAGGCTAATTTTATGTTTTAGGGCCTTGTCTAGTGTCCCTTCGAAGCCCTGATTATAGACTGAAGTTACCACCTTACACCCATCAAAAAGGGGCTCGTTGGCGTAATAGGTTTTTAAGTATAAAGGCAAGAAAGAGGCCAACCATCCGTGCACATGAATGATATCCGGTGCCCAATTTAATTTTTTGACCGTCTCGACAACGCCTTTAGCAAAAAACAAAGCCCGCTCGTCGTTATCAGGAAATAAGGCACCGTCTTCATTGGCATAGGTCGCCTTGCGCTTAAAATAATCTTCGTTATCAATAAAATAGACCTGCATGCGCTCCTTAGGAATAGAAGCCACTTTGATGATTAAAGGCATGTCCATGTCATTAATGACCAAATTCATTCCCGATAAACGAATCACTTCATGAAGTTGATGCCGGCGCTCATTAATGTTACCATAGCGCGGCATGAAAATACGAATTTGTCCATTATTGTTATTTACCGTTCTTGGAGCCTCAAACGACATGGAGGAAATCTCTGTCTCGGGCAAGTACGGAACGACTTCTGAAGAAACATATAAGACCCTTTTATCTTTCATAAATACTATTCTTTACGGCTACATCCTTTAAGGTTGCAAATTTACGAAAATTTATGCAGATTGCTGTTAATATCTTAATTTTGCTAGAATATTAAAAGCCAATGATCCTATATACTCCTGCCGAATTATCGGCCTTTATTGACCCCCTAAAACACAAAGGCCGCACCGTCGGATTTGTCCCCACCATGGGGGCGCTTCATAAAGGCCATATAACGTTGGCCGCCCAGGCATTGCATGAGTGCTCCATTGTTGTGATCAGTATTTTTGTCAACCCCACTCAATTTAACAAGCCCGAAGATTTAGAACATTACCCGCGCACACTTCAAGCGGATGCGATGCTCATTGCCCAGTTAGATCCCAATATCATCATATTTGCCCCTACCGCACGCGACCTTTATGGTGATCGGGTTGTGGCTAAATCTTATGATTTCGGTGTCATCGCTACAGCTATGGAGGGTCAATTTCGCCCAGGTCATTTTGACGGAGTCGGTACGGTGGTGAATTTATTATTCCGCGCGGTCAATCCCGATAAAGCTTATTTTGGCGAAAAGGACTACCAGCAACTCAAAGTCGTAGAAAAACTCGTGGAGATCGAAGCATTGCCTGTGCAGATTGTGCCGTGCGCTATAGCACGCAATCCCGAAGGCTTGGCTTTGAGTTCGAGAAATGCCCGACTGACCGCCTCAGAACGTGCTCAGGCCACAATCATTTACCGCATGCTCAAAGAGGCCCAAAGCCGCTTTGCCAGCGAGGATATTCCGGCTATTCAAGCATTGCTCCAACAAACCTTTGCTCAAGAAGAAAATATGGAATTGGAGTATTTTGATATTGCCCCTGTCGACACCCTACTCCCGTCAATACATAAGGCAAAAAACATAAAATATCGCGCCTTTATAGCGGTAATGATCAGCGGGATTCGCCTGATCGATAATATGCAACTTAATTAATACCTTCGCCAAATGTATATTCACGTTATCAAATCAAAAATTCATCGGGTCAAAGTCACCGGTGCTGATCTTAATTATATCGGAAGCATTACCATAGATGAGGCTTTGATGGAGGCTGCTCAGATTGTTGCGGGCGAAAAAATCCAAGTGGTCAATAATTCCAATGGTGAGCGTCTCGAAACTTATGTCATTCCTGGACCGCGTAACAGCGGAGAAATAACCCTCAATGGGGCGGCCGCGCGACGCGTTTCTATTGGTGATATCTTGATTTTGATCACCTACGCCATGATGACTCCCGAAGAGGCTAGAACCTTTAGCCCGGCGATTGTTTTCCCTGACGAAGCCACTAATCTTTTACGCTGATTTTGAAAAAGACGATCTCTAAAGCACTTCAAATTGGGATTCCATTAGTCTTAGGAATTGCCTTAGTCATTTATTTTTATGCCCAGTTTACGCCCCAGCAGTGGGCCGAAATGATGGGCCACTTTCAAAATGCCAAATATGGTTATCTCGCGCTGGCGGTGAGCCTCTCTGTTTTGAGTCATTTAGTGCGGAGCCATCGCTGGCATCTTTTGTTGCAACCCATGGGCTACAACCCAAGACTGATCAATAGCTTTTTTGCGGTGTGCATTGCCTATTTCATGAATTTATTTATTCCCAAAAGCGGCGAATTAAGCCGAGCCGTAAGCATCAATCGTTACGAAAATGTTCCGCTCAACAAAGCCCTTGGAACCATCATCACCGAGCGCGTTATCGACCTGATTTTTTTGATCTTTTTTACTGTGATCGCCATCACCTTGCAATATGATGTATTGTTTGGTTATGTCCGTGAAAAAATCCCCATGACCAAACTTTTGGTTGGGCTCGTGATACTGGTGCTTTTGGTATGGCTGGGCGCCCAATGGCTCAAAAAAGCACAACATCGGTATGCGCAAAAAGCAAGGGATTTTATGAGGGGCCTTAAAACCGGAATGCTCAGTATTGCCCATGTACAGAAGCCTGGGCTGTTTATCGTCGAAAGCTTAGTCGTGTGGTTGCTGTACCTGGCCTCCTTTTTTACTGCCACATTTGCTTTAGAACAAACCGCAGTAATTGGGTTTGATGTGCTGATCATCGGTTTTGTCGTCGGCAGCTTTACCTTCGCCTTCACCAACAGTGGTGTGGGCTACTACCCCTTGGCCATTGCCGGTATTCTATCCCTCTTTGGGATTCCAGAAACCCTCGGTAATGCCTTCGGCTGGCTGGTATGGACCTCCAATATTCTGTCGATCATTCTCTTGGGATTTGTCGCGTTTATCGGCCTTCCTTTAGTGAATAAAAAATAATTTTCGAGTCTTAATTAGGCGCAAAGGCTAGGCTAAATTTCTTATCTTTCCTACTTAAAGTCGCCTGTTCATGAAGCATTTTTTTTTCTTTTTTGCACTCCTTGGCAGTGTCCTAAATAGCCAAGGGCAATCCAAGGTCATCTACGAAGAATTTTCGTCTTATAAACTGGGCGAAACACGGCGGTTAAAAATCCAGTTGCCCAGAGATTACGAAAGTAATGTCGAAAAATCATATCCTATTGTCATCGTTTTTGATGCCAACTATCTTTTTGAACCCGTCGCAGGAAATGTCGATTATTTTGGGTATTGGGAAGACATGCCCGAGGCCATTGTGGTAGGGATCATGCAAGGCGACAGTCGTTACGATGATTGCCAATACGACGACACCAATTTTATGCCGGCGGACCAAGGTGCCGACTTTTTTGAATTCGTAGGCCTTGAGCTGGTGCCCTTTATCGATGCCAACTTTAGAACCGCCAAGTTTATCATTGCGGTAGGTCATGATCTCACGGCCAGTTACATCAATTATTACCTTTTCAAGAACCCCCCATTGTTTAATGGGTATATCTCACTGAGTCCTGACTTGGCACCGCTTATGGATGAGCGCTTACCCAAGCGGCTGCCTAGTATTCCACAAAAAATATTCTATTACCTGGCAACAGGAACCGACGACATTCCAAATTTGCAGCAAATTGCTCAAGAACTCAACGCGCAACTCGCCCCACTGAAGTCAGATCAATTTAATTACTACTATGACAATTTTGAAGGCGCTACCCACTATTCGCTGGTGGCCCGAGCCATTCCAACGGCTTTAGAGAAAATATTTTCGATTTATCGTCCGATTTCCAAACAAGAATACAACGATGTTTTGCTCAAATTAGAAACGCCCGTCCATTTCTATCTGTTAGATAAGTACCAGACCATATCGAACCTTTTTGGCATTTCGAATCCTATTCGAATTAATGACCTGATTGCCGCTGCAACGGCCAGCGAACAACTCAAGCAATGGGAGTCCCTGCGCGAAATTGCGGCGATTGCCACAAGGCAATACCCCGATTTGATCATGGGCGATTACTATATGGGGCGCTTTTATGAAGAAACAGGGGATCCCAAAAGAGCCATGCGTACTTTTCAGGGCGGCTTTGACAAAGAAGAAGTAGACTTCATTACCGTCGACTTGATGTTGGAAAAAGCAGATCAAATCAAATACGACTTCGGGTACTGATGGCTAAATCAAAAACGAGCTTTTTTTGTCAAAACTGTGGCAGTGCCTTTACCAAATGGCAAGGCCAATGCAACTCTTGTAAAGAATGGAACACCATCGCTGAGGAGGTCATTACAAAATCCACGCCCGATCCCTGGCAAGGATCAGCCTTAGAAAAAACAAACGCAGCGCAACCACAAAGAATCGCCGACATCAGCATCGCTCAGACGCCGAGACTGTCCACTCATGACACCGAGCTCAACCGCGTATTAGGCGGTGGCTTAGTCCCAGGGTCGCTGACCCTGCTCGGCGGGGAGCCCGGCATTGGCAAAAGCACCTTAATGCTTCAAGTAGCCCTGAAATGGCCACATAAAACCTTGTATGTCTCCGGCGAAGAGAGTGCGCAGCAAATCAAAATGCGTGCCGATCGACTGTCTCCTTCAGCGGCCAATTGTTTGGTCTTGACCGAGACCAAGACCCAAAATATCTTTCGTCATATCGCCCAAGAAAACCCGCAAGTTGTTGTGATTGATTCCATCCAAACCTTGCAAACCGATGAGATTGATAGTACTGCTGGAAGCATTTCACAAATCAGAGCGACCACCGCGGAGTTGATCAAGTTTGCCAAAGCAACACAAACACCTGTTTTGCTCATTGGGCATATCACCAAAGATGGGCACATCGCTGGGCCAAAAATTCTGGAACATATGGTAGACACTGTGCTCCAATTTGAAGGTGATCGCCATCATGTCTATCGCATCATACGGGCCCATAAGAATCGATTTGGCAGCACTAGCGAACTCGGGATCTACGAAATGCTGAGCAACGGACTCCGACAGGTCAACAATCCGTCTGAACTTCTGATTTCAAAGACAGATGAAGATCTTAGTGGCACTGCTATTGCAGCCACACTCGAAGGCATGCGTCCCTTGATGATCGAAATTCAAGCCTTAGTCTCTAGCGCCGTATATGGAACACCGCAGCGCTCTGCAACGGGCTACAACCTCAAGCGACTCAATATGATCTTGGCCGTATTAGAAAAACGCGTTGGTTTTAAATTAGGAGCCAAAGATGTTTTTTTGAATGTGACAGGAGGCATTCAAGTCGATGATCCAGCCATTGATTTGGCAGTCGTAGCCGCTATTTTATCCTCCAATATAGACGCCCCAGTAGATCGATCAATTTGTTTTGCAGCCGAAATTGGCCTTGCCGGAGAAGTGCGGCCCGTGAGCCGTCTCGACCAGCGTATTCTTGAGGCAGAAAAACTAGGTTTCAAACGCATGGTAGTTTCAAAACACAGTAAACTCCCTAAAGAGCGCTATAGTATAGACCTTATTCAGGTGACCAAGGTACACGACATGGTCCGGCATTTATTCACTTAATGTCTTTCCAGCAGCTGCGATAAGGCGTCTAGTCTTGGCGTCAGCACCAATTCAATGCGTCTGTTTTTGGCCCGACCCTGGGTGGTGGCATTGTCGCCCAGCGGGGCATACATACTCCGGCCTGCAGCAGTCAATCGTGAGGCGTCAATATCTGGATTTTCTACCAAAATACCCACAATTGCCGTGGCTCTCTTAGTCGAGAGATCCCAGTTGTTTTCAATGGGCCCTTGTCCAGAATACGGAACTGAATCGGTATGGCCTTCGATCAATACAGCAATGTCTTTATTGGCTCCCAAGACTGTGCTGATCGCCTCGACGGCTGAACGCCCCCGCGTATTGACCGACCAGCTCCCGCTGGCAAATAGGAGCTTATTTTCCATAGAAACATAGACCTTCCCTCCACGCTGTTCCACTGTTAATCCTTTGCCCTCAAATTGCGTCAGTGCAGCACTAATGGCCAGCTTTAAGTCATTCATTTGTGCATCTTTTGCACTGATGACCGCCTGCAGCTCATCGATTTGTGCTGTGCGTTGATCCAAAGCCAGTTCCAAAGCCTTGAGGCGCGTAGCCTCGCTGGCAAGTTCTTGTTCCTTTTGTGCCAAAGCCGCTAATAAATCTTGATTCTGCGCCAAATTATCAGACAGTGCCTGAGCGCTATTCATGGATAAAGCATCGTAAGTGCTTTGTAGTCGTGCCAAATTATGAGTCAAGGCATTTTCTTGAGCCATCAGAGCCATCACCTGTTCATTACAGGCATTAAGTGCTTTTTCAGCAGCCGCTTTTGTCCATTGGGTATTGGTCCGGTGCACATCCAACGAATCAAGGCTGTTCTGGTATTGCTGCGCCAATAGGCGCTGCTCTTCCTGAAGGCCTTCATATAGTTTCGACGAGACACAACTTTGTAAGGTCACCAATGTTCCTAATACCAAAAACAGCTGTCTGGTGATCCTTTTTTGCGCGTTGATTGTTGCCATAAAAATCTTATTTAGTATTGTTAAAAGCCCAACTCTAACATATGAGGGCAGTGGTCGCTATGCTTGGCTTCGGGCAAGATCACCGCGCGATTGATTTGATCGGTTAACGATTCGGTTACCAAATTATAATCGATACGCCATCCTTTGTTATTGGCGCGTGAGTTGGCGCGATAACTCCACCAAGAGTATTGATGTGGCTCCTTATTGAGGTGACGAAAGCTATCCACAAAACCCCTTTGAAGAAACCCATCCAACCAAGCACGCTCTTCTGGAAGAAATCCAGACACTTTTGCATTACGCACAGGATCATGGATATCAATAGCTTGATGACAAATATTATAATCCCCACAAATCACTAGTTTAGGATGTTCCAACTTAAGGGTATCAACGTAACGCTGAAAATCTGCCATATATTGTAACTTAAAGTCCAAACGAGCGCTGTTGGTGCCGCTGGGCAAATACAAACTCATCACCGACACCTCATCGTAATCCACCCTGAGGTTGCGTCCTTCAAAATCCATATAATCAATCCCTGTACCGTAGGCGATATGATTGGGCTCCTTTTTACAAAAAATAGCGACTCCACTATAGCCCTTTTTCTGAGCACTGAACCAATATTGGTGCGGATAGCCGGCCTGGGTGATCAAATCGGTTTCGACCTGTTCCTTCAAGGCCTTTGTCTCTTGAATACAGATAACATCGGGGTCAGCTTGTTGCAACCATTCCAAAAACCCTTTTTTGAGGGCCGCACGGATGCCATTGACATTGTAAGAAATTATTTTCACGTCCTTGATTTAAGAACCACTAAATTAAATAACCCCGTATATTTACTGAGCCTTTCCTTTTAAAGGTTTTCAAAAAACAATCAACAAAATAAATACGGTAAGATTCAGTTTTAACTACAGCACAACATTATCCCATTAGCGGTTTTGGCGTTTATGAAGCATCTACTTTTCCTTTTGGCTCTTTTCCTGTGTCCCTTATTATTTGGGCAGGAAACGGACATGACATTAAGGAGTAAACGATTGGCCAGCAGGGCACAGATCTTAATCGATTCGCTCGGGGTCAACCCCAAATATTTTGGGGTCTACACAAAAAATGGGACCCAGATAGATACGAGCCGTTTCCAAATTGACTTCAAAAACGCGCTGCTTTTTTTGCCACCACAAGTGGTGGCAACCCACGACACTATTGAGGTGCGCTACTTGCGCTACCCAGAGTTTATGACCAAAAATTACAGCCGTTTGGATCCCAAGATGGTCGTCGCCTCTACCAATGCTACGCAGAAAATATTTCGCATGAATCAGCCCAATTTCAAGCGTCAATCCGTGCCTTTTGACGGCCTTAACACGCAAGGGAGCATTGTGCGCGGACTGACCATCGGCAACAATCAAAATGCCGTAATCAATAGTCAGTTGGACCTGCAAATCACTGGGGCGCTCAATGAAAAAATCAACATCCGGGCTTCGTTACAAGACAGTAATCTACCGAGTCAAGATGGGGGTTATTCCCAAAGTCTGGATGAGTTTGATGCGCTTTTTGTAGCACTATACGCCGATCAGTGGCGCCTGCGTGCTGGCGACATTGACCTGAGCAACACCAACACTTATTTTGGTCAATTCACCAAAAAAATCCAGGGACTCTATGCCCAAGGCATCATCGATCATCAAGATGGAAGTAAAACAGAGCTTTTTGGCGCAGGAGGATTGGTTCGTGGGGTTTTTCAGCGCAGCACCATTATCGGGCAAGAAGGCAACCAAGGCCCTTATAAACTTGTCGGGCCCAATGGCGAAGCCTACATCTTAATGATATCGGGCAGTGAACGGATCTACAACAACGGGGTCCTTTTGAAACGCGGAGAAAACAATGATTACATGATCGATTATAACGCCGGTGAGCTTATTTTTAACCCTACCTACCCCATAACCGCCAACATGCGGATTACCGCCGAATACCAAGTTACGGAACGTAATTATACAAGATTCATTGGCTATGGCGGAGGACAATATACCTCAGAAACGCTTCGTATTGGCGCCTATGCCTATTCGGAAAAAGACGCCAAGAACCAGCCCTTACAGCAAAACTTTACCGACATACAGCGTACGACACTCACCCAGGCTGGTGACGACCCACAGGCGCTCAATGCTCCATCGGAGCGACCAGAAACCTATTCGGAAAATAAAATTCTTTATAAAAAAGAAGATGTTGGCGGCACGACTATTTTTGTCTTTTCAAACAACCCAGAAGAGGAGCTTTTTCAAGTGCGTTTTAGCCGTGTAGCAGACCAAATGGGGGATTACATCATTGACAGCGATACGGCCATTAATAAGATCTATGTCTATACCCCGCCCATTGATGGTGTCCCCCAAGGGAACTATAGCCCCACGATTCGGCTCACGCCAGCCCAAGAATTACAATTGGCCGGTTTTTACGCCCGGTACAGCCCCAATGACGCATCCCAAATCGATATAGAACTTGGGGCCAGTCATAACGATCTAAACCTCTACTCGGCCATTGATGATACGGACAACAAAGGTTATGCATCGCGCCTCGCGATGCAACATACACTATGGACGTCGGCCGATACAACACAGTTGAAGGCCTTTGGTTCTTATAACTATATTGATCAAAATTACCGGACACCAGAGCGCCTTTATAATGTCGAATTCAATCGAGATTGGAATTTAGAACAAGTGCAGGGGACACAGCGCTTATTTGAATTGGGGGGATCCATCACACAGCCAAATGTCGGCTTCGCCAACTATAGCCTCAACTGGCTCTCTTATGGCGCTTCATATCAAGGACAAAAACACAATTTTCAGGGGGAAGGAGCGCGTGGTAAATGGCGTTTATGGTCGTTGGCGAGTCAACTCTCATCCTCTTCTTTGCTCAAAAAAACTGCATTCTTTCGGACCAATCAACATCTGCAACTGGATTTAAACAAAGCCTGGATAGGAGCCAAATTTCAGTCCGAAAACAACCAAGAGCGTGACAGCACACAAACACTTACAGGCTTAAGTCAGCGCTTTGTTCATTATGAATTTGTTGCGGGACTAGGAGACAGTACGGCTGTTTTTACCGAGATGGGATACCGCAACCGCGTGACGGACAGTGCGCGATTAGGGGCTATGACACGAGCCACAAAAGCCCAAGATGTCTTCATCAAAACCAAACTCATTGCCTCCGAAAAAGCCCAGCTTTACACCTTCGCCCAATACCGCATACTGGATCATACCGATGAATCTTTAGCCCGCGAAGAAAACATCAGTGCCCGAATCAATTACAGTCAATCACTCTGGCAAAACATGTTGCGCTTTAATACCGCCATAGAAACCAACAATGGGGCACTCCCCCAGCAAGAATTTACTTATATCCTGGTAGAGCCAGGTCAAGGGGTGTTTACTTGGAACGACTACAACCAAGACGGTATTCAGGATCTTGAAGAATTTGAAATAGCTCAATTTCAAGATCAAGCCACCTATATTAGAGTGCTTTTGCCCAACCAAACTTTTATCAAAATCAGAAAAAATTCATTAAGCCAACAGGCCACTTGGCAATTTGCTTCATGGAAGGGCCAAAAAGGTGTCAAAGGGCTCTTGTCGCATTTTTATAACCAAACGGCCATATTGATCGATCGCAAAACCAAACGCGACGGAAAATCTTTTTTTGACCGTCCATTTGCCTTAAATGCCGAAGATGATTTAGGGCTTCAGTATAACCTTAAAAATACCCTCTTTTTCAATCGCAGTCAACAGAGATATACAACCACCTATAGCTACCTCAAAAATAAATCAAGTCAACTCGTCGCCTTATCACCTCAGCGCAGTGCGCTAGAACAGCATCAGATCAGTTTCGATCATTTAATGAGTCGTGTTTATCTGTTCCATCTCGAAGGGGCTACGGGATACAAAAAAGCAACATCGGCCAATTTTGGGCAACGCAATTACACCCTCAACCAGTCCAATATTATGCCTCAGATGAGTATTCTTTGGGGTACGGGGTCAAGGTTCAATTTGTTTTACAAAGCACAAAACAAAAGGAATATCGTGGGCGCACAAGAACGTTTGTCGCAAACAACCATTGGAGGATTATGCAATTTTAATAAAACGCAAAAGCTCTCCCTGACCATGGAGGCAAAATATATCGAAAACAAATTTGTAGGGATTCCTTATTCGGCTGTCGCCTATACCATGCTCGAAGGATTGCAGCCAGGCACTAACTTTACTTGGAGTCTCTTGCTACAGCGCCAGATCTCTTCGTATTTAAATCTTAATCTGTCTTATTTTGGGCGCCAAAGCAGCCAAGGACCAGTCGTGCATTCGGGCACGGTGCAACTCAAAGCCTTTTTCTAACAAAAAAAAAAGAGCGGGCATGGCCCGCTCTTTTCAATAATATATCGCTACTAAATTACTTAACGATAATCTTTGCTGTCTTGTATGAATTAGAGAAAATATCTCCCATCTTGATGATGTATACTCCAGCAGCGGCATAAGACATATCCAACTGATAGTTGAAACGATCTCCTTCTTTTTCTATATAATTGAATGCCAAAACTTGACCTAAAACATTATAGATGCCTATCGCTGCACGATCATCGTAGCGCGTTACTAGGGCAATATCGAATTGATTGTTTGGCAATGACGTGACCAATAAGTCCGCTTGTTCGATCGCCAATTCGTTGATGCCTATTAAACCGTCTACGTCTGCAGAATAATCTTCTACTTCGCCAAAGTTTGTTTGTGCACAGGCATCAGCAGGTACTTCTGCTTGCCAGTTTGACTTGAAACGCATTCTGTGCAAACCATCAGCAACACCTGCAGGCACTACTAGGTCGGTAGTTTCGGTATAGCTACCAGCTCCTGCTCCCGGTGCAATGATAAAGTTCGACACAACTAATTCGTCAGTGCTGAACGTGCCATCGTCGTTGAAGTCGATCCAACCTTTGATGTGTTGGTCGCCGTAACCAGTTGAAAACGTCACTTGATAAGTCCCGCCAGCAGCAAATGTTGCCACTTGACTCGTGAAATCTCCATAACCTTCGCAGGCTGATGGGTTATTGATTTCGTTTACAGAAACCAAAGTAAATCCATCGCCGAATGAGCAATTTAAGTTCGGGTTGCAATAAATCAAGGAATTTTGAACGGTCTTTGTTGCTTCGTCATTTGCCCCATTGGTGTCAACAGGCAAATTGGTGCGTGAAACAATTTCATAAACAGCATTTTGAATTGATAAATCGGCAGTTGCGCTAAAGGTATAGGTCTCTGTCGTTCCAGCCTCAAGAGCACCGGTAAAGGTCTCGACAACTGGAGTACCTCCGTCGATTGTATACTGTACTTCTGGATCTACAATAGCGTTGATTCCAAAGTTACGGATCGAGATAACAATGTCCTCTGAGGAGGTCAATGGCCCAGAAGACGGAGAGGTAATACTCGTGACTCCGATATCATCAACCGTTGTGTTTGGCTCTAAAATAAACGCACCAACAACACCTTTACGGCCAGTATTCATATACTCATTCAAGAACCAAAAAGTTGCGTCATCTGATGGATCAATATCCATTTTGCTGTAGTCACCATATCGCAAGCCTGGAATATTAGCATTCCCATTGGCAATCACTTCTTCAGCAACTGTCATAGTGCCTAGCGCATCGCCATCGAAACGTCCTGTGTAGTATGAGCTGACACGTACGACATCTGGAGTCGTTGGTCCCGACATAGAGCTATAGCCCATACCGATGTTCCCACTACCATCCATGATCATACTGGCATGCCATGCATGACGGCCATCCGGTGCCGTATAAGTGCCTTCTTGATACAAGGTCCAAGGCTGGTTATCAGCCGTTTGACGGAATTCGTACCAGCGCACACCTGCTAATTCACCACCTGTTGCATCGACATCAACCACATGGTCAAAAATAGCACTGTTGTGTGTTGCAAATTTTCTGAATTGCGCTTGGTTCATGATCGTAGCCTGCAAGGCATCAATCGCAACGCCATTATTCGGCTGGGTCAAGTTAGAAAACCCGCCACCATCAAAAACTGAGATAAACGGAGTTGTATTGATTTGCGTCGCCGCAGAAATCGATGAATTTGATGGAGTCGCCCAGTCCACATCGATGGTCCATAACTTGATATGATCATCAGAAACACCCCCCCAGGCATCATCCTGAAGATAAATGATTGTTGCCCCACCAGCGGCTGGAAGATTGTCATCACTCACATTGAGTGCTTGAGGACTATAAAATCCACTGGTCACAATACCTGGCAACACAAAAGTCTGAAAACTTGCAGACGCATTACCTGCGATCATCTCGTCACGTTCTAAAGCCCAAACTCTCTTGGCGCTATTATTCCCGGTTATGTAATATCCATCACTCCAAACAGAAAGTTTATTGTAATCCGTCACACCGGTATAAGTGTAAACGTACCAACCATTGTTGATCGGATCGGGTCCATCACTGACGGCAACTTGTACATTTCCGTTGCCAAACAAGTAACTAATAACCCAACGATCTGCAGCGGTATCATAAGAAGCGGTAAGGTCACAACAACCACCACCCGAGAAAATGTTAGTGACAGCGAGCTGAGCTGTTAAAGGATTTCCCGCTTTATCAAAAATACGGTAACCTGTATTGTAGACCACAAATATATGGTCAAGACCCACAGCCATAGCAGGATCCGTAGGTTGTGAACTCGAAGAATACGCATCGAAGACAATTGATGGAGGCATCACGCGAACGCTTTGCTCGGTCTCATGACGGTTGAGCACATAATAATCATCTGTGCTTTGCTTGTCTTTGCCAATAATGACTTTATTTCTGATCGAGCGTCTGTCTTGTGCTTCTTCAGAAGAATCTTCAGCAGGAATCAAATACGGTCTTGAAGCCATCGAAGGCACGTGCTCCATAGATAGAGCAGCGCCAACCTGTTCCAGACCTTGAGCGACATTTTCAGTCACTTCTTGCGCGTTTAGCGTCATGCCAAAGAAAACAAGGCAAACCGCTAAAAAGTAATTTTTAATTTTCATTGATGAGTGTTTAAAGTTAATAGAGTTGTAATTGTCTCTAAAAATACCACGAATTCTTGAAATTTGAGTAATTTGAAGTGAAATTTAACGCTTGACTATTCTGTGTGTTTTTTATTTTAGTCATCTCTATTAATATGTTAACAAGATCATCATCCGCTTCTATGCCCTACAAAATCATTTTGATTACGGTGCTTTCGCTTTTTGTCATCACCCAATGCACCACAAAAAAGTCACTCACCACCCAGAAGCCGTCGAACATGCTGGATCAAGCCCCAAGTGAAAACCACCTATTAGGAATCATCGAGCAGCAATCTCCCAATGGGGGTTGTCCTTATTTGATTAAAGTTATCGGGGATACAGCGTATTTCTTAGACCCGGTTAATTTGCCCTCGGCATTTGCTCAGGACAAAAAACAAGTGTGGTTTACCTTCACGGGGCTGCGCCGTATGAATCGATGCCCCCTGGGTAACCCCATATGGATTGACGATATCATCGCAAGAAATCAGTAATCTTTAGGACAGCCAGTGCTGGTAGGCAATCGATTCTTGCATGTGCTCACCCAACGTCGCGATAGAAACACGAATTTGATCCATCGTATCACGATTGCGTAAAGTGACCGTTTGGTCTTCTAAACTCTGGTGGTCTACCGTAATACAATAAGGCGTTCCGGCTGCATCTTGCCTACGGTATCTGCGCCCTACCGCATCCTTTTCATCATAGATGACATTAAAATTCCATTGCAATTGAGCGACAATTGTCTTGGCCAGTTCGGGTAATCCATCTTTTTTAATCAACGGCAAAATAGCCGCCTTGGTAGGAGCCAAAATAAACGGCAATTTCAAAACCGTGCGTTGTGAGCCATCTTCAAGCACTTCTTCTTTTAAACTGTGCGAGAGTACCGCCAAAAACATACGGTCCAATCCGATAGAAGTTTCGACTACATATGGGACATAGCTTTCATTTAATTCAGGATCAAAAAATTGTAGTTTTTTGCCCGAAAACGCCTCGTGCTGCTTGAGATCAAAATCTGTTCGCGAATGGATTCCTTCAAGTTCTTTGAAGCCAAATGGAAAATTAAATTCTATATCTGAAGCGGCATTGGCGTAATGGGCCAATTTCTCATGATCATGAAAACGATAATTTTCTTCGCCTAAGCCCAGAGACAAGTGCCATTTTAAGCGTGTTTCTTTCCAATAATCATACCAGCGCATTTCTTCTCCCGGACGCACAAAAAATTGCATTTCCATTTGCTCAAACTCACGCATTCTAAAGATAAATTGGCGCGCTACAATTTCATTTCTAAAGGCTTTTCCGGTCTGGGCGATACCAAAAGGGATTTTCATTCGGCCTGTTTTCTGAACATTAAGGAAATTCACAAAAATTCCTTGAGCTGTTTCGGGTCTTAAATATAAGTCGGTCGCGGTGTCTGCGCTTGCGCCAAGTTTGGTGCCAAACATCAGATTAAACTGACGCACGTCTGTCCAATTCTTGGACCCCGAGTCTGGATCAGCAATGCCCAGTGATTCTATTAAAGCCTTTACATCGGCCAAGTCCTCTGCTTCGAGTGAGCGGGCCAGACGATCCAAAATGCCTTGCTTCTCTTCTCGATAACGCAATACCCGATCGTTAGTCGCCTCAAACTGTGCTTGGTCGAATGAATCGCCAAAGCGTTTTTTGGCTTTGGCAATTTCCTTTTGGGCTTTTTGTTCTATTTTTTCGGCATAATCTTCAACCAAGACATCGGCCCGATAGCGTTTTTTTGAATCTTTGTTGTCGATAAGGGGATCGTTGAAGGCGTCAACATGCCCCGAAGCTTTCCAGATTTTTGGGTGCATTAATATTGCTGAATCGAGGCCCACAATATTTTGATTCATATACACCATACTGCGCCACCAATACTCCCGGATGTTTTTTTTGAGCTCTACCCCGTTTTGTGCATAATCATAGACAGCGCTCAGCCCGTCATATATTTCGCTCGAGGCAAATATGTATCCATACTCCTTTGAATGAGCAATTACTTTTTTAAAAAAATCTTCCGTGTTGGCCATGGCGCAAAAATAAAAAATCCAAGAGGATAAGTTGTGGCGAACTTCTGTTTTTTTAAGAAAGATTATTTGAGATACATGGCCGCAGAGGCAAGTATTTGCTCCCCGTCATATAGATTAATGACATAACGCCCCGGAATCAAATCATCTTCAACGGCATCAACAAGAATACAAACGTCCATTTCTTGCTGGTCATAAACCACCTCTGAGGTTGCACTAAAATATAAAGTGGCGCCATTTTCTTTCACCTCAAAACGATCCCCCAGCAGGTTATTCTTGGGATTAATCACTTGAAGCCGCAGTGTATGAACCCCCAAAGGGGCTAATTCATTGGGCGCTATCGTAAAGCAACTCCGAATTTTGTCTGCACGACTCGCTCTTTTGGTGTCCACGATTTTTCCGCTCGAACGCACAATCACGGCAGCACTGCCTAAATCTAAAGCCTGAAGCCTAGCGCCACGAGCCAAAACCTCTTGCAGGGTCTTATTTTTTTCTGTCAAAATATCATTGGAGGTTGCGGTTTGTTCCAAAATTGTCTGTGTGCTATCAATCCGCTTATTCAGATTCATGGTGACTTGAATCAAACTGTCTGCGCGAGCAAATAGCATCGTACGCTCTTCTTTTAATCGGGCAATCTCAATCCGGTAACGCTTGATGATCGCCATACTTGGCCTGGCGGTTTTCACCGAATCCAACAAAATTTGGATGCGGGCGCGGGCGGCCAAAAGCGCTTGATCTTGAAGGTCGTATGCGGTAATGAGGTTGTTGTAATTATCCCCAATACTTACCAATTCTAGAGTGATGTTGGCTTTTTGTTCTTCTAATCCCATCAGGTTGGTCCGACTCTCTTGGTATAAGAAACTGGTATAAACACCAAGACCAAACAGCAGTGTTGACAAAACGATAATCGCTCTTTTAAATTTTTTTGTTGGTTGTTCGTTATCCATATAACTCTCCGTATAAAGTCTACTTATAACACCCATAGACCCTTTAAAGGTATGCTAAATATTTTATTTCCCAAGTACTGTCCAGGATGTGATCATCCGCTTACGACTGCCAAACTCTTGGCTTGTGTTGCTTGTCGCAATGCCTTACCCTTAACCCGATTTCATCAAACGGGCGACCCGACATTTGTCGATAAATTTTATGGACGTCTGCCCTTGGTTTTCGGCACTGCATTACTGCATTACCACAAAAAAGGATTGGCCCAAAAGTTAATTCACGCCTTTAAGTACAATGGCAACAAAGCCATTGGTTGTTGGCTGGCGACTTGGCTTGGACAAGAATTGGCGGCCCTCCAAATAGCCGATCAAATAACTGCTGTTGTGCCGGTTCCTTTACACCCCAAAAAGCAACGACAGCGCGGCTATAATCAAGCAGCAGTAATAGCGCACCAAATCGCCAAATGTCTTGACGTGCCTGTTTGGGAAAGGATCCTGCTGAAAACCACGCACCTTAAGGCGCAAGCCAAAAAAAACCAATGGGACCGATGGTCTCACGCCCACACCTTTGTTCTCAATCCGAAGGAATCTATACCTCCATCGCATTTGCTGCTGGTCGATGATGTGGTGACCACCGGGGCAACACTTGAGGCCTGCGGCTTGCTATTGACCAAAACACCGGGCATACAACTAAGTTGTGCCTCTATCGCCATTGCCTAAGAAAGTTTACTTATTTTTGGCCCTATGAAGGTTATGTTAAGACATACTGTCCTGCTTTTTATCTTAGCAGTGAGTTTTTCCAATTGCGCCAAAAAAGGCAGTCCTACTGGCGGGGCCAAAGACACTATTGCCCCACAGATTGTCAGCAGCAGCCCCCAAAATTTTGCTACAAATTTTACTGAAACACAGATCAAAATTGGTTTTGACGAGTACATCAAACTTAAAAACATTAAGGAGAATCTTATCATCTCACCCCCTTTGACATACGACCCCCTTCTGAGCCCACAGACCTCATCACGGACCCTGGGCATCAAAATCATGGACACCTTGGCTCCAGAGACCACTTATGTCTTCAATTTTGGCAAAAGCATTGTGGACAACAACGAAGAAAACCCTTACGACTACTTTAAATATGTGTTTTCGACCGGAAGTTTCATCGATAGTTTGACCCTTTCCGGAGCAGTTTATCCTGCAGACCGACCAAGCCTGGAAGATTCGGCAACCCTATTGCTTTACGAAGCGACGGAGCCCAAACAAGATTCCATGGTCTTTAAGCAACGGCCTCGATATGTTGCAACCACTTTTGACAAAACATCCGAATTCAACTTCAGTAATCTGAAACCTGGCGCTTATTATTTGGTGGCCCTTCAAGAAGATCTCAACAATTATTCCTTTGAGCCCCAAACGGACCTCATTGGATTTTTGCCGGACCCTATTACACTGCCAACAGACAGTAGCTTTGTCTTGCGTTTGTTTCAAGAAACACCTGATTTTAAGTGGACCCGAGCCAGTCACTCGGGCAAGAACCGCATTGTTTTTGGCTTTCAAGGAGCTCACGAAAAATACAAAATCACCCCGCTTTTTGAGCCGCCGGCTGATTTTGATTTTGCCTGGACCAAAAAACCTGGTGTCGACTCTTTAAATTATTGGTTCAAACCGGCCTTTGATCTCGAACAATCAGACACCCTATATTTCAAAGCGCAATCCCCTTGGTCGACCGACACCTTGACCTTAAAGCTCCGTGATTTGTATGTCGACTCTCTAAAAGTTAGCCTCAACAACACAAGCGTCATATTGGCCCGCGACACCATTGCCCTTTCTGCTAATACGCCTATTCGCAGAATAGACCCCGAAAAAATAATCTTGATCAACCGCGATTCGGTGGTCTTACCATTCACTACTCAAATAGACACCCTAAATAATACCGCATTACTGCTGACCGACAAAACAGATGATGAATTGTATCGCCTGAATCTATTGCCTGGGGCTTTATTTGACTTTTTTGAGCAAACACACGATAGCCTCAATTTTGCGTTCCGCACCAAGCCCTTGTCGGATTATGGCACCTTAAAATTGACCCTAGAAGAGCCCGTCAATTATCCTGTCATTGTGGAATTGGTGGATCAAAATCTAAATATCGTGGCGCATAAGTGGCTGGCACAAAACGAAATCGTCTATTTTGATTATATCCCCCCCAGTAAATACCGCGTTCGGCTCATTGAGGACCATAATGAAAACAAGCTTTGGGATACAGGCCATTATCTGCAACAGAGACAGCCCGAGATTATTGTCTATATGCCAGGAATTCTGGATATAAGAGCAAACTGGAGCCTAAACGAAGTGTTCCCCAGAACTACGGGCGCCAAATAAGACTTGGGCACCTACCATATGCGTTCAAGACTTAACCCTTTAACTGAGCAGTCAGGAATTCTCTATTCATTCGGGCAATATTTTCAAGCGAAATCCCTTTAGGACACTCAATTTCACAAGCCCCTGTATTGGTGCAGTTACCAAAACCCTCTTTATCCATTTGCTCGACCATATTGAGCACCCGGCGCGTGGCTTCGACTTGACCCTGAGGCAACAAGGCAAATTGACTGACTTTGGCCGAGGTAAATAACATGGCGCTCGCATTTTTACAGGCTGCAACGCAGGCACCACATCCAATACACGTTGCCGCATTAAAGGCATTGTCCGCATCATCCTTCTGGATCGGAATCGAGTTGGCATCAATGGTGTTTCCTGAAGTATTTACCGAAATATACCCGCCCGCTTGTTGGATACGATCAAAGGCGCTACGGTCAACCATAAGGTCTTTGACCACCGGAAAAGCTTTGGCGCGAAAAGGTTCTATGACAATGGTATCTCCGTCGTTAAATTTGCGCATATGCAACTGACAAGTCGTAACGAATCGATCTGGACCATGAGGCTCACCATTGATTTGCAAAGAACACGATCCGCAAATCCCTTCGCGGCAATCATGATCAAAAACAACAGGCTCAATTCCGGTAGCAATGAGTTGATCATTAAGCACGTCAAGCATTTCTAAAAAAGACATGTCCCCATCAATCTGATCGATCTGATAAGTTTCCATGCGCCCTTTTGCTTGAGCATTTTTTTGTCGCCAAATTTTTAAAGTTAACTTCATAAGTCTATTTATAAGAGCGCGTTTTTACTTGAATATTGTCATAAACCAAAGGTTCCTTGTGCAGTTTTGCATCCGAGGGTTCCCCTTGATATTCCCATGCCGAAACGCACATGAAATTCTCATCATCACGCAAGGCTTCCCCTTCGGGAGTTTGGTATTCTTCTCTAAAGTGCCCGCCACACGACTCGTTGCGTTCAAGAGCATCTTTGGCAAATAATTCGCCAAGCTCCAAGAAATCCGCCACACGCATCGCCTTTTCAAGCTCCTGATTAACCTCATTGGCCGTACCTGGCACATTGACTTCACGCCAAAACGCTTCCCTTAAGGCTTTAATTTCTGAGATGGCTTCTTTGAGTTCGGTCTCATTACGAGACATCCCACATTTGTTCCACATGATTTTGCCCAATTTACGGTGAAACGAATCAACCGTTTTGGTGCCTTTGTTGTTGATCAGACCATCAATGGTCGCTTTTACAGCATTTTCTGCGGCCTCAAACTCAGATGAATCTGTCGTTATGGCGCCTGTTTTGATGTCTTGTGACAAGTAATCGCCAATGGTATAAGGCAACACAAAATAGCCGTCGGCAAGCCCTTGCATCAGGGCACTGGCCCCAAGTCTATTGGCGCCGTGGTCACTAAAATTGGCTTCCCCTGCGGCATAACAACCCGGAATCGAGGTCATTAAATTATAATCTACCCAAACACCACCCATGGTGTAGTGCACAGCAGGATAGATCATCATTGGCGTTTTGTATGGGTTCTGATCGACAATTTTCTCATACATCTGAAATAAATTGCCATACTTAGATTCTACTACTTTTTCGCCTAAAGCCCTAACATCTGCATCCGATGCGTCCTTGATGTGCTGGATTATCGCTTGCTCTTTTCCGTAACGCATGATGGCTGTCTGGAAATCCAAATAAACGGCCTCACCGGTTTTATTGACGCCATAGCCTGCATCGCAACGCTCTTTGGCCGCTCTCGAAGCCACATCACGCGGGACAAGATTACCGAATGATGGGTAACGTCGCTCGAGATAATAATCACGATCCTCTTCGGCAATGGCCGTTGGCATTAATCGGCCATCACGCACTGCCTCTGCATCTTCTAATTTTTTAGGCACCCAAATACGACCATCGTTTCTCAATGACTCAGACATTAAGGTCAGTTTGGATTGATGATCTCCCGATACGGGAATACAAGTTGGGTGGATTTGTGTATAACAAGGGTTGGCAAAATAAGCGCCCTTTTTGTGAATTTTCCAAGAAGCGGTCACATTGCTGCCCATGGCATTGGTCGACAAAAAGAAGACATTACCATAGCCTCCCGAAGCGATTACTACGGCATGTGCCCCATGACGCTCCAGCTCTCCGGTGACAAGGTTCCGGGCAATGATTCCTCTGGCTTTGCCATCGACCAAAACTAAGTCCAGCATTTCATGGCGGTTATAGGCCTTGATCTTTCCTCGGTTAATTTGACGGTTCATGGCAGCATAAGCTCCAAGCAAGAGCTGTTGACCGGTTTGCCCTTTGGCATAAAAAGTCCTTGAAACCAAGACCCCTCCAAATGATCGGTTGTCCAAAAGCCCTCCATATTCACGGGCAAAAGGCACCCCTTGAGCAACGCATTGGTCAATAATATTTCCGGAGACTTCGGACAAACGATGGACATTGGCCTCGCGAGAGCGGTAATCCCCCCCCTTGATGGTATCATAAAAAAGACGATACGTAGAGTCTCCATCGCCTTGGTAATTTTTTGCTGCATTAATACCTCCTTGTGCCGCAATAGAATGCGCGCGACGCGGTGAATCCTGGTAACAAAATGTTTTGACATTGTAACCCAATTCGGCCAATGAAGCGGCAGCACTTCCACCGGCTAAACCCGTTCCGACGACTATGATATCGATGTTTCGCTTGTTGGCTGGATTCACCAAATTAATGTCATTCTTGTGCTTTGTCCACTTCTCAGCTAAAGGCCCTTGAGGTATATTAGATGTTATTGACATAGTTGACTTTTTTAGTGGGCAATTGGATTAAGATGATGGTAGAGTGCGATAATAATAAAGCCCAAAGGAATCCCAACGGCGTAAACTTTGGTAAAGCCTTGTAGGGCTTTTGAATATTTATTGTTGAATCCGACACTCTGAAATGATGAGCTAAAGCCATGCCACAGGTGTACGGCCAGCAAAACGAATGAAAGAACATACAGTCCCACGCGAACAGGGTTTTCGAATTTATGCACCGTCTCTGCGTAGTATCTGGTAGGGTCTTCTGGATGCGACTCCACATATTTATGGATCATTTCGGGGATCCAAAAATCATAAAAATGAAGCCCCAAAAAGGCCAAGATTACCGCTCCGGAAATGATCATATTTCGTGAGGCCCAACTAGCACTTGCCCCGCCCTTGTAAGCCACATAGCGCACAGATCGCGCCGATCTGTTTTTCAGTTCCAAAACAAAACCCATGATGAAGTGAAAGACCACCCCAAAAATAAGAATGGGCTGCAGCAGCAATTGCACCAAGGCATTGGTTCCCATAAAATGGGAAAAACTATTGAAGGTGTTTGGGGCAATAACCGAGGTCAGGTTGATGACAAAATGCTGTCCTAAGAAAACAACCAAAAACAATCCCGAAAGCGCCATAGCGACTTTTCGGGCAATAGAAGAAGTGAGTAGACCCATAAGTTTTGTTCTATTTATGTCCCACAAAAGTAAGGCGCAAACAGATGAATCCCAAACTTTGCATTTCCTTTTAGGTAAAACATTTTCATTTAGGCTGTAAGCCCATATTATTCGATTTTAAAAAGCGTCTCACCGGTCTGATCACCGACACGAATTTCAATTATGTACTTGCCTTTTGGTAAGTAAGTTACATTATTTGGCGCTGCAGTCAGAGGGCCGTCCGCTGCTTTGTTGAGGCGCTTAATTCCTGCTGCACTCAAGGACAAATCATAAGTCCAATTGTTGTACCCTTCATCAACGGTGATTTCTCTTTCCATCAGGGTTTTTTGACCTTCTGTTTTGAGGCGTACTGTGGCAGATCCCGTCTTGGGGCTCATAAAGGCCATAGACAGCTCTGGGGTTCTTGGATCACTCCACTGGCTATAAGACTGACCCCATCTTTTTGAATGCTTGATGGGTTCCAGCGCCCCTATTTGTATTTGATTCATCGCTTGCGTGTCCATGGATTGGAACAAAGAAACATCGGCGATATAAATAGAGCGGCCATGGGTTCCCAAAATGAGTTCTTGCGCCGTTTCATGAACCACAAGATCATGGCAGGCGACTTTGGGCAAATCCCCATCGAAGGCATGCCACTTCCCGCCAGTATCAAAACGCACATAAACACCATTGTCTGTGCCCACATATAATATAGAGGCTTGCTTAGGGTCCTCCTTAATGACGTTGACCGCCCCCAAAGGCAAATTATGGGCAATGGCCTCCCAAGTCTGTCCGTAATCCTCACTGAGGTAAATGTACGGGGCAAAATCGTCGCCGCGGTAAGCATTCAAGGCAACATAAACGCGGGCCGCATTGTGTTCAGAGGCCACAACACGACTGACCCATAGGTCTTGCGGCAGGTTCCCCGAAATGGTTGCCCAATCGGCTCCTGCATTGCGGGTCACACTGACAACGCCATCATCGCTCCCCGTATAAATCGTGCCAAAATGAAATGGTGATTCGCTGATCGTGGTTAATGTTCCATAAGCCACATTCCCCGCTTTAGCCCCTTGGGTGAGATCTCCAGAGAGGGTTTCCCAATGATCCCCTTGGTCAAAACTGCGGTGCAAGCGTTGACTGCCATAATACAAAATATCTTGATTGTGCGCACTGAGTAATACCGGGGTTTGCCAATTGAATCGGTTTGGCGTTTCACCTAGCTTGTGTTTGGGCTGGATATTAGTTTGGGTGTCTGTCCCCAAATTTAATCGGTAATAATTTCCAAATTGATAGCCCGTATAGACCACATTGACGTCCCGCTCATCGATTTGCACTTGCATGCCATCACCGCCCATAATCATCTTGTAGGGATATTCGCCAGACTGATGCCAACGGACACTCTCGGTAGTTCTGCTCGAGCCTTTCCAGACTCCATTGTCTTGTAGACCGCCATATACATTGTAGGGGGTTTGATTGTCTACATTAATGGCATAAAACTGGCCTACCGATGGCGTATTACATTTGACCCAATGCGCCCCATCATCGTAGGATATGTTGATGCCTCCGTCATTTCCATTGATGAGGTGTTTTGGGTTTTTTGGATTGATCCAAAGCACATGATGATCCCCATGCATATTAGCGGCATCTAAACTCTTAAAGCGCGCTCCGCCATCCTTAGAGGTCAATAAAGGGACCCCATAAATATATATCGAATTCGGGTCGTTTGGCGTAACGTGTATTTTTCCAAAATAGTAGCCATATGAATAGTACACCCCATCCAAGTAGCCTTCATGGGTTTTGGCCCAAGTGCGTCCAGCATCCGTACTCTTATAAACTTCAGCACCAATAACTGGTGTGTCAAATAATTGGGCATTTGCATCGGCCAAATAACGGGCTAAATCCGAAGGTTGTATGGCGCCTGATTGAACCATTTTCTTGACCGAATGGGCCGTATACTCCTCCTGGAAGCCATTGTTTCTCAAGAACTCATCGAGCACCTTGTCGTCGATCTGTGCAAAAGCGGCAGGACTCATCTGCGTAAACTGCTCCGCCTCAAGTCCTTTATTTATGGCTTTATCAGCCTCCTGATTTTGATGATCTTGATTGTCGACAATGGCATAAAGGACTGCGCTGTCATAAACGGCCAGACCAATACGCCCAACGCCTGCCCCCGTAGGGAAACCGCTGCCTTCTGCGGTCAACAGTTCCCAAGAACTTCCTGCGTCGACACTTTTGTATATACCACTTTGTGATCCGCTCCCTTTAAAATGCCATGCTTTACGGTCTTTTTCCCATGTTGCGGCATACATCGTATTGGGATTGCTTGGATCGGCAACCATTTCTACGACCCCAGTTTCTTCGCTGACAAATAAGGCGTGTGCCCAAGTTTTTCCGCCATCGGTCGTTTTGTAAATACCGCGCATCGCATTTGGTGAATACAAATGCCCAAGGACTCCGACCACGATGTGGTTTGAATCTTCAGGGTGAATCAGAATTCGGCTGATGTGGTGCCCGTCCATAAGGCCCATATTTTGCCAGGTCTTGCCTTGATCTGTCGATTTTAACAAGCCTATGCCCGCATAAGAAGAACGCGAGGCATTGATCTCTCCCGTACCTACCCAAATTGTGTGGGTTTGCCAATCTACCGCCAAAGAACCTACATTCTGTGTTGGACTTTGATCCAGTACAGGCGTAAAACTCGTTCCGTTATTGTTGGTATACCACACCCCTCCACTGGCATATCCGGCATAAAACTCTTTGGGATCATTAGGATTAACCGCTAAATCAACCACACGACCACTCATGATGGTTGGACCAATGTTTCTGAAAGGCAAATTTTTGACCAGCGACTGATCACTAGCTTCTTCAATTTGCTCTAAATTGGCTTTGAGGTCTTGTGATGTGGTTGTAATATGCTGGCCATGTGCTGTGAATAGGCACATTATCGCCGTTAAAAAAGTAAGAAGAGTTGATTTCATGAGCTATCTCGTTGTCTGATAAGGTAGGCTAAGCTAAAGAAAATTCAATTAAAATACTTTTTGAGCGTCCTAAATAAAGCGTCTATTTTCAGTATTTTTGGACAGACTAAACTTCGACTTATGAAATACAAAGCGATCAACTCGGCTTTATTTGTGAAAAACCGCAAAAATTTTATGGCATCCATGGGACCAAAAAGTGTTGCCGTTTTTAACAGCAATGACCAGTATCCTGTAAGCGCAGATACCTTGCTACCCTTTGCCCAGCACAGGGACATATTTTTTCTTTCTGGCGTGGATCAAGAAGAGAGTATTTTAGTCCTTTGCCCCGGCGCCATCGAGCCCAAACACAGAGAAATTCTTTTCTTAAGAGAAACTAATGAGCACATAGCGGTATGGGAAGGTGCTAAATTGACCAAAGAAGGCGCTCTTCAGACCACTGGAGTAGCGACCGTTTATTGGCTCGATCAATTCGATAAAATATTTTTTGAGTTAATGACCCAGGTCGACACCGTCTACTTTAACACAAACGAGCACTACCGACAAAGCGTCAGCACGCAAACACGAGAAGATCGTTTTATTGCCCAAACAAAACAAAAATTTCCGGCGCATAGCTGGGCCAAAAGCAATCCGATTCTTCAGCGCCTGAGATCTATAAAGGATCCTATAGAAATAGATTTGATCCAAACCGCTTGTAACATCACCGAAAAAGGATTTCGCCGTATTCTGTCTATGGTCAAACCTGGCGTGTTTGAACATGAAATTGAAGCGGAGTTTATTCATGAATTTATACGCAACCGATCTCAAGGGTTTGCTTATACACCCATTATTGCAAGTGGACCGAGTAACAATGTGTTACATTATATCGAAAACAACAAAGCCTGTAACGATGGAGACCTCTTGCTTTTGGATGTGGGTGCAGAATATGCCAATTACAGTAGTGACATGACCCGAACCATCCCCGTAAATGGAAAGTTTACTGATAGACAGCGTGCCGTATATAACGCCGTATTGCGGGTAAAGAATGATGCCACAGCAATGCTCGTGCCCGGCACCTTGTGGAAAGCCTATCACGAAGAAGTGGGAAAACTCATGACTTCAGAATTATTGACCCTCGGCCTTTTGGACAAAGCCGATGTACAAAATCAAGACCCTGAGTGGCCTGCGTACAAGAAATATTTCATGCACGGAACCAGTCACCACATGGGGCTCGACACCCACGACTATGGCCTATTGCATGAACCCATGGAGCCCAATATGGTCTTTACCGTGGAGCCAGGAATTTACTTGCCAGATGAAGGCTTTGGGGTACGTCTTGAAGACGATGTGGTCATCCAGTCCAGCGGCGCACCAAAGAATCTCATGGGGAACATCCCAATTGAAGCTGAAGAAATTGAGACCTTGATGCAAGCCCGCGCTTAGCTCAAGGCCACCCCTCATAAATGACGATTCTTTTCGATAGCCACAAAATTCATTATACCGTTTGCGGCCAAGGGCCTGCGGTTGTTTTTCTTCATGGCTTTTTGGAGGACCTCAACATCTGGGATACCATCACCGCGGAATTAAAGGACCATTGTCAAATCATCTGCATTGACCTGCCGGGCCATGGATTAAGCCCAGCGCTAAAGGAAATTCATTCTATGGAGCGCTATGCCCAGATCGTCCACAGCCTGTTGGCCACTCTTAATGCCTCAACTGCTTTGATCGTTGGTCATTCTATGGGGGGCTATGTGGCTCTTGCCCTCACACAACAAGCTCCAGAGGTCGTCTGTGGACTGCTCTTGATCAATACCACACCGGACAAAGACAATAACGCCAGAAAAGAAAATAGGAATAGAGCCCTCAGGATCATCAAAACCCAGGCCCAGGCATTTGTCAGTATGGCCATAGAAAATTTATGCGACCCAGCCACAAGCCATCGGTATGTTTCAGAAATTGCGGCACTCAAAAAAAGAGCGCTTTCCTGTGACGTGAAGGGGCTAGAGCAAACGATCATAGGCCTACGAGATCGCAACGATCGCAATGAAATATTGCGCCAATTTCAGGGCAGAAAACACTTGATAATGGGCGACAAGGATCCTTTGATTTCGGAAAAAAAAGCCCGTCAAATAAACCAAAAAACCGGATCTTCATTGACCCTAGTGAGCGGTGGACACATGACTTGGCTCGAGGCCCCAGAGGCCATCATTGAACGTGTCAAAATACTGCTTAAGGCCTAGTCGTGAGTTTCGTTTTTGAGCGGATTCCATCCGCGAGCGATAATGGGTATTTGACTTTGCGCACGGGTGATCAGATTAATCCCCCCCTCTGGAGCACAAATATGGCCAATGATGGTTAGATTTGGATTGCCTTTGATGGTGTCAAAATCCTTTTGATCGATCGTAAACAACAATTCATAATCCTCACCACCGCTCAAGGCAATCGTGGTGCTGTCCAAATTCAATTCTTCACAGGTAGTGATGACCTGAGGATCCAAGGGCAATTTATCTTCATATATTGAACAGCCAACCTTTGACGCTTTGGACAGATGCAGAATTTCGGAGGAGAGCCCATCGCTGATATCAATCATGGCGGTCGGCTTTACCTTTAAGTCCGCCAATAATTTAATGATGTCCGTCCGCGCTTCAGGTTTTAATTGGCGTTCGACCAAATAATGGTAAGGTTCCAAATCGGGCTGTGCCTTGGGGTTCACCGCAAAAACTTGTTTTTCACGTTCCAATACTTGTAGGCCTAAATATGCCGCCCCAATATCTCCCGAAATCACCAGTAAGTCATTGACTTTGGCTCCAGATCGATAAATCACATCGCCTGAGAGGCACGTGCCAAGGGCGGTAATACTGATCACCAGTCCTGTTGTCGATGAGGTGGTGTCTCCACCGACCAAATCGACTTGGTATTTTTGACACGCGAGTTTGATGCCTTCGTACAGTTCTTCGATCGCTTCGACCGTAAACCGATTGGATACCGCAATAGACACCGTTATTTGTTTTGGTTGGGCATTCATGGCACAGACATCGCTGAGATTGACCACAACTGCCTTATAGCCCAGGTGCTTGAGTGGCATATAAGCCAGATCAAAATGCACGCCTTCGAGCAATAAGTCGGTGGTGACCACTTGAACCTCGTTTTTGTTCATTTTAAGGACTGCTGCATCATCCCCTATACCCTTTATGGTGTCGGAATGAATCGTACTAATCCCCTTTGTGAGGTGATCAATTAAGCCAAATTCCCCAAGATCAGAAATGGGTGTTCTTTGATCGTTTTTATTTTCTAGCATCTCTACTTTTTATTATTTCATTACCTTAAAATCGCGGGGCAAAGTTACACAATCTCAAGGGCTTTTCCGTGCAGATCAAAGACACAAGCCAATACAATCCTGTACTTGCCTAATGGCATACTGCCCAAGCGCATTGAATTATAAGAAACCTTAACACAATCCTTAATATTATTTTGTTAGTTTTACCTGAAAATTATTTCCACTTAATTCAAACTGAAAAATGCGACTATACACAGCCCTTACTTTTATTTTAATGTCTTTTGCGGTTATCGCCCAGCCTTGCTCTGGAGGAATGGCCGGAAACTACCCTTGTGACGGTTACGATTTATTGTCGCACATACCTCTATCTACATTTGGCGCCACAGGCGGGAACGATTC
>DGAU01000012.1:0-2200 GCA_002384055.1 Flavobacteriaceae bacterium UBA4022
AATATAAATACTGTAAAACCACGCAATAGTACAAAATGGTCAGTTTTATATTATATTACTTGCGTATAGCCATTAAAAATATTATTTTTAGACCATAAACATAAATCCAAAACCATGAAAAAAATATTTCTTTTCCTATTTCTTGCTGCCAGTATCACTGGTTTTAGCCAAGACAATCCAATGTTTTCATTGCACCTGGTGCGCGTCGAAGGTGATTTAGCCGCCTTTGAACAAGTACAAAAAATCTACATGCAAAAAGTCGCCCAAGACGCTGTAGACAAAGGAGATATCTCCTTCTGGGGTTTTCTCAAAACCTATCGATTAGATGGCGTTGACGACGAAGAAATTTATAATTACTTGTTTATTCAAGGAAGTCAAAATGTAGATGCACTCCTTAGCGATAAAGCTGCGTGGTGGAATAATGCGCCTAATGTTTTGACCAAAAAAGAACAAGAAATGGTTGAATCGCTTAGCGAAAAATTTACTTGGGTGAAGGATGGTCGCCACGTGTTTGCAGAAGAAGCGGGGATTAGTCGCGGTCTTGGGGCTTATATCCAATTCAACTTTGCCACACCAAAAAACCTAAACGGATTCATTACCGAAAATCAAACCCTATGGCACGATTACTTTGATGCCAATATGGCCGATATGGGCATGATCAATTGGGGTGTAGGCCGCAGAATTGCCCCGCTCTCAAAAGACTGGAGCCCAGTTGTCACATGGGATATGTTTGATACTTTAGCTAGTTTAATGAAGTTTCGTGTGGGCGTGACATTGCCTGAAGAGATTGTCAGCACAACAAAAATGTCAGAGTACAATCCTAATGGATGGAACGCATCGGTCATTTTCGAGAACCTGATATTTGCTGTGCCCGCACAAGACTAATCAGGCCCTTTCTCACTAATAGCCTTACAAACAAAATGGGCGATGCAAAAGCATCGCCCATTTTGTTGCATTACAATAAAGAATATTGTGGTTCTGATTTAGGTTTTTACATTTGATTAAATTAAGCCAACAAGCAATGAAGCCAGAACAGATACCGCTGATGGGTTCCAGGTCCATCCTGTTCATAACAAGCAGTCTAAACTGTCGGCAATAATGTGCAAGCATAAGGCCATCCCAATGAGCCGTGATGGCCTAAAAAATAGCAACAAGACATAAACCACTATGGCCAAAGCGCTATGCAACGGGTGAAAAAATATACTACAACGCTCAGGGGCAAAAATAGGCGTGGCCAACAAGTGATCAAGATCAATCAGCATGGCGCCCAAAAAAATAAATAACACACGCCAAAACTGAGGTTTATAAAACCAATAGGCAATCCCGATGGGGACAAGAAAATGTGTACCATAATGCAATACAAATGAGGCCATCAGTGTGTATTTTTTTCAATTTTAATTATCTAGGAAGCTGAAATTAATTCATGTTCTCGCCTGCACTCAGAACGGACAGCGGGGTAATCTATTTCAAACCGAATAAGCCGCAGTACTCATGATTGAAGCATCTGATCGTGTCAAGCGCAACCTTACCAGTGGTAAGCATTTCGTTAATCCGAAGAAGGCTGGCGATTCCCATGACGGTTTGTATTTGGTACAATTTCGTCAAATTATGGGATAATCCCAAATAAAAATCCGTCTGCCTATTTTTGACTATTATCCCGTTACATCAGTTAAACCACAGGGGGTTCTTTGCGCCCAGTGTTATTGGCTTTGGGTATGCCTTTAAAGCGGTATCTTTGGCACACACTAAAGGCGAATGACATGAAAATTGCCGTTATTGGCGGGGGCGCTGCTGGTTTTTTTGCAGCCCTATCGGCCAAAGAGCATCATCCAAATGCGGGGGTTACTTTGTTTGAAAAATCCAGCAAAGTACTGTCCAAGGTCCGCGTGAGCGGTGGCGGACGTTGTAATGTCACCCACGCTTGCTTCGATAGGGACGCACTCATCAAAAACTATCCTCGTGGGGAGAAATTCCTCAAAAAATCGTTTCATCAATTCGAGGTCAAAGACACTATAGATTGGTTTACCCAACGAGGAGTGGCTCTGAAAACCGAGAAGGACAATCGCATGTTCCCCACAAGCGATAATTCCCAAAGCATCATCGATGTCCTTACAACCGCATATGAACAACTCGGAGGGGTCCTCAAAACTCAATCTTCGATTACCCAATTGATCCCAAGAGATTCTGGATTTGACCTGGT
>DGAU01000012.1:2400-30763 GCA_002384055.1 Flavobacteriaceae bacterium UBA4022
TCCCCCAAAGAAGAAGGTTTGGATTGGCTCAAAGCGCTCGGGCACAGCATAGAAAAACCCGTTCCAAGTCTGTTTACCTTCAACCTCCCTAAGCATCCCATAACGGCTTTAATGGGCACCGTCGCACCCCATGCCAAAGTGCGTATTGAAGGAGAAAAATTAACCACTACCGGGCCCTTGTTGATTACCCACTGGGGGATGAGTGGCCCAGCCATATTGAAGCTATCTGCATTTAGCGCGCGACTATTGGCAGAGCGGCAGTACGCAACATCATTTGTCGTGTCGTGGCTAGGGGAGCATACCGAAGATCAGGTACGGGACTTGTTTCAAGACCAAATCAATCAAAAACCCATGGCGCAACTTTCGACTTTTCGCATGCCTGAGGTTCCGAAACGATTGTGGTTGTATTTGTTGGAAAAGCTAGAAATCCCGAGTGATAAGCGCTGGAATGAATTTTCTAAAAAGCACCGTAATCAGTTGCTCAATGCACTGCTCTACGACCGCTACGATCTGCGCGGCAAAACAACCTTTAAAGAAGAATTTGTGACCTGTGGCGGGGTGAGTTTGTCCGATGTTGATGCCCATACCTTAGAGAGCAAACGTCGGCCTGGGCTCTATTTTGCCGGCGAAGTTTTGGATATTGACGGCGTTACCGGAGGCTTCAATTTTCAAGCAGCATGGACTACCGGGTTTATTGCCGGAAAACTAGAATCTAAGGCCTGAGTTAATTAGGCCATTTTCTTGTCCGCATATAAAATCCCGAGACTAGATAGAAGCATAAGGCCTGCTGGCAGATACTTTATGGGCGCATCACCAACAGTAAAATGCATGGCAATAGCACCAACCATAAGGACGCTCATCAGTAAAGCTGAAGGCACAATCGACTTGCGATAAACAAAGCCCAACAATAATCCTAAAGCAGCCAATACTTTTAAACCGCCAACGATGTAAACCATCGATTCGCTCAGCCCGTAAGCAGCAAATTCTTCAATCATATTAGTGGCGTCTCCACCACGATAAATAGTGGCTTTATTAAATCTAAATAACCAGACATTAAGCACCAATGATGGCACAAAAATCATAAGGACGTATTTGATATTTTTCATTTTATTTGTTTTAGGCTTTTGATAAAAATAAAGGAATTAATCAAGAAATAGGCAATTGCCGGAGCCGTCTTTATGAATTCGTCCTGAATAACGACACGGGTAAGAACAGCGCTAAGCATCATTATACTCAATAATCCAGCGCTGACCAGGGTTAGTTTACGACTATAGAAGCCAGCCAACAAACCCAAACCACCAATCACCTGGCTCAGACTGATCAACACCCTGTAGTCCCCAAAGCCATAGCGGACGAACTCCTCAATGTAAAAGGGCATCACCAAAGCAAGGACTCCATAAATAACATGGGATATCCCCGAGAACCAACGTAAAGATAAAAGCATCATGAGCGCAAAGTAACGGCTATATTTTACTTCCCATATATAATGATCCCGTTAATTTAAGAGCCGTCTTGTCTTGCAAGATGATTTTTTATCCTGAATACGTAGTCCCTTTAAAAATTATGGTTGGTGAGCAATTTCAAAAAGCACTTCATTCTTTCGGCCGAACACTTGAAAAGGGGCATTATATACCAGAAGAATAGGCGCACTGATGATCGTGAAGTTTTTTTGTTTGGCAATTTCCCGAAGTTGTTCGGCAATCTTTTTTTGACTCCTCGAGGTCGCATACCCCCCAAAAGAGACCGCAATAAAATAGCCTGGGTTCGATTGAAATACCCGTACACCTTCTGATGCAGCGCCCGGGGTATTGGTTTGATCAAAAGATGCTGGCAAGACAAATTCCATGACCTCATTCCCTTTAGCATCACCCATATAAACTGGTGTGGTCATGGCGATTTTGGTGCTGCTGGTATTACTTCCGGAAATATAATTAAACAGGGATCCAAAATCATTGGCTGACTGAATTTTCATTACTGGTGGATAATATCTCAGCTCAAATTCTTCCGAATCATTGAGCACCTTAAACTGTTGGGTTTCGTATTTCTGTGCCATAAGTGGAAAACTTAAAAAGTAAAAGGCCGTAAGCCATAAAGCAGGAGTGCGCATGATTTTCAATTTTTTTTTCAAAACTACAACTTATTCCAAAAAAGGTCTCCAACAGGCCATAAATTTTGAATCATAAAACTAGAGAAAATTCCGTATATTAATCTCTAATTTTAATCGTATCGTAGGTCGGAGAAACAGCAAAATCTTTACCCTAAGCAACGCCTTAATCTATTCTAAATTTACAAAATCATGCACCTAGGATTTCCTTTAATCGATCGCGCATTCGAGCGAATTTTTTCAGATGCCAATCAGAAAAAAATAGAACGGATCACCTTATGGCTCTCACTTTTCGGATTTATTGTCCACCTGGCGCTCATTTATGCCAAAAAGATTGACCTCTTTGACATTCCATTTACCGCCCAGCTTTTAGAGGACCCCATTTCGGCCATTTACACGCCGTTTTCGATCATTTTAGTTTATGAAATTTACCTGCTGATTGTTTACTTGCCGCGCTCATTCACCACCGCAGTTTCGAAACAGTTTGAGATCATTTCACTGATCATCATCCGCCGTATTTTTGGCGATATCCCCAAAATAGAACTAGACGTCAACTGGTTTGATTATCCCGCCAACAGAGAACTTATCTATGACCTCAGCGGCGTACTGATCCTTTATTTCTTGATCTTTCTCTTTAACCGTCATCAACAAAAAATAGACAAGCGTCCTTTTGACCAACGCCTCAAAAGATTTGTCAGTTCTAAACGAGCGGTCAGCTTAATTTTACTTCCGGTATTGCTATGCACCTCCTTGTATGCTTTTTTTGACTGGGCCCAGATGCTGTTTTCTACAGCAGCAACACAAGGCGCAATCTTCCCTGATATCAACGCCGTGTTTTATAATGAGTTTTTCACTATTTTGATATTAGCTGATGTTTTTATTCTTTTACTATCCTTCCAATATACCGAACGCTACAGCCAGCTCATTCGCAATACGGGTTTTGTCATTTGTACCATCCTGATTCGCCTGTCTTTTGCCACATCGGGCCTGGTCAATATATTACTGATTCTCTCGAGCGTGCTTTTTGGATTGGCTATCCTGAGGATTTATCAGGCCATGGAAAAAGTAGAATAACCCATCGCGTCAGTGCGTTATAAATACCGCCATCAAAGTTTGTTTTTCTGTCCTGCAAAAGGGGTGTATCTTTGCCGCTTCTTAACCAAGGGCATAAATCCTGCACAGACGAAACATCTTGATGAAAAATTACCTAAACCTTTTCGATTTCACACACAAAGTAGATTACAAGACCGAAGTCTTGTCCGGAATTACTGTGGCACTGGCCTTAGTGCCTGAGGCTGTCGCCTTTGCTCTTATTGCCGGAGTATCGCCCTTGACTGGTTTATATGCTGCCTTTATGATGGGTCTGGTGACTTCGATCCTCGGAGGGCGTCCAGGAATGATTTCAGGTGCCACTGGTGCCGTCGCGGTCGTACTTGTGGTCTTAGCCAAATCGCATGGCGTAGAATACATTTTTGCCGCCGTTATTTTGGCTGGACTCATTCAGCTGGCTGCGGGTTTGCTCAAGCTTGGTAAATTAATTCGTTTGGTTCCGCATCCCGTTATTTTCGGCTTTGTCAACGGACTAGCCATCATTATTTTTATGTCACAACTGGTCCAATTTCAGGATGAATCCGGAAATTGGCTTACTGGAGCCCCGCTATACATCATCCTTGGATTGGTCCTCTTGACCATGGTCATCATCTATGGGCTGCCCAAATTGACAAAAATAATTCCGGCCTCACTTGCCGCCATTTTAGTCGTTTTTGGGTTAGTGACCTTTTTTGACATCGACACCAAAACCGTGGGCGACATGGCCTCGATCGCTGGTGGATTTCCGCCGTTTCACATTCCGAGTGTTCCCTTTACCTTCGCGACACTTGCTCTGATATTCCCTTACGCCGCAATCGTTGCTGGGGTCGGTTTGATCGAGAGCCTTTTGACCCTAAACATTATTGATGAAATAACCGAAACCCGTGGTCGTGGCAATAAAGAAGCCATTGCTCAAGGTCTGGCCAATATGTTGTCTGGTTTGTTTTCAGGAATGGGTGGTTGTGCCATGATCGGCCAGAGTTTGATCAATATCTCCAACGGAGCACGGGCCCGTTTATCTGGTATTGTCGCTTCGATTATGTTATTGGTTTTTGTGATGTTCGGCTCTGGATTGATTGAAAAAGTGCCCATGGCAGCGCTGACAGGTCTTATGATCATGGTTTCGATAGGCACCTTCGAATGGGCGAGCCTAAGAACGTTTAACAAAATGCCCAAATCAGACATCTTTGTGATGGTCATGGTGACCTTGGTTACTGTTCTGCTGCACAACTTGGCCTTGGCGGTCATTATTGGTGTTGTTATTGCCGCATTGGTTTTTGCTTGGGACAATGCCAAACGCATCCGAGCCCGCAAATACACCGATGACGATGGCGTGAAACATTACGAAATATACGGCCCACTATTTTTTGGCTCCGTCACTGCATTTAATGAGAAATTTGACGTCGGCAACGACCCCAAGGAGGTCATTATTGATTTTGCCGAAAGCCGTGTGGTCGACATGTCTGCCATCGAAGCCTTGAACAAAATTACCGAGCGCTACCTCAAGGCCGGAAAGTCTGTCCATCTTAAGCACTTAAGTTCAGACTGCAAACAATTGCTGGCAAATGCCGAGCAAATTATTGATGTCAATGTTTTGGAAGACCCAACTTACAAAGTTGTTGTAGATCGCGTTTAATTTCTATTTAGTGAATGAGACCAATCCGCCTCAAACAATAGAATCCATGCACCAAAAGCCCTTTTTAGCCCAAAAGACTTGTCCCGTTTGCCAACGGCCGTTTTCTTGGCGCAAAAAATGGGAAAAGAATTGGGAGAGCGTGGTCTATTGTTCCGAAAAATGTCGCAGAAATAAATCATCCCAATGAACGCCTTAGTCTGGTTTACCGATAACCTCAGAGTTGCCGATCACCCTTTGTTGCGTGAGGCTTGTGCGCAAAGCCAGCGGGTGGAGGCTGTATATTGTTTTGATCCACAAAACGGCCAAAAAAACAACGCTGAACAAGTCCTTTGCGCGTGGTCATGATACAGATTTGTTTCAGAAATGGCAACAAGGACAAACGCAAGACGCGTTTGTTAATGCGCATATGATTGAGTTGGCCAAAACTGGTTGGATGAGTAATCGTGGCAGACAAAATACCGCAAGTTATTGGGCCAAAACCTTAGGCCAAGATTGGCGCTTAGGCGCCGCCTATTTTGAAACCCATCTTATCGACTACGACGTTGATTGTAATTGGGGCAATTGGATGTATGCCAGTGGTGTGGGTAACGATCCGCGTGATCGTGTCTTCAATACCGCTCGTCAAGCGGATATGTATGACCCGCAGGGCGATTTTCGTCGGCTTTGGCTCGGTACAACAACGGGTTTAAAATAGATACGTGACGGCACAACTCAGGCCAAATGGGTGGCCAGGTCTCAATCCTGCTGGCGTCCGTGATGCAGCATAAACCTCATCGAATAGATTGATGACATTGGCTGCAAGCTTTAGTCCAGGCCAAACAAAATAATGAGCCGAAGCATCTACCAGCGTATTGGCCGTAACACTATAGGCTGGGTCCATCATTCCAGAGCCAGCACGCGTTCTAAAGCCACTGCGGTGTCGGACATTGAGATTCAGCGCCCATTTATTGTGCTCCACGCCAACTCCAAGAGCCACTTGATTTTTCGGAATATACGGAATTTCATCGCCTTGATTCACCACTCCATAAATGGCCTCACTACTGTCAAAACTCGTCATAAACTCAGTATCGGTAAGGGTATAGGTGAGGGATATTGGAAGGGTGTAATCCTGTTTATTGTTTTGCAGCACATCATAATTCACTGCAAATTCGAGTCCACTAACCATAACGGCACCCGCATTAAACTGATCCAAACTCCCTGTGCCCCCAGTTGCGCTTAAGTCACTGCCCAAAAGATTTTGATAATCGTTATAATAGCCCACGATTTCGCCCTGGACACCCAGGTGGTCAAAACGCGTCCCCAATTCATAATTTATACTTTTCTCGGCCTTTTGGCCTGGCGTGATGCTCGGAGGAGAGAATCCTTTATGGATGCCTCCAAAGACCTGAATCATGTTATTAAGACGGTAATTCGCCCCCATTCCAGGAATCCAAACAAGCAATTGATTCGCTTTGGTTTGGCGGTCGGTTCCTTCTCTTTGGGGGTCAGTCGAACCATAATCCAAACGTTCGAGGGTTATATCTTCCATGCGCACACCAGGAGTAAAGGTCCATTGCCCAACCTTGGCTGTGTACAAAATATGACTCGCAATGGCACGGGCCTTATTGATCCGGTTAGCGTCCGATCCGCGGACTCCCGAAGTCGTTTTGACCAATTCATTTTGCTCGAATCCGTAGCGGTCGACCCACTGAAATCGATCCTCGTAGTCATAGTGATAACGCGCGCCAAACTCGATCGTATGCCGCCAATTCTGGCCCCAAGTCCATCGGGCGACCGACTGAATACCTGTCGAAAGGTAACGGCGGTTATTAGCCTTAACCCCCAATACATCAGGCGCGGTGTCTTGCGACCCCAAAAGGGCCTGGTAGGCCAAAGGATATTGATCTGGTGCCATGAGCACCGCACTGATCCCCACTTTTTCGGCCAAGGTCACATCGTCCAATTTATACCAATTGCGTTGCAATTTATTGAGGTAGGCATTGGTGGTAATGGACAAGGTAGGAGAAAACTGCGCCACATGGGTCAGCTGAATTTGCTGCTGTAGGGCATCCATAACATCTTTTGCCGAGGCCTTATAACGCCGATACGGTGTCCGTTCAAAATCATGATCCGTGAGGCCTAAATAGGTCTCGTTGGCTTGTTCCTCAAAGTAATGTATTTTGGCCGTAAGCGACTGATAAACGGCTGCATCTGAGTCGGTTTGTCCCCTTAACTTTATCATATAGTCAGAACGATCAAAACCTGTAGCACCTCCGCCGTCAAGATATTTGAATCCTCCAGAATAGTAGTTTAAGTAATTCGCCAGGTAGCCAAAGTTTTGGCCACTATCGCCTAAGGTCACTTGATGGTTACCCGAATGGTAATTCCCCCGGGCCATCGAGACGTTGCCTGAAAATTTATCAGGTATTACTGCAGTAATCATATTGATCGCCCCACCAGTAGTATTTGGGCCATATTGAATTTGGCTGCTTCCTTTGACAATTTCTAAGGCTTCCATGCGCGCCATCGTTGGAAAGTAATAGGCCGCCGGCGCACTGTAGGGTGCTGGAGCGATCAGGACGCCATCCTCCATCAAGTTGATCTTGGCGCTGCGCTCTGGAGACGTGCCCCGCAGACTAATGTTAGGTCTCAGACCAAAGCCATCCTCTTCGTAACTGTTGACCCCAGGAATGGATTGCAACGTACGGTTGATATCGGTAAATCCATATTTTTGTATCTCACCTTTCGAAAGATAAATTGATGAGCCGGTCTTGTTGCGGCTCTTGAATTTATTGCCGATGATGGCATTGCCCATGAGCAACACCTCCTTGAGTTGTTCTGACTTGATCACAACCGAATCCTGAGCAGAGAGACTGACTTGGGCCCCTACGCCTGATCCAAAGCCCAAATAAATAAAGAGAAAAAAATAAAAATACCGCACTATCCTTATTTAGAATAATTAAAAATAAGGTGCAAATCTAAGCTCTTTAGCCGATACTTGCAAGTAATTTTTTTAAAAATTCCAACCTATTTTTCCATCCAAAATAGGTTGCGTGTAGCACGTTAATGGGCAGTAAAATACAAGAATTGTCGCAGGAATCTCTTTAGAAAAAATACACTTAGCCATCGGTGGGATACGCAAAAGCCTTAATTTTAGAAGACACAAGGCAAATCTCGCACCAGACCAACGCAACCAAAAAAAACCCTTACACCCATGATGCCATCAAAACTTCTTTTCCAACGCACCCTGATGGTGCTTTCTCTGCTCTTAATTCCTTTGGTTGCGATGCAATTTACTGACCAGGTCGATTGGTCATTTGGTGACTTTTTGGTGATGGCCGGGTTACTGTTCAGCCTAACGATGGCTGTAGCAGTAGTCCGGCAAAAAGTCCGCGAAAAAACGCAGCGTATTGGCCTTATAGCGCTATTGCTCTTAATTTTTTTGCTGATTTGGGCAGAGCTGGCTGTCGGGATATTCGGCACATTCTTGGCCGGTAGTTGATCGGACCATGATCAGAAACGCGCCGCACTACTCTGCCATAAACTCCGCCAACAATCGGTGGAAATGATGCACGCCCTTTTCGCGGGTGGGCGAAAAACGACCTGTAGTATAATGGCGTGATCGGATGCCTTTTTGGACGGCTTCGACCACAAACTCATCTTCACGTTCGACTTTGTCTAGCGCTGCACCGGCGCCTTTTTCACGTTTGCTGGCATCAAAAACGTAAGTCACAAACGACACCTTGGACTGCGTTGGAGACAATGGCCGTACGATATTGATCGATAGACCCCACGGATAAAAATTAAACATCATATTCGGGAAAACCCAATAGTAGTAGGCCGATACTTCGCTCCCATAATCGACATGGCCTTCGGGCAAATCAAAAGCATCACTCGCGCCTTTGGCATAGCCAATTTGCAGGCTCGCATGGTCATAAAGAATGGTGGTATAGGTATCATAATCAATCGCGGCATTGAGCTCATCATGGACAAACGGAATATGGAAGCCCTCCAAATAATTGTCGCAATACAGCGCCCAATGGCTATTGACAATGTAATCGCGGCTTTGCACTGCATCATATTTAAACTGATCGAGCGGCAAAAAGCCCACACGTTCATTGATGACTGCGAGCACGCCTTCAAAATCAAAAGCTGGGGCGATGCTCACAAAAAGATGCTTGGTCCATTGGCGTAGGTCGTAACGGTGCAAATCGTCGCAGGGCCGCGGAAAATCTTTGGCTTGTTCAAATTCGGGCATGCTTTTGAAGGCACCGTCGAGGCCAAATCGCCGACCATGATAACCACACACGAGCTGCTTGGCTTTGCACGGATGATGCGCCAAAATATTGCCTCGGTGGGTACATACATTGGACAGGCACTGCACGTTCCCTTCCTTATCACGGACCACCAGAAGCGGCTCAGAAAGCATCGGGTCCATCAGGGTCACTGGGCTCACGGATTCGCTCAGGGGGACCAAAGTCTGGTCATCGCCAATCCATTGCCACGTTTTTTCAAAAACAGCCGACTTGAGCTGCTCAAAAACAGCTGTATCGGTATAAAAGTCCGTTGGCAAGGTTTCCGCCTTACGGATATCCGGGTCTACAAAAAATTTACTCATAGCTTTTTCTTTATCCAAATGTAATAAATCGTGATGCCCAATAAGATCAATAAGCCGCCGTAACGCACCACCTCAATCCCACAACCGTAAATGATCCAAAAAATAAATAAAATCGACAAAACTCCGACGCCCATCATCGGATAACGATGGCGCTCTTGCGAATTATTGAGTAACACAATCAAACTCACAATAGACATCAGGTAAGGCGTCAACACCGACAGGGTTGACAGATTCATCATAAAAGCGAACACATCCACAAGGCGCTCCGAAAAACGAAAGAGCAAAACAGTCGAGGCCAAAAGACTGGAGACAACAATGCCCAATATCGGGGCACCATGTCCATTGACTCGAGCAAAAAACTGAGGGAAAAGGCGATCTTTGGCCGTGGCCATAGGGATTTGGCCTTGTATCAAAATCCATCCATTTAGCGCGCCTAGGGTAGCCGCGATGGCCCCGCCAGCCACAATGTATTTGGAAGACACCCCCCAAAATTTTGAAGCAGCATCAGCAAAAGGGGCTGTCGAATCCATCAGGACCTCTGGAGGTAAAATACCAAAAATGGCTACTGAGGATAAAATATAAGTCACCGTGGTAATGCCCAAGGCAATCATGCCGGCACGTCCTACCGTCTTTTTGGCGTTTTTAATTTTAGCGCTGGCAACCGTTGCCGATTCTAGGCCCAAGAAGGCAAATAGCGTTAAGGTTGTTGTGGCCGAAATAGCTTGAAAATCACTTTTACCACTAATATTCTCAAAAGAAATTAGGGACCAGTCGATGTACCATATCCCAATAAAGCTAATGGCCAATATCGGTATAAGCTTGAGCACTGTCGTGATTTTTTGTACCCATGCGATGGTCATGATAGACCACGAATTAATGAAGCTGAACAACCAAATCGCCCCGAGCCCCGAGGCAATGGCCAAGGCTTTGTGCTGGCCTACCTCCGGCACAAAAACAGTCAAATAACCCACAAAAGCTACCGCAATAGCCGCGTTGGTGCACCAAATAGAAATCCAGTACCCCCAGCCGACCAAAAAACCCCAAAAATCACCTAAGACCGTTTTGGTATAAGCATAGGGTCCGCCAATTGTATCGGGCATGCGTTGGGATAGCCAACGAAAAATTAGCGTAAAAAACAGAGCACCAAGAGCCGAAAAGAACCAACCAAATAAACTAATGCCGCCATATGCCGCTAGTGTGGCCGGAAGCAAAAAAATCCCCGAGCCAATCATATTGCCTGTGATGAGTGCCGTGCTGGACCATAATCCAATTTTTTTGACCGCCGTATTGATTGCCATAAATCTTTGAGGTTTGCGTTTGTTATTTTATGCTTTCACCACGTTAATGTACTCATTATTTGTTTTGTGACAGATAGGTCATAAATCCGGTCTGCCCCCCAGGCCAACTTTTACGTTACAACAAATGCAACAACTCCCGTTGCACGTATTGAGCGCTTTGGTCAACACTCTGCATCGAATTGACAGCAAAATTACCGCCTTGTTCGACATAATACTGCTGCAAACCAGCGCGCTTTGGATCGGGTAATAGGCTTGTATAATCAATGGACCCGTTCCCCATCTCGGTGTAATCGCGCGTGATCTTGTCCATGTCCTTGATGTGCCACAGCGGGAATCGCCCCGGAGCCTTTTCGATCAATTCCTTCGGCGTAAGGACCCCTGCGTGCATCACCCAGTAAAAATCTACTTCCATCTGCACCAAATCGGCCTGGGTTTCATTCAAAACCACATCATAACCCATTATACCGTCATATAAGTCAAAATCATAACCAAAATTGTGATAAGCGAACCCAATGCCTGAGGCTTTGCAGCGCGCTCCAATGAGGTTCAGCTTCTCAGCCAATTGCTTATAACCCTCGAGCGTGTGTTGCGCCGGGCGTAAAATAGGCCAAACAATATAGGGGTCGTTGAGCGCTGCGGCCCCCTCGATACAGCGATCAGTGTAGTCCATTAGCGCCTGGGCCGTCAAATCAAATTGATCCGCAAAACCATAATGTCCACTGGTGGTCGCCAGGTCAAGGGCGTCCAATTGTGCCTTGAATATTGAGGGTTTCATGCCATAGTAGGTACCCTTTACGGTATCGAATCCATAGCTCTCGAAGTGGGTGTAACCCATATCCTTGAGTCGTGTCAGCGTCCCGATCGGATCAAGTTCCATAACATCGCGCACCGTATAAAGCTGTAACCCCATAGGATAATTACCCCGCGAGGGCACAGACAAACAAGATACAGGCATCAGTACTGCCGCAGAGAGCACACCGCTGTATTGGATAAATTCACGTCTTTTCATCGGCTTTTATTTACACCAAAAATAGTTATTTTGGTAAAGTTTACTTTACAATTTGTCATTTTCTTGACGTTAAGCTTGTTTTACATGCTAAAATATCTATATTTGTAAAGCAAACTTAACTTATTTCATGCTCAAGACGTTTAAAAATACGACTAAAAAACAACTTTACGCCTGCCGCCAATTGGTTTGTGCCTTATTTGTTGCCTTTTGGACTGCTCCCATTTTCAACACCAGCCAACTGGTGTACCGCAGTATAGGACCAACCTTAGCCTTCCCAAAGGCAGGGCCAATGACTTTTGCCATCGTTGCTTTTAACACAAAACACGAGATATGATTTTTCGCCACCGAGTCAAAGAATACCGCCTACAAAACCAATGGTCACAAGAGACGCTGTGCCACAAGGTTGGCGTGAGTCGCCAAACAATCATCTCTATTGAAAGCTATCGTTATAATCCCAGCCTCGAATTGGGGATGAAGCTAGCCCACGCCTTTAGCGTGCCTATTGACACCCTCTTTTATTTTGAATTTCAATCTTTTGACACCCCGTAAACTCTTTTTAAAAACCTTCACGCTGATGCATCAACCTTAAACTTATCGCAACATACGATGGTGAAAAATACCTTACTTTTGACGTTTTAAAAAGCCATAATAATGAGCCTTTATCATACATCAACAAACCTTAATGCCCCACTAGCAGCAACAATTGAGCAAGCCAGATCACGCCCTATTTTACCAGAACGAAAAGAGGTGTTACAGCCCCTGATCGCGTATCTGCAAGAGGCTTTAAATCATCAGGGCGAAGCAGCACTTAATTTCATATGTACCCACAACTCGCGCCGCAGCCAATTTGCGCAGGTCTGGGGCCAGACAGCCGCAGCATACTTTGGCCTTAATGTTCAATGCTATTCTGGGGGGGTCGAAGTCACCGCATTTAACCATCGGGCAATTGAAACACTACAAAATCAAGGGTTTAACATCCGCCACGCCCCCCAAGACAACCCACATTATTACCTGGCTTATAGCACGCAGGGCACGCCCATAAAGGCCTTTTCAAAACTTTTTGATGACCCCGCCAACCCCGCACAGCAATTTGCAGCCGTTATGACCTGCAGCCATGCCGACGAAAACTGCCCATTTATTGCTGGGGCAGACCAAAGAATCCCCGTGCGCTACAACGACCCCAAGGCCTATGATGACACCCCTCAAGAATCTAGCAAATACAATGAGCGCTCTTTAGAGATTGCCAGCGAATTGTTTTTTGTATTTGCTCAAATTCAAACCGCTTAAACTACCTTCGCCAACCACTTTTTTAAATTAAGACGCCACAGACATGACCCATCAACCCAAGAAACTCAGCTTTTTAAATCAATACCTGACCCTTTGGATCTTTTTGGCCATGGCTATAGGGGTCGCAGTGGGCTACTTTTTCCCCTCGAGCGGCACAATTATCAACCAATTCAGCAGTGGCAGCACCAACATCCCAATCGCTATTGGATTGATCATCATGATGTACCCCCCGCTGGCCAAAGTTGATTTTGCCTTATTGCCCAAAGTATTTACCAATGTCAAAGTGTTGTCTATTTCATTATTACTCAATTGGATTGTTGGGCCGGTCCTGATGTTTGCTTTGGCCCTTATTTTTTTGAAGGACCAACCCGAATACATGGTGGGCCTCATTCTTATTGGCCTAGCACGCTGCATCGCAATGGTTTTGGTTTGGAACGACCTGGCCGAGGGCAGCAGTGAATATGGCGCAGGACTGGTCGCACTCAACAGTCTTTTTCAAGTGTTTGCCTATAGTTTTTATGCTTATCTGTTCATTACGGTATTGCCGCCTTATTTTGGATTCGACGGGGCGATTGTCTCTATTTCGATCCAAACGGTTGCCGAAAGCGTGGCCATCTATCTGGGTATTCCTTTTGCCCTGGGTTATTTGAGTCGCAAAGTTTTAGTCAAAAAAAAGGGCCTTATGTGGTATGAGCAAAGTTTTTTGCCGTCGATCGCTCCTCTGACGCTGATCGCTTTACTGGCCACAATTGTCCTTATGTTTTCGCTTAAAGGAGAAATGATCGTGGCCATACCCGGAGCTGTGATCCAAATCGCCATCCCCCTTATCCTTTATTTTGTGATCATGTTTTTGATTGGTTTTTTGGTTAGCAAAGCCCTAGGCGCAGATTACAGCAAGAATGCCGCAATTGCCTTTACTGCCGCCGGCAATAATTTCGAACTCGCCATCGCTGTGGCAATCGCCGTCTTTGGACTCAATTCGGGACAAGCATTTGCCGGAGTGATTGGGCCACTAATTGAGGTGCCCGCGCTCATTATTCTGGTGCGGCTATCCTTTTGGCTCAAAGGCAAGCTTTATAAAGTCTAGATAATTTTATACATCACAGATTTCGAATGCTTTGATCAGCGAAGCAATAGGGTCGGCTGATTTTGGCACAAATTCCTGGGCGACATAACCCTTAAATCCAACAGCAACAATGGCGCGCATGATTGCTGGATAATACAATTCTTGAGTCTCATCGATTTCGTTGCGCCCCGGAACACCTGCCGTATGGTAATGGCCGAAGTACTTGTGAGACTGTTGAATGGTGCGTATGATATCTCCTTCTTGAATCTGCATGTGGTAGATATCATAAAGTAGTTTAAAGTGTTCACTCCCCAGGGCCTGACAAAGAGCAATCCCCCACTGGGTCGAATCACACATATAATCGGTATGGTCGATTTGATTAAATAACTCCATCTGAAGCACTACGCCGTGTTTTTCGGCCAAAGGAATGACCTGGCTCAGTCCGCCGACACAATTGCGCAAACCATCCGCATCCGACATCCCGTTGCGGTTGCCGCTAAAACAGATCAGGTTGGTGTAACCAGCCTCGGCCACCAAAGGAATCATTTGGGTATAGTTTTCTATGAGTTGGGCATGATATTGAGGGTCATTCCATCCTTGGGTTAGGCTAATTTCGGCCCCGCTACACATCGACGAATGGATGTTGTACTTTTTGAGCAGAGGCCATTGTTCTGGGCCTATTAAATCCACAGCAGAAATCCCTAAACGCACTAAAATTTGCAAAAACTCTTCCAAAGGGATGCCTGAGAAGCACCAATGGCACACGCTGTGATTTATATTTTGTTTTAATTCCGAAGGCAAGGTTCTGCTTTGGGTTAGCGAAGCGGCTCTAACACCAGAGAGCTGGCTTAAGCCTAGACCCGTTAATGCGGTTTTTGAAATAAAATTTCTACGTTTCATAGGGGTCAAAATCTTCTTCAAGGTAAAGGAAATAATGAGACAACATGCCCAAAACAGTTCAGATGTGCATTAACTCAAACTATAGCACATCAGGAAGTCCCGAACTTCGGGATTTTTGGATAACTAACAGAGCACTGTTTATTCTCTCTTAAGCAGTTCTGACCTTGATTGACGATAACTCGTTGTGACCACCTTTTTAGTGCCTTCAATACCAATTTCATCAAAACTCTTCCATTGGGCTAACCCTAAGGGATGCACCTCAATACCCTCAAGGTGCTTTCTGGTCCATAGACTCATCTCACACATTACTGAATACAGATCAACCCCTTTTTCGGTGAGGTAATAGTGCTTGGTTTTACTATTATTGGGCATTTTTATCATGCCAATGATCTGGTGATCCTGGAGCTTCTTTAAACGGTCAACCAAGATGTTCGTGGCAATAGATTCGGGCATGTGCAACATTTCGCTGTAGGTCTTTCTGCCAACAAACAACTCGCGCACGATTAGTAAGGACCATCGATCTCCTGCAATATCTAAGAAACTGGCAACGGGGCATGTAGAACGGTAACTCATAATATTTATATAAGACATTAGGGATGTGCAAGTTACGAGATAATGTTATCAAAAGATTATTATATCGTTATTTTTTTAGCTTCATTTTTCATGCATATTTTTCTTTTCTTTGGGGAAACATCCTACGATGCACCAAATCAAGATCACACTTGGCTTTTTTCTGTTTATTTGTTTTGCTGCTTTTTCCCAAAACACCCCGAAGGCAAAAGCAACTTACATAGAACAGTCCTTGACCATCGATGGTGTTTTAGACGAGCCCGCATGGCTTAAAGCAGAACCTCTCAGTGCCTTTCATCAAAACTTCCCAACAGATACGTTGATGGCGCAATATCCAACGGAAATCAAAATTTTATTCAACAAAACTTTTTTATACATCGGTATCGTGGCCGAAAGCAGTGCCAAGGATTTTGTGGTCGCTTCGCTCAAAAGAGATTTTCAGGGAAGCGCTACGGACAATGTTTCGTTTTTTTTTGACACCTTTCAAGACGGCGTCAATGCCTATCAATTTGGGGTCAACCCCTATGGAGCACAGAGAGAATCACTGGTGTCCGGTGGCGGCATTGACCGAAATTCGTTTAACCCCGATTGGGATGTTAAGTGGTATGCCGATGGGCATATCCAGGGCAATCAATATGTCGCCGAAATAGCGATTCCATTTGTCTCTGTCAAATATCCAGAAGGTTGTACGCAATGGAATTTTCAAGCCTATCGATTTGACCTTCAAACTAATGAGCGCAGCACTTGGTCGCGCGTGGATCAAAACCAAATGCTGTCTCATCTTGGGTATTTAGGCGTATTGGAGTTTGATCGGCCGTTACTGAAAAACAATACGGCCAATTATGTTATTCCCTATACAAACCTGAGTAGCGCCCAGGACTTTGAGAATGATCAGCCGCAGACCTCAGACCTAAAGTTTGGCGCAGACATCAAGGTTCCTATTGGCAACAAAATGAACTTGGACCTAACCATTAACCCTGATTTTTCGAACGTTGAAGCAGACAATTTAATCAATAATATCACCCGGTTTGAGGTATCCCTTCCCGAAAAAAGACAATTTTTTCTAGACAACAGCGACTTGTTTAGCAGTTTTGGCAATGCCCGAGATGCTGCTCCGTTTTTCTCGAGGCGCATCGGTATTGCAGAAGATCTAGAGGGCAATACCATTCAAAACAATATCATTGGCGGCGCCCGCTTGAGCGGCAAACTGAGCAACACTTTGCGTCTTGGTGTCCTCTCCGTACAAACTCAAGAAGATCGCGCCAACGAAATCCCGAGTAACAACAACAGCATGGTTTCGTTGCAGAAAAAAGTGTTCAGCAGATCCCAAATCGGTGCGTTTTTCATCAATCGACAGGCCACGAACAATGAGGGTTTCTTGGACCCGGATCAGGCCTATAATCGTGTCTTAGGTCTGGATTATAATCTCGTATCAAAAGACAACAAATGGGCCGGGACATTTTTCGCGCACAAATCCTTTAACCCCAACGACGCCCAAGGCAATATGTCCAGTCAGCTCTTAATGCGTTACAACACCCGCTTTTGGAATGCCTTTAGTAGCCTCTTATTTGTGGATCAAGAATTTGTGGCCGATATGGGCTTTGTGCCGCGCAAAGGATTCATCAAAAAAGCGGACAAAGTCACCAGGATCTTTTATCCCAAAACAGGCAACATCAACACACACAAAATCGGACTCTACAATGAGTTCTACTATACCCAAGATCTCAATTATAAGCAAACCGACCAAACCCTTAAGCTGGAGTACATTTTGGATTTCAAAGACCAGTCCCGCTTTGAATTGAATTACTTTAATCGCTACGTCTATCTATTTGATGACTTTGACCCGACCAGAAGTGATAGCGACACCCCATTGCCTATGGGCAGTGATTACCGCTATAATGAATATCAGGCCGGATACAATTCTAATTTTGCAGGAGTCTTTAACTGGGAAGGAAAGATCAATTTTGGTGAATTTTATAATGGGCGGCGTACTGGATTTTCAGGCCAATTCAACTTCCGAGTGCAGCCGAAATTCAACCTAAGCCTGAATATTGATTTCAACCGGATTGAACTCCCTGATCCCTTTCCGTCGGGCGATCTTATCCTTGTGGCGCCAAAACTCGAATGGACTTTTACCAAAAATTTATTCTGGTCCAACTTCATACAATACAGCAATCAACAAGACAACTTAGGTATTAATTCCAGGCTGCAGTGGCGTTTTGCGCCCATGTCGGATTTGTTTATTGTCTATAACGACGGCTTTGACACCACAAGCTTCTACCGCCGCTACCAATCCATAAACCTTAAGCTCTCCTATTGGTTTAGTCTATAAATACTTCTTTTGCTTAAGTTTTACTTTTGCGCGCCTAATAGGTTCTGCCTATTGATCCATTGAAGATTAATATCTACCTAGATATTAGAGTCTTCAATTAAGTTCTTAAATTTGGTAGGAAAATTTAACAGAACTATGGAATCAATGAACCAAAATGGAGACGCTACCGGGAAATGTCCTTTCTTGAATGCGACCCACAGGCACACTGCGGCCGGAGCCTTATCTAACTCAGATTGGTGGCCTAATGCCCTAAACCTCAAAATCCTTAACCAAAACAGCCCCCAAACCAATCCTTTGGGTGGTGACTTTAATTATAAAGAAGCATTTGAACAATTAGATCTCAATGCGGTAAAGCAAGATCTCTTTAATCTGATGACAGACTCACAAGATTGGTGGCCTGCAGACTATGGCCATTATGGACCTTTCTTTATACGAATGGCTTGGCACAGCGCCGGAACTTACCGTGTAGGGGATGGCCGTGGTGGTGCTTGCTCAGGGAGTCTGCGTTTTGCCCCGCTCAACAGCTGGCCAGACAACGGAAACTTAGATAAAGCACGCCGCTTATTGTGGCCCATCAAACAGAAATACGGACGCAGCATCTCTTGGGCGGATCTCATGATCCTGACCGGAAACTGTGCTTTAGAATCTATGGGTTTTGACACCTTTGGCTTTGCTGGAGGTCGTGAAGATATTTGGGAGCCAGAAGGAGACATTTATTGGGGTCCTGAAACAGAATGGCTTGGTGACGAGCGCTACAGTGGAGACCGCGATCTGGCAAATCCACTTGGTGCCGTTCAAATGGGATTGATTTATGTCAATCCAGAAGGCCCTAACGGCAAGCCCGACCCTATTGCTTCGGCTCGGGATATCCGTGAAACCTTTGCCCGTATGGCCATGAACGACGAAGAAACCGTCGCCCTTATTGCTGGCGGACACACCTTTGGGAAAACCCATGGTGCCGGCGATGCGGCGCATGTAGGAGTAGAGCCCGAAGGCGGACGTCTTCAAGACCAGGGTTTTGGTTGGCTCAGCACTTTCAAAAGTGGAAAAGGTGGAGACACGATCTCTAGTGGTCTCGAAGGCGCCTGGACACCAACACCCATTACCTGGGATAACAGTTATTTTGACACCCTTTTCGGTTACGAATGGGAACTCACCAAGAGTCCTGCAGGCGCACAGCAATGGGCGCCAAAAGACGGTGCTGCATCTGATGCTGTGCCTGACGCACACGACCCAAATAAGACGCATGCCCCGATGATGGCCACAACCGACATCGCGCTAAGAGAAGACCCAGAATATCTCAGAATCTCGAAACACTTTCACGAAAACCCAGAGGCTTTTGCTGATGCGTTTGCTCGTGCTTGGTATAAATTAACCCACAGAGATATGGGACCACTTTCGCGCTATTTAGGCCCAGAAGTGCCTCAGGAAGAGTTGGTTTGGCAAGATCCTATTCCTACAGCAGATTATGCGTCAATCGATGCGGCTGATGTTACCGCCTTAAAAGAAGCTTTACTGAATTCTGGTCTGTCGACGTCGGATTTGGTGTCGACGGCTTGGGCCAGTGCCGCGACATTCCGTGGCAGTGACAAACGTGGTGGAGCCAACGGAGGTCGTCTTCGTTTGGTGCCCCAAATCACTTGGGCCGTCAACCGTCCGGATCATTTGCCGGGTGTGTTGAAAGCCTTAGAAAAAGTCCAAAGCGACTTTAACCAATCTCATTCACAAGGCAAAAAAGTCTCGATGGCGGATTTGATCGTGCTTGGGGGATGTGCTGCTATAGAACAGGCCGCTAAGCGTGCAGGTCACTCAGTAACGGTGCCGTTCACTCCGGGACGTTGCGATGCGACTCAAGAACAAACCGACATCGTTTCAGTCGCCTTTTTAGAGCCGACCGCAGATGCGTTCAGAAACTTTGTTGGCAAAATGCACGACCGTCATGCAGAGGAGTTACTCCTTGACCGGGCACAACTTTTGACTTTATCCGCTCCAGAAATGACCGTGTTAATTGGGGGGATGCGCGTATTAAACACCAATGCCGATGGCAGTGCTCATGGCGTATGGACCGATAACCCTGGATCATTATCCAATGACTTCTTCAGGAATTTGTTGTCGATGGATGTAGCATGGGAACCTTCCAAACAAGATAGCGCTGTCTATTTAGGACGTGAGCGCGCGACTGGTGCCATTTTGCGCACAGGATCACGCGTAGATTTGGCCTTTGGTTCAAACTCTCAGCTTCGTGCAATCGCCGAGGCCTATGCCAGTGATGATGCCGAACAGCATTTTGTTCATGACTTCGTTACCGCATGGGACAAAGTCATGCAATTGGACCGTTTCGATCTGAAATAGACCTATTCAACGCATATCAAAAACCCCTTTAGGTCAAGACCTAAAGGGGTTTTTTATTTGGTAGGGACACGATCAAACGCGGTCGTGATCCGCTTGCCAATCGGCAATAGCCATCTTGATTTCTTTTTGCGAAAGATTTTCTTTTATCGCCCGCTCACAGAGCGCCAAATATTCTTGATCGCTAGCAAAACGCAGACCAATAATTTGTGACATGCGCAGCTCTTTAGGCATCGTCTTATTGGTCATTAAATAATACCGCAGGCGCTCTTCGGCTCTAATGGCACGATCTTGCGCTCTGAGTGGAAATATTCTCACGTACCACGCCATGAGCATCAACACTATAGACAAAAGCACCATTAAACTGGCCAGGTACATTTGCTCTGGCGCTGCTTTAATCAGAAAATTGACGCTTCCGCCTAATAAGGCGACCAATAATAGGAATAATACGCCGTGAAATCCACGAACAGATTTTGCATGATTCTTAAAATTTTGAGGTTTCATTGGTTCAGGATTTAGGGTGCATTTTTGCCGGATGATGATACGAAATTAGGTGGAGATAACTCTTGTGGGGTATCTGCAGGAGCATCAGCATATTCTGTTCCGCTTTGCCAATCGACCCAGATCCAGCGATCTTGCTTTTTTACAGCCAGATAAGGGATGGTCTCGATCAGCCTGATTTCATGATCATCATACTGACAGGCAACCGATTCTACGGCGTTTTCAAACACCCAAGGAGAGAGATAAATGCCTACTTTGCCTTGCTGATATACGGCAGTAAAAGACCCGTTGTACGGAATAAAATCAAGACTGTCGTATTTTGTTGGGATCAGCTCTCGGGTCATGAGTCCGCGATACAGCCATTGGTGCAAACCCCATTTTTGACTGTTTTTTTCTCTAAACTTAAACGAGCCATCGCTTTTTTGTGTGTCTAAGATCAAGCTATCCGCCTTAAATTTGCGCATCATTTGCGGTTTTGGAAATTCTTGTGCCGTTAAAGAAAAAATAAGCATAAAAAACCCCATGAACATCATTGATCGGTGCCTGGAGTCTGAATGTTTTAAATAGGTCATGATGTTTTAAACAGCTTTTATGCCTTTTGGGATGGCCCTAAATAATCGTTAGTCCATGTCCTCTGAGACAGGCAAAGTTAAGTCTTTCAAAATTTAGTCAATTCTCCGGTTTGATTTTACCGGAAGGGCGCGATGGAATAAGCGTCTTGAAGATCAAATAAAACCGTTTTTTGTACGGTAACGTTTTTAAACTATCCTTTTATTCGCTCAGAAAGCACTTGGTGTGACCGACCTGTTTTGTTAAGGTCGTCCCGAACTCTATCCCCAATATACCAGCGAATTAATTTATTGCGCTACATAAAAAAGTGTCGCAAATTAAGAAGCCTTCAAGGCCTCCAGCATGATCTTGGTGGTTGCCGCTAAGTCGTATTGGGCACTCCAGCCCCAATCGTTATGGGCGTGCGTATCATCAATGCTTTTTGGCCAAGAATCGGCAATAGCTTGTCTGAAATCTGGCGCGTAGGTAATAGAAAATTCTGGTATGTGTTGCTTGATGCTTTCACTCATGGTCTGAGGGTCAAAACTCATGCCCGCCAAATTGTAGGAACTGCGAATTTTCACTTGCTCCATAGGGGCCTCCATCAGGCTGGTCGTGGCACGAATAGCATCATCCATGTACATCATCGGCAACATCGTTTCGGCGCTCAGGAAACAACTATACGTTCCTTCCGATAAGGCCTTGTGATAAATGTCTATGGCGTAATCCGTGGTCCCTCCACCTGGGGGTGTTTTATAACTGATCAAGCCAGGGTAACGCAAGCTGCGCACATCGACTCCATATTTTTGGAAGTAATAGTCACACCAGCGCTCTCCGGTCTGCTTGCTGATTCCATACACGGTAGAAGGCTCCATTATGGTGTGCTGTGGGGTCATTTCCCGCGGTGTTGTCGGTCCAAAAACAGCAATACTCGACGGCCAAAAAATCTGATCGATATGGCCCTCTTTGGCCAAATTCAAAACATGAAATAAGGTCGACATGTTCAAATGCCAAGCCTCCATTGGGTGGCGTTCGGCGGTGGCAGACAACATCGCGGCCATCAAGTAGACCTGCCCAATGTTGTGTTTTTTGACCAGATCATGCAGCGCCGCTTTGTCGGTAGCGTCCAGCACTTCAAAAGGTCCATCGGTGTCCCGTGCAAGCGCATTTTTTCTGATATCACTAGCGATTACGTGATCTGGAGCATATTTCTGACGTAAAAACGCCGTTAGTTCGGTACCAATTTGTCCGCTCGCGCCAATGATCAAAATACGTCGCTTCATGTGTGCTCTGATTTATGGTTAAAGATAGTCATTAGTTGTGGCTTCTTTTGAAATTTTTTTGTGCGCCAAACGCCTTTGTCCTTATCTTTACCCTATGCATTATCTACACAACTTAGGCCTCATCGGCCTTTTTACGGCCGTTTTTTTTGTTGCCATCGCCTGTGGGGGGACATCTGAGGGGGCCGATGCTCAAGCCCAGGAATCTATTGTTCCAATAAAGGACACGACCCGATATGGCGTTGAGCCCTTCCAGTTTCCGGAGCTAAGCGCCCAGGCAGAAACCATCATAGAAGATTGGCCCGTTTTTAAGGATTTTAAGCGCATCAGTCTCAATCTGCAAAATGTGGCTGTAGAAGACCTCAAATTCCGTAGTAAAAATTTACTGGTCCAGACCGATTCTCTCGCCGCTAGTCTTCCTGAAATATTAGATTCTCCAATCATTACCGCACGGCTATTGGTCATCCAAACACGCCTGCAGCTCTTGCATCAAGAAACCAAAAAGGGAACACCAAAAACGCAAGAACTCGAAACGCATTTGACTAATTTGCGCTTGAGTATTGAAGAATTTGTCCTGCACGTCAATGAAAAATTAGAAAAGGATGCCTTAGACAAAAACAGGCGCAATAAGGAATAAAAATCAGCCTTGGATGAGGGTCTGATAGGCCAGCTGCCAGAAGTGATTTTTACTAAAACACAAAACCATGCCGATCATAAAGGACATTGCTTTTAGCCTCAGCAACTATGCCAAAGGAATTGCCTTGATAAGGTCTCTTAACTTATGGCGTTATTTTGCCATACCACTTGTGATTAGTCTGGTTATTGCTGTTCTGGTTTTTGTAGGAGCTTGGCAAGCAAAAACAGCCTTAAGCGCTTACTTTACCGGAATTTGGCCTTGGGCTTGGGGGGCCACTGCCTTTGCGTCGCTGAGTGGATTCATTGGGTCTTTGGGTGTTTTGCTTTTGGGTTTTACCCTAACCAAATATTTGGTGCTGGCCTTTAGCGCGCCCTTTATGAGTCCGGTCTCCGAACGTATCGATCGCCACCTCAATCCAGGTCATGCGATGAATCCCAGCAGTTCCTTTTGGGGGCTTTTGTCTCGTTCCTTACGCCTCAACATCGGGAATTTATTCCGCGAATTAGGCCTTACCCTAATGCTTTTGATCCTGAGTCTTTTCCCTGTTATTGGGCTTATTTCGGCCCCGCTTATTTTTGTGGTACAAGCCTTTTATGCCGGGTTCGGCAACTTGGATTATACCTTGGAGCGCTATTACGATTACCGCTCTAGCAAATCTTTTCTTCATCAATACCGCGGACTTGCCATTGGCAATGGCCTTGTGTTTATTCTGATCTCATTAATCCCCGTATTGGGGATTATTCTGGTATTGCCTCTGTCGGTTAGCGCGGGCACATTTACGGTCCTAGAGACAATCAAGTCAGGGGACTTCTCGAACACGAAAAATCACGGGCACACCAATCCCAACTATTCTAAATCATGAAATACATCAAAAAAACAGCAACCGTTATTGCCCTGATCATCCTGGCGCTTGTCGCGACCACATATGCCACCAATACCGATTATCTGCTTAAGGCCATACGCACGGTCTACCTCAAAGGGCATGTCACCGCTTTTTTGGACGACTATCATGCATTTGACAACCGTACCGTCCAAAATGACCAAGGTCAGGAATGGCCCCAGCATAAATCGTACAACCACGCAAAAGCCTCAAACGCGCTGCGCCAAACGCATGATGAATATGGCACCATTGCTTATGTGGTCATCAAAAATGATAGTGTGTTCTATGAGCAGTATTATGATGGATATGACAAATCCTCTAATACAAATTCATTTTCTATGGTCAAAAGCATGATCTCTGGGTTGTTGGGCAAAGCCATTATGGATGGGCATATCCAAAGCTTAGAGCAGCCCGTTGGGGATTTTTTTCCAGAATTTGCAGAGGGGCCCGCCAAAGAAACGACCGTAGGGGATTTGGCTTCTATGTCTTCGGGCACCGATTGGGATGAGCATTACTACTCGCCGCTGTCTATCACCACTCGGGCTTATTTTGATGACAACCTGCGGGAGGTCATTTTAGGGCTCAAGGTCGTTGAGCCGCCAGGACAAAAATTTAAATATGCCAGTGGAGACACCCAACTATTGGGGATGGTCATCGAAAAAGCCACGGGTAAGACCCTTACAGAGAACCTCAGCACCCATTTTTGGCAACCACTTGGCGCCGAGCATCCTGCCTACTGGCAACTCGACTCTGAAGATTCTGGCTTGGAAAAGGCCTATTGTTGCCTTGCGTCGAACGCATTAGATTTTGCCCGCTTCGGAAAACTTTATAAAGATCAGGGTCTTTGGAATGGCGAGCGCTTACTTGACTCTGCATTTGTGGCCAAGAGCACACAGCCCCGCTTTGAGGAAAGCCCACAGTACGGTTATGGGTGGTGGCTATATGAGTGGGAAGGGCGTTCATTTTTTATGATGCGCGGGCACTTGGGGCAATATGTTATCGTTTCGCCGCAGGACAATGTGATTATTGTACGCTTAGGGCACAAAAAACCAAAAAGTGACTTCCCTGGGCAGTTCACCACAGACCTCCCGTTGTATATTCAAGAAGGTTATGGCCTATTAGAGCAGCTTGGTCAAGCACAATAAGTGTTGGACCGATCTCTGACCCGGCCACTTTTTGTGGTTTTTGCCCAAAGGCCCCTATCGTGAGCATTAAGGTGATGATTAAAAGAAAGTCTTTTGAAAAAAGTGAGGTTATTATTTTCATGGTTAACGTATATTTATTGAATCTTATTAAAGTTCTTGTCCCTCGTTTTTTGGTAAAGCACAGAGCTCATCAAGTTAATAATTTTGAATTAAAATACTACTACAGTAGTATTTTAAAATGCAATCAAAAAGTATTCAGCGCATGCCTGCTACCAAAACACCATTATTGTCCCTTGATCATTTGAGCATTCGTTTTGGCGGGGAGCAATCGCCTCTTGCCGTTCAAGACCTTTCATTTACAGCACATGAAGACAGCATCCTAGGGATCGTTGGCGAGTCAGGATCGGGCAAATCCATCACAGCCCTTGCCATTATGGGTCTGTTACCACAAGCCTCCACCTACATTAACGGCGCGATTAATTTTGACGGACACGAATTATTACCCTACCAGGATAAGTATATGCAAGGCATCCGTGGGAAGGATGTTGCCATGATTTTTCAAGACCCCATGACTGCTTTGAACCCTTCAAAAACTTGTGGAAAACAGGTCGATGAGATGTTGCGCCACCATCTTGACCTGAGTGCCAAAGACGCCAAAAATCAAACGCTAAAATTGTTTGAGCAAGTACGCCTCCCCGAGCCGGAACAACTATATAGACGTTATCCCCATCAGATCAGTGGAGGGCAAATGCAGCGCGTAATGATCGCCCTGGCGATCTCATGCCATCCCAAACTCCTTATAGCCGATGAGCCCACCACGGCATTAGATGTGACGGTGCAAAAAGAAATCATACAATTGCTCAAAGACCTGCAGAAAGAAACCGGCATGGGGATGATTTTTATCTCTCATGACTTAGCCCTGGTTTCTGAAATTGCCGAAACTGTGTTGGTCATGCATCAGGGTGCTATAAATGAAATCGGACCCGCCAAACGCATTTTTAGAGCGCCTCAGTCGGACTATACCAAAGCGCTCATCGCTTCAAGGCCAAAAACCGAGCTAAGGCTTAAAGTGCTTCCTACAGTTGCCTCTATAGGCGATCGTTCGTTCGAGCCTGATGAGATTACTGCAGCGATGCGCGCCCAACGCCACCAACAAATCTATCTCAATGCGCCTCTTTTGGAGGTGCGTCAACTCAAAAAGCATTACAGCCAAAACGCCTTTTTTTGGGGGAAAAAGCAAGTGGTCAAGGCGGTAGATGGTGTGTCTTTCAATGTTTACGCCGGAGAAACTGTAGGCCTGGTTGGCGAATCTGGTTGTGGCAAATCGACTTTAGTCAAAACCCTCCTCAACCTGGAATCAGCCACAAGCGGCAGCGTCTTTTATAAAGGCCGTGACATCAGCCAATTGACCCCAAAACAATGGCGCTTGCTGCGCAAAGAAATTCAGATTATTTTTCAAGATCCATTTTCATCGCTGAACCCAAAAATTACCATCGGAGCGGCCATTACCGAGCCCATGATTGTTCATGGCATCGGTGCTAGCGACCGCGACCGACAAAAGCGCGTTATCGCGCTTTTGGAGCAGGTAGGACTAGATGCCTCTTACTTTATGCGTTACCCACATCAGCTCTCTGGAGGGCAACGCCAACGCGTCGGGATTGCACGTGCCATTGCTTTAGAGCCAAAGTTGGTTATTTGTGATGAATCGGTGAGTGCCCTGGATATTTCTGTCCAAGCGCAAGTTCTAAACTTGCTCAACACGCTTAAAGCGACATTTGGCTTTACCTATATTTTTATTTCTCACGATCTTTCGGTAGTTAAATTTATGGCCGATCAGTTGTTGGTCATGAAGCAAGGCCTTCTAGAAGAAGTAGGGGATGCAGATGAAATCTATGCCCACCCAAAATCACCTTACACACAAAGTCTGATTCGGGCGATTCCCCAAGGATTATAAAAAAATAAAGCCCGTTCTAACCTCACAAAGAACGGGCTCATTTTAAATCTGTCAAGCAGATTTGGGGCATTATTTCAATTAGTAAACGAAAACTAATTCGTTAAATTTGGGACTGCTAAATTGCATGTTTAGGGTTAAATAAACGACTAAATACTTATTTATTCGATTAAAAGCGCGTTATTTTAACATTTGAGCCGAATCTGCAGAGCCATACCCACCCTAAGCAAGTCCAAAAGATTATAAAGTCATTTCAGGAATCGTCCCAGAAACCACCAGTTCGCCCTGTGTGGCCGCTTGTATTTCAGCAACACTAACCCCAGGGGCCCGTTCTAAAAGATGAAACACATTGTCTCTGATTTCAAGTACAGCGAGGTCTGTCACAATTTTCTTGACACAACCCACGCCGGTAAGCGGCAGACTGCACGCTTTAAGTAATTTGGAGTCGCCCGCCTTATTGGTATGGGTCATGGCCACAATAATACGCTCAGCCGAAGCAACCAAATCCATTGCGCCGCCCATGCCTTTAACCATTTTACCTGGAATTTTCCAGTTCGCGATATCGCCATTTTGGGCGACCTCCATGGCCCCCAATATGGTGAGGTCTACGTGGCGTCCTCGGATCATAGAGAAGCTCATGGCGCTATCAAAAAAAGCCGCCCCGGGCAATGCCGTGATGGTTTGCTTTCCAGCATTAATCAGGTCGGCATCCTGCTCCCCTTCAAAGGGGAATGGGCCCATGCCAAGTATGCCGTTTTCACTTTGAAATTCTACATCAATATCTTCGCGCACAAAATTCGCCACCAAAGTCGGTATGCCAATCCCCAGGTTGACGTAATAACCGTCTTTTACTTCTTGGGCAATCCGTTGTGCTATTTGGTATTTATCTAGGCCCATGATTTCTTGTTCTAGTGGTTTGTTGTTCAATTCGCTTTTCGTAATGAGCCCCCTGAAAAATCCGCTGGACAAAGATCCCTGGAATATGAATTTGATTAGGATCGAGCGTTCCGGCAGGCACAAGCTCTTCGACCTCCGCCACCGTTATGGTCGCTGCACCGCACATATTTGGATTAAAATTGCGCGCAGTTCCCTTAAAAATAAGATTTCCGGCGGTGTCCCCTTTCCAAGCTTTTACAAAAGAAAAGTCTGCCTTAAAAGCATGTTCCAGAACGTGCATTTTGCC
>DGAU01000012.1:31005-44413 GCA_002384055.1 Flavobacteriaceae bacterium UBA4022
GCCTGACATCTTTGGGCCAAAGTCCCCTGAGGAATCAGGGCGACATTAAGTTCGCCACTAAGCATTTGCCGTTCAAATTCGGCATTTTCGCCCACATAAGAAGCGATCATGGTATTGATTTGTCGGCTTTGTAGCAAAAGGCCTAAGCCAAAATCATCCACGCCCGCATTATTGGAGATGCAGGTCAAGTTTGTAACATTGAGCCGCTTGAGCTCCGCAATTGCGTTTTCGGGAATACCACACAGGCCAAATCCTCCAAGGAGTAAGGTCATGCCATCCTGCACGCCCTGGCAAGCCTGGTGCACGTCACCAACAGTTTTATAAATCATAATGGTCGTTTTTTTGGCTGCATGAATTAAAAATCAAATTCATCATGCATCCCGGTTTTGTTTGATGGGACTGATCTGTATGCATCACAGTCCGTTTCAATGGTCAATAATTCAGGTGCCTGAAAAGGCCCTGCAGATATAGCCAATTCCGGGTCCTGATAACATGCCTTCATATACAAAGCCCAAATAGGCAAGGCCATCGTCGCTCCTTGTCCGTAAGCTGTTTCGGCAAAGTGTGTCGATCGATCTTCGCCACCAACCCATACACCGGTAGCCAAGTTAGGGACCATGCCCATAAACCAACCATCACTGTTATTTTGAGTGGTACCGGTCTTGCCCGCTATCGCATTTTCGAAGGCGTACGGATACCCGGTTACCGCATTTTTGTATACGGGATTAGTTTCTGCCCATGTATGGCGCAAGCGCTGTCCAGAACCTGATTCCGTCACCCCCTCCATAAGGTTTAGCGTCACATATGCCGATTCTCGACTCAATACGTCGCGGGTTTCTGGAACGTTTTGGTACAAAATAGTGCCATTCTTGTCTTCGATGCGCTTTACCAATACAGGCGTGACATATACCCCTTCGTTAACAAACGAACTGTAGGCGCCGACCATTTCGTATAGTGATAGATCAGGCGTCCCCAAAGCGATCGAGGGCGCTTGAGGAATGCGGCCCTTTTCGATACCCATTTTTTCAGCCAAGTCGATGACTGGTTTTGGCCCAACACGGTCAATCAATCGCGCCGTAACAGTGTTTACCGAATTGGCCAGCGCCTCTTTTAGACTCATCATGCCGCCATAGCGGTCGCTGCTGTTTTTTGGACACCAGTCTTCGGGGATGCCAAAACGACCCTTGGCAATACAATAGGGCGCATTGGGCAGGGTGTCACAAGGCGACATATGCATTTGATCAATGGCTGTAGCATACACAAAAGGCTTGAATGTTGAGCCAATCTGGCGGCGGCCATAGCGCACCATATCGTACTTAAAATTCTTGTAGTCAATGCCGCCGACCCATGCCCGGATCTCTCCGGTCTGTGGTGTCATAGACAAAATCGATGCGCGCAAAAATGACTTATAGTAACGGATCGAATCCCGTGGTGTCATGATGGTGTCTTTGTCACCCCCATATTGAAAAATGCTCATGGCGCTCGGACGGTCAAAGCTTGCACGTATTTCTTTCTCTGACTTGCCTTCGCGTTTCATCTCGCGCCAACGGTCACTGCGCTTCATGGCAGACTCGAAAATTTGACCCTCTTCCTCTTGCGAAATCTCCAAAAACGGCGCCTTCGGGTTCGACTGGTTTTGACGGTCAAATTCTTTCTGGAGTTGACTCATATGTTGATTTACCGCGCGCTCGGCAAATCGCTGCATACGCGAATCTAGTGTCGTGTATATTTTTAAGCCATCACTACTGATGTTGTAAAGACTGCCATCGGGCTTTGGATGGTCTTTGGCCCACTGCTTCATGTAGCCACGAATGTATTCTCTGACATAGGTCCCTATCCCTTTGTCGTGGTCTTGAGGGGTAAACCTCACACCAAGAGGCAATGCCTGCAAGGAGTCCTTTTGTTGGGCGGAGATATAATCGTACTTGGCCATTTGCTTGAGCACAACATTACGGCGATTCATCACGCCTTCTGGATTTCGCTTTGGGTTGTAAAGTGCCGAATTTTTAAACATCCCCACCAGCATGGCCGACTCTTCAAGATTGAGTTCTTGAGGTTGTTTGTTAAAATAAATCTGGGCCGCCGACTCAATGCCAATGGCCAGATTCAAGAAATCATAGACATTAAAATACATCGTGATGATTTCTTCTTTGGTGTAGCGTCGCTCCAAACGCGTGGCAATGATCCACTCTTTTATTTTCTGCATACCCCGCTCAAATTTATTGCGCGACACCTGGTCCGTGAAAAATTGCTTGGCCAATTGTTGACTAATGGTGCTGGCGCCCCCGCGGGCCCCCAAGAAGGCCAAAGCCCTCAGCGTACCGCGGCCATCCACTCCGGAGTGTTCATAAAACCGGGCGTCCTCGGTAGCAATCAAGGCTTCCACCAAGTGTTTTGGCAGATCGCCAAAGCTTACTGGCGTTCTGTTTTCGGTAAAAAACTTTCCAATAACTTTCCCGTCTGATCCGATAATTTGGGTGGCTAAATCTTTTTCTGGGTCTTCAAGCCGGGTTTCGTCAGGGAGGGCTCCAAACACGCCCCATGAGGCCGTCATAAAGACCAAAAACACAGCGCCAATAGTCAAAAGAACAGCACTCCAAAGCAGCAGCACATAGCGCCGAACGGACGATTTGCCCTGACGTTTTTTGGTTTTGTTTGGTGCGGCCTTTTTTGCCATGCTTACGGGTTTAATTCATGTATTTGGTATCCCACTTCGGTAATCCCTTCGAGCAAAGAAACGCCTTGCGCCGCGCCATTATTGCGCAATGCATGCTTTATTGACAATTGGTAACCCAGGCCTTCCTCAAAGCTCATTGCCTCCCGATAGCTCAAAAGGTTGTCTTTGATAGAGCCCACGCCAACGCCAAGCCATGTTCCATCAGGATATGCCATACGGTACTCCAATGTATCGGTCTGTACTTTGCCGTGTGGGTGTGTCAAACTAACAATCAAAAAGAGATTATTGTACGGGTAATTATTGGTGTTTCTCAGCGTAATCTGGGCCGAATATTGTGCTAAACTATCCAGAGCCGGTAGCTCAAAATCTACGGACTCATAGGCATTCCAAGGGCCGTTCAAAGGGGCTACATCGCTAGCTGCAGGCCCTTGGCCACAACCCACAACAAAAAGAGCTCCCCAGCAAAACAGCCACCAGCTATGTCGCATTTTTCTTTCGGTTTTTGCGCCGCGCATTGCCATCGGACCTATTGCGCTTGTTGGTGTTTTTGGGCTGATCAAATCGGGTCAAACTATCTTGGCCCACAACATTGTTGAATGTTTCCTTTTTGATTGGAGCGATCGCCTCAACATAGGCCTCAAGGCTTTCCACAACAGTCCCTTTTTTGTTCAATTCAATGATTTCATTGACTTTGTGCACCGGGATTTCATGCCAATTCATCCACTGCTGGTCGTAGCAATACCACATCAATCCCTTGAAAATATCAATTTTTTGACACAAGCCAATGCCCTTTTCGGTCTTGAGCTTGACCTCCATTTTAGGGATCACCTTAAGGGCATCCATATAGGAATCTAATTCAAAATTAAGACAGCATTTGAGCTTCCCGCATTGACCAGCAAGCTTTTGCGGATTGAGGGACAGCTGCTGGTAGCGTGCTGCAGAAGTGCTGACGGATCGGAAATCAGTAAGCCAGGTAGAGCAGCATAATTCGCGGCCACAGGAGCCAATTCCGCCCAATCGAGCAGCTTCCTGACGGAAACCAACCTGCTTCATTTCAATTCGTGTATTGAAGATGCGGGCAAATTCTCTGATGAGCTGACGGAAATCAACGCGATCTTCGGCCGTGTAATAAAAGGTTGCTTTAGAGCCATCTCCCTGGTACTCGATGTCGCTTATTTTCATTTTCAAGTCCAGACGCATGGCGATTTCGCGCGATTGCTTTTGAATACCCGCTTCTTTGTCGCGGCAACTTTGCCAAACATCTATATCCTTCTGGCTCGCCTTGCGGTAGACCTTAGGTAATGCTTCTAAGTTCAAGGTCTCCTTTTTGCGTTTCATTTGGACCCGCACTAGTTCGCCGGTCAACGTGACAATCCCGATATCATGACCGGAAGAAGCCTCCGTGGCCACCACATCACCAATAGACAACGTCAAGTGCTCCCGGTTGTCGAAAAATTCTTTGCGGCCATTTTTGAAACGAACCTCAACGCCATAAAATGGCGCCATATCAGCAGGCAAGGACATATTGCCCAGCCAGTCAAAGACCGTGAGCTTGTTGCACCCATCGGTCCCACATGTTCCGTTGTTTTTGCAACCTTTTGGCTGACCATCGGCGCCCGAAGCACAACTGGTACATCCCATAATTTATCGTGTATTGCTCTTGCAAAAAAAATGAAGAGACAGTCGTTTATCTGATTTTGTAAAGAGTAAAGATACCTCAATTTACAGAAAAGATTCAAGCCATTAGCTATTTTTCTAGAGGCTTTATTTGGGGGCAACAAGGTCCCTAATGGTCTATTTTTTTGTACTTTAAACCCCTATAAAACGCCGCGATGAAATCTAGATTCGTTCTCTTTTTGCTTGCCATAACGCTCGCTGGATGTGCAGACACCACCCCTTTTCCGGCCGTGGCCTTAAATCAAGTTATCCCAGCCCCGCAAATTACTATCCCAACCCAAGAGACGTTATTGGTCACGCGCCAAATCACCCTGAGCAGCCCCGAGGCCTTTGCCATTTCTAACCGCTTTTTGACTGATTTTTTGCGTCCCCAAGGATTCACTATCGCCCCGACTCAGGCCTCTGCCGCCCAATGGATGTTCAGACGCGACAGCACCTTGGCCAAGGAGGGTTATATTCTGGAAATTACTACCGATCACCTGGTCTTAAGCGCCGCGACTGATCTGGGTGCTTTTTATGGATTGCAAACCCTGCGGCAATTGATGCCGGAACAATTAGAGGGGGCATCCGAAAAACCAGCGTCATTCTACCTCCCAACGGGCACCATCCAAGACCATCCTGCTTTTGCTTATCGCGGCATGCATCTGGATGTCGGACGGCATTTTTTTGGGCCCGAAGACATCAAATCTTACTTAGATTATATGGCGCTTCTCAAGATGAATTATTTTCACTGGCACCTAACCGAAGACCAGGGATGGCGGATCGAAATCAAAGCCTTTCCAAAACTCACAAGCCATGGCTCTGTCCGGCCAGAGACATTAATTGGCCATTACAACGATGAGCCACAACGCTTCGACGCCACCCCTTATGGTGGATTTTATACCCAAGAAGAGGTCAAAGAGATTGTGGCTTATGCAGCCCAGCGCCACATCACGGTGATTCCCGAAATCGAATTGCCGGGGCATGCACAAGCGGCCATCAGTGCTTATCCCGAATTGGGGTGCACCCAAAAACCTGTTACCGTGGCCACAAAATGGGGTATTTTCGAAGAAGTCTACTGTCCAAAGCCCGAGACTTTTGCTTTTTTGGAAACGGTTCTCACCGAAGTGATGGGCTTATTCCCTGGGCCCTATATCCATATTGGAGGGGACGAAGCGCCAAAAACCCATTGGGCCAATTGCGACCAATGTCAGGGTCTGATGCACGCCGAAGGTTTAGCCAACGAGGAAGCGTTACAAAGTTATTTTATTCGCAAAATAGAACGTTTTGTCAATGCTCAAGGCAAACAAATCATCGGCTGGGACGAAATCCTCGAAGGGGGACTCGCGCCAAATGCAACCCTCATGTCTTGGCGCGGCACAGAGGGAGGCATCCTGGCAGCGCAGCAAAAACACAACGTGATCATGACCCCGACCTCGCATTGTTATTTTGATTATTACCAGAGCGATCGGCCCGATGAACCTTTAGCCATTGGTGGATATTTGCCCCTAAAAAAAGTCTATAGCTATCAGCCCATTCCTCACGAACTTACCCCAGAAGAAAGCACTTATATCCTCGGAGCCCAAGGCAATGTCTGGACCGAATACATGCCCACTTTTGACCAGGTAACCTATATGGTATTCCCGCGAATATTAGCCCTTAGCGAGGTCGTCTGGCATGGAGCCAGCGACTCTGTAGATGCCCAATACCCCGAGTTTTTGACCCGTGTAGAGCGGTTCCACAAACGACTCGATGTACTCGGGGTAAACTACGCCAATCATTTGTACCAGATCGAAAGCGCTGTCGCCACCAACACCAATCCCCCGACCTACCGTCTGTTCAGTCCCCTCAAAGACAAGGTCATCCGATACACCTTAAATGATGGTCCTCTGGTGGCTTATACGGCGCCCATCGCCTTAGACCAAACCACCAAAATACAGGCGCAACTTTATCAGGCGGACACCCCTATTGGCAGCTTGCTGGAAGAAACCTTCACGTACCACTATGGTATCGGCGCACAATTATCCTTGTCGCCCCAACCGCATTCGAGTTACAATTCGGGCGGGCCCGGAGCCCTGATCAATGGGCGTCGCGGCGACACCAATCGTTATGGCGATAATGAATGGCTCGGGTTTTCGGGGGATGACCTAACCATTGACCTCCAGTTAAGAGCAGCCCTTCCGGCCAATTCCCTCCATCTTTATTTTTATCATGCCCCTGGTCAATGGATCAATGCCCCTAAGGCCATTATTTTGACCCTTACAGATTTCAATGGGCAGAAAACAACAAAAAATATAACCCTAGATCCGCCACAAAATAATGGGGTCTTTCCGGTGGTGATTGACCTGACCAGCATCACGCCAAATGACATCAGCGCGCTAACCATAGAGGTGGTCAATTATGGCATCATCCCCGAAGGGGCTCAAGGTGCCGGGCAAAAGTCTTGGACCTTTATTGACGAAATTGAACTCCAATGATTGTAGAGATTTGTACCACTACCGTATCCGGGGCACTGATGGCGCAAAACGCCGGGGCAGACCGCATCGAATTATGTGTCGGCCTTGAAACCGGTGGGCTCACGCCGTCTTATGGACTGATCTCTTCCGTTATGGAACAGGTCGATTTGCCGGTTCACGTCTTGATTAGACCGCATGTCGGGGGTTTTGTGGCGAACGCCGAAGATCTCGACCTGATGATTCGCGATATTGATATGGCCTGTCGGCTAGGGGCCGCAGGAGTGGTCATCGGTGCGCTCACGCCCGATTTTGAGGTGGACCAGGACGCCATTACCCGAATGATCCAGGCCGCAGATGGGCGATGGGTCACGTTTCATCGTGCTTTTGACTGGGTCAAAGACCCTTTAACGGCCCTGGCACAAATAGAAAAATTAGGCATCAATGCCCTTTTGACTTCAGGACAAAAACCTACGGCAGCCAAGGGGTTTGAATTATTAAAAACACTCCTTGACCAAGCCACAACGGATCTGCAAATCATGCCTGGGGGCGGAGTCAATGCGCAAAACGCTGGGCGCTTTAAAGCTGCTGGATTCAGAGCTATTCACGGCTCTGCGTCTGTTCTGGTGAGGACTTTAGACGCTTCAGGCAAGCTACCCTTGCAAGAGCATCTGGCTGAGGGTGTGGTGCGGCGCACTTCTTTAGAAAATATAGAAAATTTGATTCGGACCGTAAAAGCCCCGTCGGTCTAAATTAGGCCCATTGGCTAAATGGGTTCTGGCTCAGTTGTGCATTGTAATACCGAAAATCCTCGGTGACTTCCTGGCCAAGCCAATTTGGACGGTCAAAGGGTTCCTCGGGATGTGTCAATTCAATTTCGGCCATGATAAGGCCTTGATTTTCACCAAAAAATTCATCCACTTCGAAACAAAAACCAGAATATGTCACGCGGTAGCGGACTTTCTCGATTTTACCAGGCAAGCACAGTTCGAGTAGCGCCATACCTTCGTCTTTAGAGATGGCTTTTTCCCATTCAAACCGCGATGTAGCGTCGGCCGAGGACGCGCCCTTTATGGTGAGCCATGCCTGCTGACCGGACACCCGCACGCGAACCACCCGGTGGGGGTCTCGACTCAAAAAACCCTGAATCATGTGATGCTGGCTTTCAGCAGTATCACGATAATCCGTGCCAGTGACCAAAAATTTTCGTTCGATCTCTAAATTGGGTTGACGGGTCATATGGGTTGGATTTAGACTTGCTGATGCTTATACATGTGAAATTCTGAGGGTGTTGACCATCCCACGCTCGACTATAGGCATCGCCGCCAAATTGACCATGAAATCTCCGCTCTTGGCAAATCCCTTTTCCACAGCAATCTGATTCACGTCATCAACCGTCTGGTCGGTACTCACGTGCTTGTCATAGAAATAAGCCCGAACACCCCAAAGCAGATTCAATCGGGATAAAATACGGTGGTTGGAGGTAAATACTAAAATGTGCGCCTCGGGACGCCAGGCTGATATCTGAAAAGCGGTATATCCGCTATTGGTCAAGGTACAAATGACCTTAGCCTCGATGTCGTTGGCGATTTTGGCCGCGTGGTAACAGATTGATTTTGTAATGAACCTATTGGTACGGATCACGGGAGGCTCATGCGGCACTCTGATCAATTTGCTGTTTTCGACATGCAAGCAGATGGCCGACATTTTTTGAATGACCTCAACAGGGTATTTACCAACACTGGTTTCTGCCGAGAGCATCACGGCATCAGCGCCATCCATAACGCTGTTGGCCACATCATTAACCTCAGCGCGCGAAGGCGTCAGGGTGTTGATCATAGATTCCATCATTTGGGTGGCAATAATTACGGGGATACGGGCGCGCTTGGCCGCTAACACCAATTCCTTTTGAATGATGGGCACCTCGGCAGCAGGCATTTCTACCCCCAAATCTCCTCGGGCCACCATGAGTCCATCACAATGGGCAATGATTTGTTGGATGTTTTTGATCGCCTCTGGCTTTTCAATTTTGGCAATAATGGGGATTTTATGTGTTGAATGGCTTTCAATAAGTTCTTTAAGTTCTTTCAGGTCGTCGCTATGGCGCACAAAAGAGAGGGCGATCCAATCGACGTCAAGACTGATCGCGAACACCGCGTCATCTTTATCTTTTTGGGTCAATGCAGGTAACGAAATATTGGTATTAGGCAGGTTGACGCCTTTTTTGGAGCGCAATGGCCCTCCTTGAACGACCTCGGTGGTTACCGTGTCGGTTCCGTTGGTGTGGAGCACCTTAAACATCAGTTTTCCGTCGTCGAGCAAAATGTGCTCGCCAACTTGAACGTCACTCGGAAACAAGTCATAATTCATGAATACGCGCGACTTGGTCCCTTCGAACTTCTTGCCTGTGCAAAAATCGATTTGATCGCCAGGTTGCACAATAACTTCTTCTTTCATCACGCCCACGCGTAGTTTTGGCCCTTGTAAGTCGGCCAAAAGAGCTACAGATAGTCCTGTTTCTTTTTCGATCTCACGGATCATAGCGACCCGTTCTTTGACCTCGTTATAGTCGGCATGAGAAAAGTTAATACGGAAGACATTCACCCCTTCTTCCATCATCCTGCGTAAGATATTCTTATCGCTAGTGGCTGGTCCTAAAGTGGCGACTATTTTTGTCTTTTTTGCTAAATACATCATTTATGGTTAGATGGTTAATGGTTTTGACTTGATCCAAAGGCACTTCGTAGCTCGAAATAATTTCTTTTATTTCGTTGAGCCGTATAGTGATTTGTTTATTTTGCTGGGGATCCCGTTCCGAATCCATCTTCAAAAAGTAGTCGACCTTTTTGAACTCAGGCAACAAAAATGCTGTTTTTGTTTTTGGTGTTGTGCCCTGGGCGAATAGCTCTCCTTGATTTTCCTTAATGTCCGTTACAGACATCTTGCAGGTGTTGGCCAACAGCACAAAGGTAAGGTCTTGTGAAGGGTGTTCAAAGGTATAGGCCGGATATATTTGGGTTGCCTGATCTTTGGTCACCTTTTTGTCTTCAGACAAACGCCGCAGCCGCAGTCCTAAGTGCGTATTGATCAGAAATGCCATTTTGTAGGCTTCTGAAGCACTATGGATTGCGAATAGTGCAAAGGACTCTTCAAAGTCATCTTCGAGCCATAAACGGTGCGTTCCCATAGGTACAAAATTTGTTAAAAATAAGGATAGTTTCTTCGTGAGGCGATGTGCGAAGGGAAGTTTTTGCACTTAGAGCGTCCGAAAACGTTTTAGTTGGCGTTAAATCTTCCTTTTTTTGGCCGTCATGGTGTCCTGCAGTTTGTAATACGCGCGCTTGGCCGCCAATTCCTCTGCCTTTTTTTTGGAGGTGCCCCTGGCTTTGCCCACCACTTCTTTGTCCAAAAATAATTTTACCGCAAAATGTTTCACCGTCTCGACCCCGCTATCGTCGTAGGCCTGGAACCTGAAGCTCCTTTTGTGTTTTTGACACCATTCGATGATCAGACTCTTGTAGCTGATGACCTTGCCTTCTAGTTTTTCAATATCCACATAGGGCTCGATGACCCGACGCTGAATGAATTTTTCGACCCACTGGTAGCCTCGATCTAGGTAAATTGCGCCAACAAGAGCCTCAAACAGATTTCCGTGAATATTTTCACCAAACTGATCAATAGGAACATTGGTTCGGATCAGTGCAATCAGATTAAGGTCTCGGCCCAATTCATTGAGGTGTTCTCTACTGACAACCTTAGAACGCATTTTGGTGAGATAACCCTCATTGCCGGCAGGTACCATTCGGAATAAATGGCTGGCAATGATTGAACCCAACATAGCATCGCCCATAAACTCCAATCGCTCATAGTTTTGAGGCTGTCCATCACTATTGAAGGCTTGGGTAGAACGGTGGGTGAAAGCCTCAACAAACCAATCCATTTTGTGGGGCTGGAAACCCAGTATTTTTTTAATTGCTACATAAAAAATTTGCTCCTGTTCTGGTCGAGAGGAAAATATGTGTTTTATGGATACCATAAATCCTTAGTAGGTATACTTCTTAAGCAGCACGCAGGCGTTGTGGCCTCCAAACCCAAAGGTATTACTCATGGCATAGGTAATATCGCGCTCTTGAGCTTTATTGAGGGTAAGGTTTAAAGAAGGATCGATGTGCTCATCGACTGTGGTGTGGTTGATGGTTGGCGGCACTAAACTGTGGTTCATCGCCAATATAGAGGCAATCGCCTCTATAGCCCCTGCCGCTCCTAAAAGGTGGCCAGTCATCGACTTGGTCGAGTTGATGTTAATGGTGGAGGCATGTGCCCCAAACACCTTAACAATGGCTTTAAGCTCGGCAACATCTCCTAGAGGTGTTGACGTGCCGTGTGTATTAATGGTGTCGACTTGCTCGGGAGAGATCCCCGCGTCGTTGAGGCAATTGTGCATCACGCGCTCCACGCCAATCCCATCGGGATGCGGTGCGGTCATGTGATAAGCGTCACTGGACATTCCGCCGCCGACAACCTCTGCATAAATATGAGCACCTCTAGCCTTGGCATGTTCGTATTCTTCGAGAATCAATGCTCCTGCGCCTTCACCCAAAACAAATCCATCTCTGGTCGCGTCGAAGGGACGTGAAGCTGTTTCTGGACTCTCGTTGCGTGTGGACAAGGCATGCATGGCGTTAAAGCCGCCCATACCGGCTATGACTACTGCGGCCTCACTACCCCCGGTAACGATGACATCGCATTGCCCTAATCGGATATAGTTAAAGGCGTCGATGATCGCATTGGCCGAAGAGGCACAAGCAGAAACCGTGGTATAATTGGGGCCCATAAATCCATGCTTGATCGAAATATTGCCTGGGGCAATATCGGCGATCATTTTGGGTATAAAAAAGGGGTTGAAACGTGGCGTTCCATCCCCTTCTGCATAATTCAACATTTCATTTTGGAAGGTCTCTAGACCACCAATTCCTGCTCCCCAAATGACGCCTATTCGGAACTTGTCGATAGCATCTGTATCAATTTTTGCATCTGCAATCGCTTCATCTGAGGCAACTAAGGCATACTGCGCAAATCGATCCAATTTTCGGGTTTCTTTGCGATCAAAATGATCTAAGGGATTGAAGTCTTTGAGCTCACAAGCGAATTTGGTTTTGAACTTTTCAGTATCAAAATACGTAATGGGGGCACAGCCACTCTTACCACTTCTTAGGCCATCCCAGTATTCTGAGACATTATTGCCTATGGGCGTAAGTGCTCCGAGACCGGTTACGACAACGCGCTTTAACTCCATAATGGAATGGGCTTATGTTGCTGCTTGAATGTACGTCACTGCCTGACCTACCGTAGCAATATTCTCTGCTTGATCATCTGGAATCTGAATATCAAATTCTTTTTCGAATTCCATGATAAGCTCTACCGTATCTAATGAGTCGGCACCTAAGTCGTTTGTGAAGCTTGCTTCAGTAACTACTTCGTTTTCGTCAACACCTAGTTTGTCTACGATGATTGCTTTTACTCTTGATGCAATGTCTGACATGATTGTTAAGTTTTTTATTGGTTTACAAGACGCAAAAATAAAACATTTTAGATTAAAACCGCGCTTTGTCAACAAAATGTGCCTCCAGGGCTTACTTAAAACGCTCTAGTGTTTCGTTTAGGGCTATTGGGCGCTGGGCAAAGGGCATAGTATTGTTCAAAACCTTTGGTTAAATTCGTTGTTTCTGCACCAAAAAGCCCTCTTATTCTGCTATTTTTGACAGACAAAAACAGATGATCTAGGGGATGATTACTAAAAAACGCCTTGTTATTTTTGCCTCGGGCAACGGTTCTAATGCCGAAACGATCATGCGACACATGGCCTCTCGCGATCATGCTCAAGTGGTTCGGATTTATTGTAATGTCGCGCAGGCTGGGGTTGTCGCGCGGGCCAAAAGCCTTCATGTGCCAACCCTCGTGTTCGATCGGGCAGGGCTTGTGGACCCCGCCGTTGTTTTGTCGCAACTCCATAAGGACTCCCCTGACCTCATTATATTGGCTGGATTTTTGCTCAAAATTCCGCGGTGCATTATTGAGGCCTATCCCCAACACATCATTAATATCCATCCTGCGCTATTGCCCGCTTTTGGCGGTAAAGGCATGTATGGACACCATGTACACCAAGCAGTAAAGGATCAAATGGCTGGCGAAACTGGCATCACCATCCATTGGGTCAACGCCGCCTACGACCGGGGAGCGATCATCTTTCAGGCCCGCACACAGGTCCTTGCTTCAGACAGCGTCGATGAGATCGCCCGCAAAGTACAGGTCTTAGAACAAAAGCATTTTACTGGAGTCATTGACGAAATTTTAAGCGCATAGACCTATGGCCAAAAAGCAAAAATATTACGCCGTATGGCAAGGCAATCCACCCGGGCTTTATAATAGCTGGCCCAAATGTCAAGCGGCCATAAAAGGGATTTCTGGCGCGCAATACAAGTCGTTTGACACCCTCGCACAGGCCGAAAAAGCTTTGGCAGGGGCCTATAAGGACGCCATCAGCGTTTCGGGCAAGAAAAAGACAAACGCCATAAGCGCCGAACAAAAAGCCCGTATCGGAGCCCCCAACCTCTATTCGATT
>DGAU01000023.1:0-5009 GCA_002384055.1 Flavobacteriaceae bacterium UBA4022
CCTCTTAAGTAACTTAAACTTACATTAATCGACGAGTGCCCCATCGCTTGTTTGAGCTTCACTATCGAGCCTGTTCTCTTGAATATATCGATCGCCCCAGAGTGGCGAGAAGAAAAAAGTAGGTTCAAAATGAATTAAAATTTTTAAGTCTATTTAATTCCGAAAAATAGTTTGAACTTTCGCCTTCCGCGATCACACGAAACCCTCATCATTTTGGTGGGGTTTTTTTGTTTTAAGTACTTGTTTGTCATAGCGTTGTAGAATTGCGTAAAAAGTATTTCTTTTTGACAACAGGAAGTTAGGCTTTGTTTGCAAATTTTATTTACTTTCGTATAACAACTAATTTAAAAATATAAAAAATGAAAAATCTCTTATACACCGCATTGATGTCTGCTGCTTTAATTTCATGTCAATCTCCTAAGGAAGCTCCTACACAGATGGCAGATGAGCCAACAGTTATTGGCTACGAATACAACGAAGAAGGAGAAAAGCTCAATCTGATTGTGGGTGACTTGGCTAATGCCGAGGTCTATCTAGACTATATTCAAGCGCATAATGACAAGAACTTGGACAAAATTTTTGATATGAACATGGAGGATATTGTGATCAAGGCCGATGATGGCCGAGTGATTAATGGTCGCGACAATCATAAAGAGGCTTTAAGCGCTTGGTTTGCGGCAAGTAATCCAACCTGGAAAGTAAATTGGATGGTAGCCAATACCGTTCAAGGACGCGATGGCAAGAATCAAAGCTGGATGACTACAGGAATAGACGTTACAGATACTATAGATGGCATCAGTGTCCTTCGCCATGACGTACTTGACGTCAATTTTGTTGATGGAAAAGTCAAAGAATTAAATGTCTATACAAGAAAGAGCGAGCAGAAATAATAATTGAAATAGAATGCTTCGGGGCACATTCTGGTGATGAGTTTGCACCGCTGGGGGGGGTTACTTTATCAGCTTCCGTTTTTGCGCATCAAACTCTTCCTGAGTCAATACCCCAGCGTCAACAAGTCCTTTGAGTTTGATTAATTCATCTGCAACACTAAAACTTACTGCAGCATCTGGGTTGCGCCCCACTGCTTTGGAAATAGCATCAGACAGAGCTTCAGAAGTGCCATTATGGCTATTGGCAGATATCTGTAGGGCACAAATTCTTTTTATTTCATCTGCTTTTTTCTTCCAAAACCCAGAAACATAAATGGAATCGTTACCGGCACTCTTAATTGTTACGGTTGCTCCAAAGATGTGTTTGTCGACAGAGACTCCAGTGATTTTTTGAAAACTTAAATTTTCGGTATCCGAAGAAATCAAGTACCAGTTGCGTTTTTTGAACTCGATTTGACTCTCGTCTATGGTCAAAATATTAGGCGTAAGGGGGTTATAATCGCCTCTTAAGCATCTTAGGAAATAATGGGACTTGAATCGAATCGGTTCTGCCATGGTTTATAATTTTGTTTCAATCAAATTTAGATAAAACCCGGTAAAGTGTTGACTTATAGTTGTTCATAATATCAAGTAGGTTGAATTTTGAAAACAATAGTAGTGCCTTCTCTTTGTTGCGACAGACCAGCGAGTGCCTTCGAATCGAGTTGTAACACCTGAAGATAACCGCCGGTGACTTGACAATCTGCCATAGCAACGAGCAATTTTCCGCCCGGGGTGAGTTGGACCATACCCGGCAATACAAGCTGGCTCAACAAGGTATTTGTATCCGTTTGGATGGTGCCCGATAAGCGATAACCCATTCGGTTTTGCGCTTCAATAATGTGGGTTTCTTCCAATAGTTTTGTTTGTTGTCCTTCGGACAAAATTGCCCAATCTGGGCCCGGAGTAACGTTCAGCTCACCTTCATCTATATAATCTTGGTCTAGGGTTATGGGCTCGTGGTTTTTGGTGGGTAACATTAAAGGTAATTGCACACCAAAGGAATCCCCTTTTTGAATACAATTGTTGGGCGTTACTGGGGTGTAAAAGGACTTACTTCCTAGTACCACTGGAGTATCTAAGACCGCCTCAAAACGCAGATAGGACCTTATGCCGCGTTGTACACGCCCTAATTCTAAAGTGCTGTTGTCTGGGGCTGTATGGACTTTGTTCATCGCCACACAGACGCCATTAAGCAGTACCGATGTTGTCGCCCCAGTCACCACAAAACGCAAGGCCTTTCGCAGATGTAACCGGGGACCAATTAAAGTACATTCAAAAATGCAGGTGTCATCATAGAAAGGCAATGTATTTATAGCCAAATCGAATGCCATTCGGTCCATAGGGCCTGCAACGGGTACCCCCAAATGCCGATAGCCAGCGCGACCTGAATCTTGTATGGTGGTAAAATACCCAGAGGACTCTACTGTAATCATCGAAGGGTGTGTTTTGGTTGATACTGGCCCATAGTGATCTCTGAGCGTATTTTTTGATGCGTGTTCAAATCAATTGCTACGAACCGCACTTTATCGCCAATGGCAATAAAAACATAAGGTTCCTTGATGAAATTGATCCAATTAATAGGGCAATTGCCCAAACATTGCCAGCCTCCTGGACTGTCTTGTGGGTATACACCGACTTGAGCTCCGCCAACACTGACCGAACCTTGAAGCGTCGCAGAAGGATTGTTTTTTCGAGGCAAGTGTAATGCTTTTGGCAGACCAGATAAATACCCAAACCCAGGCATAAATCCATAAAACTCAAGGGTAAAAGTTGTCGCTAAAAAGTGGTCTCTATAGGCCTCTATTTTTTGGTCATCACCCTTGTATACTGTCGCAAGATCATTGGTGAATGAGGTGTCAAAACAGATGGGTACTTCCCATATTTTGACTGGGACGGGGTGGGATGCTTTGGTGAACGCTATGGATTCTATTGCTTTGATGATGGCCTCGTAAGAAGGCGCCTGATCAAATAGAAGATTGATGCGGTTGAATGTATTGGTGCCCTCTAAGACGCTAGGAAAATGGTTCAGGAGTGCCGCTTTATACTGCGGAATAGACCCTGTAAACTCCTGTTCAAACTCAATTGAATAGCAGAGGATTGAAATCTGGATGACCCTATAGCCCTTGGACATGGATATTATTTTGCTTTAAGGAATGCGATAAAAATGCGGCATGTGCAACAACATCTGCGCCATCTCCATGAAGGCATATTGTTTGCGCTGTTAAGGGCATAATTGCACCTGTGATCGTCGTTATTGTTTTGTTCTTGATCAAGTTAACGACTCGCTTTGCTATGACATGATTGTCGCTCAGGACGGCATCGCTCATCGCGCGTGGTGCAAGCGTGCCATCTGATAAATAAGCCCGGTCAGCAAACGCCTCATAAACCACTTGGAATCCTTTTTGCGCTGCTACCATGGCTAATTGGCTTCCTGGGGCACAATATAATTTAATCCCTTTGGCAAATTCTGCGAAAACCTCGGTTACGGCATCTGCTTTTTCAATATCTGTAAACAAATCGTTGTATAGGGCACCATGCGCCTTGATATGATGGGGATCCGGACATTGCTTAAAGAAAAGCCTCAACTGCTCACGCAAAGCGGCTTGTAAGCTTTGAAGTGGCATATCTATGGTGCGTCGACCGAAATGCGCGATGTCTGGATAGGAGGGGTGAGGCCCAACTAATACCCCATGTGCTTTTGCCAATTCAATGGCCGTGGCAATGGTCTTGGCTGTGCCAAAATGGCCGCCACAGGCGATCGAACATGAAGAGATGAAGGGCATCAATAACTTGTCGTTGCCACATCCTTCGCCCAAATCACAATTTAAATCAATGTGCCACATACTAAAAAATCAAGCCAAGGCTTTTAATCCCCAAAAAGAGAAAGAATAGCTCAATGCAAATGAGCAAGATATTGCCGCCAATACCAATGGCCTTGCCCCGCATCATGCTTCGATTATTGACCAGTAACAAAATAAAAAAACCAACAACGGGCAGTAAAATACCATTGGCGATCTGTGCAAAACGGATGATTTCAATAGGCTTAAGTGATAAGGAAGAAAAAACCACTCCAACGCCAAGCACCAGCAAAGCCACTAACTTATAGCCATATGAATTGTTGCGCCACCCAAAACATTCGCAAACAACAAAAGCTGCTGCCATGGGTGCGGTGATTGCCGATGTGATGCCTGCGGCAAATAAACCTAAAGACATTAATACTGTTGCGAAACGGCCATAAAGTGGGGCTAAAGACAATCCCAAATCGGCAACGGTTTCTATGGTTTGTCCTTGAAGTGCTGCGGCACAAATCATTATAGACAACGAAACCAGGCCGCCTAGTCCAACCGCGATATAGGTATCCCTGCGTAATTCGCTTAAAGATAGGTCTGTGTCTTTGACTAAAGCAGCGTGTAAAAACAAGTTATAAGGCACTACGGTTGTGCCCAATAGGCCAACGATGATCAAGGTGTCTTGAAGGTAAAAAGTGGGCAAGAACATACCCTTCAAGATACCAGAAATATTGGGCTGGGTGAGGATAGCGGTCACGAAAAATGACAAGCTCATAAGCAATACAATTCCAATCAAGACCTTTTTGAGCTGCGTAGGAGAGCCCAAAAGAATAAGAGAACCAACCAAACCGCCCACCAGTAGCGGCAGAAAATCCATACTGCTGCCAAAAGTATAGTCCATGCTGGGCATTAATGCCTCAAGACCAATAAGTGCTCCAGAAATATTGCCCGCTTCATAGGCGGCATTACCTATAAAAATCGCGCTAATTAACAAGATTGCGAGAAGAATTTTACCAAAAGGGTGTCTGGTTTGAGCCAATACGTTTTCTGCCAATCCTTGACCAGTCGTTAGGCTGATGCGGGCAGTAGTATTCTGAATAATCATGGTAATTAAAATAGAAAGGACCATAGCCCACAGCAAGGAAAAGCCATGCTGCACACCGGCAAGCACACACAAGGTAATCGTGCCTGGGCCAATAAATGCGGCAGTGACCATAAAAGCTGGTCCCCCTCTAAATTTAGACATCACCTGTTTTAGGGGTAAGTTACTACTTTTCAGGGATTAATT
>DGAU01000023.1:5204-6788 GCA_002384055.1 Flavobacteriaceae bacterium UBA4022
TGATATTCCTTTTGAAATTCTAAGCTTTTTAAGCTCAAGGGCTATTGCGTGAATCATTTTGCTTGTTGTTATTTTACGTATTGTAATTTAGCAAAGCTTTTTTTAAATAATACCTACTGTATTAATACCCATTTTAATAGGGGGGTAATGCATTGGGATTTTTTCTATTTTTGCTTTTAATTGCTTTAGCCCTATGGTAAGATCCTTGACTTTTCTTAATGTGACAAAGTATAATAGGGGTAAATCGCATAGCCCTAGTAGTTGTAATTTATGCCGCGAGTTCACAGGCATGTCTCACAAGTGGTTACTTATTTTATTGTTCCCATTAGCTGTTTTATCCCAAGAGGGACTAATATATCGACACAGCTCTAACGGTCAGATAATTAACCATGATTCCTACGCTATTTCTTATTCAGAAGATCATGAGCAGGCGGAATGGGTGTCCTATAGTCTCAATGGTAAAATGCTTACTGGAAGCGCCAAACGTATAAATGATTTTAGGCAAGACAAGCAAGTAGTTACAGGATCTTCTGTGCCAAATGATTACACTTTCTCGGGTTTTGATAGAGGGCATTTGGCGCCTGCAGGTGATATGGGACGATCAGTTACGGCAATGTCGGAATCATTTTTGATGTCAAATATCTCCCCGCAACGGCCATCTTTTAATAGGGGAGGGTGGAAAAAACTGGAAGGACTGGTTCGGACATGGGCTATGCGAAATGAGATTCAAGTGGTGACAGCAGGAATATTAAATGATTCTACACTCCTTAAAATTGGCGCTAATCGGGTTACTGTCCCAAAATATTTTTATAAAATTATTTATGACCCCAACGAAATGGAAATGATCTGTTTCTTGATGCCGAATAAAAAAATCACTCAAAACTTAGAAAGTTATGTGACTTCTGTCGATCAGATAGAGCAAATCACAGGGATTGATTTTTTTTATAATTTACCAGACGAGCTAGAGAACCACATGGAATCCTCTGTAAACATTAGAAAATGGTCTTTCAGAAACGCAATAGATGATCCTAATGGAACGAATTTAGTATCCTCCAGCCGGTGCAAGGGTGTTTCCAAATCCACCGGTCGGAGTTGTGCTAAAAACACAAAGAATAAGAATCAACTGTGTTATGCCCACCAAAATCAAGCGTTAATAGCCAACTAAGGGTTTATAAACAATTTAGCAGGCTAATTAAGAGCTTCACAATGCTCGGCAAATCATAATTGGACATTTTAAATATAAAGGGTTTACTTTCTTCGAAAAATATTTATAAGTCAATTTTTTTTTCAACGAAAAGACAACTATAGTGTTCGGAGATATCTTTTATCCGTTTGGTTCAGTTTGCGATTAAATCGGATGTGATAATTTAGCCCGACACTTATATTGATATAATTTACTTCATTAAAGTCACTGATTAAGTTTAAACCGGTAAAGACTCTCGCGCCTATCTATAGCTCAGCCTTTTCTAAATATGCCAAATCAACCTCCTTAAGGATATCGGCAGGGTTTTCATTGAGTCCTTTACAAAGTTTCAGAAAGACCTTCAACGAAATATTAGTTTGGCCTTTTTCAATTATTCCGAT
>DGAU01000023.1:6979-59492 GCA_002384055.1 Flavobacteriaceae bacterium UBA4022
ATTCCGATTAAGCCCGCACACATAGGCGAGGTCTTCTTGCGATATACCTCTGTTGAGCCTGACTTTCTTCAATTTTAGGGCTATGAATTCCATCATCATGAGATCTTTTAAAAAACAAGTAAAAATACCAAACTTTTAACACTTTGCACCCCAGTACTATACACCACACTGTGTTGGGGATATTGCCAACATTATTTCTCTTTTTGTGGTTTATGATGTATCCTATTAAAGGCCTTGCCTTTCGTGAATGGCATGCTTTGTCAAATAAAGCCCACCCTAAAATGCATTGATTATATTATATTTGAGTCCATAATTCGCAGACATGAAAAAACTATTCACACAATATGCTTTAGAGTTTTTGGTGGTCTTTCTAGGGATCAGTCTATCCTTCGGGCTCAATAACTGGAACGAACAGAACAAGAGAGACCAACTTGAGAGCCAATACCTCAAAAGCTTACACGACGATTTCAAAACCAATTTGGAGGCCTTTGACGAGGCCTTTGATATGCACTTGGCACAAGACCAGGCCGTAGCCTTTTTCTTAAGCGAAGAGCGATTCCATGCGCCTTATCAGGTCATGGATTCAGTGGCTAGAGTCGTCACAATCAATTGGTCGTACAATCCAAATATGGGTGTGGCCAATTCACTGATCTATTCTGGATCGCTTGAATTGATCAAGAATAATGAGATCAAGACACTGTTGTCCCGATTGCCAGATATCATCGTCGATTATACCGAAGAAGAAGCACGCACCGAAAAGGTATCTGTCCAGCTCGATGAGTTCATGATCGTGAATTATATTTTCAATGCCAAAAACAAGGCTGAAGAACGCCATAATATGCAGATGATGCATGCCAATGAGTTTTATAATCATGTGGTGATCATCGATAGTTGGTTGAAGGAAATCCTTAGTGAAGGACCGATGTTCCGGGCAAAACTCGTTGATTTTATTGCTCTTTTGGAACAAGAGCTCGCTGCAAAATAAAAAACCCACTGAAGAATATTCAGTGGGTCTGGTTGGAAAATAACCACCAAAGCTTATTTCAGTGCTTCGGCTTTCTCTTTGGAGGCTGTCCATGAATTGTCCATTTCATAGGCCTTTAAATACATTTCCTTGGCTTTTACGTTATTGCCTTGTGCCACATAAAAGTCACCATAGGAATCATAGGCATTGGTCACATCAGGATTGGCGCGAACAAATAACTCAAAGTGTAGTTGTGCCTTGTCCATATCTTTGAGATGATCCATGTAGAGGTATCCCATCATATTGTTGACCGCACCATTTTGCGGAAGACGATTCCAAGCCAATTGAACCACGTCACGAGCCAGTTCTTTGTCGGTTTCGTTGAACGCATACCATATGCGGATCATAGGATCATTTGGAGCAAACATCATGGCACTGCGTAGTTCTTGTATTCTGATTTCACGATCAGGATCGTATGATCTGATCAAGTGCTCTTCGGCCCGACTCGCATGATCCAATTTAGATAATGCCGCTGCTTTCGCTGCTGCTAAACCATCCACGTCTTTTTTGAACCAGTAATATTGTAATTGTCCTAAGTGTGCAGAAGCCCAATTTGGATCCGCTTCAACCAGTGAATCAGACATGGCCAAAGCCTGGTTATGATCAAGATTCATCATGGCTTGGCGCATTGCTCTAAAGGCTTGATCACCTCCACTAATTTCGGTAGAAGGCCATACAAACCCATCAGCGAGTTGTGAATGATCGGCCCCTACAAACCGCTCCCACTGGAGTTGGCCATTGTGTTTGGTGACGATCCCTGAGAAATTACGGTAGTAGGTATTGGTCCCCATAACATACCATTGGATGGTCCCCATGACATTGGCATGATCATGCATCATATAAACATCGTGCAGGGTTACTTTGATAGAGTCTTCATAAAAAACACGACCATCGACATTACTGGCATCAAAGGTTTTGGGCTTGTTTTTCCAGACCGGATTATTCCAGATCATGGCTGTTTCGGAAATTCCGGCAATGTAGTCTTCTACAGCATCTTCACCACCAACTTGGCTTTCGATATAAGTGATGGCAAATTCACTGACTTCAGATTCGGTCAAAGAATTAGGTCCACAACTCCAGAGCAACACACCAGAGCATAAATAAAGTAATTGTTTCATTTTGAATTGGTTTAAAGGTTTGTTGCCCAAATCTAACAAATTAGTTTCAAATAACCACTAATAAATAAAAAAGTGACGCCATTAGCGTCACTTTTTCTTATTCATCGATGATCTGCTATACGCAGAAAATAAGGTTTAATCTCTAAAAAAGAGTCACATCATCATTGGGTTGGTACACATAATTAAAGGTGTAATAACGCAAGTCACTTAAGGCGATATCTTCGGTGATGACCGCAGGTGAATCTTTGTAATAGCTTAGGATTTCTACTTTGGCATAACGTCCATTATTGGTGCGGAACACTAAAACTTTTCCAGGAGTCGGCAAGATGGCCATAACACTTGGGTCGTAAGTATACCAACCATTACCCGAACCTGTTGCTAAGGCTAATCCATCGGCGCTGTCTTGGGCAAAGCCAGAAGTGTTCACTTCGGTAACATTGGCAAAAGTGTCGTCGACCAAATAAACTCCTGCGTCGCCCGTGCGCACTGGTTCTTCAGTGATGCCTGTTGAGGCGCCTCCGTTGACCAAAATAGTGGTGCCTCTAAAAGCGATGTCCCATTCAGTGTCACTGGTTGTTGTGGTTCCTGTGGCAAAACTAAAACGGACAAACGCTCCAGACGCTGTAGGAGGGTTTTGCGTGTAATCGGTTTCTTGCGGCGCGTGTAGGTTCACGACCTGGTCCGCATTTACTGGATCCAAATTAGGCCCGTTATTGTCATCATCACTACAGGCGGCGAATCCTAAAATTAGAGCACTGGCAATCGTCATTTTTCTTAACATGTTCATAGCATTTTTTGTTTATAAATTAATTGATAAAGTTCCATAAATCAGTCGTCCGGGGACATTGGTCAGGTTGGTAGGGTCGGTAAAATCAAAAAGGTTGTCAAGGCCAAATCCAAGGGTATAACCCTTGGCGATGGTTTTGTTTAAGGCAAAATCCCAAACACTGAACCCAGAAACTAAGGCGTCATATTGGTCGAGATAGGTATTTCCATTGGTGTCAAACAGGCCAAAACTACTGCGGTAGGTTCCTCTGATGTTGGCGTCTAATTTATAGCGCTCCCAACGGTAAAACAATTTCGCATTGGCCGTGTGCCGCGATCGATTCAAAAGGCCGAGATAGTCATCGGTCTGAAGACGAAAAGAGGGCGAAGAGGGATTGATACGGGCAAACACTTCTCCGTTTGCAAACACTTTTTCTGCGGCTTTGTCTTTGGCATAAAGAAGCTGATAACCTGCTGAAAATTTGAGCTGAGCATTGATTTTATAAGACATATTGAGCTCAGTCCCATAAGTATAAACCCGACGAACATTGTAATAGCTGAACACATTTTGTCCATTGGTCTTTTTGGCAATGACCCGAGTATCGATCAAATTGTTGATATCGTTGCGAAACAGGTTAGTTTCGATTTTGAGCCCGCGGAATGGTTTGAAATCTGCGCCAAGGTTAAAGGCTATTGAGCGTTCAGGCTTGAGCGGCGAGTCAAATTCACTTAAGGGGACTGTAATGCTCAAAAGCTGGCCTAAAGCATCGAGTTCGGGTAGTCTGGTGGCCACGGCGTTGTAGCCTAAGACAGTATACCCAGCAGTCGCATTAGTGAAGTCAAAATAGAGTTGTCTAAAGTCAGGAGTTTTAAATCCATAGCCGACAGAACCTTTGACGGATGTTTTGGGGCTCAGCATATAACGTAAGGCCAGTTTGGGGCTAAACTGCGACGCATATTCGTTGTGCTGGTCAAAACGAGCTCCAGCAATCACGTTGATCTTGTCCGAAATCATACGGTCGTATTGCACATAGGCATAGGGCGAATAAAACTCAGGGGTGCCCAGAAAGTCGGTGCGTTCCAAACGTTGATAGGTGAGTCCTGCACCCGCGACAACAGTCGTTTTGTCACTCGGGGTGTAGGTGGTGCGCAGTTCAGGACGTGAAAAAAGCTGATCAAAATCACTATCGTAAAACAGCGCCCCGGTGGACTCATTTAAATATTCTTGGGCAAAATAGCGTGTGGTGTACCATTCCAAGGAAGAGGTCCATTGGTTGTTTGTGGTGTGATCAATTTTAAGCATGCCATTCCACTCGTCTATGCGCGATGCGCCTTTCAATAGGGCGCTTGCGGTATAATCTTGTCTTTGTCTGTAAAGTCTTGTGTTGACCAGAATCGTAGTTTGCTCACTGTAGTTGTAGGACCAATCCAAATTTGCTGTGGTTTTATCAAATGGCTCAACAGTCTGGGTTTCGTCGCTATCGGTCAAGTCATAGCCATCACTTTGAAAATGATTGGCGTAAGCCTGAAATGAATGCTTGTCTTTTTTTAAGCTCAGTTGTGCACTCAAATCATGGGTGTTATTGGAGCCTCCTCTGTAATTAAGTGATCCGTGCGTGCCCTTAAGAGGTGTGTCGGTAATGATATTAATCACACCGCCCAGTGCCTCGTTGCCATAAAGACTCGAAGACGCCCCTTTGACAATTTCTACTTGTCTTATGTTTCCTACACTGATCCGACTAAGGTCCAGTGTCCCCGCAGACCTGCCGACAAGGGGTAGGCCATTGACCAAAATCAGCGTGTATTGACTATCAAGGCCTTGCATCTGAATGCCCTGACCACCACCAAAATCGGAAACGGTAACTAAGCCTGTCTGCTCATTGAGCAGATCTGTGAGGCGCATTGAATGAATGGCGCCTATTTCTTGCTTATCGATTAATTGGGTAGGAAAGGGTAGGGATGAAAGTTGTCTTTTGGTGCGCGTTGCAGAAATGACTACCGGATCAAAGGTCTCCACTAAAATACTGTCTTGAAGCAATCGATTTTGCCGACTAGGGATCAACTCTTGTGCGCGTAAAGAAGCGCCAACTGCACAAACGATAATGGCAAAAATCAAGCCCTGCTTCACAAGAAATTCTGTTTTTTAATACGGTGCAAAATAAACCCCTTCAAAACGAAGATTACGGCAATTAAAATTGATTTTTCTTAATGGTTCATAGGCAAAACCTATTGAGGCAGCGGTGTGTTTTGGGTTGCCGTGTGATTTTTTTTAAAGATACGTAATCTAGTATATTACACGCGTTTATGTGGGACATTCTAGATCAAACGACTAAAGCCCAACAGGTCTCATATTAAGACAGGCAATTTTTATGCATTTATCGCTCGGGGTGATCAATGGCTTGTTCCAGGACTTTGGACCCGCCAACAATTGGTATTTCAATAAGACAATCTTTGAGTGCTAACGTGAGTTGCGTTCCTGCTTTTGGAATGAGGGTAAAGGCGTTATCACTTGAAAACACCATGAGCCCAATTTGCTGTCCTTTTTTGATGATTTGGTCGTCTGGCATCAAGTCAAAAGAAACAGAATAAAATTGACCAGGGACCATCGGATCGCTTTGTCGTAGCGTCGTGTTTTGTGGATCTGCCCAGCCACGGGTAATGAGGTTGTCCGTTATTTTTACTTTCGGACCCTCCTGCCAGGGTAATGACACTAAGTAAACGGACAAATTAGCGGCTGGTTTGCTACTGGCCAGATTTAAGGTTACTCTTGGAGTTCCTGATAGGTGAATGTCTTGTTCCAGAACAGGCGTCACATAAAGGAGTCGATTGGCCGAATTATGGGCTTGGGCCAAATCTGTGCTGCTGTATTGCGGATCATCGATCAAAGTCTCTTGGACGGCTTTATTGGATTTTTTTAGGGTGAGCTGGCCGTGTCCTGGAGCTCCAGGCGACAAATACAATCGGGCTGTAAGTGCCGCTGGGTTGGGGTAATCGGTATAAGGTGTCGGGGCGTCCATCGGATCTTGCTCGCGCACAATCCAAGCCTTGGGATCTTGTTCCACCCCGTTTGCGACCCCATGCAAATAGCGCGTAAACCAGCGGTTCATCAAATCCATTGGAGGTGGTCCGCCGTGGCCTTGTTGGTGGTAATAAATTTGATGATCCAAGCCCATGCTTCGCGCTGCATCATAAATACGATAACTGTGCTCGGGCATGACGTTCCAATCGTTAAACCCATGAGACATCAATAGAGCAGCTTTCATTGGGGCCATTTGGTTGAGATAATCGCGACCCGCCCAAAAATCATTGTAATCGCCACTACGACGGTCCATGCCATTGTGCATTTCTGTATCTCTGACGCGTGCATTATTACCGGCACGCATTGCTGTATCGCCACTGTGGATGAAGTCATAAAGAACATCGATATCTTCCCCTAGATACCCTCCAGGAGAGCGCACTAGGCCGTTAGAGCGGTAGTAATGATAATAGGAGGTATTTGGGGCAATCGGAATGATGGCCTCTAAGCCTTCTACACCGGTTGTTGCGGCGGCCAATGGCAATGTGCCGTTGTATGAGGTGCCCGTCATACCTACCTTGCCCGTAGACCAATAGGCCGTTACAGGTTCACCACCATGAGGCTCTGTAAATCCTTTGGCACGACCACAAAGCCAATCTACTATAGCTTTGGGTGCCAATGACTCGTTAAGGCCACCAACCGTAGGGGCGCCTTGAGACAACCCGGTACCGGGTGAAGATGAGTGGACCACGATATAACCGCGAGGCACCCACTTTTTGAGATGTGAATTTGAGATGATAGGTCGTTTTCCGGTGCGTGTTACTTCTGGGTGTATGTGCGCAGGGCTTTCTTGACCAAGTTCCTGATGCACATCCCAAAAGGATCCTGGAACCTCTGGTGCCACGCCAGCAAAGTAAGGACTGGTCACATAAATTACCGGAAGCTTAAGGCCTTCGGTATCGGTTTGGACGGGCCGGGTAACCGATACATGCATGCGGTCCAATTGTTGGTCCATATCAGAATCAAATTCTGTCTCTACCCACAAGTCATGTCTGACCCAATTTTCAGGATCCGAAAATCCCGCAACGATTTGGGCTTGTCCATCGACAAAAACAGGTATTGTAGGTGTTACTTGGCCATAAACCGGAGCACTTAAGACAGCAATTAAGGTCAGGTTCCACAAAAGTTTGGTGGTCATGAAATTTGAGTAGATTTTATCAGCATAAATAGATAGAGGCATGGTCATGAGGTTTATGTGAGGCGCAAAAGGCGCTTAAATTTTATGGGTGCGGAGGACTACTTTTTGTCCAGAATCTAAGGTAGTAAAAAACAGATAGCAATCCCCGCCATCAGACAAACGCCATTTGTCCCGCAATTGGGATACGGTTTCTGGAAAATGTCGGGTGGTGACATGACACTTTGTTTTTTTGAATTGCGCCATAGTGGCTTTGGTATAAGGGAATTGCTGCTCAATGACAAAGCGTCTTCCAGGAAAATCAATAAGGTCAGAGCACGTATAAAGATGGGCGTGGTGTGCTATTTTTTGTACGGCGTATTGCGCCGTAAGGGCGTCAAAGGCACCTGCCTTAAGTAGCGCCGCATTGGGTTCATAGAGGTACACCAAAGGGTCATGGTAACTGGTTTTAACTGAATTACCCCATTGGAAGTCAAAGGTCTCAGTTTCCTTCTTGTTGTAGTTGATGGTGTAAATCATTGGGTTTTGTTGGTATGCTGCCGTAATGACCCACAAGAGTTCTTTGACCTCGTTTTGAACAGCCACCACATGAACCGACGCTACGGTGCCAAATTGGTCAAGTCCTTTTGAAAGATCTAGCATAGGAGAGGTTTTGACCAATATCACTGGTGCACTTTGCAGCAGTGCTGGTAAATGCTCGGTCAAATCTGGGGAGCAGTCTTCCAAGAAGAAAACTTTGCCTTTGGCATCATGTCGGCGCGCAGGATCTACATAAATAGCATCATAGCGCTGGCCTTTAATTGCGTTGAGCCCATCTTTCGGCGCACAAACGATAGGAGCACTTAATTGTTTAAAATTGTGTTGGGCGATAGCACAAAGATCAGCGTTGCGCTCAAAATAGTGCACCAGATCAAACTTTTGAGCAAAATAATAGGCATCCACACCAAATCCCCCTGTAATATCCGCCATTGAAGATCCAGAAATCAGGCCTGCCTTGTATTTCGCCGTGATAGCCGAAGAGCATTGTTCTATCGATAACTTAGGCGGAAACAAAAGATTAGGGGTTTCATGCCAAACGGGTAATTTGTCTTTTACTTTGCGCCATCCTTCGACTTGTTGCAGGAGCAAGGGCAGGGGAATGTCGGCAAAGGGACTTCCCTTAAAAGCCAACGCGCTGAGGCTAGCGGTAGCGTTACGGATCCATTGTTGGACTTCGCGACGAAGCAGGGATTCATTTCCCATAAGCCTGGTTTAAGATGACGGATCTATATTGTATTACCGAAGTCATATCAATTCAAAAAGACGTATTCGATGATGTTGGCACCCATTTGTAATGCTTTGAGACGTACCTCTGGTGGGTCATTATGAACCTGTGGGTGCTCCCAGCCGTCCCCTAAGTCTGACTCATAGGTATAGAGTAATACCAGCCGGCCATCGATATGAATGCCCAGAGCTTCCGGCGCTGCATTGTCATGCTCATGGATTTTTGGCAATCCTTGTGGGAAGTCGAAGGTTTGATGAAAAATGGGATGTGTTATGGGCAGGGTTAGGAGTGGCGCTTCGGTAAATAGCCCACTGAGTATAGGGCGAATGTAGGGGTCCATGCCATAATTGTCGTCAATATGTAAAAAACCACCCGCCTTGAGATACGCCCTAAGTTGGTCCTTTTCTGGATCACTAAAAAAAACATTGCCATGTCCGGTCATATGGACCAGGGGATAAGAAAACAAACGCGGATCAGAAGGGGTAACCACCTGTGGCGTGGTGTCCAATTGCGTATCAATGGTTGTGTTACAAAACTCAATAAGCCCGGGAAGAGCCGTCGGGTTGCTATACCAGTCGCCGCCGCCGCCATAGTGCAACACGGCTATGGCCTGGCCATGAAGGCCCGCAGAGGCCATAAAAATAATCACAAATAGGGAAGTCACGCGCATGATCAAATGTACTGAAAGTAGGAGTGTTATTAAAGCGGTTTGTGGATTACTTAACCTGATCTATGGATCAGTCCTGCCCCGTAATTTGACGCAAATTTAGGGTGTGCACGGCGGCTATTCCAGCTGTTTCGGTGCGCAGGCGTTGCGTTCCAAGTGAGATTTGCATATAATTTTGTTCCAGAGCTTGCTGTATTTCCGACGGACTAAAGTCGCCCTCTGGGCCAATCAATACAGTATATGATTTGTGTACCGGTGCCTTGGTCAAAAGATGCGGCATATCGTCTTGGTGGCAATGGGCAATAAATTTGTGTTCGGCCGATTCGTTTTGCTCCAGAAAATCACTAAAACGCATCAACGGATGTATCATTGGGCGATAGGCGTTTAGGGATTGTTTGGTCGCCGCATCCACACGCTTTTCGATCCTGTCGTGTTTGATTGTTTTTCGCTCGCTGTGTGCGCAAATTATGGGTGTTATGGAAGCCACGCCCATTTCGGTCGCTTTTTCGACAAACCACTCAAACCGGTCTATGTTTTTGGTAGGCGCAATGCCTACATGAATCCGGTATTTGGGCAAGGCTTGTGTATGGCTCGACAGAATCAATGCCGTGCATTTTTTGGGACTGGTCAAGGTCAATTCGGCCTCAAAAATAGTTCCAACACCATTGGTGACGGTAATTTTTTGACCAACATGATAACGCAATACCTTAACCATATGATGGCTTTCTGTCTTGTCAAAAACCATTTCTTTGGCCTTGGGATCTATTTGGGGGTGGTAGAATAACTGCATCTGAATGTGGTTTAGAGTTTGAGGCGTGCCTTGGCTGTTGCACTAAAGGGTGTTTGGTCACCTTGACGGTACATCAGGGCACCCACCATGGCAATCATAGCGGCGTTGTCCGTGCAATACGCAAACTTAGGGATATAGGTGTCCCATCCATGGGTGTTGCGGACCTCATTAAGCGCATTTCTGATGCCAGAATTGGCCGATACACCACCGCCAATGGCCACACGTTTTATACCGGTCTGATCAACAGCATTATGAAGTTTGTCCATTAAATAAGAGACAATGGTGTGCTGGATACTGGCACAAACATCGGGTAAGGCAGTTTCCAAAAATTTGGGATCACGTTGGGTTTCCTTTTGAATGAAATAAAGAATCGCTGTTTTTAAGCCGCTAAAACTAAATTCTAAAGCACCAACCTTGGGCTTGGTAAAGGCATAAGCCAATGGGTTGCCTTGCTGCGCATAGTGATCTACAAGGGGACCACCAGGATAGGGAAGGCCCATAATTTTGGCGGATTTATCGAAGGCTTCTCCGACGGCATCATCGATGGTTTCACCCAGTACGGTGAGGTCAAAGTAGTCGTCAACACGCACTATTTGGGTGTGACCGCCACTGATGGTCAAAGCAATAAAAGGGAATTCTGGCGCGCGTTGCTCGGGGTCTTTAATATAATGGGCCAGAATATGGGCTTGCATGTGATTAACACCAAGCAATGGAATGCCCAATCCTTGGGCCAAAGATTTGGCAAAACTGGTCCCAACCAATAAGGAACCCATCAATCCTGGACCTTGCGTAAATGCTATGGCACTTAATTGTTTTTTGTCGATATTTGCTATGCGTAAAGCTTGATCTACCACAGGAACAATATTTTGTTGGTGGGCTCGTGAGGCGAGTTCGGGAACTACACCGCCATATGCTCGGTGAATTTCCTGATTAGCCACAACATTTGACAAGACGACATCGTTATGTATGACGGCCGCAGCCGTGTCATCGCAGGAGGATTCAATACCTAGAATGTAAGTGTCTTGGGCACTCATAATAGCATGTTTTACAGTTGTAAATTTAAAACTTTAAAAGGGATCAAAAAACTTATTAAAATAATAAAACGAACCCTCCAAGTACTGTTGCTGTTGCTGCTCATTGGCATGGTCCTTTTGAGCATGCCTGCGGTCCAATCGTCACTTGCCAAATCCGCCACAGATCGTCTCAACACGACCTATGGTGTCTCTATTTTTATGGATCGCTTGGGGCTGAATTGGAAAGGTGAGCTAGATCTGCGTCAGGTTTTGATTCGCGACCATCACGGGGACACCATTATATCGAGTGGGCAAATCACGACCAATCTTTTGAGTCTTAATGACCTTTTTCGGGGGCATTTGAATTTTGATTATTTGCGCTTAAATAAGGCCTTGCTGCGCATCACCACCTACAAAGACGAAGACCAGCACAGCCTGAGTTACTTCATTAATCAGTTTGTGAAAAACGACTCGATAGCAGATTCTTCTGATCGTGCCTTTGTGTTGCGCGCAGGAGATTTATCCTTGATCAATACTACTATTGAAGTGATTGACCACAACCAAATGGACCCTCAGATGGTCAGTTTTACAAAGTTGTTTTTACAGGGAGATCAATTTTATGTCAATGGACCCGAAGTAGGCGCCCGAATCAATTCAATGGGATTTGAAAGTTCATTTGGGTTAGATATAGCCGAGCTCTCTGGTAATTACCGGTACACACCGCGTCAAATGTTTTTGGAGAAGTTTGCCCTAATAACACCAAATCAATCTCTGCTCGAGGGTGACCTTACCCTGACCTACGACCAGGGCATGGCCGATTTTGTAAACAAGGTTTATATCGCCTTAGACCTTCGACCGTCTGAGGTGGCCAACGACGACATCAATCGCTGGTATCCTGAGATGGGTTCAAATGAATTCTTAAGAATCAATGGGAGCTTGCACGGTATCATCAATGAGCTGCATTGGGATGAGGCCTCTCTTGAATTTGGTGATTCACAGCTGAGCGGGACCTTTGCCTTCAATGATATGTTCGGCGCAGAACCATTTGTATTGACGGGTAAATCATTGACCATAAAAACCAATCGAAAAGATCTGACGGCCCTAATGCCTCGCGTACTGGGCAATAATTTACCCAAAAATTTACAGCGCCTTGGTTTATGGACCCTGAAAGGAGATTTATCCCTGGAAGGAGATGTTTTGACTTACAAAGGCGCACTTGCCTCGCGACTTGGCGCTGTAAAGACGGATATCACTATCGGCAATCTGCGGCATCCTGATTATGCTTTTTATAAAGGAACCATCAGCACAAAAGCTTTTAACCTCGGGAGACTTATGGGTTGGAGCGATTTTGGCAGAATCACAGGCGACATGAGCGTCGAAGGACGGGGGTTTACCCAAGAGGCCTTAAAAACCAAAATAGTAGGCCATTGGGATTCTTGGACCTATAAGGGCTATGCGTATCAAAATATTACCCTTACAGGCGATTTGATGGCGCCGTTTTTTGGCAGTGCCTTTTCTGTGAATGATCCCAATCTGCAATTGACCTTAGAGGCCGTCTTAGACCGTTCAAAAGGTTTAGACAAAATGGAACTAAAAGCCGACATTACCTATGCCGAACTCAATAAACTAGGATTGTTTGTTCGAGACAGCGTTTCTATTGTAACAGGAAATATTGATGCCGTTATTCAGGGGACACACTTAGAAGACCTTACTGGAGAAATCGTCTTGACCAATACCTTTTACCAAACCCAAGATGATGCTTACTTTTTTGATGATTTGCATTTGCGTTCCATAAGGGACGGGGAAGAACGTGTGGTAGCGGTTACCTCACCAGATGTCATCAACGGGAACATTAGGGGACAATTCACCTGGAGCGACTTAGGGCCATTGTTTCAGAACGCTGTTGCATCGAATTACTTCAATTATACGCCGATCGAAGTCGCGCCAAATCAATATGCATCGTTTGACTTTACTATTTATAACAAAATCGTAGGCCTTTTTGTTCCAGCGGTAGAACTTGGTAGCCAAACACAAATTTCTGGACAGGTGGGCTCCGATATTGACGACTTTGCGCTATCGTTTACCTCTCCTGAATTACTGCTCTATGGGGCTTATCTCGGTGCCGTGTCCGTTTCTATGGACAATGATCATCCGCTATACCGCAGTGCCTTGTCGGTAGATTCCATTTATACAGGAGAGCGCTATTTTAACGATGTGCGCTGGGTTAATGGTGGAGGGCGGGACACCCTAGTGGCGCAAGCAGCCTTTTTTGGAGGCCCCAACAAACAAGACCATTATGCCTTTGATATTTATCATACCCGAAATCTAGACCAGCAAGCCATTTTTGGCATCAACAAGTCAGAAATAAAATTAGCGGATCATACCTGGTACCTCAACCAGGGTGAAGAAAAAAGCGAGTTGATTATTGACCCAAACCAATCCATGCGACTAGAGCGATTGACCCTGTCAAACAACGAAGAAGTTATTGCGCTTTCGGGTTTTAAAAACGACACGACAGACATGAACGTTCAATTGTCGTTCGATAAAGTCCGTGTGAATCATATTTTGCCCAAAATTGATCGTTTAGCGCTTTCTGGATTACTCAATGGAAAACTGCAACTCAACAAGACGGGAGCAAATTACTTTCCTAGTTCCAATTTGATGCTCACTGATTTAGGCATCAACGAGGTGCCATTGGGGGACCTTACCGTCAGTATCAGGGGCGATTCTGACCTGATCAATTACCGTATAAACACGGTGCTCATGCAGGGTTTACAGAAAAAATTTCAGGCCATCGGGTCTTTAGAGGTGAACCAAGGTGAGCCCCTGTTGGATCTAAATGTGAGCATGCGTGATTTTGACTTAGCAGCACTAAGTCCTTTAGGGGGAACGGTGTTGTCAGATATTAAAGGATTGGCACAGGGATCGGCCACAATTACGGGAAAATATTCTGAACCTTCCGTAGTTGGCTATTTGAGGCTAAATCAAACGCGTTTGCGTATTCCGTATCTTAATGTAGATCTCCAAATACCTGATGCGACACAACTAGAAATTCTGAATACCGGTTTTGTTTTACCGCCCACCATATTGACCGATACCAAATACGGCACTAACGCTGAGCTTTCGGGACTCATTGCGCACAATCGTTTTGCCGATTGGAACTTGGACCTGAATATGACGACAGACCGTTTTCTAGCCTTGGACACACCAGAAGAGGAAACGCAACTTTATTATGGCACGACCTTTATTGATGGTGGCGCAACGATCAAGGGGCCTATTGACGAATTGGTTATCAATGTCAATGCGCGGACCCAGCAAGGGACGACATTCAAAATACCAATCAGTGATGTAGCGACCATTGGTGATGATTCATTTATCCGGTTCATATCGCCCCAGGAGCAGAAGGCAAGAATAAAAGGAGAGACTTTTGTGGCAGATGAAATCAAGGGGCTCACAATCAATTTTGATTTGGACATTAATGATCAGGCAGAGGTAGAGATATTAGTAGACCCGGTCAATAATTCAAAATTTAAAGGCCGCGGATCAGGTCTTTTGTTTATAGAAATTAATACGCTTGGTAAATTCAAAATGTGGGGCGAATTCGTTATTATCGAAGGGAATTACGACTTCAAATATGGTGGAATCGTCAATAAATCAATTGATGTGGTGCCTGGGGGACGTATTTCATGGAATGGAGAGCCCGATCAGGCGCAGCTCGATCTGACCGCCAAATACACGGTAGATGATGTAAACCCTTCGGCGCTGCTCGATAACCCATCGCTAAACAGCACTGTAGATGTCGCAGTACTATTGAATCTAACCGGACAAATCCTGCAGCCTGAATTGGATTTTCAGCTTCAGTTTCCGAATGTCTCAACTTCTGTGCGCGAAGAGCTCAACGTCAAACTCAGAGACAAAGAGCAGCGACAGCTTCAAGCCATTTATTTGGCGGCAACCGGCTCATTTCAGGGCGAGGGCGGGCAAAATATTGTTGGAACCTTAACGGAGCGGGTTAACACCCTAGTAGCGGATCTGTTATCAGATAGTGATGCCAAATTTAAAATCTTACCAACCATAGGAACCCGACAAGTGGATTTGAATGACCAGTTGGAGTATAATGTCGGTGTGCAAATTAGCACCCAGATTACAGAACGCATTCTGATCAACGGTAAGGTGGCTGTGCCCGTTGGAGGAGCCAATGAGTCGGCCGTAGCCGGTGATATTCAAGTACAATGGTTGGTCAATGATGACGGTTCTTTGCGGATGAATTTCTTTAACCGTCAAGCAGATTTGCAGTTCATCGGCGAAAATCAAATCTTTGAACAGGGGGCAGGAGCCTCGTATTCTGTTGATTTTTCTACATTTAAAGAATTGGTCGCTAAACTCTTTGGGCAGTCATTGGATAAAGAGCGCTAAGCGTTAGTACAGAGATTAAGCGCCAGCAATCATCGATATTTCTACACGAACATCCTTTGGGAGTCGGGCAACTTGAACGGTTTCTCTTGCAGGTGCACTAGCTTCATTGAAGTAGCCGCTGTAGATGGAGTTGATTAAACCAAAGTCATCCATATTGGTGATAAAAATACTCGTTTTGATTACCTGCTCGAAAGTGAGTCCTGCGGCCTCCAAAACTGCTTTGAGATTCTCCATGACCTGTTTGGTTTCTTCAGCAACTGATGCGTTGTTTAACACGCCAGTCTGCGGGTCCAAGGCGATTTGCCCTGAGGTATACAACATTCCATTGTAACGTACTGCTTGACTGTAAGGTCCGATTGGAGCAGGGGCTAATTGGGTTTCGATAATCTCTTTCATGGTTAAGGTTTTAGAGACGTCTGTCGGCTTCACGTCTTTTGTCATATTTGATATCGCGTAGAATACTGCCGCGTATTCCGATAAAGAAATTCCAAGAAGTGTTACGCGCCCCAATGGGTGTCCAGCTGAAGCGCATGACCCAACTTTCCAAATCACGTTCAAATCTCATTTGAGTCAGTGTGACCCCTTTGTTTTTAAAATCATATCCCGAACTGAGGCCTATTTTCCATCGTGGAGATAAGCTGATATTGGAGCTCATCATGACAGAACTGGAAGTGATTTCTTGCTGGCGTTGCTGGTTGCCGTAAGTCATGGTATAGGCCACGCGCAAGTCCCACGGAATCGGATTCTGATACCAGTTTTGTGTCTGGCGATTAGATTTCTTTGTTTCCTGGTCACCCCTTAGGTCGGCAATGTCCTGGCCGTCACCAAAAAGATCATCTGGGCGACCTCCATTTCGAAAAGTGTCGTTGCTGTAGTTCTCGTCCGCTTCATCGCCATTGCCCTCAAAATCTTTTGAAGAGAAGGCGTAATTAAAACTCATATTGGCATTGACCAAACGGAATAAACTACCGCCATTGTCGATGTTATAGATGTTGATCCGCTGGTTATTGGTGTTTAGGGCATAAGGATCTAACGAGCCCGTAATGTTCAGGGCTAACTTCTTGACAATTGGAATGCTTCCATTGAATTGAACATTACTCCAATTAAGTGAATCGACTGTAAAGTTATAGGCACTCGACAAATTAAAGTTGTTGAGTATTGAGATCTTTTTGGGCTCGGTTGCCGTGGTGTCTGGGTTGCGTACTTTGGCCTCGATGGTGTTGCTCAACGAGAAACTCATGCCGCTGGAGAATGCCTTTCCAGGCGCACCATAGATGGTATTTTCAAAACGTGAATATTGCTGTACTTCGGCATTAACTTCTGGGTCCGCGGAAGGGATGTCGTAGGTCTCATAATACTGCTCAAATCCTGGGGTAATATTGTAACTCACAGAGGGTCGAATCACGTGACGGATTGCTTGAATCTTTCGGTCCTTGCCAAAATTAAAGGTCCCATAAACGGTCGTCCCCATTCCTGTTGAAAATCCGTAAGTGCGATAGCTGTCAAATCCCGAAACAGTGTCTTGAACCACCCCGCCAATGCCCTGATTTACCTCGGTGTCATACGAACGGCGAATGGTCTTGCCAACCCAAGTTTCTCTGAAGTTTGTAGACATAGATACGCTTAAGTAATTGAGCAGTTTGAAGTTGGTGCTCAGCGGAATGGAGTGGCGCGCCCCCACCTGTGCCGCTTCAAACATTTCGGGCTTAAAAAATAATGAATCGGTGGTCTGCATGCGGTTTTCGGCCGTGACATCATATTGGAGGTTGATGTTTTGGATCACACCTTTTTTTGCCCCGTCCTTAGGCGCAAAAGGAAACATACGCGATACACTGGCATTAAAATTAGGTAAGGAAAGATTGATCTGCTGGGTTTGCGTATTCTGTGTGTGCGTTGCGGCAGCAGAAAATTGGACCGCGGGTTCGATATCGAAGCTTTTGGCGTAGGAGACCGACGAGCTTAAGGTGTTGACCAGTTGACTGGCATTATTGGTTTGGTTGATGGACTGTTGCAAATAACGACTGCTTCCCAAGTTGACCGACGCACTGAAGCGCGAACTGGGATTGACTTTAGGATCTTGGGTATGGCGCCAACGGATGTTGTACAAGCTGCTTTGGGTGAAATCAGGAAATCCACGTTCGCTATTGATCAAATTCTCATACCGCACGCTTAAGTTTCCGCGGTATTTGTATCGCTTGGCATAATCACTGTCTGTTCTAAATCCGTAACTACCATTAGAATAATAATCTCCCAGCACCGTCAGGTCGATATAATCACTCACCGCAAAATAATAACCGCCATTCTGTAGAAAAAATCCACGGTTGTTGTTTTCGCCAATGTTAGGGATGACAAATCCAGAGGCCCGAGTGTCGGCCAATGGAAAAAAGGCAAACGGCAGGCCGATGGGTGTGGGAACATCAGCAATGTAAAGGTTGGTCAGGCCGGTAACGACTTTTTTCTGAGGGACAAACTTTGCTTTACGCGTATAGAAATAATACTCCGGGTCATCGACGTTTTCTGAAGTCGTGAATGTGACATTGCGCATAAAATAAACAGAGTCATTTTCTTTTTTGGTGACCTGCGACTTCATGTTGATGTCATTTTGGGCAGTGCGCGAGTTGTAAACTAACGCTTTTTTGGTATCGAAATTAAACCGGATCGAATCGGGCTGGACTTTATTATTGCCCTGAACAAAGACGGGTAATTGACTGTATACCCCTGCACTGTCGATGCCTTTAGCATAAACCTCATTTTTGTTGTAGTCCAAAATAATGAGCCCTGCATCGATACGATAATCTTGGTAGGTCATAAAGGCTTTGTTGTACATATAAACCTTGCGTGCTGACTGGTCCATATAAACATAGTCCTCACCATAATAATCGACGAGATCTTCTAGTAATTCTGGTTCTGAGAATACGCTGTCGGATACCACAGAGTCCAAAACAACCGTTTTGGGCAGCAATTGTGTGGTGTCATTGGAGGTTGCTTGAGGTAGGGGGTTGTTAGGTTCTTGAGCATAAAGTTGCACCCCGCCGAAGACTAACAGAAAAACGCAAATCCAAATGTGTCTCGATGGGTGCAATACGCAAGTATAAATATTGTAAACAACTTTATTAATAAGTTACCGAATATCAACGGCTCAAGAGCCGCTGTTTTTATAATTTGGCTTAAAATTTGATTGTCAAAATTACATATAATTTTTGGCATCAATTAAATTAATAAAATTTAAACGCCGCAAGAGATAACGATGAAACATAGGCTTCTGTTTTATAAAAACAAATTAATGATCCTTCTGGGTGTATTTGGTCTATTGTTCCTTGCGTCGTCTTTCATTAATTCTTTGAACCATGAGCCTGCGAAACTCTTTGTTGTGGTGCTAGATGCAGGACATGGCGGAAAGGATAGTGGCAATATCGGTAATGGTTTTAGAGAAAAAGAAATTGCTTTGGATGTGTCTCTTCAAGTGGGCGAAATTTTGTCGGCAGAACCTAATATTAAAGTGATTTACACCCGAAAGACAGATGTATTCATTGCGTTAGATGAACGGGCACCTGTAGCCAATAAGGCGGATGCAGATTTATTTGTTTCTATTCATTGTAATGCGCACCATACCCAGGCACAAGGCGCCGAAACCTTCGTTATGGGGCTCAGCAAGAGTGAGAAAAATCTAAACACGGCAAAAAAGGAAAACGAAGTCATCTTTTTGGAAGAGAATTACCAAGAACGCTATAAGGGCTTTGATACAAATTCACCAGAGTCATTGATAGGACTGACCTTGCTTCAAGAAGAATACTTAGATCAAAGCATCCAATTGGCCGGGTTGATTCAGAACAATTTTGTGTCCCATCTTAAGCGCAAGGACCGCAGCGTTAAGCAAGATGTCTTTTGGGTGCTCCATCATTCGTATATGCCTAGTGTTTTAATCGAATTAGGTTTTTTGACCCACAATACCGAGGGACCATACATCAATTCCAAAAAGGGTCGTAAAGAAATGGCCCAAGAAATAGCCCAAGGGATCCTTACTTACAAACAGGAATTAGATTTGACCCTGCAAAGTAATGACGTGGTCCCGCAAAGCCAGGCACAAGAGTCGTCGGTTGTCAAAGACTCCGATGTTGTTTTTAAAGTGCAAATTGCGGCTAGTGGAAAAAAATTGGCATTGGAGCCTTATAATTTTAAGGGCTTGACCGAAATCACGCGTGTCAAAGAAAAAGAGCTTTACCGCTATTACTATGGACAGACCAATGACTATAACGTCATAGAATCACTAAGACAAGAAGCCTTAATTAAGGGGTATAAGGGCGCTTATATTGTGGCTTTTAAGGGTGGAGAACGTGTGGCCTTGGACGAAGTTTTAAACAAATAGCAGTGGATAATGTCATGGGGAGAAATCTGAATAAAGACCCAGAGGTGACGGAATTATTTTTAACTTTGTTATTCACCAAAATCCAATTGATTTGACCTTTTCTAAAGAACTTAAGACCGGTGTTTTTGCTGTTGTTTCCATATTGTTGTTCATATTGGGCTTCCAATACATGAGGGATAGCAAGTTGTTCCAGGTTTCCAGAGAATTTCACGTGGTCTATCCCAATGTGGTAGGGCTTGAACGCTCTGCAGCTGTGACCATCAATGGCATGAAGGTTGGAAAAGTTTCGGATATTAAACTGATCAATAGCCAGGGCGATGCTGTCATGGTGACCTTTATAATTGAGGATGATTTTGAGTTTTCTAAATCGAGTGTCATCAAAATATACCGTAGTGGGATCATTGGGGGCAATAATTTAGCTGTTTTGACTAATGGAAGTGATCCCATGATTGCTCAAGCAGGGGACACTCTAGTCGGGGCGTTAGAGTCGGGCATGATTGATGGTCTGATCGAGAAATTCACTCCGATTGAAAAGAGTCTTTTGTCAACACTGACCAAAGTTGATTCGGTTATGTTGGACCTTGATCAAGTTTTGGATCAGGCGGCCAAGCGTCACTTAAGACAGAGTATGGCAGATTTGAGCAGTACTATGGATCAGCTTAATCAGACAGCCACCTCACTGAATACTCTGGTACAACACAATGAAGCGTATCTCAATAATACTTTTGCGGACCTGGGACGAACGGCTTCGAATATGGCTAAAATCACGGATTCTATTGCGTTAATTAACTCCGCAACGCTGCTCAACGATTTGTCTGAGTCCATGAATGCTTTAAAACAGATCACTGCAGCCATGGCCTCTGGAGAGGGCACCTTAGGGGCTCTGATCAATGACCCTAGTTTATACCAGAATCTTGAACAAGTCACCAAAGAAGCACAAAAATTAGTGGAAGACATTAAGGCACAACCAAAGCGATACGTCCACTTTTCGTTATTTGGCTCCAAAGAAGAATCTTCTAAAGAAAAAGATCAGTAATGAATAGTTGGCCTGATACGGCAAATATCGTATTCCTGTTGCTCTTAGCAACCGGCATTGGTTTGTTTGCCTACCGCATGAGGCAAATCATTGCCCTGATCAAAATGGGGCGATCTACCGGACCTGTAGGGGATCAAAAGCAGCGATGGCGTAATGTCGTGCGTATTGCCCTGGGACAATCAAAAATGGTCACAAGACCTGTTTCTGGGTTGTTACATATTGTCGTCTATTTGGGATTTGTGATCATCAATATTGAGGTAGTCGAAATCATCATCGACGGCTTATTTGGAACACACCGGATATTTTCTTCTATAGGACCCGTATATGGAATGTTGATCGGCTTGTTTGAGGTGTTTGCATTTATGGTCTTTTTGGCCGTGGTGGTCTTTTGGCTGCGCCGCAATGCCCTCAAATTAAAACGATTTTGGCACCCAGAGATGCAAGGTTGGCCCAAAAAGGATGCTGACCTCATTCTGTATTTTGAAATGGTTCTGATGACCTTGTTTTTGGTCATGAATGCGACGGATGTACCCTTTCAGGAGGCAGCCAGCGGCAATTGGATTTCGGGACACTTATATCCCTTGTTTGCCTCCTATACTGCCGACACATTGCATCTGATAGAAAGAAGTGCTTGGTGGCTGCATATCGCAGGCATCTTGGTCTTTTTAAATTACCTCTATTATTCAAAGCATCTGCATATTTTATTGGCTTTTCCCAATGTTTATTATGGCAGTGTGCGCCCTAAAGGTCAGTTCCCAAATTTGGCATCAGTCACAAAAGAGGTACGCTTGATGATGGACCCTAGTGCAGACCCTTATGCAGCGCCACCCGAAGGTTCGGAACCTGAAAAGTTTGGAGCCAGTGATGTGACCGATTTGAGTCAGATCCAATTGCTTAATGCTATGACCTGTACCGAATGTGGACGGTGTACCAGTGAGTGTCCTGCAAATCAAACCGGGAAGTTGTTGTCCCCGCGCAAAATCATGATGGATACCCGAGATCGTTTGGTTGCATTGGGGCAACAAAAACAAAATGATGGCCCAACTATTCCCGATGGAAAGCAGTTGTTGGACGATTATATTACGCGTGAGGAATTATGGGCCTGTACGACCTGTAATGCTTGTGTTGAGGCATGCCCTATAAGCATTGATCCCATGTCGATTATTATGTCGATGCGCCAATATTTGGTAATGGAGCAATCTGCAGCACCAACCGAACTCAACGCCACTATGGCCAACATAGAAAATAACGCGGCCCCATGGCCATTTAACCAGCAGGATCGAGGTAACTGGATCAACGAAATGTAAATAAAATTTTACCGAACATGAAGGAGCATAATTTAGACAAGCTACTCGAGCAGAAAGAAGATCAAGGCCAATGGGTGAGCCCGGTATTGCCAGGAGGGATGAAAAACTACCTCATTGACATTGACGGAACGATTTGCGATGACATTCCCAATGAACAACCAGAGCGTATGGCTACAGCCAATGTCTATCCTGATGCGCTTAAGACCCTTAATGAATGGTACGACGAGGGTCATGTCATTTGTTTCTTCACATCGAGAACCGAAGAGCACCGTGAGATTACCCAGCAGTGGCTCAACAAGCATGGATTTCTTTACCATAGCTTGCTCATGGGCAAACCCCGTGGTGGAAATTACCATTGGATTGATAATCATTTGGTCAAAGCCACGCGTTATAACGGTAAATTTACGGACCTGGTAGATAAAGAAGTGACCATCCAAGTTTTTAACGATTGATATATGGGTTCCCTGATACACATACCGACATGGGCAGAATGCCAGGCCAAAGGCCAATTACCTGAAGTCTTATTTTGGGTAGGCTGTGCCGGAAGCTTTGATGATCGAGCCAAGAAAATCACCAAAGCTTTTGCTAAATTACTGCAATCCTCTAATGTTTCTTTTGCGGTATTAGGTGCCGAGGAAAGCTGTACGGGTGATCCTGCAAAGCGCGCAGGAAACGAATTTCTTTTTCAAATGCAAGCCTTAATGAATATTGAGGTACTCAATGGGTATGGTGTAGGCAAAATCGTCACGACCTGTCCCCATTGTTTTAATACCTTAAAAAATGAATATCCTGACTTGGGTGGGCAATACGACGTGATGCATCATACACAGTTCTTGAAGGAGTTGATGACTTCTGGGCGTTTAAAAGTAGAAGGAGGACATTTCCGCGGAAAGAAAATCACTTATCACGACCCCTGTTATTTGGGTCGTGCAAATGGAGAGTATCAGGCCCCTAGAGACTTGTTGACCGCCCTGGAGATAGAGTTGATCGAAATGAAACGATGCAAAACAAAAGGGCTTTGTTGTGGCGCTGGTGGCGCACAAATGTTTAAAGAGCCAGAAAAGGGCGACAAGGATATTAATATGGAACGCACAGAAGAAGCGCTAGACACAGGAAGTGAAATCATCGCCACAGGATGTCCATTTTGTAACACCATGATGACCGATGGGGTCAAGGGCGATCAACAGGAGCGTACTGTGCCAGTCATGGATATTGCCGAACTTATTGCTCAAGCAGCAGACCTATAGAACTTATGTTAGTACCATTTAGCGATTTACCCGATCATTCTCGAGTCTGGATCTATCAGTCTAGCCGCAAATTTAGTGATGAAGAAGTGTCCGTTATTCAAGAACAAATGGATCTTTTCTTAGCGCAATGGACTGCTCATGGTTCTGATTTGGAAGCGGGCCTAGAGGTGCGTTACAATCGTTTTATCATCATTGGGCTTAATCAGGACAATGCGTCCGCATCTGGTTGCAGTATTGATGCTTCTGTGCGTTTTATCCAGCAATTGCAAACTCAGTTTGATGTCGACTTGCTGGACAAAATGAATGTAACCTTTTATTCTGGAGATTTTATCGCGCACAAATCATTGTTGGACTTCAGAAAAATGGCTAAAAATCGTTCGGTTTCTAGAGATACCATTGTGTTCAATAATTTGGTCACAACAAAAGAAGATTATTTGGAGCATTGGGAAGTGCCTGCACACGAAAGCTGGCATAATCGATTTTTGTCTTAAGATGAGACAAAGCCCCGCAAAATACCCACTTATATTTCTGTTGCTATGTCTGCTCAACAGCGGTGTAACTTATGGACAAGCTGGGGACCCTTTGGTAGATCCCAGCCACGTGCTGGAGCAACAGCGTTGGGTGGATAGTGTTTATCAAAGCTTTTCGTTAGAACAAAAGCTAGGGCAATTGTTTATGGTCGATGTCTTTTCGCGAGATGACCTGGCCCGAAGAGCACAAATTGACCACTTGATCAATCAATACCATATTGGCGGCATTATTTTCTCAAAGGGTGGTCCTGTGCGCCAAGCACAGTGGACCAATCATTTTCAACAACAATCCGAATTACCTCTAATGATTGCTATGGATGCCGAATGGGGTCTGGCCATGCGGCTGGATTCAACCTTCGCTTACCCCTGGAATATGACCCTGGGGGCCATCAATGATCTTTCCACCATTAGGGCAGTTGGTGAGAACATTGGCGCGCATTGCCAGCGCCTAGGGGTTCATATTAATTTTGCACCCGTAGTGGACCTAAATACGAATCCCAAGAATCCTATCATTGGCAACCGCTCTTTTGGTTCTGACCAGCAACGGGTCACAGATCAGTCTATAGCCTTCATGGAAGGGATGCAGAGTCGTGGTGTTTTAGCCAATGCCAAGCATTTTCCCGGTCATGGCGATACAGATAAAGACTCGCACAAAACCCTCCCTACAGTGGGCTTTAACCGCAAGCGATTAGATGCGGTAGAATTGTTTCCCTATCCCCAACTTTTTGAGCGCGGTTTGAGCAGTGTTATGGTGGCGCATCTCAATGTGCCTGAACTGACCAAAAAGCGCGGCCGGCCGACTTCATTATCTCAAGAGGTGGTCACAGATTTATTACAAGTCGCAATGGGTTTTCGAGGATTGGTGTTTACCGATGCGCTCAATATGAAAGGGGCTTCTGAATATAAAGCACCGGGCGATATAGAATGGGCGGCAATCCAGGCAGGAAATGACGTATTATTGATACCTGAAGATGTGCCTGCAGCAATGGCACGTTTGATAAAGACCTATAAAAATGGTCTGCTTACCGAAGAGCGCTTAGGGCATTCGGTCAAAAAAATTCTTAGAGCCAAATACAAAGTAGGACTTCATGATTACCAGCCGGTGGTTTTGGCGCATTTATATCAAGAACTCAACACCCCGCAAGACCAGATGCTTTACGATGAGTGTATGGCTCAGGCGATGACCTTGCTCAAAAACAAAAAGCAAATTTTACCCATCCGAGAATTGGGACAAAAACGAATTGCCTATGTCTCTTTTGGCGAAGATTCAGGGGCGCCATTTCTGAGCGCGCTCAGAGGCTATGCGCAAGTTGATCATATAAAAGGGGAGACCTTAGACGCTATTCTCCAGCAGCTCAATGGCTATGATTTGGTTATTGCGGGGGTACACAAATCCAACGCTACACCATGGAAAAGTCATCGTATAAAAGATAAGACCTTGGTTTGGCTTAATGAAATAGCCCGGAAACATCCGGTGGTTCTGTCTCTGTTTGCCAAACCATATGCCTTAAATGATTTTGCGACAACCAAAAATATTAAGGCGCTTTTGATCGCTTATCAAAATAGTCCTTCAGGCCAAACAATTGCTGCAGAAATCATCTTTGGCGCCCGTGCTTCCCAAGGGCGTTTACCCGTTGAGATCAATGGTTTTGAGCCTTTAAGTGGGTTAATGACAACCCCATTAAAACAGCTGCAATCCGGGGTGCCTGAATCTGTGGGTCTTTCTTCGGAAGGCCTCAAGCAAATTGATCTGCTTTTGGATCAGGGCCTACAACAAGGTATGTTTCCTGGGGCACAGGTCGTTGTCGTGCGAAAAGGACGCGTTGTTTATCAAAAGGCGGTAGGGTATCATACTTATGATTCTTTGCAACCGGTGCGCTCCACAGATGTATATGACGTGGCCTCTCTAACTAAGATATTGGCGACCTTGCCGCTGGTCATGCAAGAATTCGATCAAGGTGATTTGAGCATGAAATCTCAATTGGGCAAGCTGCTTCCTGAACTCAAAAACACAAACAAAGACACCCTAAGTTTGTTGCGGGTGTTATCACATTATGCAGGACTTCAATCTTGGATTCCTTTTTATAGGGCAACTCTGGATTCAGTGACCCAACAGAGAAACCCTTTGCTTTACCAGACACAAAAGAGCGATTCATTTGGCCTTAAAGTAGCCAAAGATCTTTATCTAAAGACGTCCTATAAAGACTCTATTTTTCAGGCCATTGCCCAAAGTGAGTTATTGCCTGAGCGACAATACAAATACAGTGATTTGCCTTATTACTTGCTAAAAGTTTACCTCGAAAGACATCAAAAAAAATCACTTTCAGTATTGTCACAGTCATTTTTGTATGCCTCGATGGGTGCATGGACCACTGGTTTTCTGCCTCAGGATCGATTTGATTTGGCCCAGATCATACCCACCGAAGAAGATGATTATTTTCGCCAGCAAAGAATCCATGGAGATGTTCATGATCCCGGCGCAGCTATGTTAGGAGGTGTTGGGGGGCATGCAGGCTTATTCAGTAATGCTCTGGACGTGGCTAAAGTGATGCAGATGTATTTATGGCATGGGACCTACGCAGGACATCAATACCTCCAACCCGAAACCATCGACGCGTTTAATACTTGTTATTTTTGTGCGGATGATGTGCGTCGTGGGGTAGGGTTTGACAAACCACAACTCGAAGACCCAGGCCCGACCTGTGGCTGTGTTTCCATGACGAGTTTTGGACATAGTGGATTTACCGGAACTTTTGCCTGGGCTGATCCAGAAGAGGAAATGGTCTATGTCTTCTTGTCCAATCGTACGTTTCCATCTGCCGAAAACCGTTTGCTGATCAGCAGTAACCTCAGAACTGAAATACAGGCTGCTTTATATGCTTCCATCATCAAAAAAAACGACTTATGAGAATAGCTATAGTGTGTTATCCAACCTTTGGAGGAAGTGGTGTTGTAGCAACAGAGTTGGGTATTGCCTTAGCCGATATGGGACATGAAATTCATTTCATCACCTATAAGCAACCGGTAAAGTTAGAATTACTGTCCCATCAGGTTCATTTTCATGAAGTGTCTGTTCCAGAATATCCATTGTTTCATTACCAGCCTTATGAATTGGCCCTTTCTAGTAAATTGGTTAACGTGGTTAAGGCCCATAACATAGAATTATTGCACGTACATTATGCCATTCCACATGCTTATGCAGGGTATATGGCAAAACAAATGTTAGCCGAATCCGGGATCCATATTCCTATGGTCACCACTTTGCATGGTACGGATATTACTTTGGTGGGTAATCACCCGTTTTACAAGCCGTCGGTTACCTTCAGCATCAATAAAAGCAATGCTGTAACCTCTGTTTCACAGAGTCTTAAAGACGATACATTGAAGTTGTTTACCATTAAGAAAGAGATCCATGTGATCCCCAATTTTATAGATTTAGAAAAATACAATAATCTTCCTGCGCTATGTGATCGCTCAGCTATGGCCGAGGACCATGAGCGCATTGTCACTCATGTCAGTAATTTACGTTCCGTAAAGAGACCAGGTGATGTTGTTGCAATATTTGACCGAATTCAGAAAGAGCTGCCGGCAAAGCTCATTATCGTAGGGGATGGCCCCGAAAAAGAAGCCATGAAACAGCAAACTTTGGCTCTAGGAATTAGAGACAAGGTCTATTTTATGGGCAATAGCGACGAAGTACATAAGATTTTGTGCTTTTCTGATTTGTTTTTATTGCCGTCAGAAAAAGAAAGTTTTGGGCTTTCCGCACTCGAAGCGATGGCCAGTAGTGTCCCCGTGGTTTCCTCCAATGTGGGTGGACTTCCCGAAGTCAACAAGCAGGGTGTCAGTGGCTATTTGGACGCTGTTGGCAACATTGACGGTATGGCCAATCACGCCATTGCTATTTTACGTGACCTAGAAACCCTAAATCAATTTAAAAAGCAAGCAAGTGTCGTCGCACAGGCGTTTGATCTCCACGCTATTGTACCGCTATATTTAACATTGTACCAAGAAACGCTTCACCATTTTAAAAGATAGGAAGCACTATATTTTTTGTAAGTTTAACCTATGGAATCAGCGCATTTTTTGGATCTTTTACGGCCTTATTTTGAAGGAGAGGTTCAAGGAGATGACCTTCATAGAATGCTCTATGCCACGGATGCCTCAGTCTACAGGATGATGCCTTTGGGTGTTGTATTTCCGAAACATGATAAAGATATTTCTGCAGTCATTAACTGGGCACAACACCACAATATTGCATTGACACCACGCACGGCTGGCACTTCTTTGGCAGGCCAGTGTGTGACCCATGGGGTCGTAGTGGATGTATCTCGTTACATGACCAATATCATCGCCTTAGATATTGAACGCGCACAAGTGACTGTGCAGCCGGGTGTTATTAGAGATGAGCTCAATGCTTACTTAGCTTCATATGGTTTGTTCTTTGGCCCTAATACCTCAACCAGCAACCGCTGCATGATTGGAGGTATGGTTGGGAACAATAGCAGCGGAACGACTTCAATTAAATATGGTGTAACGCGGGATAAAGTCCGTCAAATAGATGGTTTTCTATCCGATGGCACAAAGCTTTGCTTGTCGGCCCTTACTAAAGAGCAACTAAAAGCAAAAGAGGGGATACCCAATCGTGAAGGGATTATTTATCAACGCATTCATGACTTATTAACTCCTGCGGCTGTCCAGGAGGGTATTCGGCAGGGATACCCACTTCCAGAAATACACCGCAGAAATACGGGCTATGCCATAGATCAGCTTATCGATACAACAGCATTTGATCCACAAGCCAGTCAAGATTTAAATCTCGCATCGCTGATGTGCGGGAGCGAAGGCACCTTGTTTTTTTCAACAGCCATAACTTTGTCTTTGGACCATTTGCCACCACCGCTCAGTAGTATGGTTGTGGCGCAATATGAGGCATTGTCGGACTGCATGAATGACGTGGTTGTCGCCATGAAGCATGACCTATATACTTGTGAACTCATGGACGATGTGATCTTGGACTGCACCAAGAACAATAAAGTCTATCAGGACTATGGTTTTTTTATCAGCGGTAGGCCAAAAGCGGTATTGTTTATGGAATGTCGCGCACGTGACCAGTCCGATCTCGATCAGCAAGTGGCTGATCTTATGAAAGATCTTTCCGCGCAATCCCGTGCTTATGCCTTGACGACCTTAACGGGTACTGAGATCGATCAAGCCATGGATTTGCGTAAGGCAGGTCTGGGATTGTTGGGTTCCATGATTGGCGATAAGAAAGCAGTGGCCTGTATAGAGGACACAGCGGTGGCTTTAAAAGATTTGCCTGAATTTATTGAGGCTTTTACTCAGATCATGAAACGCTTCAATCAGCAAGCGGTATATTATGCTCATGCGGGAGCAGGGGAGCTGCATCTCAGACCTATTTTGAATTTAAAAAAGGGCCAAGACGTCAGTGACTTTAGGGAGATAACCCAAGAGGTCAGTCAACTGGTCAAGCGTTTTAGAGGTTCTCTCTCAGGTGAGCATGGAGATGGTATCGTCCGTTCAGAGTTTATTGAGCAGCAAATCGGTGCGGCTAATTACGCCTTACTCAGGGAAATCAAATCAATTTTTGACCCCAAAGGCCTATTTAATCCGGGCAAGATCGTCGCCCCTTGGCCAATGGATGAGTCATTGCGCTACAGTCCAGACGAAGCTACCAAAGAGATCGAAACAGCATTCGACTTTTCGGCTCATCAAGGAATCATGAGACTCAGTGAACAATGCAATGGCAGTGGTGATTGCCGTAAGACTGAGCAGAGTTCGGGCATGCTCTGTCCAAGCTATCATGCCACACGTCAAGAAAAGGACAGCACGCGTGGCCGCGCCAACGTGCTGAGAGAAGTCTTAACCCATCAAAATGACATCGCCAAAGCTTGGGGCAGTGAAGCACTGAATCAGGCATTTGATCTTTGTGTGGGTTGCAAAGCCTGCCACCACGAATGTCCGAGTAATGTCGATATGGCCACAGTAAAATCTGAATTGGCTTATCAACGGATTCAGATCAATGGGGCGACATGGTCCGAACGTTTTTTTGGTTTGAACACATTACATTATCAAAAATTAAACCGAGTGCCCGGCTTATTATTTGGTTTGATCAATAGCAGACCCATGCATTGGTTACTTAAAAAAACTATGGGCATACATCCTTTGCGCAGTTTGCCGCACTTTTCTAGTCGGCCATTTGCAGTAAAAGAGGGGCTTCACCCAGAAGCGGCGCCTCAGGGCAAAAGCAAAAAGATCTATTTATGGGTAGATGAATTCACCAATTACCTTGAGCCAGGGATTGCTCAGGATGCCTATGAGTTATTGCAAGGATTAGGTTACTTTCCGCAATGCATAACGCATCTTAACAGTGCGCGTTCCCTAATTAGTAAGGGGTTTCTGGATCAGGCTAAAGAACAGATCAATCAAAACCTAGCTTATTTTACGCATCATTGCAGTGATGGTATCGTAGTGGGTATTGAACCCTCTGCCATTCTTGGGCTGCGTGATGAGTATCTGAAATTGGCTTTGGATCAAATACAAGCAGAACACTGGTCCAAAAACTCATTTTTGATTGAGGAATTTCTTGTGCAACAAATCAACAAGGGCAAGATAACGGCCAAACAATTCACAACAGAGCAGAGAAATTTAAAGATCCATGTGCATTGCCATCAAAAAGCGTTGAGCCAACAAAAACACACCTTTGACCTCATGAATTTACCATCTGGATATAAACCAACGCTCATCGCCTCTGGCTGTTGCGGTATGGCCGGGAGCTTTGGATTCGAAAAGGAACATTATGAGGTCAGTATGGCTATGGCCAATCTTAGACTGTTGCCGGCCGTGACCAAAGCAACTCAGGACACCATTATAGTTGCCAATGGAACTTCCTGCCGCCATCAAATTAAGGATGGTGCCTCGAGAGAGGCTTTGCATCCGGTTAGCGTGCTTCGGCATGCTTTGCTGCCGCCGGCTTAACCCTATGATTAAAAGCTGAGGCCGCCAGGATCAGGGTTGCTGTTTCAGCACCTATTTTGGCCTTGGTGACGCATCATGAGCGCTTTGGGTGTCTTTATTGAGGACGTGTATTAACCATCCTATTTTTTTTATTTTCTCACGCAATCCGTTACATTTGTTGAAAAGCGCTTCATGGCTGCAAATTCATTGGGTAAAATTTTACAACTCACTACCTTCGGGGAATCTCACGGTGCGGCCATGGGTGGTATTTTGGACGGCTGTCCCTCAGGCATCATCATCGATTTTGAAGCCATTGATCGTGATTTGGCCCGACGCAAACCAGGGCAATCCGCTATTGTCACCCAGCGAAAAGAAGCCGATGCGGTATCCTTTTTGTCCGGTATATTCGAGGGTAAAACAACAGGAGCACCCATTGGCTTTGTCATCCAAAATGGAAATCAAAAATCAAAGGATTACGATCATCTCAAGGATATTTATCGCCCTTCTCATGCAGATTACACCTACGATCAAAAATACGGTCACCGAGATCATCGCGGCGGCGGGCGCTCTTCTGCCCGTGAAACGGTCAGTTGGGTCATCGCGGGAGCAATAGCTAAGCAGATTCTACCTGAGGTCACCTTTAAGGCTTTTGTCAGTGCAGTAGGACCGCATCAGTTGGATCAAGATTCTGAAGGATTTGATCTAGAAGCCATCGAACACAATAATGTCCGTGCACCACATCATTCGTGGGCTAAAGAAATGGAAACTTATATAAAATCGGTCCGCAAGCAAGGGGATTCGGTTGGAGGAGTCATCAGCTGTCTGATTGACCATGTCCCGAAAGGACTTGGGGGGCCTGTTTTTGAAAAATTGCATGCCCAATTAGGCCAAGCGATGTTATCTATCAATGCCGTCAAAGGATTTGATTATGGCAGTGGGTTTGAAGGTGCCAAAATGCTGGGCAGCGACCACAATGATTTGTTTGATGAAGATGGCGGTACCAAAACCAATTATAGTGGCGGCATTCAAGGAGGAATCTCTAATGGGGCACCGATTTATTTTCGCGTAGCGTTCAAACCAGTGGCGACCCTGATGAAAGTACAAACCGCATTAACCAAAGAAGGAAAGTTAGCTAAGTTGGAAGGCAAAGGCCGGCACGACCCCTGCGTGGTCCCCCGTGCGGTCGCTATTGTAGAGGCCATGAGTGCCTTGGTTTTGGCCGATGCTTATTTAATGAATCGAACCACAAAAATTTAACAGACATGAAGAATTTAGGATTGCATTGGCGAATTTTAATGGGAATGGTATTGGGTGTCTTGGCTGCATTATTGCTTTCTCAATGGTCTTGGGGTCCCGGTTTTGTTACGGATTACATCAAGCCGTTTGGCACCATATTCATCAATGGACTAAAGCTGATTGCGGTACCTTTAATTTTGGCCTCACTCATCAAAGGGGTTTCGGATCTCAAAGACATCTCCAGACTCTCTCAAATGGGCGCACGGACTTTAATCACCTATATTCTGACGACCGTTTTAGCGGTCTCCATTGGCCTTACTGTGGTCAATATTATCAAGCCTGGTGCCCAAATAACGGAATCCACAAGAAGTGAGTTGATTGAAGCTTATGGTGGAGAAGCCCAAAAAAGACAGGATCAGGCCGAGCAGCAAAGGCAATCGGGTCCATTGCAGGCGCTTGTTGATCTGGTTCCGAGCAATATTATCGGTGCTGCCTCCAACAATGGGAATATGCTGCAAGTGATCTTTTTTGCGTTGTTTTTTGGGATCAGTCTTATCCTTATCCCAGAGTCTGCAGGCTTGCCGGTTAAAGCCTTTTTTGATGGATTGAACGATGTGATCTTGAAGATGATTGACCTTATTATGGCGTTGGCGCCCTATGGTGTTTTTGCCTTATTAGCGGCGCTAGTGGTCGAAGCGCCATCGGCCGATTTATTTTCGGCACTGCTTTGGTATGCTATCTGTGTTATTCTTGGCTTATTGCTGTTGATTGGAGCCTATTTGCTGATCGTCAAGGTCGTTGCCAAAAAGAGTCCTGGATTTTTCCTAAAGGGTATAAGCCCTGCGCAACTGTTGGCCTTTTCGACGAGTTCTAGTGCGGCCACCCTCCCAGTAACCATGGAATGCGTCGAAGATCAGCTAGGCGTCAGAAAAGAAGTAGCCAGTTTTGTACTCCCTATTGGGGCGACCATCAATATGGATGGAACAAGTCTTTATCAGGCGGTCGCGGCGGTGTTTATTGCTCAGGCTTTTGGCATGGACTTATCATTTGGAACACAACTAGGCATTATTGCTACGGCAACTTTGGCCTCTATAGGCTCTGCCGCTGTGCCTGGTGCAGGTATGGTGATGTTGATCATTGTGTTAGCCCAAGCCGGTATTCCAGAAGCAGGATTGGCCCTGATCTTCGCCGTGGACCGCCCACTGGACATGTGCCGCACAGTAGTTAATGTCACGGGTGATGCCATGGTTGCCCTGTGGGTCAATGAATCCCAAGACAAATCCGCCCAATAAAAGAGAATATCCTGTTTAAGACCGTTCGTTCGATAGACGGATATCAGAATAAATCAGAGAAACTTGTGCGCTATGCTAGGGTCAGGAATCATGCATTGGTCATGCTTGCCAAACCAGCGATATCGATTCTTGGCGATAAAGTCATAGACCATGTCGCGCAGGGGTCTTGGAATGACCATGAAAACAAACAAAAGGGGGTAGAGGCCGCTAAGATGTAAAACAATACGCAAGACTGCGGAGGACTGCGTATAGATCTTATTATTTTCCATTAAAACAATTGAGTCCACCGGTTTTTCCGGCAAAAGACGGGCCCATTCACCATGTTTGTCTATTTGCTCTAAGGGTATGAAGCGAAAATAGTCTTTGGTATCGCGCTTCAGGATAAAGTGCACCGATGACTGACACAGCATGCAGACACCATCAAAAGCAATCAGGGCAGTTTGATTTTTACGCTTCATACCTTTTCTAGGGTATTAAGTTGCACGTTGGTGGTAAAAGTCCCATAGTTGACAATGGCTTTTTGCTTTTCGATGGTATCTATGGTACCGATAGCGACCCCATCGATCATGCGCACGCGGTCACCAACCTTGAGCACGACAATAGTTTCTGGCACTAATTTAGCGGCCTGTTTCTGTGCTATTTTTTTCTGACGAATTATATTGATTTCGGCCTCCAGCTCCTGGTCCTTTGCGGGTATTATTACGGCTGCTTTCTGAGATTTTGATGAAACTTTCGGGATCTTCTTGGTATGTTCATCAACGACCACAATCTTCTTTTTAGGTTGGCGTTTGCTGTTCTCTTGGAGAACAATTTTATACAAACCTTCTATCAAATTCTTTTTGGTGCCCTTGTTCATAAAGGAAACAGCCAATTGGTCGATTCTTTTGCCTAAAGAAATCAAGCGCTGGTTGGCGTCAAAAACCTCTTGATAACGCTCTAGTTTCTCTTGAACGCGTTTTTGCGTTACCTCAAGTTTTTTCGTTTCTGATTGTGCTTTGGCTTCTTCACCTTTTAAGGCTTCTGATGTTTCGCGAAGGGCAGAACGTTCTTTTTGTAGATTGGCAATGGTCTTGTCAAATCGCACCTTGCCACGTTCAATTTTTTTCTTCGCACGGTTGATAAGGCCAAAGGGAATGCCATTTTTTTGTGCCACCTCAAAAGTGTATGAACTTCCGGCCTGACCCAAATGCAACTGGTACAGAGGCTCCAAAGTCTTTGGGTTGAATTGCATGTTTGCATTTTGCGCGTAAGGCAATTCGTCAGCCAACAGTTTCAAATTGGTGTAATGTGTGGTGATGATGCCGTAGGCTTCGCGGGCATAAAATTCTTCTAAAAAGGTTTCGGCTAGAGCACCACCGAGCTCTGGATCACTTCCTGTACCGAATTCATCAATCAGGAAGAGCGTGTTTTTCTGACACTTCTTAAGAAAATAATTCATTTGCTTGAGCCGGTAGCTGTAGGTACTGAGATGATTTTCTATAGATTGGTGATCGCCTATATCGGTAAGAATTCGATCAAAAATGCAGAGCTCTGAAGAAGGGTCCACAGGAATCAAAAGACCGCTTTGGATCATGAGTTGCAAAAGCCCAACGGTCTTGAGGGTAATACTTTTTCCTCCTGCATTGGGTCCAGAGATCACAATGATCCTGCGTTCGGCATCTAATATAATGTCTTGCGGGTGGGTAAATTTTTTATCGACTCGATGAGACGCCAACAATAGGGGGTGGTAGGCCTGCTTTAAATCCAGGACCCGATGATCTGTAATAATGGGCCGTATCCCATTAATGGTTAGGGCGTAACGCGCTTTAGCATGCCAGACATCCATTTGTGTCAAATAGCCTTCATAAGCCGCTAGGCTGCTTGAGTATGGCCGTAAAAGATTGGTGAGCGCTTTGAGTAGTCGTTTGACTTCTTCTGCTTCGAGATAAACCAGCTGACTGAATTCTTGGGCAAATTCTATGGTTTGTTGCGGTTCTATATAGACGATGCTTCCTGTTTTGGAATGCCCAAGAACCATTCCTTTTACTTTTTTGCGGTGCATCGCCTTAATGGCCAAGACTCTTTTGTTGTCGACGACCGTTTCGCGGATTTCGTCCAAATAATCGAGTTGTGCGTAATGCCTGAGTGCTTTAACAAAAGATTGATTGATCATGCCCTTGACTTTGAGCAAAGATTTCCTCAGGACCATGAGTTGTTCTGAGGCTTGGTCCTTGACCTGACCATATTTATCAATCACTTGATCAATGGACTGAACCACCTCTGATCGATAAACTACTTGGTCCGAAACCCGAGACAGCTCGAGATAAAATTCTTGGTATTTTTTAAAAAAAAGGACCAGGCTTTGGGTTGTGATGCAGACGTGTCTTATTTTTTTGAAGTCAGAAAGTTCGAGTAAGCTATTTTCAATGCCCAGGTGGTGATGAATGCGGGATAGACTATCGTAACCATGCGCAGGAATGCCTTGGTCACTCCCAAAGGAAGCTTTGTATTCTTCGACTGTTTTGAGTTCGGTGACGATGTTTTTTTGTCCTTGAATAGGGCGGAGCGCACTGATCTGCTTTTTGCCGTCTTCGGTGTGGCCAAACATGACGATTTGATCCAATACATGATCAAATTCTAAGTCGGTTAATGTATTGGGATGTAAACCTTTCATAAGCCGTTGGTCAAACGCGTCAATTTGTTTAATTTCATACAAAAATACAAAGAATGCAATTAACAATTGAGGGGTCTTGGGGGTCCTTTTTGGCCCAGCAACGGACTTGTCGTTATTTCACAACACTGGAAGAAGGTTTGAACCGTGAATACTGTTCTGGCCCATGTTTTCCTGAACCCCATATGTGGTTACGAGCCCTGCAGCAAGTCGATGTGGACAAGGTGAGGGTTGTGATTCTCGGTCAAGATCCTTATCATGGTGTAGGCCAGGCCAATGGGTTGGCTTTTTCAGTGCCTACAGGTGTGGCAAAACCACCTTCTCTGACCAATATCCTCAAGGAATGCTATGGCGTTAAGCAAGGCAAGGCGCATTCGGGGGATCTCTCAAGCTGGACCGATCAAGGTGTCTTATTGCTCAATACTATTTTGAGTGTGCGCCAAGGGCAAGCGGGCAGTCATCAAAAATTGGGATGGACACCATTCACGGATGCCCTACTAAGGCACCTTAATGACCAGGAACATTCGATTGTGTTTTTGTTTTGGGGCCGTCTGGCGCAGCAAAAAGAAAAATGGATCACGGCGACGCATCATTGTGTTTTGAAGTCGGGGCACCCGTCTCCATTAAGTGCCAATCGTGGCTATTGGTTTGGTAATGATCACTTTAATAAGGTCAACCTGTTTTTGGAAGGACAGGGGCAGGCTAGGATTGACTGGTAGGGATTAGTTTTCCTTCGGAAAATCAGCCTCAGAAGAATCATTGCAGCTGAAATGTAATAACAAATAATTGGTCACTAATAAGGCACCGAGAATAATAAGAAAAGTCGTCATATTGGGCTGTTTACATCAGTAAGATGTCGGCCTTTATCTAAGGTTGCGTTTTTCTTGTATTTTTTTAAAAGAAATCTGCTGAAGGGCACTTTTGTTTAATAAGCTTTAGCTTTAAGAGTTCTTCTTGAACTAAATCAATCTCTTCGGCCGTCATGATGTCCTGACTCCACTGGGTCTGCGCAAGCCATAATTTGAGGTCTTCGGGGTTTTGACCATAACGCTTGGCTAATTGTTCGACCAGTAAAGGAAGTTGTTTGAAGCTTTTGGTTTGTGCATTAATTATTGTTGTAATGGCTTCTATCTCGGACGGATGATTCTTTAGAAAATCTTGGTGAACGGCTATAACAAAACAGGGCCAAGGAGTAGGGCAAGTATCCATGCAGCGCAGGACTCCTTTATCCACAAAGGGTTTTGTCGTAAATTTTTCCCACAAAAAATAATCAGAAGACCCATGGGTCAGACTATTTAAACCACCTTGTAAGTCACCAACCTCTTCGAATTTTAAATCCGTTTGGGTGTTCCAGTTATTGTTCTGGCCATAAACATAAGACATCAGATGAGAACCGCTACCGTAGCGACTGATAGCCGCCATGTGGCCCTTGAGTTGATCGGCACGAGCGTATGGCGTGTTTGCCGCAACGTGAACACCCCAAAATAAAGGAGATGAAACATAAACTTGAACTATTTTTAACGGTGCACCCTCAGCGATTGACTTAACAATGCCCTCGGTCAAAACAACGGCCAAGTCAATCTGCTGATTATTTAAAGCCTCGATCATAGCCCCGGTACCACCATCAAAATCTTTCCAACGCAGATTGATACCGACCTCATGGTATTTTTTGTCTTTGAGGGTAAGGTACCAAGGGTAGTTAAAGTGTTCCGGAACGCCACCAATACGCAAGTCAATCATAGGGATATTTAAATTGAAGATTTGATCAGCCGCCAACGCGTTTGGTTTTGAACCCTAGTTTTTGGAGTATTTGCATGATTTGATCGCGGTAATCTCCTTGAATAATAATCGTTCCGTTTTTAAAACTACCGCCCACACGCAACTTTTGTTTGATTTGCTTAGCGAGGGCTTTGAAGTCAGCATCAGCACCATCGTATCCTTCGATGATGGTAATGGGCTTGCCCTTTCGTTTTTCATACTTACAGATCAGTGGATCAGATTGAAGCCAAATGGGTTGTTGAACTCCGTCTGAGGTGTCTTCTTCAGGTGATTCAGTCGGCTGATAATCAGGAAATAACGACTTGAGTTGGTCTTGAAGATCGCTCATGGTTTATTTTTTTAAAAGGCCAATTTCGACCAAACGTTGCTGCAAGAATTCTCCGGCAGAAATACCGTCATAGGCTATAGGGTGCTTTGCATCAATACAGGTCTCCAGGCAATCCAGGCGCATATCTGAACGGGGATGCATGAAAAAGGGTATAGAGTATCGCGGTGTACCCCATTGCTCTTTTGGCGGATTCACCACACGGTGAATCGTTGACCTTAACTTGTTGTTGGTATGGCGTTCCAACATGTCTCCTACATTGATCACCAATTCATCTTCTTTAGGTAGGGCATCAACCCATTGCCCTTCTTTGGTCAACACTTGGAGTCCTCCTGTGGAGGCGCCCATCAACAGGGTAATGAGATTAATGTCTCCGTGTGCACCGGCGCGAACAGCGCCTTTAGGCTCCTGGGCGATGGGGGGGTAGTGGATCGGGCGCAGGATACTGTTACCATTGGTGACCCAATGATCAAAATAATATTCGTCCAAATCCATGTATAAGGCCAAGGCACGCAGCACATAAATCCCAGTCTTTTCGAGCATTCGGTAGGCCTCCATACCTGTGGCATTAAATTCAGGGTATTCTGTGACCACGACGTTTGAGGGGTAAGGCGCTTCTAGGTTAGCATCAGCACTGGGTTGTTGCCCGAAATGAAAGAACTCTTTCAAATCACCTTTGGTTTGGCCTTTAGCGTGCTCTTTTCCAAAAGAGACATAGCCGCGTTGGCCACCTAATCCTTCAATTTCGTAAGCCTCTTTGGTGGCCTGAGGTAGGGCAAAAAATGATTTGACGCCGCTATAGAGACGCTCCACTAGTGACGTGTCTAAAAAGTGATTGCTTAAAGAAACAAAGCCAATTTCTTCATAAGCTTTACCTATTTCTGAGATGAACTTTTGTTTCCTAATGGGGTCGCCAGAAATGAAATCAGAGAGGTCTACGGATGGTATGTTGGTCATTGGAGATGTTTTAGCAACAACAAATATACCAAATTATAGGCGTTTTTTACCATCAAAAAAAAGCGCTTAGGACCAACATTTAGCTATTAATTTTTCTACTTTTGAAGCAGCTAACTGAGCACCCATGAGTACGCCGTCAACACCAACTATTCCATATGATTACCAGAGAGATGGTATTGATGATGCGACCTTATTAATGCTTTATGAGCGCATGCTCAAGCCCAGAATGATTGAGGAGAAAATGCTCATTCTTTTGCGTCAAGGAAAAATCAGTAAGTGGTTTAGCGGAATAGGACAAGAAGCTATTTCTGTCGGCGTTGCCTCGGTGTTGACCCCTCAAGAGTATATCTTGCCCATGCACCGTAACCTTGGTGTCTTCACCACACGAGAAATACCGTTATACCGACTTTTTTCCCAATGGCAAGGCAAGGCGAATGGATTTACCAAAGGCCGGGATCGTAGTTTCCATTTTGGGACACAAGAATTTAATATCATTGGGATGATTTCGCACTTAGGCCCCCAGTTTGGGGTGGCCGACGGTATTGCGTTGGGTGATAAAATCAAAGGAAATCAGCAGGTTTGTGCCGTTTTTACCGGAGAAGGAGGAACCAGTGAAGGCGACATACATGAGGCCTTGAACGTTGCCTCGGTTTGGGACTTACCCGTATTGTTTTGTATTGAAAACAATGGTTTTGGTCTTTCGACCCCAACAAAAGAGCAATATAATTGCCAAGACCTGGCAGATCGCGCTGTGGGTTATGGCATGGAGAGCCATATCATTGAAGGAAATAATATACTCGAAGTATACCAGAGATTGGAGGCGATTGTGCGCTCTATGCGGGAACAACCACGCCCCGTGTTGGTAGAATTTAAAACTTTTAGAATGCGTGGCCATGAAGAGGCTAGTGGCACCAAGTACGTGCCACAAGAATTAATAGATCAATGGGCGCTTAAAGATCCTCTAGAAGGATATGAAGCGTTCTTAAAGCAGGAAAATATACTGACCCAAGCACATGAACTCGCGTTAAAGGCGTCAATCATTGCGGAAATTAATGAACATTTGGCGATGGCTTATGACGAGCCTGCGATTGTATCTACTATAACTGAAGAGTTAAATGATGTATATCAAGAATTTGATCTTCAGTTAGTTGAAAAAAATAAAACGACTCAGGAGCTTCGCTTAGTTGATGCCATTTCTGAAGGGCTACGTCAGTCGATGGAGCGTTTCGATAATACGGTCATTATGGGACAAGACATCGCCGAATACGGCGGGGTATTTAAAATAACCGAAGGATTTTTAGAGGCCTTTGGACGCGATCGTGTGCGCAACACCCCGATTTGTGAAAGTGCCATTGTATCTGCGGCTATGGGGCTCTCGATCAATGGATTTAAAGCTATTGTTGAAATGCAATTTGCAGATTTTGTAACATCAGGATTTAATCCCATCGTAAACTATTTAGCGAAGAGTTATTACCGTTGGGGTCAAAACGCAGATGTAGTGGTTCGCATGCCTTGTGGCGCAGGTGTAGGGGCAGGTCCCTTTCATAGTCAAACCAATGAGGCGTGGTTTACCCATACACCAGGACTCAAGGTGGTATATCCCGCATTTCCTGACGATGCTAAGGGCCTTTTGGCCTCGAGTATTGAGGATCCTAATCCTGTTATGTTTTTTGAGCATAAGGCACTATACCGCAGCATAAGAAGTGAAGTTCCGACAGACTATTATACCATCCCATTGGGTAAAGCTAAAATACATCGAGAAGGGACAGACGTCACGGTCATTACCTATGGGGCTGGGGTACATTGGGTTTTGGAAATTGCCGATCAATACGCTGGACGCCTTGATGTTATAGATTTAAGGACTTTAGTGCCTTTAGATCATGAGACCGTGTTTGCATCAGTTAAAAAGACGGGTAAAGTACTTATTGTGCAGGAGGATTCCATGTTTGGTGGCCTGGCCTCTGATCTTTCTGCGAAAATTACTGAAGAATGCTTTGAGCAGTTAGACGGCCCAGTGCGGCGTGTGGCTAGCTTAGAAACACCGATTCCATTTGCGGCTCAATTAGAGGCGCAGTATTTGGCCAAAGGCCGCATCAAAGAAACCTTGGAAGCGCTGTTGTCTTACTAAACGGCGTTCTTTTATTAATTAAATCATTGAATTATGGAATCCATTTTTACTTTGGAGCATTTCGTGTCATTGGTCTTGTTGGTCGCGTTACAGGCGGTATTAGGATTAGACAACTTATTGTACATCAGTATTGTATCCAAGCAAGCCCCTGCAGATCAGCAAAAACGGGTTAGGACCATTGGTATTTCATGGGCCATCATCTTGAGGATTGGATTATTGTTTTTATTGATCAAGCTCATAGAATTGTTTCAGTCCCCATGGGTGGTTATCGAAGAAAATAACATCGCATACGGTACTTTTGATCTCCATAGTTTGATTATTCTGGTTGGGGGCATATTTATTATGTATACGGCCATCAAAGAGATTTGGCATATGATGCATTTGTCAGCCGATAAGATCGAAAACAAGAAGCCAAAGAGTATGAATCAAATCATATTATTGATGATATTAATGAACCTGGTATTTTCTTTTGATTCCATACTTGGGGCAATGGCATTGACTGATGAATTTTGGGTTATGGCTGTGGCCATTGTGATTGGTGGCTTGCTCATGATCTGGTTGTCTGGTCATGTCACTGAATTCCTAAAACGGAACCGAATGTATGAGGTCTTGGGGCTCTTTATTTTATTGATCGTCGGAATCATGCTGCTCTCTGAAGGGGGACATCTGGCCCAAATGCATTTGTTTGGCAATCCCATTACGCCCATGAGCAAAACAACATTTTATTTTATTATAGCGGTTTTGATTGTCATCGATATCGCCCAAAACCGTTACCAAACAAACATCGATAGAAAGCGTGGAACACACTAAAGACTTACCTCAATATAATCCGCAAACCGTTGCGGTAAAACTCACCCCAGTAGGGGAGCGCAGTGTCCGCATGGAGCACCCATGGTTGTTTTCGAACAGCCTTAAAAAATTAAACAAAACGCCTGGACCGGGTGATGTCGCTGTGTTGTTTGACCACCGTGATAATCGTGTCATGGGTGTGGGGCTAATGGATCCGGAATCCGCTATCCGCATAAAAATGCTTCATTATGGTAGTGGCGTCACACTAGATGGTGGTTTTTTTCGCCGTAAAATAGAAAACGCCTTGACACGCCGCGAGGGTTTTCGCAAAGGAATCGCGACAGCTTATCGTCTTATTTTTGGAGAAAACGACGGGCTGCCAGGACTTATCGTCGACCAGTACAATGACGCATTAGTCCTAAAAGTATATTCGTTGATGTGGATACCGTATTTACAGTTATTACGGGCCTTACTGATAGAAATAACCCAATGTGAGGCCATTGTCTTCAGGATGGGACGTCAGTTTGCTAAAGGTGCCAAAGACTTCCCTTGGACCGATGGGATGTTAATATTTGGAGCACTAGATAATGAATCGGTTCTGTTCCAAGAACACGGGATAACTTTCTCAGCCAATTTGGTTCATGGCCACAAGACGGGCTTTTTCTTGGATCACCGTGCCAATCGCCACCGCGTCGGTCAATTGGCCAAAGGGCGAACGGTATTGGATGTGTTTTCTTATGCGGGGGGCTTTAGTGTCCATTGTTTGGTTGGCGGGGCCAAAGAGGTCACCGCGATCGATATTAGTGAGCAAGCCTTGTTGCAGGCCAAGTCTAATGCGGATTTGAATCCCCATAAGGGCATTTTCAAAACTATGGCCGGAGATGCCTTTGAAATCTTAAAGGACCTGATCAAAGCTGGGCAACAATTTGGCCTTGTGGTGATTGATCCGCCGAGTTTTGCCAAGAGTGCGGCAGAGAAGGAGCGCGCACTAAAGAAATATGAAGTGTTATCTGCGCTTGGCGCACAGTTGGTTGCCCCAAGTGGGTGGCTGGTATTAGCCTCCTGCTCTTCGCGGGTCAATATCGATGAGTTTTATGAGGCAAATCAGATTGGCTTTGACAAAATAAAAGCCAAATTAATGCTGAAGGAAACCCATGGTCATGATGAAGATCACCCGATCAGCTTTCCAGAAGGGGCTTACCTGAAATGTGGTTATTATAAAAAAGTAGGCGCCTAATCGTTAGATGATCTGTCCTTTGTGGCGCTATGAATCCAGTGCATCAGGACAATAGAAACACCGCCGCAGATCGTAAAGCCGAGGAAAACAGGCCATACATAGGCACTTATGTAATGACCAATAAAGGTACTCAGGGGGAGTGCCATAAGCGTTGAGATAAATCCAGTAATGGCCGCGGCCATACCAGCAATATGTCCCATGGGCTGCATAGCGAGGGCTCTCAGGTTGCCAAAAAGAAAACCAATCGCAAAAAATTGAAGGCTAAAAAAGAACAGTAACCATTCGATTGTCGGGTTGGGACTTTGGTAGTACAATACAAACGAGATTAATGAAACACCAAAAAAGCCATATAGGGCTATAGAGACAATACGTTTCATGCCAAAGCGCATCACAAGATGGCCATTGATAAATATAGCGATCCCAATGGCTATGGACAATAATGCAAAAATCATAGGGAATTCTTCCTTCAGGTCATAATGTTCATGGAAAATCTGCTGAGAGCCACTCAAATAAACCATAAAAGCCCCAAAAACAAGTCCTGAAATCATGGTATATCCCATAGTGACCGGTTGCCCAAGCACTTCCATTAAGCCATGTTTGTAATCACGAAGGGCCAAGGGTCTTTTGTTTTCAGGGGAAAGTGTTTCCTTTTGACGGCGCCAAAACCAAACCGCGACCAAGCCACTGCAAAAAAGCTGCATATAAAAGATGCCCTGCCAGTTGGCATAATCCAATACCAGTTTACCCGCAGCAGGCGCTATAATAGGGACCAGTAAAAAAACTACGGTCACAAAAGACATGATGCGCGCCATAGGATCACCTTGGTATTGATCCCTAATGATGGCAATACTGATCGTTCTGGGTGCAGATAAGCCAATACCTTGTAATATCCGACCGATTAGCATCCAGGTCAGACTTTCGGAGGCGACACAAATAAAACTGGCTATGAGAAAGATGAAAAAGCCCAAATAAACGACAGGTTTACGGCCTAAGCTGTCAGAAATGGGTCCAAAGAGCAAAGGACCAATACCCAGGCCTAAAAAGATCATCGTGATGATGAGTTGATTCTCCACCAAAGATTCTGTGCTCAGAGAAATGCCAATGACATCTAAAGCGGGTAATAAGGCGTCGATAGACAATGCTGTGACCGCCATTAAAGAAGCCATTAGGGTAATGAACTCAAAGGAAGAACTTGGTTTCTGAATCATGCGCAAATTTAGGTAAATCTCATCTGTGTTGCCTGAGTTTCATAGAATGAAATTCAGCGATACCAAATATATTAAGCCTGGACGATTAATTGATGGCCGATAACGAAACACAATAAGTAGCGCCTTAGGATTATTGGGTTTTTTATAGGTGACCAGAGATGCTTGAGGGTTGGCCATCGATCCAGAAGGAGGTTATGGGATTATGTGTTTCAAATTATCTTATAAGGTTTCTGCGGACTTGGCATTAGCGTCTTTGAAGTAGTGTAGGTATTTGTCTCTAATTCTATTTTACATAATATATATTATGGAACATTTAAGAGGAGCACAATAATGTCCACTTTCTGACAAATAACCAATGAGAATGCACATTCGCTATAAGACCCATCACTTCCTGGGCAAACCTTTTGGCTCCTTACAGAACTAAAAGACTGCTCCTTTTTGATCCCTAAACGAATGGATATCCATACTTCATCTACTTTTTACCCCAACCGCCAGAAATAAGTCGGCCAAAACACGGGCACGTCTTGATTCTGAAAAAAATGATTCATCTTTGTCATAAACAATGCATATGGATTACAGTTCTATTATTGGACACCTCGCAGCATTTCTCACCACAGTGAGCTTTTTGCCACAGGCCATCAAAACGATTCGTTCCCGCGAAACGGAGCAACTCAGCCTGGTCATGTACATTATGTTTGTCTCTGGAGTCATATTGTGGACCTGTTATGGCGTCGCCATCGATTCATGGCCCATCATTATTGGGAATGTTGTCACGCTTTTGCTTTCAGGAACGATTCTTGTTTATAAATTGCTTGAGAAATAAATGCTGCTTCAAAAAATTGTGTTGTGCTTGGCCTGTTGTTCTGGGCTTATAAAATTTGTACCTTCGTTAAAAACTATATGATGCCACGTATCTTCTTATTGCCCGTACTTTTATTGTTTATGGCCACGGCTTGGTCACAAGAACGCCCGATAGAAATTGAGGACGAACAAAAGCTCAATCGCCTTTATTTATATGCGGTAAACACAAATTTACAGGCCTTTGATGTGGGCATAACGGTCACAGGCACCGGTTTTCGTCAGCGAGCTGGTAAAGTAAGAATGGTTCATGTGCCAGCGCGCTCGCGGGTACAATTATCCAGTTTGATCATTGAGCGTGGTAAAGAGCCAAAGTATGAATACACCCTAGAGGTGAGCTCCGAATTGTCCCCCAGAGCATTGAAGAGTGAATTTGAGTTGATTAAAATAGAGCCTAAATTTCCGGTAACCATATATCAATCAGCAGGATGCGCTGAGCAATGTACTGCTTTAATTGCGGCCTTGGATGAGAGTCCTTACCGCTACACCCACACTGTTTTGGCAGATTATCCGAAAGTTTTTGAGCAAATTAGTGGTCTTATCGTCGGTGGTGCTGAGCGGCTAGAGGCCATGGAAACCCCTATTGTCATGATGGCGGGCAAAATGTTTTTGACTTTATCGACCTATGAAGAGGTCATGGCCAAAATGGAAGAGCTCTAAAAATTTATTCTTTTTGGACAATGACCGATGCGCGATATCCGGTCAATAAATTCCACTCTTTAGCTGAAACAATGAACCCATTGTCATCGTAGATATGTAATTCTGCTGTGTTTGGCCCACTACTACCTTGATTAAGGGCTTCAAATTCAATACGATTGAACCCCTGTTCTAAGCGCAAAGTGAATCCAGAAAAACTACCCCCAAGGAATACTTGGGATTGCACCACGTCCCCATTAACATAAACACGGATCAAATCTCCATCGACGTATTCGTGGTCTCTATATTTAACACTGACAAAATCACCTCCAGTTTTTAAATCACCCAAGAATTGATCACGGGCAAATTCTGTGGTCGGTTCTTTGTCTTGTTCAAAACCTCTAGGTGCTTGCCCAGGTACATGGTCAATCAGTCCGTCTTGCGCCGTCATGTCCAATAAGGGGTCTTCTTGTTTGGGCTCGGGCATCATCATTTTTTTATCCCGGTCTTTTAGCGGAATCGCTAAACTCACCGGCGGCTTATCGCTGCGCTCTAGTGTGGTGGGAGTCATCTGCTGGAAGGGATTTTCGCCTTGCGCATTTAAGCTGCCCGCATCGATCTGTGCTACTGCGCTATAAGCGCACCACATAAAGACACTGGTCATGAAAAGAGGTTGTTGCATATGACGATAAACTGCTGAATTCAAATGTACTTATTTTACAAAACACAAATCCGGATGGCTTGACTTTTTAATAAAGATTTAATAATCACATCCAAGAACGATCAAGCCCCTACTCTATTTTAAACCACCGGGCACCGTAGGGCGTATTTCGATTTTACTCGGCAAAGTTCTTGGTGGCATCTGGATAAGATCCACTACCATTTGACCGATGTCCTCCTGTTGTATTTTCCAAAAGTCTTTTTCGTCAGGTGTGTGATTGTTGAAGTAAGTTGCTACCGAACCAGGCATTATGGTTGTCATTTTAACGCCATATTCCCTGAGGTCTAACATGGCTGCCTGGGTGAATCCGGTCACACCAAATTTACTGGCATTATAAGCGCTGCCTGTGGCAAAAAAGTTCGTACCCGCCAAACTCGAAATACTGATAAAATAGCCTTGATGTGCGATGAGTTGCTCAGCGAAAACTTTTAAAGTATAGAACACACCCGTCAAATTGGTGTCAATGGTTTCGTGCCATTGCGCTAGGGTCAACTCATGTACCGGTGCAAAATGGCCAACACCAGCATTGGCCACAACCAAATCTACGCCACCAAAATCAATTATGGCGGCCTTTGCTGCGCCATTGAGTGCTTCGAAGGAACCTACATCGGCACAATAACCACGGACTTGACTGTTTTTGCAATGTGACTGTAATGCGCTGACGGCCTGCGCAACACTGTCTTGATCGCGTCCCGTGATGGCTACAGAAACGCCTTGCGCCAGTAATGCTTGAGCGATGCCAAAACCAATACCTTTGGTGCCTCCTGTGATGAAGGCTGTTTTTTGTTTGAGATGGATCATGATATTGCGACTATTTAATAGGGTTGGGGTTAATTACTCTTTGTATTTCGTCGTTCAAAGATAAGCCAATGAGCAGGTAAGTCAAAAACATTGATATCTTTGTATCAAAATAAATACTTCATGAATCAAGGCCATATATTTAAGTGGATTAGCCGTTTGGAAGGCTCGTCGTTTCTTTTGCTTTTAGGCATCGCAATGCCGCTTAAGTACATTTGGGAGGACCCTAGTTGGGTGCAAGTCATTGGAATGTTACACGGTTTATTGTTTATCGCCTATATCGCTTTGGCTTTCATTTTGCGTGCACAGCAAAATTGGCCTTTCAAACAATTGATCGTCGTTATGGTCTGCTCTCTTCTTCCCTTTGGTCCGTTTTATGTTGAAAAAAAATACACGATATGACTACAGTAGATGTATTAAAGATTACCGAGTGGATCAGAAATTATCTTTTTGAACATGGCATGTCTTTGTTTTGGTCAAACCTACTGAATGCCCTAGTGGTTGTGGCTGTAGGACTGTTGTGCATTCGCTTATTGGACCTTGTAACCAGAAGTATGATCATTCAGTTATTTAAAGCTTTCAGCAACAAAACCAAGACCACCTTCGATGATTATCTGGTGTCTAGTAATTTTCCTCGCTTTGTGGCACATTTAACGCCTTTGGCAGTATTGTGGCATTTTATACCGATTGGCTTGTACGACTATCCATTGTCACAAATGATAGGGTACAAGATAGCTTCTATTTATTTTGTGGTCCTTTGTGTGCTGATCGTTCGGAGTCTTTTGCGCACAACCAAGATCTATCTCAAATCGGATTATGAGCAATACAAGGATAAACCCTTGGAGAGTTATCTGCAGGTACTGATGATGTTTACTTGGGGTACAGGGATTTTCTTTATCATTAATCTCATGACAGGGTTTAGTGTCGAAAGTCTCGCTTCCTTAGGGGTCGCCTCTACCATGATTCTGTTAATATTCAAAGATACTATCTTGGGATTTGTGGCCAGTATCCAGGTCTCAATAAATGACATGGTGCGCATTGGCGACTGGATTACCTTTAGCAAGTATGGTGCAGACGGAGAGGTCATTGAAATTAACTTAGCCTCGGTTCGTGTGCAAAACTTTGACAACACCTATACGACCATTCCCACCTATAGTCTTATTTCGGATTCATTTCAGAACTGGCGGGGGATGCAAGAATCTCCAGGACGCCGGATCAAGCGTTCGTTGCTGATCAAACAAAATTCGGTCGTATTTTTGACTCCTGAAAAGATAGAAGACCTCAGAAAAATAGAGTTAATTCGCCCTTACTTGGAGCACAGACAAAGGGATGTTGACAAGTACAACACCAACAAACAAAGCGATAAAAGCCTACTGATCAATGGACGTAATCAGACCAATCTTGGTGTTTTTCGTAAATATGCCGATGCTTTTCTACACGAAAACGCAGCCATCAATAAAGATATGTTTTTGATGGTGCGTCATTTAGCACCAACAGAGCATGGACTTCCTATCGAGATTTATGCCTTTAGCAATGATAAGCGCTGGGAGAATTACGAGCACATTCAAGCGGATATTTTTGACCACCTGATCGCCTGTGTGGGCTATTTTGACCTTGAGTTATATGAATCACCTTCGGGAGGAGACCTTAAAGCCCTAAAGGCTTAATTCAATCGAAGCCTAAAACACATATTATGGACAGAGATGAATCTATTTTGAGCATGCGTCCAGAAATTGTTCAGACCCAAACCGGTGGATCTATTTCTGCTGAAGAATTATTCCAGAATATAACCCTACGCCCTATTCTTAAAGGCCAAAATGATTTGTTATTGGCTCTTTTTGATGCTTATGTTGTCGCGCACAAGGGTGTCTTTAATCGTTTAGCACTAGAGCGAAAGGGCGCCTATATTGATGCGGCGGTGCAGAAAGACGTCGCCTTTAGAAATACATTAAAAGGCATCGTAATTGGCCAAATGACCTCCAAAGAATTTAAGCACTATGGTGAGAATTCGGCATCTTACAACAAACGAATATCCTCCATGATTAAAGAAAGATTCAAGAGTCAAATTCAGCTTTTAGGTCAGCATTAATTTTCTAAATCCAGTAAAGACACGCCATTAAGGTCTGTAGTTAGGATGGCGCTCATCAGGTCCAAAAAAGGCCGCGCTGCCTGGCAAAGGTGGATGAATTGATCTGTAAAGTCAATCCCTAGGAGCTCTTGATCACTGAAGGCATGTTGCACATAATAGTGCTTCAATCTCATCAGGTCAATGTCTGGGTGGTGCTTATCAAATCCCTTTGGGGTTGTTTTCAAACGATCAATTTGGACCAGTTCCTTGAAAGAGTTAGCGAATAAGGGCTCCCGGATGATGTCTCTAAGCTCTTGAGCGTTGTATTCCATTTCTTTACGTATGCGCAATAGATCTCTTGGGTTTGGCCCAAAGAAACCTGCGGCCATATATGAATTGCCCGGTTCAATACGCAAGTAATAGCTCCCTCTTCTTTGGGCGCCCTGGCGCATAAAGCTCACACTGCGATGGAGATGAAATGGTGTTTTGTTCTTGCTGAATCGGATGTCTCGATAAATGCGGTAAGTTTTGAATTTCTCAATAACATCATTTTCGTTCAAGCCTTCAAAAATCGCGGCGTAGGTTTTTTTGAATTGGGTATCCATTGCGACGAAGGCCGCTTTGTTCTCTTGCATCCAAGGACGATTATTGTTTGCATTTAGAGCTCTGAGTAAAGAAAAATCGGCATTAGTGATGGGCATGGATATGGATTTAATGGTTTAACCTGCTTTACGCCACACAACAGAGAAAATCAAAAGGTTGTCTGAAGTAAATTCCAGTCGTTGACTTGAGCAGTTTTGACTGAGCGCATCAATCAATACTGGGGTAAAACGAAAGTTTTATCCCTTTTCTTTGTTTGACTAATAGGGCAATTTGACCTATGTGGTAAGCGGTGTGTTCTATGGAATGCATAACAGCCTCAAGGGCGCTCATTTCAAAGGTTTGAATGCGGTGTTGCTGGGACCAAAAATTTACTAATGTTTTCTCTATCCTAAATGCGGATTGGTCCAAGGTTTCACAGACTGAATCGAATAGTGCGTCACTGGTAATTTTTGGCGCATCTTGGAACTCCTTTTCTCTCTCTCGAACCTGCCCTTTCGCTCCTAGTGTATGGAGTATATATTGGCTCATGTTGCCCTTGATGTGTTGCAATAAATGCCCTATACCATTGAGGTCATGGCCTGGTCGTACCCATAATTCATCGGTTGGGACATGTGGCCTTAAGAGGTTCAAAAGACGCTTCTGCTCATTTAATCGCCCGACACACGCGGTGGCCCATGTTTTTTCAAGTCTATTTTCAGATGAATTGGTCATAACGTGGTGATAAATCAATCAAATATCTGCCAATTTGACGTCATTTCAAAGGGAGAATATTTGTATTTTTAAATTGTATTTAACGGTATCATAATCTTTGATGAAAACCACTTGGGCGGTTTTATTGGTGTTTTTAATCTGGGGCTTATTTGGGCTCTGGTTTTATGATTTTCTTGGTGCGCACACTTTGCGGGACGCCCCGCCGAGAATCCCTCATACTGAGTCTGACTTGGGTAGTGAAGACACCGAAAATTTGAAAGCGTTAGCGGACCAAAGGGTTGTGTCCGAGGGTCAAAATGACACGGAAACATCGCGCTAAAATAGAATGCCCTGCATTTAGCCGCCTGGATGGCGGTATCATTAGTTCGTTAGAACCTGCGTATTTCCTTGTGGCTTGTTATAAAAAGGAATAACCCAAACTCAAGGAGAATAAGCTAGTCTTCCCTCCTGTTTCTAAGATGTTTTCCAAACCTGCGGTGTATTCAAATGGATTATTCACTTCGGTAAGTCCAAAGGCATAACGTCCCTCAAGTCTTAGGCCTAAAGGAATATCGAACCCAATCCCTAATACGGCAGACCAATCTATCGCATTGGTTTCAATCGAAGCACCAATTTGATTGACAACACTTAAGGCTTCCTCTTGAAGTAGGATACCCAATTGAGGCCCAAAATCAACATGGAAACGATCGGTAAGGTATATTTTGAAAAGCACGGGGATCGCTACATAGTCAAGATTAAATTCACCATAGTCAAACTCAGCACCCTGCTGGCTATAAAGCATGTCGGCCTGAAAGCCGAAACGTTCATTGAACTTAACTCCGGCAAACACTCCGGCAGTAAAACCGCTACGCTGCTGGGTTACACTAATGTCACGGAGGTTCGAAAAGGTCAAGCCTGCCTTAACGCCAGCCTCTAATCCTTGAGCACTCAATGCGCTCGTGGTTAAAAAAATAATGGTGTATAATATTTGCTTCATGGCTCTTCTGTTTATTGATTTTATGCTAATTTAAGGCTAAATTATTATTCAGCGTAAAAGCACCGATTATTGTTGGACAAAATGAACTGGAAACAAATGGCACGCGCTTACGAAAACTACCTCAAAATTGAGCGTGGTTTGTCGGTTCATACCATCAGCAGCTATCTCTTGGACCTGAATAAGCTCATCAAATGGCTGGCCAAACATGAGTTGACTATTGGTCCCGAATCGATCACAGAAGACGATTTACAAACCTTTGTTTATGCCATGGCCAAAAAACACCATGCACGAACGCAATCCAGGCTCATATCTGGGCTCAAGGCTTTTTTTAATTATATGATTTTTGAAGATTTTCGAGAAAACAATCCTTTAGAACTCATTGATAGCCCAAAAATTGGGCGTTACCTCCCAGACACCTTGTCTGAGCGCGAAATCGATCTTATGATCGCTGAAATTGATTTGAGTCTCCCCGAGGGAGAGCGTAATAGAGCGGTTTTAGAAACACTTTATGGCTGTGGTCTTCGCGTTTCTGAACTAACGGCCCTGCGCTTGTCAGATCTATTTTTTAAGGAGGGGTTTTTGAAAGTTACGGGCAAAGGAGATAAACAGCGATTTGTGCCAATTGGTCCAGCCACAATTCATTACATTAATTTATATGTCAAACAGGTCAGGGTTCATCAGCCCATACAAGAGACGCACAAAGACACGGTATTTCTAAACCGGCGGGGACGAGGCTTGTCGCGCGCTATGATTTTTACTATTATTAAACAGCTTGCCATTAAAGCGGGCATCAAAAAGAAGGTGAGCCC
>DGAU01000023.1:59774-70279 GCA_002384055.1 Flavobacteriaceae bacterium UBA4022
ATACAACAGATGTTGGGCCATGAGAGCATTACCACCACAGAAATTTACACTCATGTTGAAACGGCGCATTTGACCAAGGTAATGCTGCAATTTCACCCCAGGAAATAACCCACTAAAAGACAACTATGCAACATTTATCATTTCGTAATCAAGATAGTATGCCAGCCCTTGGCCTGGGTACTTGGAAGGCACAAGGAGAAGAACTTATTGAGGCCATTATCAAAGCCGTAACAATGGGCTATCGACATATCGACACCGCAATGATTTACCACAATGAACATGAAATTGGGCAGGCCATTAAGCAATTGATTGACTCAGGTGTCGTGACACGAGAAGAACTTTTTGTGACTTCAAAATTATGGAACGATGCGCATTTGGAGGCCGACGTTGCGACCGCGGCGGCTGAGAGCCTTGGCAAATTAGGACTGGACTATTTAGACTTGTATTTGATCCATTGGCCCATAGCCTTCAAACATACCGTTATTTTGCCCGAATCTTTCCAGGACTATCATACCCTGGCACAGGCCCCTTTGCACAAGACTTGGCAAGCTATGGAAGCACTGAAAGCTTCTGGCAGAGTCAAGCATATTGGCGTGTCAAACTTTACGGTGCGCCATTTAGAAGGGCTTGCGCCCTTTTGCAAAGAATTCCCTGAGGTCAATCAAGTGGAATTACATCCGCTTTTGCAGCAAGAATCGCTTTTAGAATATTGTCAAAAACACAATATTTTGCTCACGGCCTATGCCCCATTGGGTTCTGGAGATCGGCATCAAAGCATGAAGGCAGAACAGGAGCCTAATTTATTTGCAATAAAACAAATTCATGGGTTAGCACAAAAGTATGATGTGACTCCTGGGCAAATATTGATCAGTTGGCACCTCAATCGTGGCTGTTCGGTTATTCCAAAGGCCATGCAGGAAATCCACCTAGAAGAAAACTACGCTGCGCGGCACATAGTATGGGCACCAGAAGATTTGGCATCGATCAAAGATTTGGACCAGCATTACAGATTCATTAATGGCCACTTCTTCGATTGTCCTGAGCAGGGATATGGTTGGGTATTTGCCTAAAAAAAGCCCCGATGATTCAGGGCTATAATGTTATCTGGCGATATTAACGGCACGGGTTTCGCGTATCACAGTGACCTTGACCTGACCGGGATAAGTCATGTCGGTTTGTATTTTTTGTGATATTTCAAAGGATAATTGGGCGGCACGATCGTCGCTCACCTCTTCGCTCTCAACGATTACCCTAAGTTCCCTTCCGGCTTGAATGGCATAAGCCTTTTCGACACCTTTGAAGGCAACGGCGATGTCCTCAAGATCTTTCAAACGTTTGATGTAAGAATCCAGTACTTGGCGGCGTGCGCCAGGACGAGCACCGCTAATGGCATCGCAAACCTGAACAATTGGTGACAGTAAATTGGTCATTTCGATTTCGTCGTGATGCGCACCAATGGCATTGCAGACTTCTGGTTTTTCACCGTATTTCTCAGCCCACTGCATCCCTAATAATGCATGTGGTGTTTCGGTCTCCGATTCGGGCACTTTACCGATATCATGAAGTAAACCGGCACGCTTGGCCAGTTTGGCGTTAAGGCCTAATTCGGCTGCCATAATACCACACAAGCGGGCAACTTCTCTGGAGTGGTGTAATAAATTCTGACCATAAGAAGAGCGGTATTTCATGCGGCCTACGGCTTTGATCAGTTCGGGGTGCAATCCATGTATGCCTAGATCGATCACAGTGCGCTTGCCAACCTCGATGATCTCGTCCTCTATTTGTTTTGTGGTCTTTTTAACGACTTCTTCGATACGTGCTGGGTGGATCCGTCCATCGGTTACTAGCTTATGCAATGACAAACGAGCGATTTCCCGACGCACGGAGTCAAAACAGGATAGTATAATAGCTTCAGGTGTGTCATCAACAATAATCTCTACCCCTGTAGCGGCTTCGATGGCACGTATGTTGCGGCCTTCTCTACCAATGATGCGGCCTTTGACATCATCCCCTTCCAAGTTGAAAACAGAAACGCAATTCTCGATGGCCTCTTCTGTACCGATGCGTTGAATGGTATTGATGATGACTTTTTTGGCTTCCTGCTGGGCTGTCAGCTTGGCTTCTTCCATACTGCTTTGGATAAATGCCATCGCTTCAGTTTTAGCCTCACCCTTGAGAGACGCTACAAGTTGCTCTTTGGCAGCCTCAGCAGAAAGGCTAGAAATTACCTCAAGTTGCTCTATTTGACGCTTGTGCAATCGGTCCAAATCAGACTCGTGCTTTTCGATATGTTTTTTCTTCTCTTGGTAATCTTCGATTTGTTTTTCAAGTTGGGTATTGATCTTCTTATTCTGAGCCAATTCGTTGGAGACTTGAGATTCCTTGTCGCGAATACGCTTTTCGGTATCCATCATTTTTTTATCACGACTCAAGATGTCTTTTTCATGTTCGGATTTAAGTTCGATAAATTTCTCTTTGGCCTGAAGAATTTTTTCCTTCTTCATGTTCTCGGCTTCCATCTTTGCTTCTTTGAGCAATGAAGAAGCGGTTTTCTTGGCGTCAAGCATGAGTTGAGAGGCACTCTTTTTTTCAAGTAATTTTGCTAAAGTGAATCCAGCAATAATACCGACTATACTGAGGATTGCGGGGAGTATATAAGGTTCCATGGTTGTGTTGTTAAAATTAAAAAAGCCTATACCAATAAGCTATTTTGAATAAACTCCTTAAAACATATTTGGGGCTAATAAATTGATCAAGGATCCGTAACCAAGACGGCGTGCTTTAACAATTTGAACTCACCCCTCTTAAAGAATTCCTGTTGAGTTTACCAAATTAAATATCGATATAGGCAGTAACCTGATTGATGTAAAGAACGTTACTCTGTGCGCAGAGCCACTAATTGATCCAAGGCCTTTAGGCGTGTTTCTAAGGATACTAGATCATTAGATTCGTCTAAACCTTGTTGTTCTACCTGTGCGGCAAACTGTAAGGCACACATGGCCAGTACATCTTGTTTGTCCCGAACGGCATAACTTTTTTCAAAGCGCTTTATCATTTCTTCAATCTTCTTGGAGGCCTTACGCAGACCTTCCTCCTGCTCTGGTTGTATCGTTAAGGGATACAAGCGATCAGCGATTGTTAGTTTTATTTTTAAAGGCTCTGACATCAATCTTATGGCGATAATTGTGCAATACAGTGTTCTATATCGCGCACTAAAGCATTTATTTTGAGTTTAGTATCTCGTTTATGTTGGTCGCTGCCAAGCATGGTACTGGCCACTTTTAAATGCTCATACTTCTCTTTCCATTGGGTCAATTCCTGAACCATGCTCTGTTGCTCTGCTTGATGTAGGTCTACGGATTTCAAGAGTTGTCTATGATCCGCTTTAAGCTGATCATGGGCAGCAATCAAAAGGTTGACTTTTTTCTCTAGAGAATCAACAATATTTTGAAGTTGAGACATTCAATGAACTTTACAATGCTTGAAACAAAGTTAACATTCGGCCACTAACCTACCAACACAATTGGCTATTTTTTTGTAATATTGAATGAGTGATTCTCCAGTGTTTTAAACCCATAAATTAATGACATTTCAAAGGCAAAAGGCGCATATCACAGCTTGTTTTTTTATCATCAGTTGCTTTAATTTTGGCTCGTTAGCGGCTCAGATGCCTTCTGCAGCCAACACATATGGCCCGCCGTTAGAAATTCCTTTGGTTCTATCTGGAAATTTTGGGGAACTCCGGAGCAATCATTTTCATAGTGGATTAGATATTAAGACCAATTTGGCGATCGGAATTCCGGTGTATGCCACAGCAGATGGTTATGTAAGCCGCATCAAAGTGGCGCATTTTGGGTATGGAAAAGCGCTCTATTTGACCCATAATGATGGTTACTCTACGGTTTATGCCCATTTGGACCGTTTTGAAGAAAACATTCAGGGTTATGTAAAACAACAACAATATAAGAAGGAGTCTTTTGAAGTTGAGTTGTTTCCTGGTCAAGAAGTATTTGTCATCAAGGCAGGGCAGTTAATTGGTTATACCGGGAATACTGGAAGCAGCGGTGGGCCTCATCTGCATTACGAAATAAGAGATTCCGAATCAAGACCGATCAATCCGCTTCAATCCCAAGGGATTCAAATCAAAGACTCACGGGCACCTGTGGTCAGCGGCCTGCGCTACTATCCCCTGGACCTGGTCAAGAATTCTGTAGAAGCTGTGGGCGTAGATTTATCGGTGCGAAAAACAAATGATTCAACCTATATCGCGGACCTTATTCATGCCTCTGGAACCATAGGACTAGGCGCTGAACTTTATGACCAGCAAGATGCCGCAAACAATAAAAATGGGGTGTATCATATTGAAGGTTTTCTCAATGGCTCAAAGCATTATGAAGTTTACTTTGATCGAATTTCATTTGATGAGACCCGTTTCATGAATCGATACATGGATTATCGTTATTATAGTAATTCCAAAAAACGCGTACAAAAGCTTTTTCGAGAAAACAATAATCCGATAGGTATCATAAAGGATCCGGACCATCGCGGTATGTTGACTATTGCGCCTGGACAAGCTTATACCTACGAGCTTTTGATTTCTGATTTTCATGGGAACACGACCACCATTTTGATCCCAATCACGGGGGATACCCTGGTGGAAAAGGGACCAGCTCTTCAGCAAACACAAGACCTTGGGGGTGTCAATGAGTCTTCCTCCCAACTTGATGTTTATGGCAGTGAGACCCATCATTGGTCTGAAGGACGATATACGGTAATGATCCCGAGAGAAACCTTTTACGACCCGACACAATTGTCTGTATCGGTAAGAGGCGACACTTTGTTTCTCGATAAGGATCAATACCCGATGCAAAACAAAATAGAGATCACCTACAATGCCCAGTGGATGTCTTCAGACGATTTTCAATCTGCCTACATCGGCAGAATCTCTCCCTATGGGAAAGCCCAGTACCAGAACACCAACAAGGAAAATATGGACCTCAAAACGCGCGTAGGGACCCTTGGGCGCTATGGCGTATTTTATGACCGAACCGCTCCACTGATTAAGGCCAAAACCGTAAGGCAGGGTCAATGGATCAGTAGTTTGTCGGAGTTAACCTTAATCATAGAAGATAAAGAAAGTGGTATTAGTTCTTATCGTGCGACCCTAAATGGTCAATTCATCCTGATGGAATATGATTACAAAACCAAACAGTTGGTATATGATTTTGCAGATGCCATTGTCACGGATACTCAGCAGAATTTAGCGTTAGTGGTCTTAGATAATGTAGGAAATAGTGCTACTTTTGAACTCATGTTTTATCGAAAAAATGATTGATTCTCTTGTGAATAAATTTTATTTATCTCTTGTATTTGCATTACTACTGCCATTAATGTCTGCAGGGCAAACGGCGCTCATCAAGGGCATTGTCTTCGACCAAGAAGGGCAAGCGGTGATCGGTGCTACAGTTGCTTATAACAATAACGGAGTCGTCACAGACCGCTATGGTGCTTATGCTTTAGAAATTCCGGCAGATCAAGAGCTCACTGTAAAGTTTTCCTATTTAAGCCTTAAAAGCCTTAATCTTAAACTGATGCTCAGTGGTAATGAGGACTATGAATTTAATCCCATCATGCAGGCAGATATCGAAGTTTTTGGTGAATTGATCTTGGATGTGTCAAAGCGCAAACGTGTAGAAGGCATTCAAAGCTTTTCGCCAGATTTAGTCCGAAAGATGGTTGGCGGCAATGCCGGAGTAGAAGCGGTTTTGATGTCTCTTCCTGGGGTCAGCGGCAATAACGAGCTCAGCACTCAATATGCTGTGCGTGGCGGCAATTATGACGAAAATTTGGTTTACGTGAATGAGATTGAGGTCTATCGCCCATTTCTGATCCGAAGCGGACAGCAAGAGGGTTTGAGTTTTGTCAATAGCGACTTGACCTCTAGCGTGGATTTCTCTGCGGGTGGTTTCCAAGCCAAATACGGGGATAAGTTGTCATCTGTTCTGGATATTACTTACCGCCGCCCTACCAACTTTGAAGCATCAACCAATTTGAGTTTGCTTGGTGGGCAGATTGCCATAGGCAATAAATCAGCGTCTGGTCGGTTAACCGCAATTGCCGGCTTGCGCTATCGGGATAACAGTTTGTTTGTCAACGCCAAAGAAACCGAAACCAACTTCCGACCTCGTTTTGCCGATGCACAGGCTTACCTGACCTACAAAGTATCGAATAAATTTGAATTGGGTTTTTTGGGCAATGCCTCTCTGAACGATTACCGTTACGAACCCCTCACGCGTCAAACTAATTTTGGAACGCTTCAAGACCCGCGTGCCCTCTTAGTTTTTTATGAAGGCCAAGAGAAGGACCGTTACAGCACGCTCTTTGGCGCACTTAAAGCAACGCATGTGGTTTCACAAAACTACACAGCCAAATATATTGCATCGATTTATCAAACCAGTGAACAGGAGTATTTTGACATTTTGGCCCAATACCGATTAGGTGAAGTCAATAATAATATTGGAGATGAAAACCTCGGTGATGTCGAATTTTCTGAAGGCATTGGGAGTCAATTGACCCATGCCCGTAATGATTTGGATGCTCTAATTGTCAATGTCGAACACAAAGGATCGCTGCAAGCAGGGACCCATCAAATAGATTATGGCGTAAAGTATACCGGAGAAAACATACGTGACCGCGTGTCGGAATACGAGATCATAGATTCTGCAGGTTTTTCGATTCGACCCCCACTGGTGGACTATGCTAACAACCAGCCCTACCAGGCATACGACAGTCCTATTGTGGCCTTCAATGCGACACAAGGCCAAAACGATGTGCAGATCAATAGGGTTTCGGGTTATGTGCAATGGAGCCATCGTGGCCAATGGAACGATGGTGAGCTTTATTTGAATGCAGGGGTCCGTACCCATCATTGGCAGGTTTCAGATAGTGGCGCTGCTGCGGTAAGCCAAACGGTGGTCAGTCCACGTGTCCAGATAAGTTATAAGCCCAATTGGAAAAAAGACATGTTGTTTCGTTTCTCTACGGGTTTGTACCACCAACCCCCTTTTTATCGGGAATTGCGTAACCGTATGAGTGATGTGGTCCCCGATGTCAAGGCCCAGCAATCGCTGCATTTGGTTTTGGGTAATGACTACAGTTTTAAACTGTGGGAGCGTCCTTTCACCCTTAATTCAGAGGTTTTTTACAAAAGTCTTAATGATGTTAATCCTTATACGCTAGAGAATGTCCGCTTGCGGTATGCCGCTGCCAACAATGCCGTAGCATACGCTTATGGTCTAGACATGCGTTTGGCTGGTGAGTTTGTGCCTGGAACAGAAAGCTGGGTGAGTTTTGGCTACCTTAAAACTGAAGAAAATATAGATGATCGCGGTTTTATCTTTAGACCGACAGATCAGCGCTTAAAATTCGGGATCCTATTTCAGGATTATGTCCCGGTGATTCCAGATCTTAAGATGTATCTGAATATGGTTTATAATACCGGTCTTCCTGGTGGCTCTCCGAGTTACGCTGATCCTTACAATTTCCAGACACGACTCCCTGATTATAAGCGTGCTGATTTAGGTATGAGCTATGTTTTATTACACGACAAAAAGCCAGGCAACGGGTGGTTGAGCGGTTTCAAAGAACTCTCGATAGGTTTAGAAATATTTAATATTTTCGACGTTCAGAACTCCATCACCAATACTTTTGTTCGGGACGTATACACTAAGGTACAATACGCGATTCCTAATTATTTGACACCGCGTATTTTTAATATCCGCCTGACTACGGGCTTTTAGGCCGAGGCAAGAATATATTCTTGCAGGGCCTTTAGTGTGTAATCAATCTCGTCTTTCGTATTATAAATAGAAAAAGAAAAGCGCAAGCTCGGCATTGGTGGATTATCTACTGAGGCGAGTGCCATCAATACGTGACTACCTCCACTACTCCCGCTTTGACACGCACTACCTTGTGAACAGGCAATGCCTTTAAGATCCAATTGAAATAGCAGCATGACCGCTTTTTCAGCATTGATGGGTAAGCCGATATTAACTAAGGTATATGTGCTTTTGGCTAAGTCCCTACATGGGCCATTAAAACGAATTCCAGGAATATTGTTTAATCCTTCTATAAAATGTGTTTTAAGTTCGGTTACATATACGCGTTCCTGATTTAGATTGGCATAAGCCAATTCCAATGCTTTTGCCATACCGGCAACTGCATAAACTGGTTCCGTACCTGCACGCATACCCCGTTCTTGAGCCCCACCAAGTATCATTGGGGTCAAACCTGAATTTTTCCGAATAAAGGCGAAACCGATTCCTTTTGGGCCATGAAATTTATGGGCTGCCACAACCGCAAAATCGATAGGAATTTCGGCAAAATCTAAGGTATAGTGACCCGCGGACTGCACGGTGTCGCTGTGGAAATAAGCCCCAAAAGATTTACATAAATCAGCGACTTCTTTGAGCGGAAGAATACTGCCAATTTCATTGTTGATATGCATCAAGCTCACTAAAACCCTCGAAGGGTTCTCTTGAGATGCCAGTAGCTGTGTCAAATGATCTAGATCAATTGCTCCAGAGTCTGTAATGGCTACAAATTCAAGAGCGACATCGTGATGATTGGCTAGCGCTTCCACCGTGTGCAGTACGGCGTGATGTTCTATCGCACTAGTGATGATCGTCTGTACACCCAGATCACGAACCGCAGATTGAAGGATCAAGTTGTCTGCTTCAGTGCCTCCAGATGTAAAAATTATTTCGCCAGGAGCGGCATTGAATTGTTTGGCAATGTCTTTCCTGCAGCGCTCCAATATAGATTTTGATGCCTGTCCAAATTGGTGTGTAGACGAGGCATTGCCAAATTCATTTTGTAAAACTTCAGTCATGACTGAAACAACCTCCGGTCTTAATGCCGTTGTAGCGGCATTATCTAGATAGACTTTCTGCATGGGTACCAAATTTAGTGAACCAAAAATAGATTTTTCTCGGCTATTGCTCCAATCAAATTCAAGATATTTCTGTTTCTTTGCGTATATAAAATTTATACCATGAAAACCTGGTTGGCCTTAATTACTGTCTTTTTATGCATCAGCTGCGACGATGGAGGCATTACTATAGAATCGTTTGATTTTGACCAGGCAACACTGAACTATTGTTACCAAGAGCAAGGTTATTTGTTTTATGTCTTGAATGATGCAGAAATAGAGGCTGTTTTGGCACAAGTTACGTTGGATCCAACGGTGCTTTTGAACGACGGAGTCTATAGCATCGTACTCAATGGATCTAGCCAAAAAGTGGTCTATCGAATCTTTGATCAGTCCGTAACACAGGACTATTTCTGTAGCGCCATTCCGCCTACTTCGCCGCTGATTCGGGATGAGTATACGGCGGATTCTGGGATAGTAGAATTGACCAGCAATATAGATTATGACGATTTTGATGGATTGACCCAAATTCAGGAGAGCCCTTTAGCCACCGATACAGATGAAGATGGAATACCGAATTATTACGATTTGGACGATGATGGGGATAATGTGCCGACCTTATTTGAGTTAGATTTATTTAACACTGATGGAGATAACGACCCCCTTACCAACCCATTAGACACCGATGGTGATGGTGTGCCAAATTATCTAGACCCAGACGATGATGGTGATGGTATTTTGACCATTAACGAAGACAGCAATGGCGACTTGGATCCCACCAACGATATTAGTGACACAGAAATTGGCGCTGATTATCTTAATCCAGAGGTCGCCGAAGGTTTTAACACCTTGGCTTATCGTGAGCACACTTATGAGGTAACCAGTGATCTGACCGTCATTCTGCGCGATCTTGTTTTGGTGCGGTCGGGAGAAGAAATCATTAAAGATATTTTGATTCTTGGTGTCTTACCGAGATTTCTGACCCAGGACGTTGTCATGACGCCAACCTTAGATTAGCTACGACCCGTTTTGAAAACGATAGACTTCAATCGCGCCCAACCCATATTCCCGAACATCTGCTGCATAAAATTTAATTCCATCGTAACGGCGAAAGAGGGTCTCGAGTTCGGCCTTTAAAACACCTTCCCCTACGCCATGGATAAAAATAATGCGCTGTTTTCTATGGTGTATTGCCCATTCTAGTTGGCGCTTAGCTGCATCCATTTGGATATTCAACATATCATAATTATTATATCCCCTTGTGTTTTTGACCAACTTGTCTATATGCAGGTCGATTTCCATTGCGGGTATCATTTTGCTGGTGCGCTTATTGGCTGAGGCAAAGGATTTACGGGGGGGCTCTAATTGTTTGGATTGGGCCATAATGTCACCGGTATTGCTAGCCATTTGCTTGAATTGGGCATGCTGAATGACCAATTCCTTAGGGTCAAATTCCATGACAAAACCATCGGTAGTTTCTACCGAGATCGTTGTGCCTATGGCCACAACAACGCCTTGAATGTCATCGTCCAAAACGGCGACATGGTCCCCAGTTTTTATTGTTTGTGTCATATAA
>DGAU01000023.1:70480-78729 GCA_002384055.1 Flavobacteriaceae bacterium UBA4022
ATAATACCGCTAAATTACTGCCTTTCATAGGAAAATACCTACGAAGTTTCTTGCTAAATACAATTATAGTAGTATTTTTTTGTTACGTTAACCCCAACACTTTAGGCCTAGGGCTTATACTTAATAATTGAAATTATGAAAAAACTATTCCTTTGTGTCATTGGTTTACTCACAACCATGACTTCATTTGCGCAGCTAACAGTAGTGGCTGATGCCAACGATACGAATTTCATTTACGTCAATGATGAAGTGCTTTTTGTAACAGACGACGTGTCAATAACTAAAGCTTCTGGTGCAGATGGTAACTGAAAACAATGGTGTGGTATCTTACAAAATGTCGGTCAATAATCGATAAATCCATCACACTTTATAAAATACTGAGAAAGAGCTACCCTGGGGTAGCTCTTTTTTTATGGGCATTTTAGTGGCCTTAGCGCATTTTATTTTTTGAGGGCAGTTTTTTAATTATAAAATATACAGTTCCCACGCCGCCAATTATAGTCAAACCGGAGCCCAAATAATATACGGCTCTCGATCCCATCAGTTGGTTCATGAAAAAGACATCTGCAACGACATCGAGGCAACATCCAATGACAAAAAGAATTAAAAAAACGGATTGATTCATATGGTCATTTTTGAAAGATGATCGTTGACACTATATGAACCAACATATCATCGGATGATTTTGCGGCGATATCCGACATTCTTCTGATTGGCTTAGTTTTCGAATGCGCTCAAGGTTTTGGTAATGATCGAAACACAATCACGAAGCTGTGCTTCGGTTATGACAAGAGGCGGAGCAAATCTAATGATATTACCGTGTGTTGGTTTGGCCAATAGTCCATGGTCACGCAGGCGCAGACAGATGCTCCATGCGGTTTCACTGTCCTCTGTATCATTAATAACAATGGCGTTTAATAAGCCTTTTCCGCGTACCAGAGAAACCACATTGCTTTTTGCGATATAAGCGTTGAGCAGTTCCCGAAACAGATTTCCGAGTTGCTCTGCGTTATCTGCCAGTGATTCCTTATTGACCACGTCTAGCGCCGCCATAGCTACAGCCGCCGCCACTGGATTACCGCCAAAGGTAGAACCATGAGTGCCTGGAGTGATCACGTCCATAATGTGCTTATTGGCCAAAACGACAGAAACCGGATATACGCCGCCACTGATGGCTTTGCCTAATATGAGTAAATCTGGTTTTACTTCTGGTGTCCCACTGCAATCCTTCTTGGGGCAATCACAGGATCCACAAGTAGCCAATAGACGGCCCGTACGCGCGATTCCGGTTTGCACTTCATCAGCGATCAATAACACGTTATGTTTCTGGCATAATGCCGCTGCTTGAGCCATATAATCCGCTGCAGGGACATAAACCCCCGCTTCGCCCTGAATCGGCTCTACAAGAAATCCTGCAATATTATCATTTTGTTCTAAAGCGTTCTTTAGGGCAGGAATGTCATCATAGTCCACCATAATGAATCCTGGTGTATAGGGACCAAAGTTGGCTTGCGCTGTGGCATCATTTGAGAAAGAAATGATGGTGGTGGTCCGTCCATGAAAGTTGTTACGACAAACAATGATCTGCGCCTGTCCTTCTGGAATGTTTTTGTGTTCGTAGGCCCATTTACGACAAATTTTTAGGGCAGTCTCGACGGCCTCTGCCCCAGTGTTCATGGGTAAAGCTTTGTCGTATTTGAAATAAGAAGAGAGATAGGCTTCATAAGGCCCCAATTTGTCATTATAAAAAGCACGTGAAGTCAAGGTCAGTTTTTGACTTTGCTCGTTCATGGCCTTTATAATTTCAGGATGACAGTGGCCTTGATTAACTGCGGAATAGGCCGATAAGAAATCATAATACTTTTTGCCATCCACATCCCATACATAAACACCTTCTCCACGTTCTAAAACAACCGGCAAAGGATGATAATTGTGGGCCCCATATTTATTTTCGAGGTCCATTGCTTTTTGAGCGGAGGCAGAAGCATGTTGCATATTCGGTGCTTTATTTATAGTCGTTAAAATTAAATAATAAACCAGGTTTTTAACTGGTCACATTTGTGCAAATTACGGATTTTTGGGCACAATATTTAGCGAAAGATGCTACTTTTGCCCCATGCGAAATCGATCCACTAGAAAAATTTTTGAACATCTTGACGTTACTGATGCTGGGGCCAAAGGCAAGGCAATAGCTAAGGCTCCTGACGGCAAGGTCGTCTTTATCCCTAACGCCATTCCTGGAGACGTCGTGACCGTGCAGACCACAAAGTCGCGTAAGGCTTATTATGAAGCCAATGCCATTGAGTTTCATGAGTATTCCAAACAACGCGTCACACCGATTTGTAAACATTTTGGGACCTGTGGTGGCTGTAAGTGGCAACACATGGCCTACGGCTCGCAACTTTTTTACAAACAAAAAGAGGTCGAGCAAAATCTCTTGCGCATTGGTGGTTTAGATTTACCGGACACCCTTCCGATAATTGGGGCACCTGAGCCCTATTATTATCGCAACAAAATGGAATATTCCTTTAGCAATGCCAAATGGCTCACTAAAGAAGAGATCGAAAATAATGTAGCCATAGACAACAAGAATGCCTTAGGTTTTCATATTCCTCGGTTTTGGGATAAAATACTTGATTTAGACGAATGTCATTTACAAGATCCTTTGGGCAATACCTTACGCCTATTCATCAAAGATAAGGCTGAGACATTGGGATTAAGTTTTTTTGATCCTCGTGGGCAAAGCGGTCATTTGCGCACCCTAATGTTGCGCAACACCACCAAGGGCCAATGGATGGTTTTGATCCAATTCTATGAGGATGATGCAGCGCTGCGCACCGGCCTTTTGTCCGCCATAGCCGACAAGTTTCCAGAAGTAACCAGTTTGCTATATGTCATCAATCAAAAAGGCAACGATACCATTTATGATCAAGAAGTTCATTGCTTTAAGGGGACAGAGTATATCGTAGAACAAATGGGATCTTTGGAATTTCACATCAATGCCAAGTCTTTTTACCAAACCAATAGCGTCCAAGCACATCACCTATATCAGGTCGTACGTGATTTTGCGCAGCTCAGCGGCCACGAATTGGTTTATGATCTATACACCGGCACCGGCACCATTGCTCAGTTTGTGGCAGATCAGGCCCAAAAAGTGATTGGTATCGAATCGGTTCCAGAAGCCATAGAAGCGGCCAAGGCCAACGCCAAACGCAATGGTATCGACAATGTCTCGTTTTATGTGGGGGACATGAAAATGCTGTTTACTTCGGCGTTTATTGACGCTCATGGGACCCCGGAAGTGGTCATTACCGACCCACCCAGAGATGGGATGCACAAAGATGTAGTGGCGCAACTCTTGGCTTTAGGGCCCCAGCGTATTGTTTATGTCAGTTGTAATAGCGCCACCCAGGCAAGAGATCTTGCAATGATGAAGCAGGATTATAAAATATCAAAAATGCAACCGGTAGACATGTTCCCCCAAACCTATCATGTTGAAAATGTTGTACTTTTAGAAAAAATAAAGGCTTAATGCGTTTTAGTTATTGGATGTTTTTGACGGTTTTGCTTTTTGGTATGTCCTGCACCAAGGATGATTTGTGCAGTGGCGAAACCCCTACGACTCCTTTGCTCCAGATTGAATTTAGGGATTATCTGGATCGTGACGCCTTGAAACCTGTAACGGATTTGACAGTGCGCCTAGCAGACGGTGATTCTACCTTGGTCCAGAGTGGCATCAATGCATCTCTATTGGCATTACCCTTGAATACCGAAGCCGACCAAAGTGTATTTTACTGGACCCAATTTGCCAGTGATGATTTGAACCGCCAAGATATGCGTGTTTCATTTTTTTACCAGCGCTCCGAAGTTTACGTCAACAGGGCCTGTGGCTTTAAGACGCAATACACCAGCATGGCTATTGAAACCGAAATCAATGCAGTGACCTGGATTCAAGACCTGGACTTATTAACGCCTAATATTGAGAATGAAAATCAAATTCATCTTATTATATACCACTAGCCTGCTTTTGGGCATTCAACTGAGTGCTCAAGAAGTTATGCCCTTAAAAATGGATTCACTTTCTCCTAAGGTGTCCTATGGCGTTAGGTTTGGTGGGGATTTGTCCAAACTCATCCGATCTGCGGTCGACCAAAATTATAGTGGATTTGAACTTATGGGCGATTTGCGTTTTTCGAAACGATTTTATGCGGCTATAGAATTGGGATATGAAGACCGTATTTGGGATCGTTCCCAAATCAGATCAACGGTCAATGGAAGCTACGTCAAACTGGGGGTAGATTTTAATGCCTATAATAATTGGGCGGGTATGGATAATGCCATCAGCACAGGCCTTAGGTATGGTTTGTCGCAGTTTAATAATACGCTAGAGCGCTACCCTATTTATACGACTAACGCGACTTATCCAACAGTGATCAGAACTAACCCTGAGGAATTCTCTGGTTTGACTGCCGGTTGGGTGGAATTTATTTTAGCCATCCGTACCGAAGTGTGGTCCCATTTTTATCTCTCTGTTCATCTGCAACTCAAGCATATGATCAACCAGACACAGCCGTCTAATTTTGATAACTTAGTGATCCCAGGATTCAATAAGACCAATGACTTCAGTGCCTTTGGCGTTGGCTACGGATATAGCCTGACCTATTACCTTCCTTTGCTTAAGCGCTAGTTTCCTGGTCGTCTTTTTTTTGCTTTTTGCTCCCCTGATACATTTCGTACTTAACAAAGCGACTCTCTAACTTGCCGTTAAAGACTTTTATCTTCTGCGAGGGTCGTAAGCCTACGGATTTCAAGGCCTCCATATTGGAGGTAATCAGCCAAGCCTGTGCGCCAGAATAACTGTGTTTGAGGGTCGTTCCGATGTCACCGTAAAATTTGGTCACGTCGTCCAAGGTCAGCCGCTCGTCATAAGGCGGGTTAAAAACGATATGTAGATAGTCACTCCCCTTTTTTTGTGAGGTAAAAAAGTCTTGTGTCTCAAAGGCTATAAACTCCTGTAGATTCGCTCCCGCGGCATTAATTTTACTCTTTTCTATAGCCGAAGGGTCTTTGTCTGAACCGTATATTTTGTGGGTGACTTCTCGAATGCGGCTGAGTGCAGCTGCTTCTATGGTTTCAAATAGGTCGGCATCAAAATCATTCCAAGTTTCAAAACCAAATCGATCACGATTAAGGTTTGGAGGGATATTGGCAGCAATCATGGCCGCTTCTGTGACAATGGTTCCACTACCGCACATCGGATCTAAAAAGTCACATTGACCATGCCATCCTGAACTCAAGATCAGGCCAGCCGCAAGTACTTCGTTTATCGGTGCTAAGGTTACCTCTGATTTATAACCACGCTTGTGCAGAGACTCCCCAGAGCTGTCCAAAGAAACGGTGCATATATTCCGGTCAATATGAATGTTTATACGTAGGTCAGGGCGCTGCAGATCAACATCAGGGCGCTCTCCAAACTGATCTCTAAACCGGTCGACAATGGCGTCTTTGGTTTTGAGTGCCACGTATTGTGAGTGGGTGAAGTAATCCGAAAAAATCGTGGCGTCGATAGCCAACGAACCGTCGAAAGACATATGCTCTTCCCAGGGACAATCATAAATTTTTTGATAAAGATCCTGCTCTTTAAAAACGTTAAAGGTGTGAATGGGTTTTAAGATCTTTATTGCTGTCCGGCAACACAAATTGGCCTTATACATAAACCCGGTGTCGCCCATGAACGAAACATGTCTCACACCCTTCTCTATAGATGACGCGCCTAAATCTCTGAGTTCCTTTTCCAAAAGCGCTTCAAACCCATAAAGAGTTTTGGCGATCATTCTGTAATTTTTTCCCATAGTGTTGTTTTACCTCCTTGCAAAAATAGCCTATTTTAGCCAAACCAATCAGCAAGTGTCTATGGTCTTTTTACTTCCTTTTTTAGCTATAGTTTTAGGGTATATGGGTGCCGTATGGTTCAATAGAACCGAGGCTAACATTAACTATTTACTGGCCTTTAGTGGTGCCTTTCTTTTGTCTATCACGTTTTTTGAACTCTTACCACATGCCTTTGATCATGGGGGTAAATCTGTTGGTATGGCATTACTTTTAGGGATGTTATTGCAAATTGGTCTTGATTATTTTTCAAAAGGTGCCGAGCACGGCCATGTACATCACGATGCCCCAATTCATGATTTCCCTGTAGTTTTGCTTTTGAGCATGTCGCTACATGCCTTTATTGAGGGTTTTCCTGTAGCACAGAGCGGGCATCTACTGCTCGGTGTGGTGGTCCACAAAATTCCAATAGCCCTAATTCTGAGTGTTTATTTGATGAATGCTCAGGTAAGTAAACGCAATACGATACTGTTCTTGACAATCTTTGCTTGCATGACTCCTCTAGGAACCTATCTGGCCCTTTATTTTGAGCCCGTCATGCCTTATTTAAATTACATCAACGCCGTTGCGATTGGAGTGTTTCTGCATGTTTCCACCACTATCCTATTCGAAAGCAGTAAAGATCACAAATTCAACAGTTTTAAATTGCTGACTATTCTGGGTGGGGTGGTCTTGGCCTTTTTCCTCTAGGCAATGATCTCTGAAATTTATTGTTTGATAAATCTCAAAACTTTCCGCTCTTTTTCTGTGCTAACCACAATGAAATAGACCCCTGTAGGATAGTGCTCTAGATTTAATGCCGTCTCCTTTTCTTGGATTGTCTCCGCTAACAAATAACGTCCCAAGGCACTAAAAATAGTTATTTCTTGAATGACCTCATTGGATTTGATCCTTAATTGATCCTTAACCGGGTTGGGGTAAAGTTGGCATGTAACTATAGGATTTTCGGTCACCTCCAACACAACCAAAGTAATGGTTACCGCCAAAGGCAAGCTCGGACAATCATCCACCACGCTCACGGCGTAGTAAGTAGCACCGTCAATAAGTAAGGTAGTACCTAACAATGCATTTTGATTAGTGAGCGCATCATTTTCTGTAGCGTACCAAATAACCGTGTTTGGATCAACAACGATGTCTAATAATATTGCTCCTTGGTCAAAGGTTTGATTTGCCTCTCCAGTGGGTGTTGGCGGTGTCGTGCATGGGGATAGATTGATTCGGGACATGTATTGTGAGGCTGCTGTCCACAAGGTTGTTCCACTGCCTGATATAGGGTCAAAGATCTTGACGCCGTAACCCCCTCCAGCACTGAGCAGCACCTGACCATTGTCTAGTGGCATGACCCCTCTGAGGCTTCCTTCAGGCCATGAATTTACCAGGCTGCCATCGGTTCTACTGAATTCATAGAGCCCAGCAGTATTCCCACCACTATTACTGAATACGGCGGCATAGATTGTATCATCTAGTGGGTTCAAGGACAATTGTTGTATAAAGGTGACCACCCCGGTGGGTACAAGATCGCCTAATAATGCCCCGGTATAATCACGACGTTCAATTCTCGTATTGGCATTGATATAAGAAAGGTAAACCTCCGACCCTGTGTCTATTAGGTCAAAAGCCGTATCTCCATTAGTGGAGAAAAATCCTAAGTTGTTGCCAGCAAAATCTAAGCGCACAATCGAATTGCCTGGCGCCCCGTTTCCACTACCAGAATTGGTTACCCATACCTCTGTTTGGTTGACGATATCCATACCTTTAATGTTGTCTAAACCCGTTGTTAAAGCGCCTAAATAAACACCGGTCAAATCGAAACGGTCAATACGGTCTTCAAGTTGATCCGAAATCCAAAGTTCGTTTTCCACCTGGAGTAAGTCCTTGGGCGTTCCTGGGTTTAAAGACGAAAGGTCAATAAATGTCGGGTCGATGATGCTCCCATCTATAGGGTCTAATAGGACTACGAATGGCTCCTGAAGAACAGCGATACGCTGCTGAGCACATAAGAAATTGGAAATCAGTGCAAAGAGAAATATAAAGAGCGTGCGCTGTGAGAGAGATGACGTGTTCATATATGCTGTTTTTAATAAATTTTGAGGGTTCATAGTTCCCAGGATTTAGCCCCGTGGAGTGTCTTGCTATTTCTTGTTACAAATTACAGAAAAATCTGATACAGAAAAATTAAAACTTGTGACATTCATGACCTCAGAAGATGGAAAACTATGCTTCCAGAGTTTGCTCATTTGGGTTTGAGTGAGGGGTATCGCTCAGACCGATTTAATCAATAGGAGTGTCTGGTTATCCACGAAACAGAATCAATCCGGTCTTTAGCGGGACTTTGTTGCCCAGCCCATTTCGTTTCTATT
>DGAU01000016.1:0-18730 GCA_002384055.1 Flavobacteriaceae bacterium UBA4022
CAATATAAAGAGGCCTTGCCTTATTTAGAAAGCCATACGGGGCTTAAGGGCAGAAAAACGCCGGAAGATTTGTATCAATTGGGGTATTGCTATTACCAGACAAATGCCTTTGATAAAGCCGTCATGTCTTTTAATAAAATGGTCGACCAAAACAATTTATTGGGTCAGAATGCTTACTATCATTTGGCAGCTTGTTATTTGGCGTTAGACAAAAAGCCCAGTGCATTGAATGCCTTTAAAAAGGCCAGTGTGTTGGATTTTTCTCAGGTTATTAAGCGAGAGGCTGCTTTTAATTATGCACAATTGGCTTATGAAATTGGGATTAACTACTCGAGCGTTCCTGAAGTTTTACAAACGTTTTTAGAGGACTATCCAGACCATGCGCAGGCCAATACCATTGTCGATTTGCTGGTCGCTTCGTTAATGCAGGAAAAAAATTATCAATCCGTTTTGGATCTTTTGAAAAATCAGGACGGGATGGATCAAAAATTGGCCTACCAAAGGGCAGCATTTTATCGGGGCTTACAGGCTTATAATCAGGCTGATTTGACTAAGGCTCATGAAATGATCCAGACAGCGCTAAAGGGTCCTTATGGACGTGATATTTATCTGCGGGCCCAGTATTGGAGTGGAGTACTTGAAGCTGAAATGGGTAATTTGACAGAGGCGATTACTACTTTTCAAGGCGTTTTGCGTCAGTCTTATTTTGTTCAGACACCAGAGTATGGGCAAGTATTTTATGAGTTGGGGTATGCTTTATTCCAGAATCGTGATTACGAAGGAGCCAAAAGGGCTTTTGCCGATTATCTAAAACAGGAGCCACAACCTAATATGAAGAGCGATGCACAATTGCGTTTGGCGGATTGCCATTATGTGGCGCGTCGGTATGATGAGGCTTTGCGTAATTATCAAGCGGTATCCTCCGGAGTTCATGGAAGCAGGGATTACGCCTGGTTTCAATCAGCGATATGTTTGGGATTGCTCAATGAGACTGAGACAAAAATCAGTTACCTATTGCAGTTCAAAAGCGATTTTCCGAATTCCTTATATGGTGATGACGCACTTTATGCCTTAGGAACGACCTATTTATTAGAAGACAACACCCAAGAAGCTAAGGCGGCATTTAACGCCCTTATAGGGACCATGCCGCAAAGTTTACTCGTGCCCAAGAGTTGGCTAAGGTTGGGTTTGATTAGTGATAATGCGGGTAATAGCGCTGAGGCCATAACTATATTTAAAAAAATAACCAGTGATTTCCCTGCTTCTTCTGAGGCCATACAGGCCGTTAAAGCCGCAAAAAATAGTTATGTCGCTTTGGGTGATGTGTCTGCGTATGGCAAATGGGTAGAGGGCCTGACTTTTGTGACACTCGAAAACTCAGAGCTTGATGCAGCCAGCTTTCAAGCAGCGATGCAACCTTATACGGGAGGTGATTTTGCCTTGGCGCAAGTCAGAATGACTCAATATTTGAGTGATTACCCTCAGGGTTTGTCTCAAATAGAAGCCCGATTTTACCTGGCACAAATCTTATGGGAACAAGACCAAAAATTAGAGGCCTTAACGCAGTACAATACCTTATTAGAACTAGGGATCAATGACTATACTGAGCCCACTTTAGTGCGTTTGTCCGAGTATCATCTTAGCCAAAAGGATTATACGCGGGCGCAGTACTATTTATATGCCTTATTGGATATTGTGGTGTATCCAAAAAACAAATTATTTGCCATACAAGCAGCCATGAATGCCGCTTATGCCATGGCACAATATGAGGAGGCATTGTTACGTGCCGAGGAGCTTATGGCGTTGAACAAGATCGATGATGGCATCCTGCTGGAAGCGGAAATCGTCAAGGCTCGTGTATTGATCAAAATGGGGCAGTTGTCCGAAGCGGAGTTGGCTTATACGCAATTAGCAACCAAAGCAACCCAAGAGTTAGCCGCCGAGGTGCTTTATCATCAGGCTTATTTTCGTCATTTGGACAAGGCCTATGAAACGTCAAATGAATTGATTCAGGAATTAGCGCAAAAATACCCGAGTTATCCATATTACGGCGCTAAGGGTCTGGTGTTGATGGCCCTTAATTTTGAAGGTTTAGCCGATTTTTTTCAGGCCAATTTCATTTTAGAAAGTGTTTTGGAAAATTTTGAGGGATTTCCAGAGATCATTCGTCAGGCACAAACAGAGCAAGAACGCCTGCAGCAGATCCAAAACCAATCAACAATGAGCGACCCCAAAGAGGGTGAATCTAACCAACAAGAACCTGAATAATATGCATCACCAGAACCCTTATTTTGTATTTATTACTGATCGATCAGGACGCCCGATTTTGAGCTATAAAAGCGGCCTTTTGTTGGGGTTTTTAATCCTTTTATGTTGGGCAGGAAGCGCTCAGGTTGTACAAGATTCTACCGATTTTTCGACCGAAGTCATACAGGTGGTCAAGTCCTATGCGCCAGAAATTTCAGACGCTTTCAAAATGAAGCAGTTACCTGATTTTGACGAAGGACCTTCAGCCTCAGAAATCAAATTGACGTATGCTCTTTTATCGGTTCCTGTGGCGACAGATTTTGTCATTAACCTGCCTAATGCCTTGCCTTTTAAATCGGTTTCGGGAGAAAAGCCATTTGACTATTATGCCCGAATCTGGGGAGGGACTAAGGAAAGTCTGGGTCTGGATGTCTATGGGAAGGTGGTCAACACAAAAGACAAGCTTTGGTCCTTTGGACTACAACACCAGCAAGTCAATGGGTCATTACCCGGTATTAATTTGGCTAATGATTGGTCCTTGTCTGAATTCAGCTCAGATTTACGACTGATGAATCAAGACCGTGAGGTGGCTATATCCGTTGATTTGTCGCAACGCAAGAATATGTTTTATGGCTGGTCTCAAGCGGCGCTTGCCTCAGATGGTGCGCTGGATGTTGACCTGGCGCAGGCTGTGACTCAGGGTATCGTTAAGGCAAAAATCGGACCTAATGGCAGTTGGTTTGATGGCGGGACGACTACCATTTCTTATTTGAGAGATCGATTTGAAAGTACTGAATTTTCAGTTACAGCAAGGCCTCAAGGCCATTTGCTTATAGGTGCAAAACCGCTCAATATTAAGGCGCAATTTAATGTGCTTCAGACGACCTACCCAGAACAAGCAGGAAACTTAGTTGACACTGAGTACCGTATCATGAATCATGATTTGGAAGGGGATTATGCGTTTGAATTTAATCAGTTCTTACTGCGTGTTGGTGCTCAAGCTTGGTATCACCATGCAAATACGGATGATGCTCAATTGAGTATCTTCCCGAAACTATATCTGGCTTACCCGATCATAAAAGATGTGATGCGTCTAGAAGGGACTTATGGCGGGGCTTATGAGCAGCAAACCTATGGAATCCTGCAAAATGCTAATAATTGGGTGGCTCCTCATGCGGTTTTAAGACCTACCGTCCATGAACAATTTTTGGACGTGACCCTGAGTGGGGCCTGGACGAAACAAATTCATTATCATGTTGGTGCTCGTTGGGACCAAATCAAAGACCAACCACTTTGGGTGAGATCGGATTATGCGCTTGGCCTAGATAAGGAACCTTACGATTTTGGTAATGCTTTTGAGGTTGTGTATGATCAGGTCAGTGCACTCAAATTACATTATGGTTTTTCTGCCGATATTGATGATCAATGGCAAATGGGGGTGCGTGGTTCAATAGTTCGGTATGAAATGGATCGAGCGTCTGAGCCCTGGAACCTCCCGCAGTCAACAATGGCTTTTGATGCGCATTACCGATACAGCCCAAAATGGAGTCTCTCGACTCAGTTTTTGGCCTATGGACCGCGTAAGGATCGCTACATGGATTTGGGTGATGAAGTCACAACACAGGTGAAGGGTTTTGTGGATTTGGGAGCCACCCTGAGGCATCAAATCACCAGACAGTGGATGGCCAATATTACAGTGAACAATGCACTGAATCAGGAATATGAACTTTGGGTTCAATACCCTGTCCAGGGTTTTCGTGTTAATTTGGGACTTCAATATAATTTTGATCTACCCTAAGCAACCTTTTGGCCGTGGCTGTATCTTATAAATGATTTAAATAAGTAATTCGTTAAGTTTAGGGTTTAATAAATGAAGCACCTCACCATTGTGAGGTGCTTTTTTTATCTTTAGACTCATGAAAACAAAAATAGTTACTGCCCTCACAGGATTTGCGCTGCTTTTTTTGGGCTGCCAGCCAAAGCCCACATCTATTGATTTAATCGTTTATAACGCGGAAATGGTCACCGTAGATGAGGCCATTCCCTATGCCCAAGCCATGGCCATAGACCAAGGCCAAATTATAGCGATAGGGTCGACCAAAGCGCTTTTGCAAAAATTTAAACCGAACCAAGCCATAGACCTGGAAGGAAAAACTGTTTTGCCCGGGTTAATTGATGCCCATACCCATCTTTATGCCTTGGGTTTGGCGATGCAGCAAGTCGATCTTGTAGGCACACGCTCCAAGGATGAGGTCATCGAGAGACTGCGCTCTTTCGAACCCTATAAAAACGCGAATTATATTGTGGCTCGCGGTTGGGATCAAAACGATTGGGAGGACCCAACCTATCCTTCGAAACAAGACTTAGACGCTTATTTTCCTGACACACCAGTGGCCTTGTCTCGAGTCGACGGACATGCGCTATGGGTCAATTCAGCGGCCCTTGATTTGGCTGAAATCACAGCAGATTTGGTCATGGAAGGCGGCAGTGTATTGATAGAAAATGGAGCCCCTAGCGGTATTTTGATTGATACGCCATGTGAAAAAATATTTGAAACGATTCCCTCACCATCCCGCGCTGAAAAGATCAACGCTTTATTGCAGGCGCAAGAGGTCTGTTTTTCTTTTGGACTCACCACAGTCAATGAAGCTGGATTAGACCGTCAAATAATTGAATTAATTGATAGTCTTCAGCAGGCCGATATAATGCAGCTTAAGGTTTATGCCATGGCCGAAAACACGCCAAAAAATAGAGCTTACTATTTCGCAAAAGGGCCATACAAAACACCGCGATTGAATGTGCGCTCTATAAAAGTCTACGGTGATGGTGCCTTGGGCTCGCGCGGTGCCGCATTACGTCAGCCTTACTGGGACCAGCCGCATCATTTTGGCGCGATGATTACCGACGAATCGGCATTAATGACCATAGCCCAAAGTGCTTTTGATGCGGGCTTTCAAATGAATACGCATGCCATCGGTGATTCGGCCAATGTGAGCGTTTTACGCGTTTATGAGAAAGTACTGGCCCAGCAAAAAGACATGCGATGGAAAATTGAGCACGCCCAAGTCATCCCACCGACGTATTTTAGTTTCTTTTCAAATAACATCATCCCTTCTGTGCAACCGACCCATGCCACGAGCGATATGTATTGGGCCGAGGAGCGTTTAGGACCAGTGCGCATTTTGGGTGCATATGCCTATAAATCGCTGCTGGAGCATTCCGGAATCATTGCTTTAGGCACTGATTTTCCTGTTGAAAAAGTCAATCCCATGTTGACCTTTTATGCCGCTGTAGCGCGCCAAGACTTAGATCAATTTCCAGAAAATGGTTTTATGCCAGAACAAATGCTGTCGCGCATGGATGCGCTTAAGGGCATGACAATATGGGCGGCCTATTCCAATTTTGAAGAAGCTGAAAAGGGGAGTTTGTCGGTAGGAAAGTCGGCAGATTTTATTGTTCTGGATCAGAATCCATTGACCTGTTCGGTCGCGAATATTCCTAAAATACAAGTCTTAAAAACCTATAGCCAAGGCCAGCAGGTTTATTAATTAAAGGCCGCCTTTGGCCTGAAGGTCAGCACGACAACGCTCATCAAGGGCGGGAACACTGCGCAGCTGTTTGAATTTATTCAGCAGGCTGGTCCGGACATTAGTCGCGTCGTAATACATGAGACATTCCTCATCGACGCAATGTTTATTGCTGTTGGGATCCTCGTGCACTTGGTGGATGTCGTCATTCTGGATATTGACCAAGCCCAAGATATGGCCTAGTTCATGATTGAGGGTTGTTTGCTCCAAGATCGGCAGTACTTCCGGATCAGACTGGGTGATAAATTCCAAAGTCTTTTGATAAATAACAATGGAGGTGTTTCTATAGGCTGTACCCAAGGTAACAGATGTTTCTGTGTCATTAGATGAATTACCATTTGAGAAGAAAATATAAACGGCAATATGGTCATCGGTGGTATAAATACTGCGGTAGGTTTCTTCGATTGATCTGATTTCATCTAACGAAAATGGACCACCTGGCTGATTGGGAATCACGCGCTCTACAAAATTCACTCCGCCGGGTTTGTTCACGCGCGCCAGAACGAAATTTTTAAACCCATCGATGCTTTCTTGCAAAGGTCTGAACGAAGCAGTAAAGACCAATTCGATGGTCATTTGGTCGTAGGGGGTAGCCGAGAGTAAATCGGAAGATGAGGTGCCTAGGGCTTTTTTATTCGCTGCTCGGGGGTCGCTATCTTGTTCAGCATCATCTGACTTTTGGCAGCCCACAAGGTTCAATAGCCCAATAACTAATAGAATAAGGGGTGCCTTGGCGTAATTCATAAGGGTAATTTTGTAATTTTAGCAAACATAAACTTAAAAACCAAATAAGAAAAATGAGGGCATTGTTTTTAACGATATTTTTAGCGAGCTGTATGACGACTGAGGCGCAAGTTGACGCCTTTCACAAAGATATTATCGATATGATGATGATCAAAGGCGAACAGATTTCAGGGAGTTTGGCTTTTCATGATGTTTTTCCCAAACTCAAAAGGAATTTTAAATCCAATAATATAGCGCCAGAAGTGTGGCAAGAGATGAAGGGGGACGAAGCCAAGCAAGTTGCCACTTATATGGATCAAGCCGCCTATGCCTATCGTCAATTTTTTGACCTAGACGACATCCAAAACATGACAGAATTTTACCTCACTGAAGCCGGTCAAGCGTATGCCTTTGGTGAAGACCTAAGTGTCAAGCAGAAGGGAGAACTGGCCCAATTTTTGGCTAGCGACACAGGCGAATCTTGGGCAGCACACAAGACAGAAGTAGAGGAAGATCTCGCCCAGACGCGCAGGGATTGGAGTGCTCAAGTTTTTAAAGAAAAAATGAAGGCGCTCATCAAACAAGGGCATCTAAATTAGGGTCAGTGCCGCGAGGTAGTCATAGTGATCGCCAGAGCCAACCAATTTAAAGTCAAATCCATGTTCTTGTGCCAATGACTCGAGCAATTGAGGATGGACAAAAAGCCATGGAAATGAGGGGCCTTCCATTGATTTATAACTCATTTTAAAATCCAATTCACCGTAATAGCGATCTGCCGGAACCCAAATGGCACCATCAGGTCCTTGGTCATACATATACTGTAAATCGCTAGAGTCAATGAGCAGCGTCCCCTTGGGATTGAGTAATGATTTTATGTGGGCCAAATAAACGGGTATTTTTTGCAGTGTTTCGCACAGTCCTGTCCCATTCATGAGCATTAAAATGGTGTCATAAGTGCCGTGCTTATAAGATAAGAAGTCAACGCAAAAAGCATCTCGGACTCCTCTTAATTTTGCGACCTCAATCGCACCAGGTGATTGATCTATCGCGGTTACTGATTGTCCATTTTCTTGAAGAAATAAGGCATGACTGCCACTGCCACAGCCCACATCCAAAACATGTCCGCGACACAGATCCAAGGCGGTTTTTTCGATAAGGGGCATTTGATCATAAGAACGGAACAGATAAGCTGTCGGCAAGACATCTAATTCGCTAATGTTTGTTTGGGTATAAAGATCCTGAGGATCTTGGTTGTGATAGAAATCTTTTAATGCTTGGCCGATCAAGTCCTTCATATTCTCAAAGTTTGATTAAATTCGTGGTCTAAGTTCAAGCATGCAAGAAATACTTGAAAACTTGCCTAAACAGGCCAAAGATAAGGAGAAAGAAAACAAGAAGTTTTTTAGTATTCTCAAACGGAAACCGCCCAAGAATTTGGACCAAATCATGGTGCGTATTCATGAGCAAGAGTTTGCGCGTACCGATTGTCTGCAATGCGGCAATTGTTGTACCACAACAGGGCCACTGTTTACAGACAAGGACATCACTCGTATTGCCAAAACCTTGCGCATGAAACCACTACAGTTTATCACCCGTTATTTAAAGGTCGATAAGGAGGGGGATTATGTCTTGCAATCTGTGCCCTGCGCTTTTTTGGGAACGGACTTGCATTGTTCAATTTATGATGATCGTCCCAAAGCCTGTCGCGAATTTCCGCATACAGATCGAAAAAAATTCCAACAGATCAGCCATTTGACTATCAAAAATGTAGCCATCTGTCCTGCCGCATTCAATATAGTGGAGACGCTTAAGTCTGAAATAAAGCCTTAGGGGTAGATCAAATATTTTGCCCTAATTATTTTAAAGGCTTCGAGTCCATCAGACCATGTGGCTTTGATGCGCGCGCTATCCCAACCATTTTCGATTTGTTTTTGCAGGGATGTTTGCCCGGCCAGTTTTTTAAAAAAATCATTAAAGAACGCAGATGGCGTGGGGTCATCTTTGTAGGCCTGGATGAGCCATTCAAGGTTGAGTTCATCAGCAGGGGTAGCCAGTCTTAAATTGATGCCCTGGCAAATTTTATTCTCAAATTTAGGGTATTTGGCACCGGGACCTGAGCGCGGCACAAAGCTAAAGGGATACTTTTGCTCGGGCAGATCAGAACTGCCAAATACTTCAAAAGGATGTGCGGTACCTCTACCGGCACTCACTACAGTGCCTTCAAAAAAACAAAGACTTGGATAAAGCGCAATAGATTGATCTGTCGGAAGGTTTGGTGAAGGTGTTACGGGAAGCGAATAGGGTGTTTGGTGGGTGTAGTGTTTTAGCGGTACGATGGTCAAATTGCAGGAGACATGGTCTTTTAGCCATCCTTGGCCATTGATCATCGTGGCGTATTCACCGATAGTCATGCCGTAAACCACAGGCACTGGATGTAGTCCAACAAAGCTGCTTTGGCTTAATTCCAAAATAGGTCCGTCGATATAATGGGCATTGGGATTGGGTCGGTCGAGCACGATCAAGGGGATGTCTTGCTCAGCACAAGCCTCCATGACATAGTGCAGGGTAGACAAGTAGGTGTAGAAACGGGCGCCGACATCCTGGATGTCAAAAACCATGACGTCTATATCGGTCAAGTGTTCTGGTTGTGGTTTTTTCGAGGCGCCATAAAGGGACATGACCGGTAGTTGTGTGGCAGGATCTAATCCATCTTTTAATAAGGCTCCGGCATCGGCTTGTCCTCTAAAACCATGTTCTGGGGCGAATACCCGCACAACATTAATACCTTCCGCGCGCAGGACATCGATCAGGTGCATCGCGTTGTTTGATGCCGCAGAGGCCTTAACTTGGCTGGGTGTATAATGCTGTAGGATACTGGTTTGGTTGGCCACCACACCGACGCGTTTGTTTTGCAATAAAGCAATGTATTGGACCAATTGTTCTGCGCCGGGAACCACGGCTTGAGTAGGCGATTCTTGTGGGTCAGGGTTAGCGTTTACTAGCGGATCAATAGCCTGTCCTTTGCATGAAAAAGCACATAGGATGATTATTAAAACCCCATTATTTAGTGTACTTTTGGTAAAATTAAGCCACTGTTTCATCTGTGAATTTTGAACTTTTTACGGCACGTCGCATCATTGCTTCTAGCGATAATAAAGGTAGTGTTTCGGCGCCAATAATTAAAATTGCTATTGCTGCCATTGCAGCGGGGATGGTGATCATGATTTTGTCTGTAGCGGCGGGTCTTGGCTTGCAACAAAAGATCCGAGAAAAGGTCTCTGCTTTTAATGGGGAAATCAGTATCATTCATTTCGACAACCAATCACAGCTCGAAGACCAAACACCCATAGATCTTCCTCAAAACTTTTACCCCAAATTTTCGCAGGTAGAGGCAGTGGAGCACATTCAAGCAACCGCACATAAGGCAGGCATCATCTTAACCGATCAAGAATTTGAGGGGGTCATTTTGAAAGGAGTGGGGCCCGATTATCGATGGGAGCTTATGGCGCCCTATATCACTTCCGGCCATTATCCAGAGACTCAAGGGAATTTAAACAATCAGTTGATGATTTCTAGCACCATTGCTCAGCGATTGAACATAGCACTTGGTGACACCATTAATACATTTTTTCTCAAGGGTGCTGATGAGCAGGCCATTAGAAGCCGTGGGTTTAAAGTTGTCGGTTTTTACGAAAGTGGGTTTGAGGACTTTGATCGCCAGTATATATTTTCAGACATCCGTCATGTGCAACGTTTGAATCGCTGGACCGACCGCCAAGTTGGTCGCTTTGAATTATTTACTGATCAATCCCAGGACCTTACCCAAATTGCGGATCAAGTTTATCAGTTGACACCAGGATCGTTGAACACCATATCAATGAGCGAGGCATATTATGCCATTTTCGAGTGGTTGTCGTTATTTGATTTTAATATTTATTTGATCATTGGCATCATGATTCTCATCGCGAGCATCAATATGATTACAGCACTTCTTGTCCTGATCCTTGAGCGGACGCAAATGATTGGTGTCCTTAAATCCTTGGGTAGTACCAATTGGAGTATCCGCAAAATGTTCTTGTACCAAGCCGGTTACATCATTGGATTGGGGCTGTTTTGGGGGAACCTGATCGGTCTTTTTATGATCGGAATTCAATCATATTTCGGTATCATCACATTAGATCCCGCGACTTATTATGTGCGTTATGCACCCGTTCATTTGCCATTAGACTTATGGGTTTGGCTTAATGCCGGCACGTTTATCTTGTGCTTGTGTCTGTTGTTGTTGCCGAGCTATTTAGTGACCAAAATAACGCCGGTAGAAGCCATGCGCTTTGATGGCTAAACGCTGTCGCGTTCTGCGTTTGGTTTTGTACTTTTGTTTATCATATTTTTTTCATCATGGACTACGCCAAAAATATATTAGAGACGATCGGGAACACCCCTTTGGTTAAACTCAATCATTTGACCAAGGAGCTTCCCTGTTTGGTGTTGGCCAAATACGAAACATTTAACCCCGGAAATTCTGTAAAAGACCGTATGGCTTTAAAGATGGTCGAGGATGCTGAGGCCGATGGGCGTCTGCAGCCGGGAGGAACTATAGTTGAAGGAACCAGCGGGAATACTGGAATGGGATTAGCGCTTTGCGCTATTGTCAAGGGCTATAAAATGATCTGCGTGACCACCGCCAAACAAAGTAAAGAAAAGGTCGATATTTTGCGTGCTGTAGGGAGCGAAGTTCACGTATGTCCCACTGACGTAGCCCCTGAAGACCCGAGGTCTTATTATTCGACCGCGAAACGTTTGGGCCGCGAAACCCCAAATGCATGGTATGTTAATCAATACGACAATCCGAGTAATGCCCGAGCGCATTACGAAAGTACAGGCCCGGAAATATGGAAGCAAACAGAAGGTAAACTGACGCACTTTGTCGTCGGTGTTGGCACCGGTGGGACCATCAGCGGGGTGGGCAAATATTTAAAGGAGCAGAACCCGGATGTTAAGGTTTGGGGTATTGATACTTACGGTAGTGTCTTTAAAAAATATCATGAGACGGGTGTTTTTGACCAAAATGAAATTTATCCATACGTCACTGAAGGGATCGGCGAAGATATCTTGCCAGAGAATGTCGATTTCTCGATCATCGATGGCTTTACCAAAGTAACCGACAAAGATGCCGCCATTTATACCCAAAAGTTGGCCAAGGAAGAAGGGATGTTTGTGGGTAATTCTGCTGGAGCCGCGATAAAGGGACTTCTGCAGCTAAAGGATCATTTCGGCCCAGATGATATCGTTGTGGTGCTTTTTCACGATCATGGGAGCCGTTATGTGGGCAAGATGTTTAACGATGACTGGATGAAGTCCATGGGTTATCTCGATTAAGTTATCTGCCGATGTTCACTGATTTACGTCATTATCTCGAAAAACATGGTTTTTATGTCAGTTCTCGGTTAGCTGATCGGCTGGGTATGCGTGCAAAAACCGTTCGATTGTCATTTATTTATGTCACATTTGCCACCCTTGGTATGGGCTTTGCCTTATACTTGGTTTTGGCTTTTTGGATGAAAATAAAAGACATTATTTATACAAAAAGAAGCTCTGTTTTTGACTTATGATGCGTCTCAAAAACCCTAAAATAGTATCTGCCGTATTGGGCTTACTCCTTATTTTTTCTGGAGGAGTATTTGGCTTTAGGTGGTTGTATGACTATTCTTGGGTGGACGCGCTTTATATGACGGTCATTACCATAACCACGGTCGGTTTTGGCGAGGTGCATCCCATGAACCCTTCCGAAAAAGTATATACTTCGGTTTTGATTCTTTCGAGTATTTTTATTGTGGGTTATGCCATTAAAGTGATATCGGAATATCTGTTAAGTCAGAGTAATATTGGTAATTTAAGACAAAGAAAAGTGCAAGAGAAAATTGACAAACTTTCAGGGCATGTGATTGTATGCGGTTTTGGCCGCAACGGCATGCAAGCGACACAAAAATTAGCAGCGTATAACAAACGTTACGTGGTGGTGGAGCACAACGAAGAAGTCGCCGAGCGACTTTTGGATAACAATGATTTATTTGTTCTTGGCAACGCCAATGAAGATGAAATTCTAATCAAGGCAGGTATTGAGCGGGCCTCTAGTCTTATTTGTGCCTTACCCAGTGATGCTGACAATCTTTTTGCAGTGCTTTCAGCGCGACAACTCAATAAAAACTTAAAAATAATTAGCCGTGCGACCGAAGAGACCTCTTATAAGAAGTTAAAACTTGCCGGGGCCGACAATGTTATTTTGCCGGACAAAATCGGAGGTGATCATATGGCTTCACTTGTGGTGGTTCCGGATTTAGTCGAATTTCTGGATAATCTAACCGTCTCAGGAGAGCAGGACAGTATTTATGTCGAACAAGTACCCTTCGAAAAGGTCTGTCCAAGCGGCAAGGAACAAGCGATTCGCGATTTGGACCTCAGAAAGCAAACAGGTTGTTCCATCATTGGTTATAAATCACCTCAAGGTGATTATGTGGTCAATCCAGAGGCCGATCTGGTGCTGCAAAAAGGATCTAAATTAATTTTAATTGGCCGTCCCAATCAAATTGAAAGTTTGAAACAAAGATATCACGTATGACCTTGAATAAAGGCCATTAAAAATTTGCTGCTCACATTTTTTTTAGCATCTTGCTGTTTGTTAAAAATCTTTTAAACAGCACGGTATGAAATTCCATTTATTATCTTTTTTAAGTTTCATTTTTCCTTCTATAGCCATGGCGCAAGAAGTAGAAATGGGTATTGATCAAAAGATCGATCAGGCCTTCCAGCCCATCTCTGACTTTTTTAGCCAATTGATCTTTTTTGAAATTGCAGGGACACCATTTGTTCTGGTTTTGCTGGTGGCCAGTGCTGCATTTTTCACCCTCTACTTTGGTTTTCCGAATGTCAGGTATTTTGGAAAAGCGATCAATACGGTTCGCGGAAAATATGATGCCATAGAGCATCAGAGCGATGAGGTCAACGAGGTTCCTGATGAGTCTGATGACGGCGAGGTTACCCACTTTCAAGCATTGGCAACTGCTGTTTCTGGTACTGTTGGCAATGGAAACATTGCAGGGGTTGCTTTGGCAATTGCTTTAGGAGGCCCTGGCGCAACATTTTGGATGATTGTCTGTGGATTGCTTGGGATGTCTACCAAGTTTGTAGAGTGTACCCTCGGGGTCCATTATCGTGACGTTGGGGAGGATGGAACAATATATGGTGGCCCCATGTACTATTTGACCAAAGGATTGAAAGAACGCGGCTGGGGTGTTTTGGGCAAAGTGTCGGCTGTCTTATTTGCTATTTTCTGTATTGGTGGTTCTTTTGGCGGTGGAAATGCTGCTCAAAGTAATCAGGCGACCATTGTGATTAAAGAGCTTTTGGGCCTAGATAGCTCAGGTGCTGGATTTTGGGTTGGTGTGATTCTTGCCCTAGTGGTGGGGATCGTGATTATCGGTGGTATTAAAAGAATAGCAGCGGTTACCGAAAAAGTCGTTCCGTTGATGGCTGTTTTGTATATCGCCTGTTGTTTATATATTATCTTGATCAATTTCACGCTGATTGATGACGCTATTTCATTGATCATTACCGAAGCCTTTAACCCAAAAGCGATTGGTGTTGGAGGGGTTATAGGCGTGCTGCTTATTGGTTTCAAACGCGCGGCATTCTCGAATGAAGCTGGTGCAGGGTCTGCCTCTATTGCTCACTCTGCAGTGCGCACCAAGTACTCTGCAAGTGAAGGTTTAGTGGCCCTATTAGAGCCCTTTATTGATACTGTTGTGATCTGTACCATGACGGCCTTGGTCATTATTATTTTTAATTTCGGAGGCTATTTTGAGTATGGTGGTGATGGGTCTGGATCTGTCTTGATCGAAGGCACCTCATACGAGGGGGCAGGGATTACATCAATGGCGTTTGCTAATTACATTCCATATTCTCATGTATTCTTAACCATTGCCGTGGTCCTATTTGCTGTTTCAACCATGATTTCTTGGTCGTATTATGGTTTACAGTCCTGGAAGTTCTTGTTTGGGAGAGGTAAAACGGCAGACATCACCTATAAGCTGTTGTTCTGCGTCTTTATTGTTATTGGTGCTGCAGCAAGCATGAATTCAATTTGGGCCTTTTCAGATGCGATGATTTTTGCTATGGTTTTTCCAAACATGATTGGACTCTATTTCTTATTCCCGGTTGTGAAGAAACAACTCAAACGTTACCTCGACGCGATAAAATAATTTGACGCTTTTTAGCGTTAGTTTATGGCTCCCCGCTCACTTAAGTTAGCGTCATGGAGCGAAATAGAATCAACCGCCTTGTCTACTCATCTCGAGAGCAAGGCGGTTTTTTGATTTGGGGATTGTGTTTGTTATTGCTTTTATTGTGGCGCTATTATGCCCCAAAGCCGGAAGTGCCTGAATTAGAAATAAATCAGCCTGAAGTAATTGCTTGGCTTTGTGTTGTGGAGGCCCGGGAGGATAGTATACGGCTGAGTAAATCCGTTATACGCGCTTTTAACCCTAATTTCATCAATGGCTCAAAGGCCAACAAGCTTGGTCTTTCGATAAGTGAATTTGAACGACTTGAGCAATACAGGAGTCGCGGGCAATGGGTCAATAGCACCGAAGATTTTCAACGCGTTACTGGGGTCAGTGCTTCTTGGATGGGTCAATATGCCCAGTTGTTTAAGTTCCCTGATTTTATCCTGGCGAAAAATAACACCACGCGGTCGTCTGCAAGAACCCCAAAAAAGACCGATTTAAACAAAGCCAATTTGGCTGCCCTGCAAAATATACAGGGCATAGGACCGGTGCTGAGCCAACGGATCTTGTCCTGGCGCGACAAGTATGGTGCTTTCCGCCGTTGGGAAGAACTAGGGCTGGTTTATGGCATAAATGATGCCCTTGTCGCAAAACTTCAAGCGCAATTTGATTTGGACACCACCTTGGCGCTAAAGCGCCAAAATATAAATGGTTTAGCCGTTTCCGATATTGCGGCCTTACCCCTTATTTCATTTGATCTTGCGCGCACGATTTGGGAATTTGTGCGCTTGCGGCAAGGGATCGACACCTTAGAGGAGCTAAATAAAATTGATAAAATAACACCACAGGTATTTGGCGCAATTCAGTTATATTTGTTTGCTATGAAAACCACACCTTAATAGGTCTAAGCACTTATTTTAGGTCAAAATACCTGATACATGAACCAGTTATATTTTACAGAAGAACACAATAATTTTCGGTCTTCCTTTCGTTCTTTTCTCCAGAAAGAAGTCGTGCCGCATATCGAAAAGTGGGAAGCCTCTGGAACCATTGATCGTTTTATTTGGAAAAAGTTTGGCGACATGGGTTATCTCGGCTTGACTTACGATGAAAAACATGGTGGACTGGGGCTTGATATTTTTTACACGGTTATTTTTCTGGAAGAGCTCCAGCAAATCAATAGTGCAGGTTTTGCTGCAGCCGTTTGGGCACATGTCTATTTGGCGATGACCCATTTGCATACCGAGGGCTCGCCAGAACAAAAAGAGGCTTATTTGGTGCCTAGTATTGCCGGGGATAAAATTGGCGCGCTGTGTATTACAGAGCCTTTTGGGGGGAGTGACGTCGGTGGAATGCGGACTACTGCTACTGTCGATGGAGAGGATTATGTCCTCAATGGTTCAAAAACTTTTATTACCAATGGAGTTTATAGTGATTACCTCATTGTTGCCGCAAAGACGACCCCGGAATTGGGTAACAAAGGCATCAGTTTATTCATTGTAGATCGTGGTGCGGCCGGTTTGTCGGCGACTAAATTGGACAAATTGGGGTGGCGTGCGAGTGATACAGCTGAACTTGCCTTCGATCAGGTACGTGTCCCTAAGCATAACCTGTTGGGCGAATGGGACCAAGGATTTGGTTACATCATGCAGCATTTTGCATCAGAGCGCTTGATCATGGGTGTCAATGCCCATGCCCGAAGTGAGTGGGCGTTAGATTATACCATTCAGTATATGAAAGATCGCACGGCATTTGGTCAATCGATCTCTAAGTTTCAGGCACTACGCCACCGCGTCGCGGAGCTGAGCTCAGAAGTGGCCATGTGTAAGACTTATAACTATGCAGTGGCAAATCATATGCACCAGGGCCATTATGCGGTCAAAGAAGCAACCATGTCTAAGCTTATGTCTACTAAAATTGCAGATAAAGTGGCTTATGAATGCCTCCAATTTTTGGGAGGATATGGCTATATGGAAGAATATCCTTTGGCGCGCCACTTTAGAGATAGTCGTTTAGGACCTATCGGTGGAGGTACCTCCGAAATATTAAAGGAAATTATAGCCAAAATGGTCATCGATGGCAAATCCTATAACCCCGCGACCTAAAAATAAAAAAATCCATTTTCTTTAGGCAAAAAATTATATATTTGCCGTCCTAAAGAGAGGAGGTGATGACCATATGTTAATTATACCAATTAAAGACGGAGAAAATATCGATAGAGCCCTAAAGCGCTTCAAACGTAAGTTTGATAAGACAGGGACTATGCGCCAGTTACGTGCAAGACAACAGTTTACGAAACCTTCAATAGTGAATCGTAAGCAAGTCCAGAAAGCACAGTATATTCAGCGACTAAGAGATCGGGAAGATATTTAATTACTTTCCTTTTCAGATATTAAAGCCACTCAATTCAATTGAGTGGCTTTTTTTTGTGTTTATTCTTGGGATTGATTTGGGGTATCTTTTCGTATCTTGAAACCTGAAGTACCCAGGTATATGACTTCCTCTTTTGGTGCATTTGAAGACTATATTTCCCTTGAAAAAAACTACTCAAGGCATACCGCTAGTGCTTATCTAAACGACCTCATTTCTTTTCAAGGCTTTCTTCAAAACACTTATGAAATAGAAGACCTTGCCGAGGTGGTCTATCCAATGATTCGGAGCTGGATTGTGGTTTTGGTTGAACAAGGCTTGACCAATCGAACGGTAAATAGAAAAATGTCCGCACTTAAATCTTATTTTAAATTTTTGCTGAAAACCAAGCAAATTGACCGGAATCCGATGCTGAAGCATAAGTCGCTAAAAACATCCAAGACCATACAGGTTCCTTTTTCTTCTGAGGAAATCAGCGAAGTCTTAAGCGCTTTGGATCAGGTACAGGGATTTGAGGGGTGGCGGGATCGACTAATGGTTGAGTTGTTTTATGCTTCCGGCATGCGGCGTTCGGAGCTGATAGAATTGGAAGTGGACCACATCAATTGGGAGCGCAACACCATCAAGGTCCTGGGGAAACGCCAAAAGGAACGCATTATTCCGCTGATTCCTAGCGTGGTCATTACGTTACGTCATTATTTAGATCAGCGGAGTGCTTTAGAAATTATGGGCCATGTGCCGTTCTTATTTTTATCTAAAAAGGGTGTTAAAATCTACGAGAATCTTGTTTATCGCGTGATTAATGGCTACTTTAGAAAGGTCTCAAAAAAAGTAAAATGCAGTCCACACATTCTAAGACACTCGTTTGCGACTCATTTGCTTGATGAGGGGGCTGATCTGAATGCTGTTAAAGAACTTTTAGGGCATTCGAGTTTGTCATCTACGCAAGTCTATACCCATAATAGTATAGCGAAGTTAAAGCAGGCTCATGCGCAGGCCCATCCGAGACAAATAAAACCGTAACCCAAAAACCGATCCATATGAAAATCACCATTCAAGCACCCGATATCAACGTGAGTCAAAGCTTAGTTAATTTCATCAACAGGAAACTAGATAAGCTTCATTTGGTCTATGATAAAATCATCCGTTCTGAAGTGTTTTTAAAGGTCAATAACACCAGTGAAAAGGAAAACAAAATTGTGGAAGTTTTACTGCACATTCCTGGGGGTCAATTGGTCATCAAAAAAGAGGCTGCGACCTTTGAGGCTGCGATAGACCACGGGGCTCATTCATTGCGCCGCAGACTAAAGAGAAAGAAGGAGAAACAGCGTGCTCGTGACTAGGTTATTTTTTTTTAAAAATATTTTTTTCATTCAAATATTTATATACATTTGCAGTCCGTTAGAAATAGCGGACTTTTTTATGCGCAAATTGTAGCAAAAAAGGGGTGAAATTGCCGATGTAGCTCAGCTGGCTAGAGCAGCTGATTTGTAATCAGCAGGTCGTGGGTTCGAGTCCCTC
>DGAU01000016.1:18942-48723 GCA_002384055.1 Flavobacteriaceae bacterium UBA4022
GGGGAGATACTCAAGCGGCCAACGAGGACAGACTGTAAATCTGTTGGTTTCACCTTCGCAGGTTCGAATCCTGCTCTCCCCACAGAGATTTTAAGATTTCTTTTCAGCTGATTGAGTCATCAGAAAAGGGATTTTTAATGATCAAAAATAATATGTTTTTTAATTTTAGAAACATATGTAAAAGACCAGGATAGAAAGGAACTGGGTTTTATTTCAAATATTCGCATCGGATTTTTGGTAAAACACTCATTCTTAACTATCTTTGCACGCATTTTTCGGTATAGATAAGGCGGGATTATTTGACAGATTGATGAGGTTCCCATTGTATTTTGGGACAATTGCGGGAGTAGCTCAGTTGGTAGAGCGTCAGCCTTCCAAGCTGAATGTCGCCGGTTCGAACCCGGTCTCCCGCTCGAAACGTTTTTTGGTTGAAAAACCAGTCGTTGACACGAAAACGGGCCCAATGAAGTAGTCGTTGCGATATACGAAAATCATTGGATAAGCCGGTGTAGCTCAGGGGTAGAGCGTTTCCTTGGTAAGGAAGAGGTCATGGGTTCAATTCCCATCATTGGCTCAAAGAAAGTATTTTATTTGAACACTAATATATAACTAAGATTAAACTAATACACAATGGCAAAAGAAACTTTCGACCGTTCAAAACCACACTTAAATGTTGGTACTATCGGTCACGTTGATCATGGTAAAACAACCCTAACTGCTGCAATTACTAAAGTAATGGCGGATAAAGGATTTTCAAAGGCACTATCTTTTGATCAAATCGATAATGCTCCAGAAGAAAAAGAGCGTGGGATAACCATTAACTCGTCTCACGTTGAATATGAAACTCAAAATCGTCACTATGCGCACGTTGACTGTCCAGGTCACGCGGATTATGTGAAGAACATGGTAACTGGTGCCGCCCAAATGGATGGCGCTATCCTTGTTGTTGCGGCGACAGATGGTCCAATGCCACAAACTCGTGAGCATATCCTTTTAGGCCGTCAGGTAGGTATTCCACGTATGGTTGTATTCATGAATAAAGTGGATATGGTCGATGATGAAGAATTATTAGAATTGGTTGAAATGGAAATTCGTGAGTTATTGAGTTTCTATGAGTATGACGGTGATAATGGTCCCGTAATTCAAGGTTCTGCACTTGGTGCATTGAACGGAGAAGAGAAGTGGGTCAACACAGTTGTTGAACTGATGGAAGCAGTTGATTCTTGGATCGAAGAGCCTCTTCGTGAAGTTGATAAACCTTTCCTAATGCCAATCGAAGATGTATTTTCAATCACTGGTCGTGGTACTGTAGCTACTGGTCGTATTGAGACTGGTGTTGCCAATACTGGTGATCCAGTTCAAATCATCGGTATGGGTGATGAGAAATTAGCATCGACCGTTACAGGTGTTGAAATGTTCCGTAAAATTCTTAACCGAGGAGAAGCTGGAGATAACGTAGGTATCTTGTTAAGAGGTATTGAAAAAGGTGATATCCGTAGAGGTATGGTAATCGTTAAGCCAAATTCTGTAACACCACACGCTAAATTCAAAGCAGAGGTTTACGTCTTGAAAAAAGAAGAAGGTGGACGTCACACTCCATTCCATAATAACTATCGTCCACAGTTCTACGTTCGTACAACTGATGTTACTGGTAACATCAACTTGCCAACTGGCGTTGAGATGGTAATGCCGGGTGATAACTTGACTATTACTGTAGATCTTATCCAGCCTATCGCGATGACCGTCGGATTACGTTTTGCTATCCGTGAGGGTGGAAGAACAGTTGGTGCAGGTCAGGTGACTGAAATTTTAGACTAATTACAGTTTAGATAATAAGGGTAAAGGTGTCTTGTAATACAAGGCGCCTTGACCTTTGTTACGGGTTTAGCTCAGTTGGTAGAGCACTGGTCTCCAAAACCAGGTGTCGGGAGTTCGAGTCTCTCAACCCGTGCTGGAGTCCTGCTTTAATAGCTGTGTAACAACATTAATACAATAAGACCATGATCAACTATATCAAAGAATCCTTTAACGAATTAAAAAATCACGTGACTTGGACCCCTTGGGCTGAAGCGCAAAGATTAACGGTAGTTGTTGCTGTGTTCTCTGTAGTGTTGGCTTTAGCGGTTTGGGGTGTCGACACGGTTTTTGGTAACATCGTCGGTCAATATTTTCAATGGATCAAAGCCTAACGGAAAACGTCATGACGGAAACTAAGAGTTTAAAGAAATGGTACGTAGTTCGATCGGTTAGTGGACAAGAGAATAAGATTAAAGCTTATATCGAATCTGAGATCAATCGTTTGAATTTAGAAGACTTTATTGAGCAGGTACTTGTGCCTACCGAGAAAGTCATGCAAATCCGCAACGGGAAGAAAGTCAATAAGGAACGCGTTTATTTTCCTGGTTACATAATGGTACAGGCTAATTTGGCTGGTGAAATACCACACATTATTCGTGGTATTAATGGTGTGATAGGTTTCTTAGGAGAGACCAAAGGAGGAGAGGCAGTTCCATTGCGTCAAAGTGAAGTCAATCGTATGCTCGGAAAAGTAGATGAATTGGCTGTGCAAGATGATAATGTTAACATTCCGTTCATTTTTGGTGAAACGGTCAAAGTAATCGACGGTCCATTCAACGGATTTAATGGTGTTGTTGAGAAAATAAATGAAGAAAAACGCAAGCTTGAAGTAATGGTGAAAATTTTCGGAAGAAAAACACCATTAGAATTGAGCTATATGCAAGTAGAGAAAGTTTAATTGTTACGCTATAATAGGTTTTTTATGAAGCTTCCACTTAATTAAAAACCGCCTTTAAATTATAATCAATGGCAAAGGAAATAAGCAAAGTTGTAAAGTTACAAGTCCGTGGAGGAGCGGCTAACCCGTCTCCGCCAGTAGGACCCGCTTTAGGTGCTGCAGGTGTTAACATAATGGAGTTCTGCAAGCAGTTCAATGCGCGGACGCAAGACAAACAAGGAAAAGTATTGCCGGTGGCGATTACGGTTTATAAGGACAAGTCGTTTGACTTTGTCATTAAAACCACCCCAGCAGCGGTGCAAATCCTTGAAGCTGCGAAAGTGAAGAAAGGCTCTGGAGAACCACATGTGAAAAAGGTCGCGACCATAACCTGGGATCAAGTCAAAGCAATTGCTGAAGACAAGATGTCGGATTTGAATGCATTTACCACCGCGTCTGCTATGAAAATGGTAGCCGGTACTGCACGATCTATGGGAGTGAAAATTAGAGGTACTGCACCTTTTTAATCAAGAAAAAGAATCTATAAAATGGCAAGATTAACAAAAAAGCAAAAGGAAGCTACGTCACATTTAGAGGCCAATAAGGTCTATAATTTGACAGAAGCCTCTTCTGTAGTTAAGCAAATCTCAATCGCAAATTTTGACGCGTCTGTAGATATTGCTGTACGACTTAATGTCGATCCGCGTAAAGCCAATCAAATGGTTCGTGGGGTAGTAACATTGCCACACGGTACGGGTAAGGATGTTAAGGTTTTGGCTTTAGTCACTCCTGATAAGGAAGCTGAAGCTAAAGAAGCTGGTGCAGATTATGTCGGTTTGGATGAATACCTTGACAAAATCAAGGGCGGATGGACGGATGTAGACGTTATTGTCACCATGCCTAGTGTGATGGGTAAATTAGGCCCCTTAGGACGTATTTTAGGTCCTCGAGGATTAATGCCAAACCCAAAGACAGGTACGGTAACGATGGACGTTGCAAAGGCGGTTTCAGATGTTAAGGCTGGTAAAATTGACTTCAAAGTTGATAAAACTGGAATTGTACATGCCGCTATCGGAAAAGCTTCATTTGAGGCTGATATGATCGCAGGAAACGCGAAAGAACTATTAACAACCCTAGTTAAACTGAAGCCTCAGGCTGCGAAAGGTATCTATATTAAGAGTATTCATTTGTCTAGTACAATGAGTCCAAGTATAGAGATCGACTCGAAAAGGTTTGCTGATTAGTAACATTGTAAGATATGACTAGAGAAGAAAAATCATTAGTAATTGAACAGTTGACTGCCCAGCTCACCGATAACGCTACTATTTATTTAGCGGATATTTCAGGTTTGAATGCTATAGCGACAACTAATTTAAGACGGGCTTGCCATAAGGCAGGCATTAAGCTAAATGTGGTTAAAAACACATTGTTAGCTAAAGCAATGGAAGGTTCAGATAAGGATTTTGGTGGTTTAGCCGATACCTTAAAAGGGAGCACTTCATTGATGATTGCTGAGGTCAATAATGCCCCAGCACGCGTAATTAAGGAATTCAGAAAAAAATCCGATCGTCCGATTCTAAAAGGCGCCTATGTTGAGGAGTCCGTTTATATTGGTGACAACCAATTAGATGCTCTTGTAGACATTAAGTCTAAAGATGAGCTAATTGGAGAAATCATTGGATTACTTCAATCTCCTGCTAAGAATGTTATTTCTGCACTTAAGAGCGGCAGTAACACCATTGCTGGAATTGTGAAGACTTTATCTGAACGATAGACATTACCCAGGAAATTGCACTAATTGAATTATATAAATTAAAAATTACACTTAAAACGATAGAAAATGGCAGATTTAAAAGATTTCGCAGAAAAATTGGTTAACCTAACAGTAAAAGAAGTTAATGAGTTAGCTACGATTTTAAAAGATGAGTATGGTATCGAACCTGCTGCTGCTGCAGTTGCAGTTGCTGCTGGTCCTGCAGCTGGTGGAGACGCCGCTGAGGAGCAATCAGAATTTGATGTCATCCTAAAAGCCGCTGGGGCTTCTAAATTGGCAGTTGTTAAACTAGTTAAAGAATTGACAGGTGCTGGCCTTAAAGAGGCTAAGGACTTAGTTGATAGCGCACCATCTCCAATTAAGGAAGGTGTGTCAAAAGACGAGGCTGAAGCACTTAAAGCTCAATTAGAAGAAGCAGGAGCTGAGGTTGAGCTTAAGTAAGCTCACTCCTCTCAAAACCTTAAGGTTTAGGTCTTTACTCGTTTGAGTTAAGACCTAAACCATTTTGTGTATATAAAGGTTTTTAAATTTTTGAATGACACAAAACCATTTTTTTAATTAAAATTCTATCCATAGATGTCAGCAACGCAAACTGAAAGATTGAATTTTTCCTCTGTACAAAATAAGCCGGATTACCCGGACTTTTTGGACATCCAGATCAAATCCTTTCAGGATTTTTTCCAATTGGAAACCAAATCAGAAGAAAGAGGCAATGAAGGTCTTTATAACACCTTCATGGAAAACTTCCCAATCACGGACACTCGTAATCAATTCGTTCTCGAATTTTTAGATTATTTCGTCGACCCACCACGATATAGCATACAAGAATGTATCGAGCGAGGTTTGACGTATAGTGTGCCCTTAAAAGCCCGCTTAAAACTTTATTGTACAGACGATGAGCACGAAGATTTCGAGACCATCGTTCAAGATGTATATTTAGGGACGATTCCTTATATGACCCCTAGTGGTACTTTTGTTATCAATGGGGCTGAGCGTGTCGTTGTATCTCAATTGCACCGTTCTCCAGGAGTTTTCTTTGGTCAGTCATTCCACGCCAATGGCACAAAGTTGTATTCAGCCCGTGTGATTCCATTTAAGGGATCTTGGATTGAATTTGCGACAGACATCAATAGCGTCATGTACGCTTATATTGATCGTAAAAAGAAGTTGCCAGTGACGACCCTTTTCCGAGCAATCGGTTTTGAGCGCGATAAGGACATCCTTGAGATTTTTGATCTTGCTGAAGAGGTGAAAGCCACTAAGACAGGACTCAAAAAATATTTGGGTCGCAAACTTGCTGCACGGGTATTAAAAACATGGCATGAAGACTTCGTTGACGAAGACACTGGTGAAGTGGTATCTATCGAAAGAAATGAAATCATTTTCGATCGTGATACGGTACTTGAAAAAGAACATTTAGAAGAAATATTGGATTCGGGCAGCAAAACTATTTTGTTGCACAAGGAAGATAATCTTCAGGCGGATTATGCCATCATTCACAATACGCTTCAAAAGGATCCAACCAATTCTGAAAAAGAGGCTGTGGAACATATCTACCGTCAATTGCGTAATGCTGAGCCGCCAGATGAAGAAACAGCTCGTGGTATTATCCATAAATTATTCTTTAGTGATCAACGCTATAACTTAGGTGAAGTTGGTCGTTACCGAATGAATAAGAAATTAGGTCTTGATATCCCTATGGACAAGCAAGTCTTGACTAAGGAAGACATCATCACTATTGTAAAGTTCCTCATTCAGTTGATCAATTCAAAAGCGGAAATTGATGATATTGATCACTTGAGTAACCGTCGTGTACGTACCGTTGGTGAGCAATTGTCTCAGCAATTTGGTGTTGGTTTAGCCCGTATGGCGCGAACCATTCGCGAACGGATGAACGTACGTGACAATGAAGTCTTTACACCGATCGATTTGATTAATGCCAAGACCTTGTCTTCGGTTATTAACTCATTCTTTGGAACCAATCAGTTGTCTCAGTTCATGGATCAAACCAATCCATTGGCGGAGATCACGCACAAGCGCCGTCTTTCGGCATTAGGACCAGGTGGGCTTTCTCGAGAGCGTGCTGGGTTCGAGGTTCGTGATGTGCACTATACGCACTACGGCCGATTGTGTCCGATTGAAACTCCTGAAGGACCGAACATTGGTTTGATTTCTTCACTTTCGGTTTATGCCAAAGTTAATAGCCTTGGATTTATCGAGACGCCTTACCGTAAAGTAGAACAGGGAAAAGTTGATTTGAAGTCAACACCAATTTATTTGTCGGCTGAGGAAGAAGAGGATAAATTAATCGCTCAGGCGAATATACCTTTGAAAAAGGATGGTACGATCGATACGGATCGCGTTATTGCCCGTATGGAAGGTGACTTCCCGGTGGTTGATCCAAAACAGGTCAACTATACTGATGTCGCACCGAATCAGATTTCATCTATTTCGGCTTCATTGATTCCATTTTTGGAGCATGATGATGCGAATCGTGCTTTAATGGGCTCTAACATGATGCGTCAAGCCGTTCCCTTATTGCGTGCTGAGGCGCCAATTGTAGGAACAGGTTTAGAAAGACAAGTCGCTTCAGATTCTCGTGTTTTGATTAATGCAGAAGGAAATGGGGTGATTGAATATGTAGATGCGCAACGCATCACCATTAAGTATGATCGTACAGAAGAAGAGCGCATGGTGAGCTTTGATTCGGACGAGAAGACTTATGAATTGATCAAATTTAGAAAGACCAACCAAAGCACTTCGATTAACCTAAAGCCTATTGTACGTAAGGGTGATCGTGTGGTGAAAGGTCAAGTCTTGTGCCAAGGTTATGCTACCGAAAAAGGTGAATTGGCCCTAGGACGGAACATGAAAGTAGCCTTTATGCCTTGGAAAGGGTATAATTTCGAGGATGCGATTGTGATCTCTGAAAAGGTTGTTCGTGACGATATATTTACCTCAATCCACATTGACGAATATGCATTGGATGTGCGGGATACTAAATTAGGGAACGAAGAATTGACCAACGACATTCCTAATGTTTCTGAAGAAGCCACAAAGGATTTGGATGAAAATGGAATGATCCGTATTGGCTCAGAAGTGAAGCCAGGAGATATTCTTATCGGGAAAATCACACCAAAAGGTGAAAGTGACCCGACACCAGAAGAGAAGTTGTTACGTGCTATTTTCGGCGACAAAGCTGGAGACGTCAAAGATGCTTCTTTGAAGGCATCACCTTCTTTGAACGGTGTAGTGATTGAGAAAAAATTATTCTCAAGAGCAGTTAAGGATAAGCGTAAGCGTGCCCAAGACAAAGAAGATATCGCGGATCTTGAAGTTAAGTATGAAGCTAAATTTCAAGAATTAAAAGATGTTTTAGTTGAAAAACTTTTTGCCATCGTTAGCGGTAAAACAGCGCAAGGTGTTGCCAATGACTTAGGTGAAATTGTCTTCCCAAAAGGGAAGAAATATACACTAAAAATGTTAAGTGGTGTTGATGATTATACGCACCTTGTAGGTGGAACATGGGCCACTGACGATCACTCCAATGCGTTGGTTCGTGATCTGATGCACAACTATAAGATTAGAGAAAACGATCTTCAAGGAAACCTGCGTCGCGAAAAGTTCACCATTTCGGTGGGGGATGAATTGCCAGCTGGTATTTTACAACTTGCGAAAGTTTATATCGCTAAGAAACGTAAGCTAAAAGTAGGTGATAAGATGGCAGGTCGTCACGGTAACAAAGGTATTGTTGCCCGAATTGTCCGTGAAGAAGATATGCCGTTCTTGGAAGATGGAACACCTGTGGATATTGTTTTGAATCCACTAGGGGTGCCTTCTCGTATGAACATTGGTCAGATTTATGAAACAGTTCTTGGTTGGGCTGGAGCAAAATTGGGTGAGAAGTATGCCACACCAATTTTTGATGGAGCAACCTTAGACCAAATCAATGAATTGACTGATAAAGCTGGAATTCCAAGATTTGGACACACTTATCTTTACGATGGTGGAACAGGAAAACGTTTTGATCAACCAGCAACTGTTGGGGTGATTTATATGTTGAAACTGGGCCACATGGTGGATGATAAGATGCACTCTAGATCGATCGGTCCCTACTCTTTAATTACGCAACAGCCTTTAGGTGGTAAAGCACAATTTGGTGGTCAGCGTTTTGGAGAAATGGAAGTTTGGGCATTACAAGCCTACGGTGCGTCGAGTACCCTTAGAGAAATTTTGACTGTTAAATCTGATGATGTAGTGGGTCGTGCTAAAACGTACGAAGCCATTGTTAAGGGCGAAACGATGCCTGAACCAGGGCTGCCTGAGTCGTTCAATGTATTGATGCATGAACTCAAGGGATTAGGATTGGATATCAGATTAGAAGAATAGGTGATAGGCCCCGCCCTGCGCGGGGTGAGCCGTTTACATGGAGTTTGTTACAAACTCATTTAAAAACAAATGAATATTTTCAGCAATATGTCAAGAGATAAAGAAAACACAGTACCGAGATTTAATAAAATTTCTATTGGTTTGGCGTCACCAGAATCTATTCTGGCCGAATCACGTGGTGAAGTTCTTAAGCCAGAAACGATTAACTATCGTACGCACAAACCTGAGCGTGATGGATTGTTTTGTGAGCGTATTTTTGGTCCTGTAAAGGATTACGAATGTGCTTGTGGTAAGTATAAGAGAATACGATACAAAGGCATTGTTTGTGATCGATGTGGTGTAGAAGTTACCGAGAAAAAAGTCCGTCGCGATCGTGTCGGTCATATTAATTTGGTCGTTCCTGTAGCACACATATGGTATTTCAGATCATTACCAAACAAAATAGGATACGTTTTGGGCTTACCGTCCAAAAAGCTCGATATGATTATTTATTACGAGCGTTATGTAGTGATCCAGCCAGGTATTGCTAATAATGAAGAAGGTGAGCCGGTACAAAAAATGGATTTCTTGACCGAAGAGGAGTACCTTAATATTTTGGACACCTTGCCGCAAGAGAATATGTACTTAGATGATTCAGACCCGAATAAGTTCATTGCAAAAATGGGTGCCGAGTGTCTCGAACAGCTCTTGAGCCGTGTTGATTTAGATCAACTTTCTTTTGACTTACGCCACAAGGCCAATAATGAGACTTCTAAGCAACGCAAAACTGAATCGCTTAAGCGTCTTCAAGTTGTAGAGTCTTTCCGTGATGCAGCGCTCAACAGAGAGAACCGTCCAGAATGGATGATCATGAAGGTTGTGCCCGTAATTCCACCAGAATTGCGTCCATTAGTGCCGTTAGATGGAGGTCGTTTTGCGACATCAGATCTCAATGATTTGTACCGACGTGTCATTATCCGTAACAACCGTCTGAAACGTTTGATGGAAATCAAAGCGCCAGAAGTTATTTTGCGTAACGAAAAGCGGATGCTTCAAGAATCCGTGGATTCATTGTTTGACAATACGCGTAAAGCTTCTGCGGTGAAGACCGATAGTAACCGACCGTTAAAATCTCTTTCCGATTCATTAAAAGGAAAACAAGGTCGTTTCCGTCAGAACTTGTTAGGAAAACGTGTGGATTATTCTGCTCGTTCGGTTATTGTTGTGGGACCAGAATTGAAGTTATTCGAATGTGGTTTGCCAAAGAACATGGCTGCTGAATTGTACAAGCCTTTCGTGATCCGTAAGTTGATCGAGCGTGGTATTGTAAAAACGGTAAAATCAGCGAAGAAAATTATCGATAAAAAGGAGCCAGTCGTTTGGGATATTTTAGAAAATGTCCTTAAAGGCCATCCTGTATTATTGAATCGTGCCCCTACCTTGCACCGTCTAGGTATCCAGGCATTTCAACCAAAATTGATTGAAGGTAAGGCGATCCAATTGCACCCATTAGTATGTACCGCGTTCAACGCGGATTTCGATGGGGATCAAATGGCCGTTCACTTGCCATTAGGCCCAGAAGCCATTCTTGAATCGCAGCTATTAATGCTCGCGTCTCATAATATCTTGAATCCTGCTAATGGTGCGCCAGTAGCAGTGCCTTCTCAGGATATGGTGCTTGGGTTATATTATATGACCAAATTGCGTAAATCCACAGCGGAACTGAAAGTCGTTGGTGAAGGATTGACGTTTTATTCTCCAGAAGAGGTGTTCATCGCCTACAACGAAGGATGTGCAGATCTAAACGCAGAAATTAGAGTGCGTACCATGGATCTGAACCAAGAGAATGAATTGGTCCAGAAGATTATCACTACTACGGTAGGGCGTGTTATTTTTAATCAGGCTGTTCCGGAAGCAGCAGGTTACATCAACGAAGTTTTAACGAAGAAGTCTCTAAGAGATATCATCGGTGGGATTTTGAATGCGACCTCAGTTCCAGAAACTGCTGCCTTTTTGGATGAGATCAAAACCTTGGGTTATAAGTACTCTTTCGAAGGTGGATTGTCGTTTAGTTTAGGTGATATTATCATTCCTGCTGAAAAGCAAAGTATGATTGATGCCGCTAATGAACAAGTGGACAATATTATCATGAATTATAACATGGGATTGATCACCAACAACGAGCGATACAATCAAGTTATTGATATTTGGACGGCCACGAATGCCGAACTAACCGAATTGTCTATGAAACGTATCCGTGAGGACCAACAAGGGTTCAACTCGGTTTATATGATGCTTGATTCTGGAGCGCGTGGATCTAAAGAACAGATCCGTCAGTTAACCGGGATGCGTGGTTTGATGGCTAAACCTAAAAAGTCAAATTCAGGTGGCGGTGAAATTATTGAAAACCCGATCCTTTCTAACTTTAAAGAAGGACTCTCAATTTTGGAGTACTTTATCTCAACGCACGGAGCACGTAAAGGACTTGCCGATACCGCACTTAAGACAGCGGATGCGGGTTATTTAACCCGTCGTTTGGTGGATGTGTCTCAAGATGTGATCATCAATTCTGAGGACTGTGGTACCCTGCGTGGTATTGATGTAAGTCCATTGAAAAAGAATGAAGAAGTGGTAGAATCTTTGGCCGAAAGGATCAAAGGTAGAACATCACTCAATGATGTATACAATCCATTAACTTCTGAATTGTTTGTTGGCGCTGGTGGACACATTACCGATGCGATTGCTAACAAGATAGAAGCGTCTCCATTAGAATCTGTTGAGGTGCGTTCTGCCTTGACTTGTGAGGCTAAAAAAGGAATCTGTGCTCAATGTTATGGCCGTAACCTAGCGACCAACAAAATGGTACAGCGCGGAGAAGCTGTTGGTGTTGTGGCTGCCCAATCTATTGGAGAGCCAGGAACACAGTTGACCTTGCGTACCTTCCACGTAGGTGGTATTGCTGGTAACATTTCAGAGGAAAATAAATTAACGGTTAAGTTTGACGGTCGTGTTGATATCGAAGACTTAAAAACTGTTAAGGGCGAGGATAGCCAAGGAAATGCCATTGATATTGTCATTTCTCGAACTTCGGAAGCCAAATTGGTTGATGACAAATCAGGAATCACCTTGAGTATTAATAACATCCCTTATGGATCGACATTATTGGTGAAGAATGGTCAGAAACTGAAAAAAGGTGACGTAGTTTGTCAATGGGATCCATATAACGGAGTCATTATCTCTGAATTTGCAGGGAAAATCAAGTTTGAGAATATCGAACAAGGGGTGACCTTCCAAGTGGAAATTGATGAACAAACAGGTTTTCAAGAAAAAGTAATTTCTGAATCACGTGATAAGAAAAAAATCCCAACACTCCATATTTTAGATGGTAAGGGCAATGTGATTCGTTCTTATAACTTACCGGTTGGTGCCCACTTGATGGTGGACGATACCGAGAAGATTAAGGTCGGAAAGATTTTAGTAAAAATTCCAAGAAAATCAGCGAAGTCTGGTGATATTACCGGAGGTTTACCACGTGTGACAGAATTATTTGAAGCGCGTAATCCATCGAATCCTGCAGTAGTTAGTGAGATTGATGGGGTGGTTTCTTTTGGAAAAATAAAACGAGGTAACCGCGAAATTATCGTTGAATCCAAAATTGGTGAGTTGAGACGTTATTTAGTCAAATTGTCGAATCAAATTTTGGTTCAAGAAAATGATTATGTGCGTGCAGGAATGCCACTTTCGGATGGGTCTATTACCCCTGCAGATATCCTTAAAATTAAAGGGCCATCGGCAGTACAACAATATTTGGTGAACGAGGTGCAAGAAGTATACCGTCTCCAAGGCGTAAAAATCAACGACAAACACTTTGAGGTCGTCGTGCGTCAAATGATGCGTAAAGTGCGTCTTGTTGATCCGGGAGACACTATGTTCTTAGAAGACCAATTGGCACATACCTATGACTTTATCGATGAAAATGATAAAATCTATGGAATGAAAGTTGTCACTAATGCGGGCGATTCGCAAGCGTTGAAAGAAGGACAAATTATTTCATCGCGTCAGTTGCGTGATGAAAACTCCTTGTTGCGACGTGAGGATAACGCTTTAGTTGAGGCACGCGATGCGGTTGCGGCTACAGCGACACCAATTCTTCAGGGGATTACAAGAGCATCATTACAAACTAAGTCATTCATTTCTGCAGCTTCGTTCCAAGAAACAACCAAAGTCCTTAATGAGGCGGCGGTTGCTGGAAAAGTTGACGGGCTTGAAGGTCTTAAAGAAAATGTGATTGTGGGCCATAGGATACCAGCAGGTACGGGAATGCGCCGCTACGAGACCCTGATTGTCGGTTCAAAGGAAGAGCTTGAAGCGCTGACTAAGCCGAAAGAGGAAGTCAATTATAACTAAATTCAATAAAACTTGCGCTCCACATTGGAGCGCAAGTTTTATAATACCATCCCGATTATGTCAGAACAGAAAAAAACAAAAACTGGTCAAATCAACATTGAGCTTGAAGAATCAGTAGCGCAAGGAATTTATAGTAATTTGGCGATCATCAACCACAGTCAATCGGAGTTCGTATTGGACTTTATCTCGGTGATGCCTGGAGTGCCTAAAAGTAAAGTAAAGTCTAGAATTATTCTAACGCCTCAGCACGCCAAAAGATTCCTCAAAGCCGTTCAGGATAATATCCAACGATTTGAAGCCGCCAATGGCGAAATCAAAGATTACCACCAAGCCCCAATGCCCATCAACTTTGGCCCTACAGGGGAGGCATAATGCTTAAGCTTTTGCCGCTGGTTCAAATTCACTGACGGAGTGGAACAAAATGCTTGGAAATTTTTGCTGTGTCATTTGCAGCGTGAATGACGAGTCTGCAAAGAAGACGTCTCGTCCCGATTTATCTTTCGCGAGAAACCTGGCTTTGACCCGACGGAATTCTTTGTATTCTTCGCTTTTTGGATCTTTTGGCTCGATCCAACAGGCCTTATAGACACTAAGACTTTCGTATGAACATCGCGCGCTATATTCATGTTCTAAGCGGTATTGGATGACCTCAAATTGAAGAGCTCCTACAGTTCCAATGACTTTACGTCCGTTAAGATCCAAGGTAAAGAGCTGCGCTACACCTTCATCCATAAGCTGGTCGATCCCTTTTTCGAGCTGCTTGCTCTTCATAGGGTCCGCATTGTTGATAAATTTAAAGTGTTCTGGAGAAAAACTTGGAATACCCTTGTATTCCATTAATTCTCCTTCGGTAAGTGTGTCACCAATTTTAAAGCTACCGGTATCGTGTAGGCCGACGATATCACCGGGATAACTGATATCGACAATTTCTTTTTTCTCGGCAAAAAAGGCATTTGGGCTTGAAAATTTCATTTTTTTCTTAGAGCGGACATGCCAATAGGCCTTGTTGCGCTCAAAAGTTCCGGATACGATTTTTACAAAAGCCAAACGATCCCGGTGCTTGGGATCCATATTGGCATGTATTTTAAAGACAAAACCTGAGAATTCCTTTTCTTGAGGATTTACCAGTCTTGAGGAGCTTTCCTTTGGTTTTGGTTGCGGGGCAATGGTAATAAAGGCGTCTAGTAATTCGCGTACACCAAAATTATTTAATGCAGAACCAAAAAAGACAGGATGAAGTGCGCTTTGTAAGTAAGCATCACGATCAAACTCGGGGTATATTTCTTGAACCAGTTCTACTTCTTCTCTAAGTTTATCAGCTGCTTTCGTGCCCACTAACTCAGCCAATTGCGTTGAAGATAAATCTTCAATTTCGATGGTCTCTTCAATGTTCTTACGGCTGTCTCCACTGAACAGATTGATGTTGCGTTCCCATAAATTATAGATTCCTTTGAAATCGTAGCCCATACCAATAGGGAAGGAGAGTGGCGTAACTTTTAACAATAGCTTTTGCTCTATTTCGTCCAATAGGTCAAAGGCGTCTTTGCCTTCGCGGTCCAATTTATTGATGAACACGATGACTGGTATCTGGCGCATGCGGCAGACTTCAACTAATTTTTCTGTTTGTTCTTCCACCCCTTTAGCGACATCAATCACCACAATTACTGAGTCAACGGCGGTAAGGGTGCGGTAGGTATCTTCTGCAAAATCCTTATGTCCCGGTGTATCCAGGATATTTATTTTTAATGCTTTGTATTCAAAAGCCAAAACAGAAGTGGCCACAGAAATCCCCCTCTGGCGCTCAATTTCCATAAAATCACTGGTCGCGCCTTTTTTAATTTTGTTGCTCTTTACGGCACCTGCCTCTTGAATGGCTCCTCCAAATAGAAGGAGTTTTTCGGTAAGCGTCGTTTTGCCCGCGTCTGGATGCGAAATGATGCCAAAGGTCTTTCGTCTTTTTATTTCTGAGGATAGTGACATGAAGCTAATTTTAGCAAAGATACGTCTTGAGCGAAAATTGGTGAAGAAAATAGTGTAGAGAAAACATCCTTTTTTTCTTACACAAATATTGGTTTTTTACGGATCCATTTATCTGTGATACAATCGCTTATGAATATTACTATAATAGTATATCCTACATATTTTGTTTATTTTTCCGAAAGGCTGTATTTGGTCGTTTAAAAGAAACGTTTCCTTTTATCGACTCAGAGAATCGCCTGTACTTTTCTACAGATGGTCTTGCTGGAATGGGAGGTTTGGACGTTTATTCTGTTGCCCTGGAGGAAAATCCTACTGTGACCGCTACAATATCCGCCCTGATGCTGCGATAGAATTACAAAAAATATTGATCCAGCTGCAGGAAATTCCAGAAATTAACATGCACATTGAATCGCACACTGACAGTAGAGGTGAGGACGCATATAACCTTGCGCTTTCTGATAAACGGGCTGCAGCGACCATGGCTTGGTTTATTGATAAGGGTATTGCCAAGGAGCGTTTAAGCGCGAAAGGCTATGGCGAGGAACAACTGGTTAATGAATGTAGTAACGGCGTGAAATGCACTGAAAAAGAGCATCTGCTCAATCGTCGATCCATGTTTATCAGATCGAATTAGACCTCAAAAAATGCCTGTAGATTTCTACAGGCATTTTTTTTGTATTTAAGCCCATTTACTACCTTTGGAAAAAAACCAGCTGATGATGGAAGAACGGGTAATCTTGGTGGACGAGCAAGACCACAAAATTGGCACCATGCCCAAGATGGAGGCCCACGAGAAAGGCCTGCTCCATCGTGCATTTTCTGTATTTGTATTTAATGACCGAAAGGAACTCATGCTGCAACGCAGGGCCTGGCATAAATACCATTCTCCAGGATTGTGGACCAATACTTGTTGCAGTCACCAACGGGATGGAGAAGATTCTCTCGAGGCGGGACATAGGCGTTTGAATGAAGAAATGGGTTTTGATACTGCATTGACTTTTGCCGTTTCCTTTATTTATAAAGCACCTTTTGATAATGGCTTGACCGAACATGAATTGGACCATGTCTTATTGGGGCAGTATGAAGGGGAGCCCATCATCAACACTGAAGAAGTATCCGAATGGAAATGGATGCCTATGGAGAATTTAAAAATTGACTTAATCGAGCATCCCGAGAATTATACGGTTTGGTTTAAAATAATTTTTGATAAATATTGCCAACATCTAGAGTCATGAGTGTTACTGTATATAGAAAGGCCCATTTTAATGCGGCACATCGACTTTTTCGGTCGGAATGGAGCGACGAAAAAAATCTTGAGATCTTTGGCAAATGTAGTAACCCGCATTACCATGGTCATAATTATGAATTGGAAGTTGGGATCTGTGGAGACATTGATCCAGAAACGGGTTTTGTCGTAGATCTAGGCTGGCTCAAAAGAGTCATTAAAAGTGACGTAGAAGACCGTTTTGATCACAAAAACCTCAATATTGAAGTTGTGGAATTTAAATCTTTAATCCCTACAGTAGAAAATATTGCCAAAGTGATTTGGCACATCCTCAGGGATAAATTACCCAGCCGCTACACCATTGAAGTCAAATTATACGAAACGCCCCGCAATTTTGTGGTCTATACAGGTTAAATAGTAGGACAAGAAAGAATAAAGCTTAGCCTGGATGATCCACCAATTTTTAAAGCCGCCATTACTGGGTGAAGCACTAAAAAATAAATGAAGATGAATCAATTACCAATAGGATTTATAAAATTCACGCCACAGCTAATGTCCAAGGTCTGGGGTGGAGACAAGCTTCATGAGTATTTTGGAAAAGCCCAAGGTGAACGTGTAGGGGAGAGTTGGGAAATTTCTGGTGTGCCCCAAAAAGTTTCTTTAGTCAGCGAAGGACACCAAGTAGGTAAATCACTGACTGAGTTGATCGAACAATATGGCGCGCGCTTGGTTGGTCATCGTGTCCTTAGGGACCACGGCAAGGATTTTCCTTTATTATTTAAATTTATTGATGCTCGTGAAGACTTGTCGGTCCAGCTGCATCCCGATGACGTGATTGCCAAAAAACGGCATCAAAGTTTGGGTAAAACAGAGATGTGGTATGTGGTTCAAGCCGATCCAGGAGCCCGTTTGGTCATTGGATTTAAGCCAGGTGTTACCCTGAAACAATACCACCAAAGTATGGTAGATAATACCATAACGTCTCTTTTGAATGAGATTCCTGTGTCGGCCGGAGATGCTTTTTTCATCCCCCCAGGATTAGTTCATGCTATCGGCAGTGGCGTGGTTTTGGCAGAAATACAACAGACCTCAGATGTAACTTACCGGATCTATGACTGGGATCGCCCGGATGTTAATGGTCAAATGAGAGAACTCCATATAGAACAGGCTGAGGAAGCGTTAGTCTTTCATGACTTGTCTCAAGTGGCTTGTACCCCAGAAAACAGAATAAGCAATCAGGCTCAGTTGCTTTATGCCTCACCTTATTTCAATACTTCGGTCATTGAGATCACAGAACCGATAACTCGGACTTTTCCACAAACAGAGTCTTTTGTTGTGCTCATGTGTACCAAAGGACAGCTGTCCCTAACCAGCGAGGGGTTAGCGCCTATGGAAATTAGCAAGGGAGAATGTGTCTTGGTGCCTGCTGAAGTTGCAGCAATCGATTTATCCGCCCATGATGCAGAGATTTTGGAAGTATTTGTTCCGTAAGCGGATGAAAAAACACTATTTTTGCTCAAAATTTAATTTAAGATGGCAAGTAAGAAAAATTTAAAAAAAGACATCAACTACGTTCTCGGTGATATTATTGAGGCCGTATATATTTGGGAGGCAACTCATCCTGAAAAAGGAACCAAAGATTCTGAAAAAGTAATCGATGAGGCGATAGCCGTATTCGACGATTTAATCAAGAAATTAAACGACCGTAAAGCTGAAAACAAAAAGCTACATTTTACGGGGATTCACAAAGAGCTAGAGTCTAAAGGCCGTGGCTTAATTGAAAAAATCAACGTCTTATAGGACGACTTTAATTCTGTTGTAAAATAAATGACTCCAATGCGATCCCGTATTTGGAGTTTTTTATTTCTGGGCGCAACAGCTTGAATATTGTATCGTGGTATTTGGGATTCACATCAGGAATCTCGAGGAGCATCAGGTAAGGAGCAATGGCCATGTCCTGATGATTTTTCGCAAAATTAACCGTTGCGAGGTAGCGCGAAGTCATGAGTTTTTGTTGTTGTACACGCCAAGTTTCGATGTCTGCGACATTCCCTGTCTGCATGGCCGACAATTCTTCCTTAATATAGTCCAGTTTTCGTTGCTTATAACGACTCATCAATTGGCGATAATCGTTCCACAAAGCCTCGTTTTTAGAGCCTGTAATGGTATAATCCACCTCGTAATTTTCTAAGCTGGTGTCTACCGTAATTATTCCGGGTTCGGCGAAAAAGGGAATATATTTTGTTTGTGTGACGCTGTCTTGAAAAATTAAAGCCAAATAAAGGACTTGGGGTTCGGTAAGATCAATATTGAAGGTAAAACGGGCATTACCTTCAACATGTATGGAATCCAATGTGACCAATAGTGTGTCGCTCAACTCTTGCACCAAAAGGTGCCCTTTTTTCAAACCATCCACGGCGCCCGAAATGACCGTGTTTTTATTTTCTGTTGTGCATTGGCTAAAGGCCATGACCATCATAAGGCCGAAAATGACTCGTTTCATATGTTGTAAAAGTTGAGTAACAAATATGACAAAAACAAAAATAGTATTCAACGAAAACCCAAAATTAATCCAAGAATCCGAGGGCTTTTGCTTTGGTCAATTACGCTTTAATAAAAGATACAATAGCATCGATGAGCTTTGGCGCAACCGGCAAATTTGGATCGTTATAGGTCTTACTGTTTTCTAGGCCATCGTCTGACACGACTTTCAAGACATGGTTCATATTGTCGATGAGCAAGAAATCAGACGACTCAGCAGCACCATGCAATGCCTCAGCTTCACTGATTTGCACTTGCATGTCCCGAGTGCCGTTAATGATCAAAATAGGCATGGCTAAATCGGCTATAGCAGTTTGTGGATTGTAAGCCATCCAGTTGCTGATGAATCCCTGTAAACTCGGGCGAAAAATAGAGGCTAATGGGGCAGGGTAATTTGTGGTGACACCATTGGCCCGCAGATCGTCAAAGGCTTGTCTTGCGGCATCAGCAAGATTTGGCGCTTGCCAATTGAGCTGGTCGATGATCACATCGTCTATTTCTTGACCTGCACCCGCGATAGAAATAAAGGCATCGGCATGGTCCTTAGCGGCAAGCATACCCACTAATGAGCCTTGGCTGTGCCCCAAAACAATAAGACGATGGAATTCAGGCGCTGGTTTGAAAAATGCGAGCACCTCAAGCGCATCGCTAACGAAGTCATCAAACCGCGCCGAAGACTCATCAAATTGTCCCTTTTTTAGGGCTTTAACCACGCGCTTGTCGTAGCGAAAGCTGGCAATCCCATTATCGAATAGTCCCTGTGCCAAAAATTTGAACCCATTATTTTGCATCATGGGTTGGTTCCCGTCACGATCTGTGGGGCCGGAACCGCCAATGAAGATTACTAAGTCCTTGGTCTGGTTACCCTCGGGGATCATTAATGTTCCATCCACATGAGTTCCTATGGTAATGGTTTGCTCTGGATAGACACTTTGGCCCATGATAAAGAGCGGGCTAAGTAAAAAAAGTATGGCGAGAATGCGGCGCATCATAGAAAGTGTTTCATGTTGGTTCATACGAAAATACAAATCTAGCACGAAATTTGACTTTGAGCGTTTATATTTGTAATCTTAAACACTCCATATGACATTTAAAATCAATCTCGTTTTTCTGGCAATTTTTACGGTTATTAACCCGTCCCAGGCCTCAGATGACTGGGGTGTTACGGGTCATAGAACAATCGGAGCCATTGCCCAACAGTATCTCGATCCAGAGACTGCAGCGCAAGTTGCCGAATTATTGGACGGTGCTTCGTTGGCCTTTGTATCGACTTATGCCGACGAGATCCGCAGCGATGACCAGTACGATCGATTTGACCCTTGGCATTATGTCAGTTTTCCATTTGGAGGAGACTACCATACCCATCCAAAAAGCGACAAGGGCGATATCATCCAGGGGATAGAGAAGTGTAAAGAAATTGTTAGAGATAAAAACAAGACAAAGCAAGAACGCGCATTCTATTTGAAACTTTTGGTCCACTTCGTAGGAGATTTGCACCAACCCTTGCATGTTGGTATCCAGGAAGATCGTGGAGGCAACCGTTTTTATGTGAAATGGTTTGGTGACAACACCAACCTTCATTCCGTATGGGATACCAAAATAATTGAGGGTTATAATATGTCCTACACCGAATTGGTCCAAAACCAAGACCGCTTGACGGCAGAACAAATTCAAGAAATCCAACGCAGTTCTGTAACCGATTGGATGGATGAAAGCCGTGCGCTTTGTGAGGATGTATATAGCCATACTGAGGCCGAAGAAAAGCTCAGCTACGAATATTCATACCGTTATCTCCACGTCGCTCGCGGTCGGCTTCAAAAAGGAGGATTGCGCCTTGCTGCCTTACTTAACGAATTACTGTAGTCAGGTTAATACCGTCGACAAGATTTAATTTCTCTATTCAGATGTCTGGGCCGCAGCGTTTGTCTGTAATGATGATGCTATTTTCCGTACCTCGAAATATTACCTTTTTTTAAAGATCAGACATAAAGAAAAGCCCAATAGATAAGGGCTCCTTGAAGCAATAGCCTCAGGGTCAATAACCCTTTAGGCCAACGGAACCATTGGGGTGGGTTTTTGATCATATCCGTATGGACGGTCAAAAACAAGACTAAAAGTAGCATGATACTCCAAGCCGCCAACTGCTGCGTCTTCGCGTTTAGGAGCATCAGGCCCAAAAGCATTTCGGCCATGCCACTGACAAAAACCAAATTTTTTGGATAGGGCAGGTATTTCGGTATGATTCGGAGGTAGAATTCTGGTTTTTGAAAATGCATGAATCCTGCAAAAACAAAAGCAAAGCCTAATAAGTATTGGTGCCAAGGGAACATAAAGTCTATTGTTGTTAAATGAAAAAGCCCTTGCCAGGGCAAGGGCTTTTAAATATAATCATTAATTATTTGATCATTTCGTAGCTCCTATGAATAAATTGAGTGAGGTCCTCACCCTTGAGGAGGTTTCTGCTCAACTTAGCTAAATCAAAGGCTTGCTTGATCAAACGTTCTTGCTTGTTTTTTGTTTTGGTATTCAAAATTTGACCGACTAATTCATGATTGGTGTTGACCACGACATGATACATTTCGGGCATCTGTCCCATGCCAAACATACCGCCGCCACCGGATTGCTGCATCTCTTTCATGCGGCGCATGAATTCGGGTTCGGTAATCATAAATGGTGAGGTATTGCTGTCTAAGGCCTCCATTTGAACGCTATAGGTACCCGTTGGAATGACACTTTCCAAACGCTCTTTGAGCGATTCTTTTTCTTCATCGCTCAATTTAGAGGGTGTGGTATCTTCCTTTTTGATCAGGTTATCCACAGAATCACTATCCACCCGCACAAAGGTCAAATTCTCTTGGCTTCCCTCGAGTTTCTGCAATAGGTGGCTCACAATTGGTGAGTTCAAAAGTAAAACTTCATAACCTTTGGTTTTGGCTTGCTCGATATAACTGTGCTGCCCGTCTTTGTCTGAGGCGTATAGGATCACGAGTTTTCCGTCCTTATCGGTTTGCGCGTCGGCGCAAGCAGTTTTTAATTCTTCTAAAGTGAAAAATTTGTCGTCGACTGTGGGGTAGAGATAGAAACCTTCCGATTTTTCAAAGAATTTATCTTCAGTGAGCATACCGTATTCAATGACCATTTTGATGTCTTCCCATTTCTGACTGAGGTCTTCGCGGTTTTCGTTGAAGAGACTTTTGAGCTTGTCTGCAACCTTACGACTGATGTAGCTGGATATTTTTTTCACAGCACCATCCGCTTGAAGGTAACTTCTGGACACATTCAAGGGAATATCTGGGCTGTCGATCACACCGCGGAGCATGGTCAAAAACTCAGGAACAATTCCTTCTACATTATCCGTGACAAAAACTTGATTTTGATAAAGTTGGATGCGGTCCTTTTGCATATTCATGTCTGGTGACATTTTAGGGAAATACAAAATACCAGTCAGGTTGAATGGGTAATCGACATTCAAATGAATATGAAACAACGGCTCTTCAAATTGCATAGGGTACAATTCTCTATAAAAACCTTTATAGTCTTCATCCTTAAGTTCAGAAGGCTGCTTGGTCCAGGCTGGTTGCGGGTTGTTGATGATGTTATCAACTTCCACTGTTGGGGCCGGGTCTTTTTCTTTGGCCCCTTCGGGTTTGGGTAAGGTTTGGGTTTTCGTACCAAACTTGACCGGGACAGGCATAAATTTGTTGTATTTGACCAGAAGTTCCTTAATCTTGGCGTCTTCTAAAAAGCCTTTTTCTTCATCACTGATGTGCAGGATGATTTCTGTGCCTCGGTCGGTTTTGTTGTGCGCGCTAAGGGTATAGTTTGGAGAGCCATCGCAGATCCAGTGCGCTGCTGGTTCGTCCTTATAACTTTTGGTAATGATTTCTACCTTGCTGGCGACCATAAACGCAGAATAAAAACCTAATCCAAAATGGCCTATGATACCTGCTTGGTCTGCTTTTTTGTCTTTGTATTTCTCCAAAAACTCTTCGGCTCCTGAGAAGGCAATTTCGTTGATGTATTTTTGGACTTCGTCTTGGGTCATCCCAATACCTTGGTCGATAATGTGGAGTTGCTTTTTCTTTTTGTCAATTTTGACCTCAATAAGCGGCGCGCCATAATCTGCTTTGACTTCACCGATACTGGTCAAGTGTTTTAGTTTAAGGGTTGCATCTGTCGCATTACTGATCAATTCTCTTAAAAAGATCTCATGGTCGCTGTACAGAAATTTTTTGATCAGCGGAAAAATATTATCTACTGATACATTAATAGTTCCTTTATTCATGGGTGAATTCGTTTAAAATTTAAGTGTAAAAGGCAAATAGGATACCACTTTTTATAAAGTGACAGCTTGTCATAAAATTATTTTGTTTAATTATTTAGGAAACAAGTTAAACATTATTTATATTTACTCCATAATAATAGAATTGCTATGAAGAAGATTTAATCTTCACTCTATTATTTTATTGGTTAGGTTGTTTAAATAGAGGTGCAGAGGTGCACCTCTATTGCTTTATAGGCCTATTCCAAATTATTTATTCCGCCAGGTTATGCGTTCGCGAATCAGCCAAAGCCCAAAGAAAGTCAATAGTCCGTTCAGGGGCAGCAGTTCATAGCCCACACGATAGCCTCCAATTAATTCTGGAGGAATCGCTCCAATCAAGGTAATGATACCCACACTCATTAGGGTTACGATCAAAACCCATCGATCCTTGATGTTGTAAGGGGTGAAGATGCCAAACATAAATAGGCCGAGTAAGGGTCCGTAGGTATATCCTGCCACGGTAAGTAAACTATCAATGACATTGGCGTTCAGAATATGTTTGAAGATGATGATCACGACGATCAAGACAACACTCATGCCAACATGCACCCATTTTCTTATGGATTTTTGTTCTGATTCTGGGCGTTTTTCAATCGTTAAAAAATCGACACAAAAACTTGTGGTTAATGAGGTCAGGGCACTATCCGCACTGGAATAGGCTGCCGCGATAAGCCCGAGTAGAAAGGTCACCGAAAGGGTGAGGCCCATAGTGCTGTTGAGCGCAATTTCGGGGAAAAGAAGATCGGTTTTTGATTTGCCATCCATCAGCGGTAGGGCGATGCCAAACGACTCAGCATAAATGAATAATAGGGCCCCTAGAATCAAAAATATATAAGTCACACCAGTAAGGACCACACTAAAGCTCAACATGTTTTTCTGGGCGTCACGCAGGGATCGGCAGGTCAGGTTTTTTTGCATCATGTCTTGGTCTAATCCCGTCATGCATATGGTAATAAAGGCACCGCCAATAAATGATTTCAAAAAATGATTTTTTTCAAGCAACGAATCCCATATAAACACCTGGTTATAGCGCCCAAAGGCTTCAGAATTTAGAAATTCAAAAAAGGTCAAATCCAGTGCATCTAGAATCAGGCTCACCGACAATACCAGGGCAGTCACCATAAAAAGTGTTTGCAGGGTGTCGGTCCAAACGATGGTTTTGATGCCGCCTCGATTGGTGTAAACCCAGATTAAGGCGATCGATAGAATGACGGTCCATTCAAAACTAATACCAAGGGCATTAAAGACAAATTGTTGCAAAACAAGAGCCACCAAAAACAATCGAAATGAAGCGCCAAGGATACGCGATACCATGAAGTAAAATGCTCCGGTTTTATAACTCAAGGTGCCAAATCGGGTGTCGAGGTACTGATAAATGGAGGTGACATTTTGCCGGTAGTAAATGGGAAGCAATACATAGGCCACAAAGAGGTAGCCAACGAAATAACCCAAGACCACCTGAAAATAACTAAAGTGAGACCCGCCAACCCAGCCAGGCACCGAAAGAAAAGTAACCCCACTCAATGAAGCCCCGATCATTCCAAAGGCCACTAAATACCATGGCGATTGTTTTGATCCGCTAAAAAAAGCGGTATTACTGTCGTCTTTGCCGGTCAGTACCGAAATAAAAACTAATACGGCAAAATAGCCGGCAATGGTCAGTAAAATTAAACTCGGTTCCATGGTGCTGGGCTTTATACGTTCCGGTAAAAATACAAAGTTTAGTGGCCTTCACTTTATATTTTTCATACTTTTAGACTCCGATATTTATCGGCATTTCATAAATAAAAAACATATGACTTCTAAGCTTTTTATCCTCATGGCCTTTTTAGCCACTCCTCTTAGTGGCCTTTGGGCGCAAGATTATCTCGAAATGATGCAATCTGACAGCTATACGGTCAGCCAAGTTGTCGCTGAAGCAGAGGCCTATTTTGCCTTGAATGACAAGGGACAAGGGTCAGGTTATGTGCCTTTCAAACGATGGGAGTATATGGCCAATCGACTCAAAGACCAGGAGGGCTATCTGCCCAATACGTTGGACCGAATGAACGTCTTGGCCCAATACAACGCCTATCTCAATCAAACAGCATCTTCGCGTGCTTCGCTTTTTGATAACTGGGAAGAATTAGGACCTAAAAGTTGGAATGCAACAACCCATTGGAGCCCAGGAGTTGGTCGGGTGACCGGCTTATCTGTTCAGGCCGGTAACGAGCAGCATATGATTATTGGTGCAGAGACCGGTGGTGTATGGCGCACCTTCAACGGCGGAACAACATGGGAGCCTCTGAGTGATTATTTGACCAACCTACGGGTATATGCTGTGACCATTGATCCATCTGACCCAGAGGTATATTATTTTGGTTCGACCGCTGGACTCATTTATAAATCCCAGGATGCTGGAGCCACTTGGTTTCTTCATGGCCAAGCGGGTTCAAGTGTCATTAATAAGATATTGATCCATCCGACCAATAGCCAAATCATGTTCGCCTCGGGGGAATATCACGGAATATATCGATCTATTGATGGGGGATATACTTGGGACCCTAAGATTCAAGGCGAAAATAGAGGTTACGATATTGAATTCAAACCGGGCAATTCGGATGTGGTATACGCCAGTGGTAATCGATTGCATGTGTCTCAAGATGGTGGAGACAATTTTGTAACCCATCCTGATTTTAATAATGTGCAGCCGATCATGATCGGTATTTGTGCCAGTGCCCCCGAAACCGTTTATGTCGTCCAAGCAAACAATGGTAGTTTCGGTGGCTTATATAAATCTATTGATAGTGGCGAAACATTTACAGATCTTGGTCATTCGGGTCGCAATTATTTTGGGTATGATACCAGTGGTTTTAATAGTGGCGGTCAGGCGCCACGAGATATGGACATCACCGTCAATCCATCAAATGTCGATGAAGTACATATTGCCGGAGTTTTGACTTGGAAGTCCAATGACGGTGGCGTCAATTTTGATTGCACCTCAGACTGGATTCCTGGGAACGCACAATCGGCAGGTTTGGGGTATTGCCATGCCGACGTCGACTTGTTGGAATTTGTCAATGAAACCTTATATGTCGGCTCAGATGGTGGCCTGTTCAAAGCGACAGACACCGAAACCATTTCTGCTGATTATTATACCGATCTTTCTACAGGTTTAGGGATTCGTCAATTTTATAAAATAGGCGTGACCCAGACACCAGAGGTCGTGGTCACTGGTGGCTCTCAAGACAATGGTAGTTCTTTTTACAGCGCCACCACAGAACAATGGATTGATTGGATTGGTGCCGATGGTATGGAAGGCTTTGTCGATAAAGACAATCCTAACCTTATCTATGGGATGATCCAATTTGGCGGAATGTACCGTACCGAAAATGCTGGAGCGACGTTACTCAATCTGCCCGAGCCTGGATCTGGATCTGGCGAGTGGGTGTCGCCTTTTGAACAGGATCCAAGTGTTCAAAATACGATTTATAGCGCCTTTGAACGCGTTTTTAAAAGCACCAACAAAGGAGGTAATTGGTTGCCCATTTCTCAGGACTTTGGTGCGGACCTCACACACCTGAAAATAGCCGCATCAGACAACCAAATTATGTATGCAGCGCGTGGTCCGCAATTTTACCGCACCATGGATGGAGGCACTACCGATTGGATATTGATGTCCCCTCCAGGGGGAACCATCAATTCTATTGCCATACACCCGTCGGACCCTATGCGTATTGCTGTAGCGGTCAACAGTTCGGCCAAAGTCCGCATTTCTAATGATGGAGGGGCGACCTGGAGCACACATCTTTTTAATTTACCCAATTTTAGTGCCTTGGCCCTTGTTTGGGACGATAATGGAGACAACGGGCTTTACTTGGGTATGGATTATGGTATCTATTATATCGATGACATGTTTAGCGAATGGCAGCCCTTCAACACCAATCTACCTAACGTCATTGTCAACGAGTTAGAAATAAATCAAGCCAATGGAAAAATATATGCCGGCACCTATGGCCGCGGGTTATGGGCTTCCACCAAATATGGTTATGTCGTTGGTATAGAAGACCAGCTCAGTAGCCAGTCGGTAAGGGTTTATCCTAATCCTGCCAAATCCGTTCTTCATATAGCATATAGTGGCCAGTTAAAAGTGAATCTGCAGGTCTTTGATCTTCAGGGTAAACTATTGATTTCCCAGCCGCAAATATGGCTCGATCAAAATCTAACGATACCTGTGGGCCAGCTGTCACCAGGGGTCTATTTTATGAGACTCACCAGTGCAAAGGGTGTCATGACACAGAAATTTATAAAAAAATAATTTTGTTGATTTAACCTATGGATTTTTCTTCAAAATTACTGGCACAAGCCGTAGATGAAATGTCACTTTTACCTGGGATTGGCAAGCGTACAGCACTTCGCCTTGTGCTGCATCTGCTCAAACAGCCCAAGCAACGGACTCAGGCTTTGAGCGCAGCGCTCTCACGTTTGCGCGAAGAAATTAGATTTTGTGAGCAGTGCCATAATGTTTCGGATCAACCTTTGTGCGCAATATGTGCCAATAGCCATCGGGATTCTGAGGTCATTTGTGTGGTCGAGGATATCCGCGATGTTATGGCCATCGAAAACACGAGTCAATTTCGCGGGGTTTATCATGTTTTGGGGGGGAAGATATCTCCTATGGATGGTATTGGTCCGCAAGATCTTACCATAGCATCGTTGGTCGAAAAAGTCAGCGATGGGCGTGTGCGCGAACTCATATTTGCCCTTAGCTCCACCATGGAAGGAGATACCACCAACTTTTATATTTATAAGCAAATTGATCCGGCTAAGGTCCTGATTACGACGATTGCCCGTGGTATTGCCGTAGGTGATGAGCTGGAATATGCCGATGAGGTGACTCTAGGGCGCAGTATTTTGCAACGTATTCCATTCGAATCTTCATTCAAACAATCTTAAAGGGTGCAGCTATCGGTCATCATTCTCAATTATAACGTAAAACACTTTTTAGTGCAATGCATTGCTTCTGTATTTGCGGCGACCAAAACCATCGATGCAGAAATTATCGTTGTAGATAATGCCTCGACCGATGGGAGTATGGATCTTATTCGCGATTTATTTCCGTCTATCAAGTGTATCCAAAATGACCAAAATATAGGTTTTAGTAAAGCTTATAATTTTGCGGTAGGGCATGCGCAAGGGGACTACCTGTGCATTCTCAATCCCGACACGCTAGTGGGAGAGCATATCTTTTCTGAGGTCTTGTCCTGTGCCGCAAGGACACATAACCTAGGCGCTATAGGGGTTCGCTATATCGATGGTGCGGGGATATTTTTGCCCGAATGTAAGCGGCAGGTTCCTTCTCCACTGGGCACTTTTAATAAGTTGATGGGGCGTTTAAATGCAACCCCAGGATATTATGATCATGCGCTGACTCCTGCTGCTCAAGGTCCAACAGATATATTGGCCGGTGCATTTATGGTGCTCAAAAAAGCAGCATATCTCGATGTTGGTGGTTTTGATGAGACGTATTTTATGTACGGTGAGGATATCGATCTGTCGTACAAATTGATCAAAAGAGGTTATGTAAATTATTACCTCGGCACCTCGGTGATCCTGCACTACAAAGGGGAGAGTACCGATATGAATGCCGCTTATCTAAAGCGATTTTATGGCGCGATGGTGCATTTTTATAAAACGCACCACAAGACCAACGTGTTTTCTATTTTGGGGGTTAAAATCTTTTCGCAGTTGATCATATACTGGCGTTCTTTAAAATTGACTGAGATATTGACGGATGATTTTATTTGGCAGGCCACTGTTTTGGTGACGACACAACATGATCTCGAGGGGCGGTTGAAGCGATGGTCTAAAGCACCTGTTAGGGTTATGGCTCCTGATTATTTTTCTGAAGAAGCTGTGTTAAAGAATACCATGGTTGTTTTTGATGCCGATAGTTGCGCTTATTGTGATATCATTCAATGGATGGCGCGCAGCGAAAATAGCGGACTCCGTTATAGGGTAGTGCACCCCGAAGTGGGTTGTCTGATCGGGAGCGACCAGAGTACCGCAAAGGGCGAAGTGGTTGCGCTGTGATTCAAGATTTCTCAATCAAAATTGGAATTTAAGCAAACGAATTATAAATTAATCCCATAAAACCTCGAATTTTAATTAATTTTGCAAAGGTTTTAACGAAAAAGGGACTACGTATTTATGGCCAGATTTGAACTGAAATTACCAAAAATGGGGGAAAGTGTTGCTGAGGCGACCTTAACCAATTGGCTCAAACAAGTAGGCGATACCATTGATATGGATGAGCCTGTTTTAGAGATTGCCACAGACAAGGTAGATAGTGAAGTCCCGAGTGAAGTTTCTGGCGTATTGGTGGAGCAACTATTTGCAGTAGATGCAGTGGTGAAAGTCGGCGAAGTCATCGCCATTATCGAGACAGA
>DGAU01000016.1:48899-52231 GCA_002384055.1 Flavobacteriaceae bacterium UBA4022
GACTATGCGGCCAAAGTACAAGAAACCATTACCGCAGCAGAAGTGACCAAGACCAGCATTGCCATTGAAAGCAATACGGCACATTTTTACTCTCCACTTGTGAAAAACATGGCCAGAGCAGAAGCGGTGTCTCAGCAAGAATTGGATGCCATTGCGGGAAGTGGAAAAGACGGTCGTGTGACCAAAAACGATATGTTGGCCTATCTGAAGAACCGTTCTGCAGCGCCAACACCATCAGCACCAGTCGTCCCGCCGCCTTCAAACCCTTCAGTAACCGCAATAAGACCACAAGCCCCATCAATGGCAAAAGCCGTTTCGGTTCAGGGTGGTGATGAAATTATAGAAATGACGCGTATGGGGAAACTCATCGCCAATCATATGTTAGCCAGTGTGGCTACTTCGGCTCACGTCCAAAGTTTTGTCGAATGTGATGTGACCAAAATATGGAAATGGCGTTCGCGCATCAATCCAAGTTATTTAGCAAGAGAGGGCGAAAAGCTCACATTTACGCCTATTTTTATGGAGGCTGTGGTGAAGGCATTGAAGGACTTCCCGATGATGAATATTTCTGTAGATGGGGACAAAATCATCAAGCACAAAGCCATCAATTTAGGTATGGCTGCGGCACTCGCTGATGGAAATCTTATTGTGCCTGTGGTCAAAAATGCAGACCAACTCAATTTGGTTGGGATGAGTAAGGCAGTAAATGACTTGGCGAATCGCGCACGTCTCAATCAATTAAAACCTGATGAAATTTCAGGAGGGACTTATACGGTAACCAACGTAGGTAACTTTGGTAGTATCATGGGGACCCCCATCATTAACCAACCTCAAGTAGGTATTCTGGCCCTTGGGGCCATTCGTAAAGTGCCTGCGGTTATTGAAACCTCCGAAGGTGACTTTATTGGCATTCGCTACAAAATGTTCTTGTCTCATAGTTATGACCACCGTGTGGTCAATGGTGCCTTGGGCGGTATGTTTGTCAAAAGAGTGGCCGATTATTTAGAGGGGTGGGACGAACAACGCGAGGTCTAAGACCTTATTACGGCATGGCTTTTAAGACTTGCTTGTATGTTATTATCGCTTTTGATTATCAAACTGTATTATGGATTTAAATTTAACCAAACCCATTTGTTTTTTTGACTTGGAAACAACCGGGGTCAATGTGGCCCAGGACCGAATTGTTGAAATTTCAATACTCAAGGTGTTCCCGGGGGGCAATAAAGAAAGCGTCACTTGGCGCGTAAACCCCGAAATGCCTATACCCGCGCAAACCACTGCTATTCATGGAATTACCGACGATATGGTAGCAGATGCGCCTACATTTAAGACCCTTGCACCCAAGGTCTATGCCATTATTAAAGACAGTGATTTAGCGGGGTTTAATAGCAATCGATTCGATATTCCGCTTTTAGCAGAGGAATTGCTCCGTGCTGATGTGGATTTTGATCTAAAAAAAATGCGGGCTGTAGATGTCCAAACGATCTTCCATAAGATGGAAAAGCGCACTTTGACCGCCGCCTATAAATTCTATTGTCAAAAAGATTTGACAGATGCGCATTCAGCCGAAGCGGATACCTTGGCGACTTATGAGGTGCTTTTGGCGCAACTCGATCGTTATCCAGAATTAGAAAATGATATGGAGTATTTGGCTCATTTTAGTGCTCACAAGCGTTTTGCTGATTTTGCAGGGTTTATTCATTTTGATGAATCCGGCCGCGAAATATTTGGCTTTGGCAAACATAAAGGGGTTTTGGTGGATACTGTTTTGGACCAAGAGCCTGGTTACTTTGGTTGGCTGCTAAACGCCGAATTTCCCTTATATACCAAAAAAGTCTTGACGCAAATCAAGCTTAGAAAACTTAATACCAAGGGAGCTTTATGAAAATCATCTGTGTAGGACGTAATTATGGGGCGCATATCAAGGAGTTAGACAATCAAAGGCCTTCCGAGCCTGTATTATTTTTAAAGCCGGATTCTGCGGTCATTTTAAAAAACAACCCCTTCATCATACCTACTTTTTCAAGTGACATTCATTATGAGGTAGAGGTTTTGGTCAAAATCAATAAAATTGGCAAACACATTGATCGCGCATTTGCCCATAACTATTATGATTCTATAGGGCTCGGCATTGATTTTACTGCTAGAGACTTACAGACAGAGCTTAAAAGTAAAGGTTTGCCTTGGGAGCGCGCTAAAGCCTTCGATGGGTCTGCTCTAATTGGCTCCTTTGTTTCGAAATCAAGTTTTGATGATATTCAAAATATAGCCTTTCGATTAGAACGCAATCAGGAGGTCGTGCAGTTAGGTAATACGCAGGATATGCTTTGGGAAATTGATGAATTGATCGAATATATTTCCAAATATTTTACTTTAAAGATTGGAGATGTTATATTTACAGGCACTCCTGCTGGTGTAGGTCGTGTCGCCCCAAATGATGTTTTGGTGGGTTATATTGAAGATTTGGAATCATTTTCCGTAAAAATTAAATAGATGAGTGCATTATATTCAACAGATAATTTGATAGAAGTCATGGGCGATGACCCTGAGTTTCTTGCCGTTGTGGCACAAACATTTTTGGAGGAAATCCCGCCAGATTTAGAGGGATTGATTGCAGCCGTAGCCCAAGACAACAAGAAAGTGGCCTATCAGTTTGCGCACAAAATGAAGCCGAACATCGAAATGTTTGGCATTGATTTGATGAAAAATATTTCTTCAGTCGAAACCTGGTCTCGTTCGTCTAAGGATCCAGAATCTATAGCCCCTTTGGTAGAAGAATTAGACCACACCCTTAGAGCTGTTTTCGAGGCTATAAAATCCGACTTTAACCTTTAAATGCGCGCAGAGATCATTACCATTGGTGATGAAATTCTCATTGGCCAAATCGTAGATACCAATTCGGCTTATATCAGTAAAGGACTCAATTCTATTGGGGTCAAAGTAGATCAAATCACCTCAATTCAAGATGACCGTCAACAGATTTTAGACACCTTTGACCAAGCGTCTAAACGGGTGGAATTGGTTATTGTCACCGGCGGTCTTGGACCGACCAAAGACGACATTACCAAGTCTTGTTTTTTATCTTTTTTTGAGGATGAATTGATTCTTCATGAACCGACCAGGGAACATGTTAAGATGCTGTTTGCGACCTATATCCAAAAATCGCCGACCGATCAAAATTTGAATCAGGCCATGGTGCCTTCCAAGGCGGAAGTTTTGCACAACACACATGGCACAGCACCGGGTTTGTGGATGGTGCATGAGGGCACCGTTTTTGTTTCTTTGCCAGGAGTCCCTTTTGAGATGAAGCACCTCATGCAGAACGAAGTGTT
>DGAU01000016.1:52427-104428 GCA_002384055.1 Flavobacteriaceae bacterium UBA4022
CTTGCCTGACTGGATCAAATTGGCGTATTTACCTTCTTTTGGCAAAGTCCGCTTGAGACTTTCTGCGACACACACTGACGAATTGGTCCTCAAAACGACCATTGATGGCCTTATGGTTGCGCTCAAGGAACAATTGGCCGATATTGCCGTAGGATTGGAAGGGCAAACGAGCATGGTCGCCCAAATAGGAGATTTGCTGAACCAAAAAGGACACACCTTGAGTGTGGTTGAAAGCTGCACTGGCGGTGCTATTGCCAAAGAAATCACCGCTCACGCGGGTGTTTCCTCATTTTATCGAGGCGGCTTGATCCCATACGCAACTGATTTGAAAGTGACCCTATTGGGTATAGATCCTGAACTCATTAAGCGGCACTCCAGCGTTAGTGTCGCAGTGGCCCAAGCGATGGCCCTAAGCGCCCAAAAACTATTTAACAGTGATTATGCCATAGCTACTACGGGTATTGCCGGACCATCCAAGGGAGATGGCGCTGGGGAGGTAGGGACCGTATGTATTGCTATTGCTGGTCCGAGTGGTTTATCTTTCGATCAGTTTTTGTTTGGAAGGGCTCGCGAACGGATCATTCAAAAAGCAGTGGACAAGGCCTTTGAAATGTTGTACAAAGAAATTTCGAAAATCTAATTTCCATTTGTTGTGCGAGCAGATTAATTTTATTAAATTTGCACCCTATTTAAAAATTATTAATCAAAATCAGGCTATGTCAAGAGTTTGTGAGCTTACAGGAAAAAAAGCAATGGTGGGGAACAATGTGTCTCACGCCATGAACAAGACGAAGCGTAAATTCCACGCGAATTTGTTTAAGAAGCGTTTTTTCATTCCTGAAGAGGATGCATGGATCACTTTAAGAGTGTCTACATCTGCAATTAAGAATATCAACAAAAAAGGAATTTCTGCAGTTATCAAAGAAGCCCGAGCAAAAGGCTTTTTAAACCGATAATTGCGTCACTTATAAAGGCGATTCAAAATGGCTAAAAAAGGAAATAGAGTTCAGGTCATCCTAGAATGTACAGAGCACAAAGAGAGTGGGAAACCCGGAACTTCGCGTTACGTGACCACCAAAAATAAAAAGAACACACCAGACCGCATGGAGTTGAAGAAATTCAATTCTATTTTAAAGCGTATGACGGTACATAAAGAAATTAAATAATATAGAGTCATGGCAAAGAAATCAGTCGCCTCCCTTCAAACAGGATCAAAACGTTTAACCAAAGCCATCAAAATGGTAAAGTCACCAAAATCTGGCGCTTACACTTTTGTTGAAAGCATTATGGCGCCCGAGGCAGTCGACGGTTGGTTGAACAAGTAATTATTACTTAAAAAAATTAAAAAAAGCCACTTTATTTGAAGTGGCTTTTTTTTTGACCCCATCGGATTTGCAAAGCCCAATAAGAGGGCTTAATTTTGACTCGGTCAAATGGCGTGTCACAGAGCAGTCGCGACCGGAATTAATTAAGGACATGGGTATATTTAAAAATATATTTTCCAAGGAAAAAAAAGAGCACCTCGACAAGGGGCTAGCGGTTTCCAAACAAACATTTTTTGACAAACTGTCCAAGGCAGTTGTTGGAAAAAGTAAAGTGGATGATGCCGTCTTGGATGATCTCGAACAAGTCCTGATTTCTAGTGATGTGGGTGTCAATACCACGATTAAAATCATCGAACGTATTCAAGCCCGTGTGGCCCGTGATAAGTATTTAGGGGCTAACGAACTCCAAGTCTTATTGCGTGAAGAGATTGCCGGTTTACTGAGTGAAACGGCGCATGCCCCAACAGGTTTTGCGGCAATGGATACCACGGACAAACCATATGTGATTATGGTTGTTGGGGTCAATGGTGTGGGTAAGACCACGACCATAGGAAAGCTAACGGCCCAATTCAAAGCCCAAGGACTTAAGGTCGTTTTGGGCGCCGCTGATACCTTTAGAGCTGCGGCTATCGATCAATTACAAATTTGGGCCGACCGAAACGATGTGCCTTTGGTCAAACAAAAAATGGGCAGCGATCCGGCGAGTGTTGCTTATGAGACTTTAGAATACGCTATAAAACACCAGGCTGACGTGGTTCTCATTGATACCGCAGGTCGTCTTCATAACAAAGTTAACCTCATGAACGAGTTGACCAAGGTCAAACGCGTGATGGACAAAGTAGTGCCCAATGCACCACACGAGGTCATGCTCGTCTTAGACGGTTCAACCGGGCAGAATGCTTTTGAACAAGCCAAACAATTTACAGCGGCTACAGAGGTGACGACTCTGACCATAACCAAATTAGACGGCACAGCCAAAGGCGGTGTGGTCATTGGGATCAGTGATCAATTTCAAATACCGGTCAAATATATCGGTGTAGGTGAGGGGATCAATGACCTTCAAGTTTTTGATAAATTAGAATTTGTCGATTCCTTTTTTAATTAAGCTCACGAGCTATTCACTTAATCACGCCCAGAGGCGAAGCACCCTAATATGCGTACAAAGCAGTTAAATAAAAATAAGATCAACGTCATCACCTTGGGCTGTTCCAAAAACGTCTACGATAGTGAAGTGTTGATGGGGCAACTCAAAGCCAATAACCAAGAAGTGGTTCATGAACAAGAGGGTAATGTGGTCGTGATCAATACGTGCGGGTTTATAGACAATGCCAAGGAAGAAAGTGTCAATACCATCTTGGAGTACGTGCAAAAAAAACAGGCAGGTGAGATCGATAAAGTTTTTGTGACGGGCTGCTTGTCAGAACGCTATAAGCCGGATCTACAGAAAGAAATTCCCGATGTTGATGCCTTTTTTGGCACCACAGAGCTCCCAAATCTCCTTAAAGCCCTAGGTGCTGACTATAAACAAGAATTGATTGGCGAGCGCCTGATCACTACGCCCAAAAACTATGCGTACCTCAAGATCGCAGAAGGTTGTGATCGACCATGCTCGTTTTGTGCGATACCACTGATGCGTGGAAAACACAAAAGCACGCCTATCGAACATTTAGTTATAGAAGCCAAGAAACTCGCTGCAAGCGGGGTCAAGGAGCTGATTTTGATTGCACAAGATTTGACCTATTATGGCTTAGACATCTATAAGAAAAGAGCACTGAGAGAACTCTTGGAGGCCCTGGTTGCTGTCGAAGGCGTCGAATGGATCAGATTGCACTATGCCTTTCCAACGGGATTCCCCATGGAAGTTTTAGACTTCATGCGGGATGAGCCAAAAATTTGTAATTATATTGATATTCCCTTACAACACATCTCGGACAATATTCTCAAGTCCATGCGTCGGGGTACCACACAGGCCAAAACCACGAAGCTCCTCCAGGACTTTCGGGCATATGTGCCCGATATGACGATTCGAACCACGCTAATTGTGGGCTATCCAGGCGAGACCGAAGAAGATTTCCAGACCTTATTGCAATGGGTCAAAGACATGCGCTTCGAACGCTTGGGCTGTTTTACCTATTCCCACGAAGAGAATACACATGCGTTTCATTTGGTCGATGATGTCCCTGAAGAGGTCAAAATGGATCGGGCCAATGCGATCATGGAAGTGCAGTCCCAAATTTCATGGGAGTTGAATCAGGCCAAAATTGGTAAAGTTTTCCGTGTGGTCATTGATCGTAAAGAAGGCAAGCACTATATTGGCCGCACGGAATACGACAGTCCAGATGTGGACAATGAAGTTTTAATTCCTGCGGATCAGGGTTACTTAAGAACTGGCGACTTTTACCAAGTCATGGTCAATGATGCCGCTGATTTTGATTTATACGCCGAGGTCCATCATGTTTAGAAAAAGGAGTCTTTTGTGGGGTGTAACCGTTTGCATGGCGCTTTGTCTTGTGGGTTGTCTCGACGGACAGAAGCAGGATCGGCAAGAACCCGAAATGAATCTTTTAAAGGGTCCATGGTCAGAGATGAGTCAGGCTGCAATGCCACGCTTGTTTAGCGATGGTTCCGTATTATACACTACCTGGGTGAGTGCTCAAGGGCCGGAGTCGACTTTGTTCTTAAGCCAATATCAACAGGGATCTTGGTCTGCTGCTGAAGCCATTCAAAGCGGGGATAACTGGTTTGTTAATTGGGCCGACTTTCCACAAGTAGCCGTCAATAACGGAGCGATATTTACTACTTACCTCGAGAAATCAGCGGGCACAACCTATGCCTATGATATCCGGTATAATGTCTTTAATTCCAAAACGCAATTGTGGGTTAAGGGTCTGAAACTGCATCGGGACACGACAAAAACGGAACATGGTTTTGTGAGTGTTCGTCCTTATGGTGATGGCTTTTTGGCTGCATGGCTTGACGGCCGCGAAACCACTGGCAATCACCAAGGAGCGATGACAATTAGAGCAGCAAAGATTGCCGAAGACGCTACCCTTGGGGAAGAAATGATTTTGGACGAGCGCGTATGCGATTGTTGCCAAACGGCCTTGGTGACTGGAGATAACCAAGAGGTTATGGTGGTTTATCGCGACCGTAGCCAAGAAGAAATTAGAGACATCTCTGTGGTGTCCATGACCGATCAAAAGGATTGGACTGTGCCCATTTCTGTAGGTGTAGATGGCTGGAAAATTGCCGGCTGTCCGGTCAATGGTCCAGCAATAGATAGCTATAAAGGCCACTCAGCGGTGGCTTGGTTCAGTGCTCCGAATGAAGAAGCTCAAGTTAAAGTCGCCTTCGCTCAAGGCTATCAGGGTCAGTTTGGTCCCGCAATCCGCATGGATTCGGGTAATGCCACGGGTCGTGTGAATGTGGTCATGCTCAACGAAACTGAGGCTGCAGTCTTATGGATGGAACCCCAAGGCGAAAAAGAACTTTTGAGGTTGCAGAAGGTATCTGACTCAGGCCAGAAGGGCAAAATGGTAACGATCGCCGAAACATCGGCTGATCGTGCAAGTGGTTTTCCTCAATTGGCCCGTGTCCACGATCGCTTGTTTGTAGCCTATACCCTGAATCAGGAAAACGCTTCTATGTTTTACATGACGTCGATTGACCTAGCAGAACTCTAGTATGAACTTTAGGGATGCATCGGTATTGATCATCGGGCATACTGTTCCTGAGCCTCAGACAACCGCTGCAGGCGTGAGGATGATGGCGCTTATTTCATTTTTTAAAAGCCGTCATGCGGTGATTCATTTCGCGACCGCTGCGGCCAATTCTGACTATGCCGTGGACCTTTCACAACAGGGGATCCATTGCCACCAATTGATCCTAAATGACGATCACGTCACTTCGCTTTTGGACCAGTGCCGTCCCAACATAGTGGTTTTCGACCGCTTCATGACCGAAGAGCAATATGGATGGCGCGTAAGAGCCCACAGTCCCAATACGGTAACTATTTTGGATACAGAGGACTTACATGGCCTGCGCAAAGCGCGTCAATTCGCTCATGAGCATACCCTGCCCTTGGATGTCTATAGTGATGTCACCAAACGCGAATTGGCCAGTATTTGGCGTTGTGATGTCTCTTTGATTATATCCAAATTTGAATACACCTGGCTTCAGGAAACTTTTGGGGTGCCCCAGACGCTGCTGTTCTATTGGCCGTTGGTCTTTGATATGGCCAATCAGGATGCTCACGATCAGGAGCAGACCCAAGATTTTATCTGTATCGGCAATTTGAATCACGCCCCAAATTTAGACGCTATGTCATGGCTTATTAGTGATATCTGGCCTAAAATTGAAGCTCATTTGCCTGGGGTGAAGTTACATATCTACGGGGCCTATGGCCGTGATATGCAGCAACGACAATGGCAAAAGACCAAAGGAGTTTTGGTCCATGGGTGGGCTCCGGATATTGTGCCAGCCATGATCCAAGCGCGCGTTAATTTGGCGCCATTGCGTTTTGGCGCGGGTCTTAAAGGAAAAATACTCCAGGCACTACAGCTCGGACTGCCCACAGTGACAACTCTTATCGGTGCTGAGGGTATCGCCCAAGAGGGTACAAAGGCCCTTTTGATTGCAGAAAATGAAATCGATTTGGTCCAAAAGGCCGTAGCACTTTATACCGATGCCCCAATGTGGAAAGCCCAACAAGATCAGGGTAAGTACTTGATCACTAACTCATTTTCTTCGGCATATTTTAACGCTGCTTTTGTGTTGTTTTTAGAGCCTATAATGCAAGATTTAAGCATCCATAGGCAACGCCATTTTATGGGGCAAGTTTTGCAGCACCAGAGCCTATACGCCAGCAAGTATCTCGGGCGTTGGCTCACCCTAAAAGCAGAATTTGGAGCATAAAAAAAGAACCCAAAATGGGTTCTTTTTTTATGCATATTCTAGCAGCTTAATCCAAAATAAAAACGTGGGCATTGACAAAGAAGAGGCTATTGACAAAAAATTGTTTGCCATGTTCCCAGAAGGAGCGGAACATGACGTCGTCTGACAAATAAACCATGCTGCCCTGACCCATAGGGAATTCCCCAAAAATTAAACTATCGGTCAAGCCATCTTTTGCTTCCGGGCCTGAAAAACCAGAAACCGATTGCGCCGGACCCTCAAAATAACCCACATTGTAGCCTTGGCTCAGGCGTTGATAAGCCTTGTTGCCTTGCTTCAAGCTGTAATAAGTTTCGGGATAGCCGAAGGCCATAGGGTGTGAATTGTCCAGATGTACCTTATAGATACTACCGGTTATCATGTCCTTAACGCCATCGCGTTCTCTCTGGCTATAGGGAACCATGTTGGCAACGTTATCCTGATCTGCAGTATCTTTTTCGATGCTCTTGAGGCCAAATCCATCTTGGTCTGCAAACGCACTTAAGGCGCGGTCCAATGCAATTATTTTACCGCCTTCGCGCACCCATGTTTTGAGGGCACTCATGGTGTCGCCTTGGGTCAAATCACGATACCACCCACTGGGCATAACCAATACATCAAAATTGCGCAATTGATCTACGTTGAATGAATCGGTGTTTAAGGGGGTAAACGGGTACTTCAGTTCTTGCTCCATAAAGTACCAAAGGGTTCCATAACTGAGGGATGAAACCCCTTCGCCCTTGAGTATGGCGATGCGTTGTTTGTTGATGATCTTGATGTCTGTAGATCCAAAATCAATTCCGTTGTCGCTAAATCCACTCGAAACCGCAACGATTGACCGCTGATGTGTGTTGGCTAAGGTGGTTACCGTCTGGGTGAAGTTTTGGTTTGTGCGGTTGTCACTTTTGGTAATGACTAAGCTCCCCGGGTCATAGCTTTTACCTGCAAAACGTAGTGGTTTTTCAGAAAAACGCACCTTGATTTCGCCTTGAAGTAAGGCACTCAAGAAAGCACCATCCGCGAGGTCGTTCCAGGGCATGATGTAGCCTGCAATGGATGATGCCGCTACGGTTTGTTGTTCCTTAAAAGTCGCGGCACTACCGCCAAGGGCTACCGTTTTATCGGTCACCACACAGTCCAAGCCAAAGGCATATGGCAGACTCCATGCTGTAATATCGTAAGTAAGGGGCTCTTCGAGTTCCGCGTCAGCTTCGAAAAGAACTTTAACCAATGTCCCTTTAGGCTGATTGGTTGATACCACCAGACCCCCATGAGTAGCCATAGAGCCATTAGATTGTGTTTGGTAGGACCATCCTTTAACCTCTTTGGTATTGGTGAATCCATAACGGATATCATGAAGGTCTAGCAATTGGGTAAGCGCCTTTATTTTGTCTTGGTTTCCTGTCAATACAAATGTTTGCTGTGGCAAATCTTTGCGGTCAAAGAAGTCACGGAATTCACTATTGAGTTTGCTAGCGTTTTGTGAAGAAATTTCTACAGTCGCTAATCCTGTTGTGGTGTGGTGTGCCACTCGGTCGACTAAAGTGAGTTCATAACCCTCGTCTGTTGTGATGCCAAGCCCACCTCTTCCGTTACCTGCTTGCTCATAAGTCATGCCGATAGCACCCGTAAAAGTGGGATAGGTGTCACCATAGCTGGGGTAGAGTAAATCAAAAAATTGACGGGTGAAATACAGCCAACCTTCTTGATCAAAATAACGAGCGTTGTTTTGACCAATCTGTGTTTGAAATGCTTTTTGCCATGGCGTGATCACTTCATGAAATGGCGCTGCTGCTGGAGCAAAATAATAAGGCTCATTGATGCCTTGTTCATGAAAATCGACATGTACATGAGGAAGCCACTGGTTGTATAAAGCGATGCGCTGTTGGCTCTCGACTTGTTTGGCCCAAGCCCAGTCGCGATTCAAATCAAATAGGTAGTGGTTCGGACGCCCACCAGGCCAAGGTTCGTTGTGCTCATCAGCCATTTGACTCGGGTTATAAGGGGTGGCACGGACTTGATTGTACCAATTAGCATAGCGATCTCGGCCATCTGGATTCACGCAAGGGTCCATGATGACTACCGTGTTTTGAAGCCAATCTTTATGGTTGGTGATGAGTTCATAAGCGGTTTGCATGGCGGCTTCCATACTCGAAGCCTCATTACCATGGACATTATAGCTGAGCCAAACCAGGGCGATGTCCAAATCGGCATAACCTTCTTTAAGGCCAGCTTGGGTTAGGTTTTGCATTTTTATAGTCTCTATGCGGGCGAGGTTTTCGGGTGTCGAAATAACAGCATAGGTGAGTGGTCGTCGTTCGTTGGTGGTGCCATATTGTTGGTAAGTGACCCATTCGGACTGCTCAGACAGATAGGTAAAATAGTTGACCATCGTGCCGTGGCGCGAAAATTCAGTACCTATGGTATAGCCCAAAAATTCACTTGGCGTGTTGACTTGACCCCACAAAGTGGCTTGGCAAAGGAGTAATCCAAAAATAAAAAGTCGATTCATATGGAGTGGTTTTTATTGAATGTTAAATATAACAATAAGTCAAGTATTGGGAACAAACCAATAACTTTATTGCCAAGACAACGAATCTATGTATTTTTGTGCTGTCTCGAGGTATGAGTTATGGATCCACAAAAGATTTCTTACGCTAAAACCAATCAATTTTCGGATTTGATCTGTGACTTTCTGGCCCAAAAGGAAGCGCTGACTCCTTTTTATCATCGTTTTCCTTATTTGGATGAATTTAAAGGTCAGATACAGGACAAAGGCAAAAGCTTTTCCATGGAGCAGCGAGCGATACTGGTGCAGCAGCTTCAGAAGCAATATAGGGACCTTGCCATTAGTGCGCAAACCCAGTCAAATATCGACGCGCTGGCCCAAAAAACAACCTTTACAATCACCACAGGACACCAGCTCAATTTATTCACCGGGCCGTTGTACTTTTTGTATAAGATTATTGACGTCATTAATCTGGCCAAGCAACTGTCCGAGCGTTATCCGGAACACACTTTTGTGCCCGTTTATTGGATGGCGAGCGAAGACCATGATTTTGACGAGATCAATCATTTTCGCTTTTTTGAACAGACCTACGCTTGGGATGCACCCCATGGAGGCCCTGTAGGGCGTCTTCCGACCAATAATATTGCTCCATTGTTTGATCCGTTGTCGCATCAGTGGGCCGGACATCCCTATGGCGCCCAATTATTAGACTGGTTCAAAACTGCCTACCAAAAAGAAACGCTCTCAGAGGCCACAAGAACTCTGGCCAATGCTCTTTTTAAGGAAGATGGATTGGTCGTGCTCGATGGAGATGACGCGTTACTCAAAAAGGCCTTTGTGCCGATAGCAAAAGCAGAATTAACGCAACAGGCTTGTGCTAAAGCCATCAACAAAACCACGCAGTCATTGACCGACTTGGGTTATCACAAGCAGGTGCACCCGCGGGAGATTAATTTGTTTTACTGTCAGGGCCAAACGCGCGGCCGTATCATCGCTCAGGACAATGGCTTTGTCGTGGATGGGAGCAAGCAAGAGTTTGAGACCCAGGCCCTGTTGGACCATATTGATGCGCACCCTGAGTGTATTTCTCCAAACGCTTTACTGCGCCCTGTTTATCAAGAGTTGATTTTGCCCAACTTGGCCTATGTTGGTGGTGGGGGTGAATTGGCCTATTGGCTTCAGCTCCGCGGTTGTTTTGATCTTCTGGAGCTGGATTTTCCGATGCTGGTCCTGAGGACTTCCGTGTTGTTAGTGTCTGAAAAAGTGCATCATAAATTGGCTCAGATGGACATCACCGTGGCCGAGCTATTTGCCAATGAGCAAGAACTCAGTAAAACTTTTATCCAAAAAACAACGGCAACACCTATAGATTTTTCACCACAACGTGCCGCTCTAAAGGGCCAATTTAAGGGGCTTTATGACTTGGCCAAAACAACCGACGCTTCTTTTATTGGGGCCGTCGCGGCTCAAGAAAAAAAACAGCTCAACGGTTTAGATTATCTCGAAAAACGATTGCTTAGGGCCCAAAAGCGCAAGCATAAAGCGCAACTGGAACGCTTGATGGTTTTGCGTCAAGAATTGTTTCCAGGCGGTAATTTGCAGGAGCGAACCCATAATATGGCTCAATGGTATTTCAGTTATGGTCCCGATATTGTAGGGCAACTTAAAATGCAGATCAAACCCTTAGATTTTGAATTCCATATTTTGACAATTTAATTAAGAAAAAAGGGCCATCCAATAAAACCAAAACTAAAAAAGAAGTTATTTTTGACCATGCAGAACAATGTCCTTATTCTTGATTTCGGGTCCCAATATACCCAGTTGATTGCCCGTCGTGTGCGTGAGCAAAATATTTATTGTGAGATCCATCCGTTCCATAATATTCCAGAAGATTTAAGTTCTTTTAAGGCGGTGATCCTTTCGGGTAGTCCTTTTTCGGTGCGTGCCGATGATGCGCCGCATCCAGATCTTTCTCAAATAAAAGGAAAGCTTCCCTTGCTGGCCGTATGTTATGGGGCACAATACTTGGCTCATTTTAACGGGGGCTTGGTTAGCCCGAGTGCGCTAAGGGAGTATGGTCGTGCCAAATTATCCATCATAGCAAAGGATTCGGTTTTGTTTAAGGGGATTACTGATGGCTCACAGGTTTGGATGAGCCATAGCGATACCATTGCTGAATTACCCGCTGGTGGTGTGCGACTGGCCAGTACTGAAGATGTGGCCAATGCAGCCTATTGCATCGCGGGAGAAGATACTTATGCGATTCAATTTCATCCTGAAGTATATCACAGCACGGATGGCGCTCAATTACTCAAAAATTTTCTGATTGATATTGCCCAGATCAATCCAACCTGGACCCCTGCAGCCTTTGTCCAAACCGTAGTGCAAGATCTTAAAGACCAACTCGGCCAAGATCGTGTGGTTTTGGGCCTGAGTGGTGGCGTAGATTCTACGGTTGCGGCAGTGCTTTTGCACAAAGCCATTGGACCCAACCTCTACTGTATCTTTGTAAACAATGGCCTGCTGCGCAAAAATGAATTTTCGAGTGTCTTGGACCAATATAAGGACATGGGGCTTAATGTCAAGGGCGTTGATGCCTCGCCGCAATTCATGACGGCACTTAGCGGTTTATCTGATCCTGAAGCCAAGCGCAAAGCCATTGGTTCGGCCTTTATTGATGTTTTTGATCAAGAGGCTCATCTTGTGGAAGAGGTACATTGGTTAGCACAAGGAACAATTTATCCTGATGTGATTGAGAGTGTGTCGGTCAATGGTCCATCGGCAACCATCAAGTCGCATCATAATGTGGGTGGTTTGCCTGATTTCATGAAACTTAAAATTGTAGAGCCCTTACGGATGTTGTTTAAAGACGAGGTGAGACGCGTCGGAGCGCAACTCGGTATCGCTGCAGAACTCCTGGGCAGACATCCTTTTCCAGGGCCTGGTTTGGCGATCCGCATACTCGGTGACATTACTCCAGAAAAGGTGCAAATTCTCCAGGAAGTTGATGCCATTTTTATCGACGGCTTACGGAAGTGGGATTTATACGACAAAGTTTGGCAGGCTGGCGCTATTTTATTGCCGGTGCAAAGTGTGGGTGTTATGGGTGACGAACGAACCTACGAAAAGGTAGTTGCGTTGCGCGCCGTAGAGAGTACAGATGGAATGACGGCTGATTGGGTCAATTTACCTTATGAATTTTTGCAAGAGACCTCGAACCTCATCATCAACCGTGTGAAGGGCGTCAATCGTGTGGTCTATGATATCAGTTCAAAGCCCCCGGCAACCATAGAGTGGGAGTAGCAGATTAGCTTTAGAAATTTTTATGAGAAAAATGCGTTGGATATATATGGTGTTAAGTTTAGGGCTTTTTTTAAGTCCTCTCACAAGCCATGCCCAAGGGTCTTATGAAATTTACCACGTTGCACCAGGGGTTACAATAGAGCAGGTCTTAAAAGAATCCGGCATGTCTTATGCCGAATTGATCGCGATCAATCCAGAGGCCCAAACCAATTTTTCAGATGGATTAGCCTTGGTAGTTGCCCTGCCAAAAGGGATTCCGCGTGTATTTCGAACGCACAAAGTAAAGAAGAGAGAAACCCTATTTGGTATCGCCAAAAAATATGGCATTTCTATTATTGACCTTAAAACGCACAACGAATTTTTGCTCATGCGCGGTATTGTCAAAGGGGATCCGTTGTCTGTTTTAGTGCCAAAGCCGCTGCCCTCTGAGCAAGAAATGCAAGCACTGCGCAGTAATTTTTCCAACCTTGTGGTCCAAAGTCATAGTGCCCGTCCAAAGGAAACCTTAACGGGAATTGCGCGGCTTTATGGATTGACGCTTGCCGAAATACGCATTTTAAATCCGGGGATTTCTGACACCCTTGCCATAGGACAATCATTACAGGTCAAAAAAGTTGCCGTGGCCACTAGTGCTGTTTTGGATCAGGATTATTTTTATTACCAAGTGCTTCCGCGAGAAGGATTTTTTCGTTTGAAGCAAAAGTTAGGGATCACCAAGGAACAGATTGTTGCCCTTAATCCCTATGCTCAAGAGGGGTTAAAATTGGGTATGATTTTGAAAATACCAAATGCATTTGTCCCCAATAATGCATTGGATCCCGATAGCGTCGATCTCAGAGATTTTGTTCGTGATTCGTCAGCGCACCGAATAAGTGTGCTGTTGCCCTTTCAGCTGACCGGATTTGTTCCGGATTCATTGCATCTCAATGAGCAACTACTGCAAGACAATAAAACGATCCGGGTTGCTTTGGATTTTTATAGTGGTGTGCTTATGGCAGCTGAAGAGGCCAAGGCCTACGGTATTTCTGTTGCGCTAGATGTCTATGACACCCAGGGGAAGCCCGAAGTTGTGCGTGAACTTTTGGCCACATCTGATCTAGGTCAAAGTGACGCTGTCATTGGTCCGCTTTTGAGCGCCAATGTGGTATTGGTCGCCAACGCGCTGGCAGGGTCTTCGGTGCCTGTTATTTCGCCGCTCAGCAATCGTTCTGTCCGTTCTTCCCAAAATGTTGTAGAAACCCTTCCAAAAGACGAGGTCTTGGAACGCCATATGATAGATTATCTGTTAGAACATCACCAGGGCAAGCAGATCCTCTATATTGGAGACGAAACAGCCTCGGCCAAAACACTTTTACTGCATCAATTACCCAATACCAAGGTGTTGCATCCCCAAGAGCAGGGATTTATTCGCCCCGAAGATATCTTAGAAAAACTCTCTGAAACCAAAGAAAATTGGGTCGTTTTGTCGTCAAAAAACCCGGTCATCCTCAGCAGTGTGATTGGGGTGCTCAATGGGATGACTTATTACCAGAATCAGTTGTCCGCAAAAGAAGACAAAAAACAAGAGGATGTTGAGGAGCCTGCCAAGCACTACTTGGTCCGCTTGTTTACTACAGATAAAAATGCCGCGTTCGATTTTGACGATATCACCAATCTGAATTTAGCAAACTTGAATTTTACGTTCCCCTCGGTGAGTAAGCCTTATGCCTTGAGTGATGAAGAAAATCCTTTTTTGACTGCCTACAAAGCAGCCTATGGCATATATCCGAACCGTTTCGCCGTAAGAGGATATGACGTGACACTCGATGTGCTTTTACGTCTGTCTCAAGCGTCTGGCGACTTATTTAAGGAACTACAGGCCGATTCAGAAACTGAGTATATCGAAAATAAATTCCGCTACCAGAAGAATAATCAAGGTAGTTTTGTGAATCAGGCGTTTTATTTGCTCCGCATAAACGCGGATCTAGAGATGGTCGTGGTCAATGGGCTAGATGTGGTGCTTGAGCGTCCCAAAAGATCAAAACAACCAAAAAAATGAGTACAGCAATAGTTACCTATATCGGTGGTTTACGAACCCAAAATAAGCATCTAAAATCCGGAGCGACCTACACCACGGACGCTCCCTTGGACAACCATGGTTTGGGTCAAGCATTTTCTCCAACTGATACTATGGCCACAGCTTTGGCTAACTGCATGTTGACGACCATGGCGATCAAATGCGCGTCAAAGGGCATAGCCTTCGAAAACGCTTGGGCTGAGGTAACCAAAATCATGCAAGACACGCCCAGACGTATTGGCCAAATTATTGTGGTGCTTCATCTGTCTTCGGCCTATGATCAAAAGACAAGGGTTCTCTTGGAGCGCATCGCCCAACATTGCCCGGTTGGATTAAGCATTCATCCAGAGGTGCTCATCGAAACATCATTTGTCTACCAGGAGATCGCCAGCCATGATCTTCTCTAAAACGCACCTTGTCGTGTTGGCTAATTATAAAATGCCATTCGGGCGTTATAAAGGGCAGCGTCTTTTGTTTTTGCCCGAAGCATACTTTGTTTGGTTTGCACAAAAAGGTTGGCCACAAGGAACCCTCGGAAATTATATGAGGGAGATGTATGAGCTCAAATCTCAGGGTCTCGAGGATTTATTGCGCCCATTAGTAGAGCGATAAAACATCATTTAAAGCACTTATCCAATCACAATTGAGCGGGCAACGTCACTTGAGATAAATAAAACGCCAATCTGTTTATTCTTTATAGAGAAATTCATTGGGAGCTAGGCAATTATCTTTTATCTTTGAATCCCGTATAGGTAATACCAATCAACACTTTATGAATACAACAAAGTACATCTTCGTTACGGGCGGGGTTTCATCTTCATTAGGAAAAGGCATCATCGCAGCGTCATTGGCTAAACTGCTCCAGGCTAGAGGTTTTGTTGTCACCATCCAAAAATTAGACCCCTATATTAATGTTGATCCCGGCACGCTAAATCCATACGAACACGGTGAATGCTATGTGACTGATGACGGTGCAGAAACTGATTTGGACTTAGGCCATTACGAACGATTTTTGAACCGACCGACCTCTCAAGCGAACAATGTCACAACCGGACGCATTTATCAAAGCGTTATTGACAAGGAGCGCCGGGGCGAGTTTTTAGGGAAAACGGTGCAAGTCGTGCCACACATTACCAATGAAATAAAAGAACGCATTCAGCATTTAGGCCGAACAGGCGCCTTTGATATCGTGATTACCGAAATCGGAGGAACCGTAGGCGACATTGAATCTCTACCCTACATTGAGGCTGTGCGACAGCTCAAATGGGAGTTGGGTTCTCACAATAGTTTATTTATTCACTTGACCTTGGTGCCTTATTTGGCCGCGGCAGGTGAACTCAAAACCAAACCCACACAGCATTCGGTAAAAACCCTCATGGAGAGTGGTATTCAGGCCGACATTTTGGTTTGTCGCACCGAACATGAACTGAGCGAAGACCTGCGGGTGAAGCTAGCCTTGTTCTGTAATGTGCAAAAGGAAGCGGTGATGCAATCTATTGACGCGGCCACCATCTATGATGTGCCGAACCTCATGCTCGAAGAAGGACTCGACCGAATTGCGCTCAAAAAATTAAGATTAGAAGCCAAACAAGAGCTGAATCTCATTCAGTGGAATGAGTTTTTATCACGCCATAAAAATCCGAAAGCTCATGTAAAAATTGGCTTAATCGGGAAGTATGTTGAGCTTCAGGATAGTTATAAATCTATCGTGGAGTCTTTCATACATGCTGGTGCGGTCAACGAAGTCAAAGTTGAGGTTGTTTCGATACATTCTGAGCACTTGACGCCTGCTAATGTAGGAACTTCACTTAAAGGCCTAGATGGTATCCTTGTGGCTCCTGGATTTGGCGAGCGCGGGATCGAGGGTAAAATTGCCGCGGTGCATTATGCCCGGACTCAGAAGCTGCCTTTTCTCGGAATCTGCTTAGGCATGCAAATGGCTGTTATTGAATACGCCCGACACGAATTAGGACTCAGCGGTGCCAACAGTACCGAAATGGACCCAGGGACTTCTGATCCGGTCATTGACCTGATGGAGGAGCAAAAAAATATTACCAACAAAGGAGGTACCATGCGTCTTGGCGCTTGGACTTGTGATTTGGTGCCCGATAGTATCGTAGGATCTATTTATGGCCGCACGCCGATAATGGAACGCCACCGCCACCGCTATGAATTCAATAATAATTACCGGGAGGCTCTAGAAAAAGCAGGATTACGCGTTACCGGAGTCAACCCAGAAACGAACTTAGTGGAGATTATAGAATTGCCCGAACATCCTTGGTTTGTTGGGGTGCAATACCACCCAGAATACAAGAGTACTGTAGCCCAACCCCATCCACTATTTGTTGGTTTTGTTGAAGCTGCTCACAAACACGCGATTAAAAACAATTGATGTAATCCCTAACGGGCATTGCAAATTAGATACTTATGGAAGAAAATAAATTTGATTTGAATTCCTTTATTGGATTCGTTTTGATTGGAGCCATTTTGCTCTATATGCTTTACCAGAATCAACCCGATGTGGTCGTCGAAGGACCAGCAGAAACTGAAGCAGCAGCCCAGATTGATGCCCAGGAGAATAACTTGGTGACCAATAACGAACCCATACCTACCAGCGCACAAGAGACAGGTGCTTCATGGGCTGAGTCCTATCAAGAATTACAAAACCGTTTGGGGTCTTTTGCCTATAGTGCCACTTTGCCTTCGGCCAAAGAAGCGACTACGGTGTTGGAAAACAACCTCCTTGCCTTGACTATAAGTAACAAAGGGGGCTACATCATTTCGGCCGAACTCAAGACGCAGACACAATACCAAGGTGAGACCGTTTATCTCATTAAAGATGGCAATAGCGCTTTGAGCCTTAACTTTGCTGCGCAGAACAGACTCTTGTCTACCCAGGATCTTTATTTTGAGCCAACCTTGATCAACAACTCAGAGGGCAATATGCTTTCAATGAAATTAAAGACCTCTGATACAGATTTTATTGAATTTCAGTATCGCCTTCCCGCGGACTCTTATATGCTGGACTTTGCTGTCCGGACCAATGGTCTGGAAGCGGTAATCGATTTCGATAAAGAAATAATCTTAGATTGGTCCTTAACGGGATACAGACAGGCCAAAAGCATCAGCTATGAAAATCGCTATACACGTCTGACGTATGAGTTCGATAATGGTAATGAGCATGATAAGCTAGGGCCTGTGGGTGACGATGATGCTGTAGAAGAAAATGTAGGTTGGTTCAATTTTCGCCAACACTTTTTCAGCAGCATGCTTTTGACCGACACGCCTTTTAAAGAAGTGCGTTTTATGTCACAGGATTTGGTTAAAGACGAGACAATCGATACGGTGTACACGAAAAGATATGGAGCGAAAATGCTTTTGGAACCCAAAATAGCGGGACTCAATTACGACATGAACCTTTATTTTGGACCGACCGATTACGCAATATTTAAGAAGTACGACCGCCAGCTCGATGAGGCCATGCCTCTGGGTTGGGGGATATTTGGTATGATCAATAAGTATGTGATCATACCTGTATTTGGCATATTGAGCCAATGGTTTCCCGCGGGGATTGCCATTATCTTATTGACCATTTTCTTCAAGCTGCTCTTAAGTCCCGTGCAGTACAAGCAGTACGTATCTCAAGCCAAACTCAAGGTGCTCAAGCCAGAGATGGACGAGATCAAAAAGAAATTTGAAGGGAATCAAATGAAGATCCAGCAAGAGACCATGAAGCTGCAAAATGTAGCTGGGGCCTCACCCCTGAAGGGGTGCTTGCCAGCCTTGCTGCAGATTCCTGTGTTCTATGCCCTGTTCACCTTTTTCCCGACCGCCTTTGGTCTTCGTCAGAAATCGTTCTTATGGGCCGATGACTTATCGAGCTATGATGTGGTTATGGAGCTCCCGATCAACGTACCGTTTTATGGGGACCACGTGAGTTTATTTCCGATACTGGCGTCGATTGCCATCTTTGTTTATATGATGATGAGTACCGGACAACAAATGCAACAGCAGCAGCAGCCGGGTATGCCAAACATGAAGTTTCTTATGTACTTGTCCCCGCTGTTCATGTTGGTGTTCTTTAATAACTACGCCAGTGGACTTTCTCTGTATTACTTCACTTCGAATTTGATCACCATTGGGATTATGCTCGTGATCAAAAAATTCATCATTGACGAGGACAAAATTCACGCTCAAATTCAAGTCACCAAAAAGAAACCTAAGAAACAGAACCGTTTCCAAAAGAAAATGTCCGAAATGATGGAGCAGGCGGAGGCTCAGAAAAACGCGCAAAAGAAATAATCATATCGCACTAGGGTCACCTGGTGCATTAACTGCATCACGATGAACAATTGTTTGACCTCCCTATTATTGTTGTTGGGGTTTTGTGCGCCACTTTTGGGGCAAACAGAGGTCAATGGTTATGATGGACAAGGAATGCGCCACGGGCTATGGCAAAAACATTACGACCAGTCTACCCAACTGCGCTACCAAGGTCAATTTGAACACGGCAAAGAAGTTGGTACCTTTAAATTTTATTGCAGTGATTGCGGAGACCAGCCAACGGCCATTCGCGAATTTAATGCTCAGGAAACCGGGGTAGTTGTAAGCTATTACACCAAAAAGGGGCATCTCGTTTCTACAGGACATTTAATCGACCAAAAGCGCGATGGTATTTGGGAAACTTACCATAAAGACAGTAAAGTCCCTATGAGTCGAGAGTCCTATCAGCTGGGCGCGTTAAATGGCACGAAAGAGACTTTTTATCCTAACGGAAAACTGGCCGAATCATTAACCTACAACAATGATGTCATTCAGGGGACACAATTATTTTATGGTCATAATGGGCAATTGATCAAATCCTACCACTATGAAGATGGGCAATTACATGGCCCAGCCTTTTTCTATGATGCTCAGGGACAAATGACTGCTGAGGGTCAATACAAAAGAGATAAAAAACACGGATTATGGCGCTATTACGACCAAGGCGTCCTGACCAAAGAAGAGACCTTTCCAAAGCAATGAAGACCAAATTGACACCAGATCAAACCAATAAGCCGCGTGTGGTCGTGGGGCTTAGTGGTGGGGTAGATTCCAGTGTAGCGGCCTATTTACTCCAAGAGCAGGGTTATGAGGTCATCGGTCTTTTTATGAAAAACTGGCACGATGACTCGGTAACGATTTCCCAAGAATGCCCGTGGCTAGAAGATAGCAATGATGCCATGCTTGTGGCGCAGACCTTAGGCATTCCATTTCAGACGGTCGATTTGAGCGCCGAATATAAGGAGCGTATTGTCGATTATATGTTTCGGGAATACCAAAATGGCCGTACGCCAAATCCCGATGTGTTGTGCAATCGCGAAATTAAATTTGATGTGTTTTTGAACGTTGCCCTTGAATTGGGCGCGGACTTTGTGGCCACTGGTCATTATTGCCGCAAAGATCAAACTCAAAATCAAGACCAGACCATCTATCATTTAAAATCTGGCTGGGACAGAAACAAAGACCAGTCTTATTTTTTGTGTCAACTCTCGCAAGAGCAATTGTCCAAAACCCTCTTTCCGATTGGTGAATTACAAAAAGATGAGGTACGCAAGATTGCTGCAGCACAAGGATTGATTACTGCAGAAAAGCGCGATTCACAGGGGCTTTGTTTTATAGGTAAAGTGCGTTTGCCAGAGTTTCTACAGCAGCAGCTCAAGCCGAAAAATGGAGCTATTGTCGAGATTCCAAGTGATTTCAGCGCATATTTAAATAAGGTTTCAGAGGGGCTTACACCCATACAAAAAAGAACGCTAATTTCAGAAAAATACAGCTATACGCCGGATGATGGTCGTGTGGTTGGCACCCATCAGGGGGCACATTATTATACTGTGGGCCAGCGCAAAGGTTTGGCTGTTGGCGGTATGAAAGAGCCCTTATTTGTCATCTCCACTGATGTGGAAACCAACACGATTTATGTAGGCCAAGGCAAAAACCACCGTGGTTTGTACCGCAGAGGACTTTGGGTCAACGACGATGAATTGCACTGGGTACGTGAGGATCTTCGTTTGTTGCCTGGTCAATCTCTGCCTGTAATGGCGCGTATACGATACCGTCAACCCTTGGAAAAGGCTACGATCTATAAAGAAAGCTCCGGTCTTTATGTTATATTTGATCAGGATCAATCTGCCATTGCCGAGGGACAATTTGTGGCATGGTATGCCAAAGATGAATTGTTGGGTAGTGGCGTAATCGCATAACTTATGAAAAAATTATTTTTTGCGGCCCTCTTGTTCTTTGGTGGCTTTTGTCAGGCACAAATTCAGGATGCCTGGGTCTTTTTCGCCGACAAAGAAAATGTACAAGTCTCCATCGAGAATCCGCTGACCATTTTGACCCAAGAAGCCTTGGACCGCAAAGCATTGCACGAGGTTGTCATCGATGAGCGGGATGTGCCGGTAAATGAAACCTATATCACTACCGTCAAAGACACTCCAGGAATTACCGTTTGGGCTAAGTCCAAATGGATGAACTGTATTTATGTACAGGGGACTATGGCCGATATTGAAGCCCTCAACGACTTGTCTTTTGTGGTGGGTTTAGAATATGCGGACAAGGACTTAAATTGGCCCAATCCCGTTCCGGTTAGTGACAAATTTGCTATTGAACAACAGCAAGAACGCATTGAGTATGATTATGGTGCGGCCGCCAATCAGATCGAAATGATCTCTGGTGATTTCATCCATCGACAGGATTTTACTGGAGAAGGCATGATTGTGGCCGTTATGGATAGTGGATTTCCTAATTTTGAAAACAACCCAGGGTACGCCCATGTGATGGCCAATAACCGACTACTGGGGACTTACGATTTTTATGCACGCACCACAGATGTGACGGGGACTGGAACCCATGGCTCGAGTACCACAAGTGATATTGGGGGTTATGTAGAGAATCAATTTGTCGGAACCGCGCCGAATGCTTCATTTTATTTGTTCCGCACCGAATATGGCCCTTCTGAAAACCCACGCGAAGAAGCCTGGTGGGTCGAAGCTTTAGAACGCGCCGATAGCTTAGGCGTTGATGTGGTCAACACCTCGTTAGGCTATCAGGCCTACGACAATGCCAATTACGACCATAGCTATGAGGATTTAGATGGGCAAACAACCTTTGCTGCTCGAGGCGCCAATTTGGCCTACGAAAAAGGCATGATTTTGGTCACCTCTGCAGGAAACCAGGGCAATTCTTTTGGCACTGTAGCGACACCGGCCGATGCCATTGGTCTTTTGGCCGTTGGTGCAGTCAATGCCGGCGGTAATTATGCATCCTTTAGTTCACGAGGCCCAACCGTCGATGGCCGCGTGAAGCCCGATGTGATGGCCCAAGGTCAGAGTGCGGCTGTATTGACTACCACCGGTGCTGTGGACTTTAGCAGTGGGACGTCGTTTAGCTCACCGATTTTGGCCGGTGCAGTAGCGTGTTTGTGGCAAGCCCGACCCGAGACCAAGAATTTCGAACTGATGCAAATCATCCGAGAATCAGCTCATTTATACCAAAACCCAACACCGCAAATGGGCTATGGAATTCCCAATTTTGAAATAGCCTATAACGTGCTTTTAGGTTTGGGCATCGAAGATTTGGCCCAACAATCCTTAATTGCCATTGCGCCAAACCCGGTAAAGACGTATTTTGAAGTGAGCCTACCGGCATCGGTTGAGCAGGCTGAGGTATTGATTTACAATACCATCGGTCAATTGATTTATCGCACACAGGTCTCACACAGTCAAGAACAAGTTTCTATGGAAGGCTGGTCTAAAGGACTCTATATCGTATCGGTAAAAGCCTCTGGAGCCGAGAATAACTTCAAAATTCAAAAGCAGTAAAACCATGAACCGCATTTGTGCCTTATTCCAGATCAAATACCCCATTGTTCAAGGGGGTATGGTGTGGAATAGTGGTTGGCGATTGGCCAGTGCCGTCAGTAATGCCGGTGGCCTTGGCCTGATTGGAGCCGGATCGATGTATCCAGAGGTTTTACGCACCCATATCGCGAGATGCCAAAAGGCCACAGAAAGGCCATTTGGGGTCAATGTACCGCTGCTTTACCCCAACATTGAAGAAATCATGGACATCATCATCGAGATGAAGGTCAAAATTGTTTTTACCTCCGCAGGGAATCCGCGTTTGTATACCCAGCGACTTAAAGAGGCGGGCATCACCGTAGTGCACGTGGTAAGCAGTGTCGCCTTTGCCCTCAAAGCAGAGCAAGCCGGTGTTGATGCCATAGTAGCCGAAGGATTCGAAGCGGGCGGTCACAATGGTCGTGAAGAAACCACCACGCTCACCTTGATACCGATGGTGCAACAAGCGATCAAATGCCCTTTGATTGCCGCAGGAGGTATTGCCACAGGAACAGGCATGCTCGCCACTATGGTATTGGGCGCCGATGGCGTACAACTAGGGAGTCGTTTTGTGGCCTCAGTAGAGAGCAGTGCCCATCAATTATTTAAAGAAAAAGTCTTGTCTGTAAAAGAAGGAGACACCACCCTTACCCTTAAGGAGTTGGCGCCTGTACGCTTGATCAAAAATAAATTTTACCAGGATCTTCAGGAACTTTATCAGCAAAATCCAACCAAGGAAGAACTCCAGAAACTACTGGGGCGCGCCCGCGCCAAACGCGGCATGTTCGAAGGGGATCTGGTCGATGGCGAACTCGAGATTGGCCAAATTGCGGGCCTGATTTCCGAAGTCAAACCCGCGGCAGAAATTGTATCTGATCTCGTGCGTGAGTATAACCATGCCATGGGCCATTTGCCCGAAGGCCTTTAAGATCCATTTCAAAAAAAAATAGCTAGGACCCCGCCAGACTTATAGCTGCCTTTTTGCCTTCTGCTGTGCAAAGAGCCAGGGAAAAAGTGCAGGTTCTGCAAAGGCATTGGTCCAACTGTCATGACCTACTTCGGGATATGAGGTATAGGCGACAATGGCTTTTTTCCTTTTTAAAACCTTATATAGTTTTTCGGAATATTGTGGCAAAACGACTTGGTCTGCCGTGCCGTGAAACAACCATAGCGGGGTATGCTTGATAGATTTTGCGCTTTTGGGATGTGCGCCGCCGCATATGGCGAAGGCCCCAGCAAAGTAATTGGGATGACGCCGCAGCATGGCCAGTGTTCCCATGCCTCCCATGGACAATCCGCCAATATAGATCCGATTGGGATCTACACGGTGGTGCTTCACGAAATCTTCAATCATGGCGTAAACCAGGTCTAATTGATTGTTGGGCGAAATGCTTTTGGGGTAGCGGTAATGGCGCTTGTCGCCTTTAATATAAGAAGTGCCATTGTGCCAACTTTTGTTGGGCGGGCACTGAGGGAGCAGAACAAAAGCATTTTCCTGATCAGTGAGCTGTGCCATGCGCTCACCACCATGGATCAATTGGGCTTTGTTGTCGGTGCCTCGTTCGCCAGAACCATGCAGAAAAATGAGTAATGGATGCAGTTCTTGTTGGTCTGCCTCTGTGGGACTTGCCAATCGGTAGGCCAAGGTGTCTTGATCGCGAATGAATTGTTCTGGGCTATAATCCTGGGTGTTTTGGCCTAGCGCAGGGGAGGATGCCCATAAGGCCCATAGGCTCAAGACCAAACACATTTTAGAACGGATCAATGTCAAACTTTGTCTTTTGGCGTGAGACAGACCTTGCAGAACCAAGTTTTCTTGTGGCTTCATATGTGGGCTTGTTTTAAAGCGCTAAAAAGATAAGGAAATTTTGCTTGTTTGATGGGTGAAAAGTCTTCGGGATGTGGGGCAATTGACCACGACATTTATTACTTTTGTCCTGTCTTAAAAACGAGGCCTCATGAATTTACACGAATATCAAGGAAAGCAGATTTTAAATAGTTTTGGTGTGGACATCCAACGAGGAATAGTCGCAGAAACTCCAGAAGAGGCTGTAGCAGCAGCCAAAAAATTGACTGAAGACACAGGAACTTCTTGGCATGTGATCAAGGCCCAAGTCCATGCAGGTGGACGCGGTAAAGGTGGTGGTGTGAAACTCGCCAAATCTTTGGAAGAGGTCAAAACCATTGCGGGGCAAATCATTGGAATGCAATTAGTGACCCCACAAACTTCTGCCGAAGGAAAGAAAGTACACCAAGTTTTGGTCGCCGAAGATGTTTATTATCCAGGAGCGAGCGAACCAGAAGAATTTTATATCAGTGTTTTATTGAACCGTGCTAGCGGGAAGAACATGATCATGTATTCTACTGAAGGCGGTATGGATATCGAAACGGTAGCCGAAGAAACGCCAGATCTTATTTTTACAGAAGAAATAGACCCGGCTTTAGGCATACAAGGTTTTCAAGCCCGAAAAATCGCCTTTAACTTAGGTTTAAGCGGCAAAGCCTTCAAAGAAATGACCCGTTTTGTGACGGCACTTTACAATGCTTATACCGGTATTGACGCCTCATTATTTGAAATCAATCCTGTCCTGAAAACCAGTGATGACCGTGTGATCGCTGTTGACGCCAAAGTGACCTTAGATGAAAATGCGCTATTCCGTCATAAGGATTATGAAGCACTGCGTGACTTGCGTGAAGAAAACCCTATAGAGGTCGAAGCCAAAGCGGTCGGGCTCAATTATGTCGATTTGGAAGGTAACGTGGGCTGTATGGTCAACGGTGCTGGTTTGGCAATGGCCACGATGGATTTGATCAAACAAGCAGGAGGTGAGCCAGCGAACTTTTTGGATGTAGGGGGTACGGCAGACGCAGAGCGTGTCGAAATCGCCTTCAATTTGATTCTAAAAGATCCGAACGTGAAAGCGATTTTGATCAATATATTTGGTGGTATTGTCCGATGTGACCGTGTCGCGCAAGGTATTGTAGATGCCTACAAAAACATGGGAACCATCAACGTGCCGATCATTGTGCGTCTTCAAGGGACCAATGCAGACATCGCCAAGAAACTCATTGACGAAAGTGGCTTAGATGTCCAATCGGCCATCGAATTCCAAGAAGCTGCCGACAAAGTACAGGCGGTATTGGCATAATTTGGCCATATTACAAGCTATTCTTGTAACGCTATCGAATAAAAAAAGCCCACCGTTTGGTGGGCTTTTTGTTTTTAACATAGTTTTATGTTTTCACGTTTCGCTATGGCATGATATTTTCAATGAACCATATATAATGATGCATGATTGGTTTCATTGTAGTTAGTTAAATTGGTTAGTTAGTAGAGTCAACCGCACAGGGCAACCTGATGCGGTTTTCTTGTGGCCCTAATCGGCGTCGTGGTCCGCAAATGGACTGTTGTCCGAGTCGGCAATGGTCGCTTTTAGATCGTTGACCTCCTTTTGGGTCAAGTCCCGCCACTGTCCTAGTGGCAGATCACCCAGGTGCAGATGCATCAGGCGCACGCGATTAAGGCGCACCACATCATATTCTAAATACTCACACATCCGCCGAATTTGGCGATTGAGCCCTTGTACCAAAATGATTTTGAACGACATACGGCTGATGCGCTCGACGCGGCAGGGCTTGGTCACCGTATCGAGTATTGGGATTCCTGTGCGCATGCGCTTGAGAAAGTTCTCCGAGATGGGCCGGTCGACATAAACAATATATTCCTTTTCATGGAGGTTTCCGGCACGTAATATTTTGTTGACAATATCACCATTATTGGTCATGAGCAGTAGCCCCTCACTAGGCTTGTCTAGTCGTCCCACATGAAAAATACGCTGGGGGTGTTTGATGAAATCAACCACATTGCCTTCTATGCTGAGGTCTGTCGTACAGGTAATACCGACAGGTTTGTTGAGCATGATATATACATCCTCAGAAGGGGCCGATAATAGTGCGCCATTAATTTTAATCACATCGCCAGGCATCACGCGATCACCGAGTTGCGCGACCTGATCATTGATGGTCACCACGCCCTGGGTGATCAGCTGATCGGCTTGACGTCTCGAGCAATAACCATTGTCGCTGATGGCCTTATTTAGTCGCGTTGAATCGGGATGGTGACTCATAATTGTTCGAGTTGTTTTTGGTAATGGTTGAGTTGGTCACGCCACTGGGCTGCAGAAACGAAGTCGAGCTGCTTGGCTGACGATTCCATTTGTTGGCGGGTTTCGCGGATCTTTTTTTCTAATTCGGGCTTGGACCAATAGATTGTTTTTTTTTCTTCGGCCAAGGCCTTGATTTTGGCTTCGGCCGGACTTATTTTGGCTTTGGTCAGGGCATTGACCAACGATTTGACAATGGGCTGTGGTGTTTGGCCATGATCCTCATTGTATTTGATTTGTTTTTTGCGGCGGTATTCAGTCGCCTCAATGGTGGCCTGAATGCTCTTGGTCATTTTATCGGCATACATAATGGCTTTTCCATTAAGGTGCCGAGCGGCACGTCCCACCGTTTGGGTCAGCGCGCGTGCACTGCGCAGAAATCCTTCTTTGTCTGCGTCGAGTATCGCTACGAGTGAGACCTCAGGGAGATCCAATCCTTCACGCAGCAGGTTAACACCAATGAGCACATCAAAGATACCCAGGCGCAGGTCTTGCATGATTTCGACCCGTTCTAGTGTATCGACGTCACTATGAATATAGCGGCAGCGCACCCCTACACGGGTCATGTACTTGGTGAGTTCTTCGGCCATACGCTTGGTGAGTGTGGTGACCAAAACCCGCTCGTCTTTTTCGACCCGCAGTTGAATTTCTTCGAGCAGATCATCAATTTGATTTTTGCTCGGTCTGATTTCAATGGGCGGATCCAGCAAGCCAGTAGGTCGGATGACTTGTTCCACATAGACCCCGTCACAGCGCGCGAGCTCATAATCTGCTGGTGTGGCGCTCACATAAATTACCTGATTTTGAAGGGATTCAAATTCTTCAAATTTTAAAGGGCGATTGTCCATGGCTGCCGGTAAGCGGAAGCCATAGTCAACCAGGTTTTCTTTGCGGCTGCGGTCGCCACCGTACATGGCGCTCACCTGGGAGACACTCACATGACTTTCGTCTACAATCATCAGGTAGTCATCTGGAAAATAATCCAAAAGACAAAAGGGGCGCGTGCCTGGGAGTCGTTGGTCCAGATAACGCGAATAGTTTTCGATCCCACTGCAATAGCCTAATTCTCGAATCATTTCCAGATCAAAATTGGTGCGTTCCTCTAGGCGTTTGGCCTCAAGGTGCTTGCCGATCTCTCTAAAATATTCCAGTTGTTTGACCAGGTCGTCTTGAATGGATTTTATAGCGTTTTGCAGCACATCCTGCGAGGTCACAAACATATTGGCTGGATAAATATTGAGTCGATCGTAAGATTCAATGACCCGCAAGCTTTCGGGGTCAAAGGCTTCTATTTCCTCGATTTCATCCCCAAAAAAGTGAATACGGAACGCATGGTCGGCATAACCCGGAAACACATCAATGGTATCTCCTTTGATGCGAAAGCGCCCATTATGGAATTCCGCCTCCGTGCGGGCATACAAGCCTTGCACAAGTTGATGGAGTAATTTGGTGCGCGAGAGAATTTGTCCCTTTTCGAGTTGAATCACATTCTTTTTGAATTCAACAGGATTGCCAATACCGTAAAGGCAGGATACAGAAGCCACCACAATTACGTCGCGGCGTCCGGACAAAAGTGAAGAGGTGGTGCTCAGCCTTAGTTTTTCAATTTCTTCGTTGATCGAAAGGTCCTTTTCGATGTAGACACCACTACTGGGGATGTAGGCTTCGGGTTGGTAATAATCGTAGTACGAGACGAAATATTCTACGGCATTGTTTGGAAAAAAAAGCTTGAACTCACTGTATAATTGTGCGGCCAAGGTTTTGTTATGGGCCAGAACTAAGGTGGGTTTCTGTACTTGGGTGATCACATTGGCCACCGTGAAGGTTTTTCCACTTCCCGTCACCCCCAGCAAAGTCTGTTGCCTTACATTTTGTTGCAAACCCTCGACCAATTGCCGAATCGCTTCTGGCTGGTCGCCCGTAGGCGCGAAATCACTAACAAGTTCAAAGGTCATATGAGGTGAATGAATGCGGCTAAATTACGAAATTGATTTGGCACAGCCCACCTTTAAACAGCAAGGTGAATGGCTCAATAATAGCAGATCAAAACAGTTAAAAACTGATATCGATATAAAATTCAAAGCGCACGGCTGTTGGGCTAGGCCCTTGCGCATAAGGTTTAGATTTGGTGTCGATGATCACAAGTTCCTGACCAATATAATTGGGTTCGGGCTGATAGATGTAATGGATGTGCTGGGTAATGGAATCTACACGCAGCATACTGATCAGACCTTGGTAGGGTGGGCTGACAATGAGGGTTTGTGATTCGGTTGCAAAATGACCCAAGTCAAAATTCAAGGTATCTTGATGGCGCATCGAAATATGGGGCGTAAAGACCACGGTTGTGCCCTGATCGTCATTTTGACGGACACAGGACCCCAATAAAAGAATAATCAAAAACCCAAGCGCGAAGTGCGATAGGCGATGATGTTGGGATATTTTATTTTGAGCGATCATTTGAGGGCTTGTTTTGGTCTATTGCCATTCAGAATCATAGGATAACCCATCGAGATCATCGTCGTCCAAACCAAATTCGTCAAAGCCATCATCGTCTTCTTCACTATCTTCTGCCAGACCTATAAACTCTGTGGATGGGGCCTCTTCTGGTATTTGACCATGGGCAAAAAGCAGGTTGGGGTAGGTGACACCATCCTGTGGTGTGGTGATTTCCGCGAGCTCTACCAAAAACGTCCAATAATTTAAAAAGTCATAGACATAGATCATTTTGGTTTGATCTGCATCCAAAACATCGGCCAGTAAGGTGTCGCGCATCACCCCAATATCACCTTGAACTTCGCTCATGTCGAACAAAGGAAATTCTTCGCCCTGTTCCCATTGATCGTTACTGACATAAAAAGAGGCCATTTCTTGTCCCTCAAAACCAAAGGCCTGAGTGATGCTATTGTGAAAGTCCTCTAGGGTTGCATTATTGTCCATTTCCAAGTCTCTAAAGACGTCTTCTTGGGCATTGAGAATAATTCTAAAACGATAAATCATAGACAGTGGTTAAAGGGGTAAAGTTAAAATTAATCAATCAGAAAACACATAAAAAAATGAATTCCACGGGATTATTATTGATGGCGAAAGACATGAACCGTGTAGGTCATGTTGGCCAAGAGCCAAAAGGCGACCACTTGATGCGCAAGCCCTAGTGCTACAGGGACTTGCAGCAATAGCGTCAATACGCCCAAAATAAATTGCACCCCGACTAGGGCCAAAAGAGACTTGAGTGCCCATCTGTGTCGTGGCTCGCGTGTTTTTTGGAAGCCTAGGTAACTGATCCAGCCGATTAGAGCAACGACAATGTAGGCTAGGGTTCGGTGGACAAATTGGACACCGCTCTTACCCTCAACAAAATTCTTCCAAATAGGGCGTAACTCCTGGGTTACGGTCTCATGGATCCATAAGCCATCACTCATTTTGGGCCAGTGGTTGTGGATCCAACCTGCATCGAGTCCCGCCACAAAAGCGCCGTAGATGATTTGAATCACCAATACCACATAGCCCGCCACAAGAGCTGTTTTCATGCTGGGCCAATGGGCGCCAATGCCTTTGGCATGGGGGTAAATTAAGTCCAGAGCCACCCAAAGGGTATAGGCAAAGGTCAAAAATGCCGTGGTCAGGTGCATGGCCAATCGGTAGTGACTCACATCGGGCCGTTCGACCAAACCACTCTTGACCATATACCAGCCCAAGAATCCTTGCATACTCCCCATGAGCATGAGCACAAGGCATTTTTTTATGGTGCTTGGCGTGAGTCTTTTTTTGATCAAAAAGTAAACGAAGGGGATCATAAAAACCATTCCGATAACCCGTCCAATAACCCGGTGGATCCATTCCCAGAAGAAGATGTCCTTAAATTCTTCTAAGGTCATGCGGTGATTTATTTTTTGGTATTCGGGGTATTGTTTGTAGAGATCAAAGGCTGCGTCCCATTCTTGAGCATTTAACGGGGGAATGGTTCCCGCAATCAGTTGGTAGTTGGCAATGGACAAACCAGAATGTGTCAGGCGAGTGATACCCCCAACAACCACCATTATAAAGATTAAAAAACAGCCGCTCAACAGCCAATAAATGACGGGTTTAGTGTCTTTCATAGTTTTCTTTTTTGAGTCGATACCAATTGTATATGTTCTTTGTTTCTCCCGGATAGTGATCCCGTTTTTCAAATTCAAAACCCAGCTTCGACAGAACCCGAATGGACTTGGTGTGCCCCACCATAGTGAAGGCGCGAATCAGATCAAGGCCTTGATGGTCAAAACCATAGGTCACAACCGCATGAGACGCCTCTGTAGCGATACCTTGACCCCAATACTGGGGCAAAAAGCGGTAGCCGAGATCCGGAACGCCAAGTGCTGGTATTTGTTTGAGACCACAAAAGCCAATGAGTTTTTGATCGGCCTGATGCACTACTGCCATACGGGCATAACCATAAGTGGTGTATTCTTTGAGCCAGGTATCCTCGATGATTTCTGAGGCATGTGCTCTGGTATGGATCATGACGTCTCCAGTTTTCTGGTGCGTCGCCTTATTCGAACCCAACGCAACCACTGCATCAATATCCTCTAGCGTAAAAGGTCGCAGACAAAGCCGGTTTGTATTTAAGGCAATGGGCTGGGTCATGGGCGCGGAGTGAGGCCGAGCTCAGCCCCTTTTTGTAACATAAAGACTTTGGCCGCCTCATATTCATTGGGAATCTTTCCTTCGAGTATGGCTTCTTTAATGGCTTCTTTGATCTGGCCGATTTCTCTTGATGGTCCTAGGCCAAATGTGGTCATGATTTCTTCTCCACTCATTGGGGGTTGGAAATTACGGACATGATCCCGTTGCTCCACTTCTTGAATTTTTTCACGTACCCGCTGGAAATTGGCATGGTACTTTTTGAATCGTCGGGGATTTTTGGTGGTGATATCTGCTTCGCAAAGCGTCATCAGTGATTCCAGATCGTTGCCCGCGTCAAAAATCAATCGGCGCACGGCGCTATCGGTCACATTCTGTGAAATAACGATAGGTCTTGAGCTCATGGCCACCATTTTGCGGACAAATTTAAGCCGATCGTTAAGGGGCATTTTGAGTCGCTTAAAAAGTTTCAGGACCATTTTGGAACCCACGAATTCGTGACCGTGAAAGGTCCACCCATTCTTTTGGTCAAAACGTTTGGTAGGCGCCTTACCAATATCGTGCAATAATGCAGACCAACGCAACCAAAGATCATCGCTGGTGCGCGCCATATTGTCGACGACCTCTAAGGTATGCCAGAAGTTGTCCTTGTGCAGCTGTCCTTCTTGCTCTTCGATACCTTCTAAGGCCGTAAGTTCTGGAAAAATAAAGGGCAGAAGCCCTGTTTTTTGCAATAAGGCAAGTCCGATCGAAGGCACATCGGCATTTAAAATTTTGTTGGTTTCCTCTACAATCCGCTCCTTTGAAATGATTTCAATACGCGGCGCATTGCGGCGGATCGCATCGAGGCATTCTGGTGTAATGGTAAAGTTGAGTTGCGTGGCAAAGCGTATGGCCCGAAGCATGCGCAAAGGATCATCGCTAAATGTGATGTCGGGATCCAAAGGGGTTTTTAAAATTTTCTGTCCCAGAGCTTTGATTCCATCGAAAGGGTCGAGTAATGCGCCAAAATTGTCTTTATTGACACTAATAGCTAAAGCGTTGATGGTAAAATCACGCCGTTGCTGATCGTCTTGTAGCGACCCATCTTCGACAATTGGATTGCGGCTGTCGCTGCGGTATGATTCGCGTCGTGCTCCAACGAATTCCAATTCCAAACCTTGGGTTTTGAGCATGGCCGTTCCGTAGGTTTTGAATACACTGACTTTAGGCTTGTTGGGCAATAACTCGGCTACTTGTCTGGCCAAAGCAATGCCACTGCCCACGGTAACAAAGTCTAGATCTTTTGCAGAAGATCGCTTGAGTAGGTAATCCCGAACAAAACCCCCAATGACATAAGTCTCCAAATTGAGCATTTGGGCTGCCTGGGCTACAGTCCTAAAAATAGGGTGGTCCAGTGCATTTTCTAATCCTTGGGATGGGCTCATTTACTTTCTGATTACTTGAACCGTTCCATCATTTTTGAGTCTGATGACACTAGAGGGTCGGTCATTTTTCTTATTGCGATCCAAATTTACGACATAGTCTACGCCGTCCAAAATTGCTTGGTCAATTTCTTTGAACATACCCGGGGTAGGCTGCCCACTGATATTGGCAGAGGTCGAGACCAAGGGTTTTTTGAGATATTTAATGATCGATCGGCAAAATTCATTGTCGGTAATGCGCACACCAAGAGAATCGTCTTCTGCGATTAAATTTTCTGCCACATGGCGTGGTTGGTCATAGACAATCGTGGTGGGCCGGTCGGCATATTTGAGAATGTCGTAAGCCACTTCGGGGATCGACGAGATGTATTGTTCTAACATCCTGAAGTCCGACACCAGGCATATTAAGGCTTTAGAATCGTCGCGTTGCTTGAGCGCGAATACCCGGTCAACGGCCTCGGCATTGGTAGCATCGCAACCGATACCCCAAACGGTGTCGGTTGGATAAACGATGAGTCCTCCACGTTTGAGGACCTTGAGTGCTTTTTCTAATTCGGGATGCATGAACAGGAAAATTTAAAGGTTTAAGTAGTCAAAAACGTTCTCTGCAAAATTACGATTTATGGCGCGACATTCTTCTAAAAGACCCGAATATTGAGGGGCTTGTTTTAATTGATTTTCAAAGTTGTCATAGGAGGTGATCAGAGCCGGGTATTTGAAGTCAAAAAACTTCGTAGTGGTAGGCACAGCCAGTACTCTTTTGCCCAAGAGTAAGCCCCAATACATGGCGTGATAACTGTCCGTTACCAAAGTTTCACTCGCGCCAATAAAAGCCACCATATCCTCTAAAGATGTTGCGTTGTGGCTGTTGGGGTATTTTTGTAAGCGTTTTGCCAAGGCTGGATTTTGTTGTGATTTTTTACCAAAAAGGATACCGACTTCTTGAGTGCTTTGGTAGGTTTGGTCAAAAATAGGGTGGAGGCAGCTCACGCAGGGAACCCAGCGTTCCTTGGTGCTGAAATCCCTTACCCCTGCAAGGCCAAAGTCTTTGAGATTGACATTGTATTGTTGGGCTTTACCAAATTGATCGGCGTTTGGATCGTTATGCCCAGGCCCCCAAAGCACGGTTTTTTTGCCCAAACTTTTGAGTTGACTGAATAAGCTCATTTGGGTCTCAAAATGACGCAGGTTCAATAAACCACCGCCGCCAATAATGAGGTCATTGTTTTGAACGGTTTCACGCCAGTTTTTGCGGATGCTGCCTTGGGTTTTGCGCATGCCGTTAATGTCGAGTACTTTGCCATTAAGTTCTTCAAAGTATAAATGGGGCGCGCAATAATAGTCGCCAATATTGTTTGGATCATGCCGGTGAATATTCACTACGCCAGTACTTTCTAGCGGGCCGGACAGCACGGTTTGGGCCATTTGCTTTTTTCTTTGTTCCCCATCCAGAATAGGAAAGACCTTGCCCAATACCTTTTTAATTTTCATTACTTTCGTTTATAATGTAAAGCTAAGTGTTACAGATTAATAATGAAACCCACAGCGATGACATCTGCACTTTTAATTTCGACCTATAATTGGCCTGAGGCCCTCTCCCTGATTCTAAAGAGTGTGGCGGGACAAGTGGTCTCCCCTGATGTTGTGTTGATTGCAGATGACGGATCCGACAATGCAACCAAAGCGGTAATTGAAGATTTCAAGCAGCGCAGTACCCTACAAATTCGGCACATTTGGCACCCAGATAAAGGCTTCCGCAAATCGTCGATTTTGAATCAGGCCATCGCCGCTTGTGCGGTAGATTATATCATTCAAATCGATGGAGACTGCCTGCTGCATCCCAATTTTGTTGAAGATCACCTGCGTGCCGCAAAGCAAGGGGTGTTTTTGGCCGGGAGCCGTATCAATATTAAAGACACCTTTCGTGACGCATTATTTGCCACACAACAGATTCAGTATCCGCTGGGTTTTCACGGTTTGCGCAATAAAACCCGCCGTATTTACTGGCCGTTTTTGGGTAGATTTTACCGACCAAAAAACAATTTTTCAAAACAATTTCGGGGCTGTAATACGTCGTTTTGGCGTGATGACTTTATACGTATCAATGGCTATAACGAAGCCTTTGAGGGCTGGGGTCGCGAAGATTCTGATTTGGCTTACCGCTTGTTGCATCTGGGTTGTTCCCTGCAGCGATTAAAGCACAGAGGCTTGCTCTACCACATTCCGCACCAAACATTAGCCAAAGATCGATTGGCACACAATGATGCTCTAGAACAAAAAACCATAACCGAAAAAATAGTGCGTGCAACTAAGGGCTTAGATCAATATGCCGTTAAGGCAACTGGCGATACATCAAATACAATTTGACATAGCGCTTAAATACGGATTGCGCATTGATACTGGCCAAAATCCAGCCTTCAACGCCATCTAATATACCCAGACGAATCAGGTATTGGTGCCAAAACCTATAAAAAGGTCGCCAGATAAAATGGCCTAAATGGACGGGCTTTTTGGCGTCATAGGCCATTTGTGCCTGTAAGGTGCTGTAACGATCGAGTTTGACTAGATAATCATCGAAAGATTTATAGGTATGGTGAGGAATGCGCGCTGTGAGACGCGCTGTGCTGCCATTGACAGAGATGGTCTCATGAACTAAGCGTCCATTGTAGCGACAGGCCTGGGTCTTGCCTAGACGGATGACCCAATCGGTTTGGAATCCAGAGAATCTAATTTTTTTACCCATAAAGTAGAGTTGCCGCCTGATAAAATAAGCCTCTGCCTTAGGAGATTGTATTGCACTCAATATTTCTTGTTTGGCCTGAGGTGTGATGACTTCATCGGGGTCAAATAAAAGAACCCAAGGGTGGGTCACTTGATCTAGCGCAAAGTTTTTTTGGCTACTGAAATCATCAAAATCTCTGGTGAAGACGCGGACATGGTCAAAAGCCTTGGCCAAGGCAACGGTTTGGTCACTGCTGTGAGAGTCAACCAGAATGACCTCATCGACAAAATCGAGCTGTTGTAAAAAAGATGTGATGACCGCCCCTTCGTTGAGGGTGATCACAACTGCGCTAATAGATGGCTTATAACTCAAGAAATGCTTGTTTTGCAGGTAAATATAAGGATTTTAGCACACGACACGCCGTTTGGTTAGGGGGCGACAGCAAAAATATCCCTAATTTTACAGCAAATAATAACCGAATTGGATCGAATCGTTATTTCTAAGGCCTATCCACAGCACCATGATGCACTGCTCCATTTATTAGAGTCGTTCGATACCAGTGACGCGCCTTTGATTGGGCAAGGAGACCGAAATGTGATTAAGGCAATGCCACTAGGCCAGGAAACCGTTGCCGTTAAATCCTTCAAAGAGCCTAATATGGTCAATAAATGGGTTTACCGCTTTTGGCGACAATCTAAGGCCGAGCGTTCTTTTCGGTATGCGCAAAAACTCATTGACTTAAATGTCGGCACTGCCCAACCCATAGCTTTTGCGGAAACCTACAAACACTTTGGAATCCAACGGAGTTTTTACTTAAGCCAAGGATTGGACCCAGATTTTACTTTTCGTGAATTGATTCACGACCTGAGTATTCCAAAGCGTGATTATATCATTGAAAAATTTACAGAATTTACTTTTGACTTGCATCAGAAGGGGATATTATTTCATGACCACTCTCCAGGAAACACCCTGATCAAGTGGATTGATGGTCAGGTCTATTTTTATTTGGTAGACTTGAACCGAATGACTTTTAAGCCTTTATCCACCAAGCAGCGCATCCAAAACTTTTCCCGATTGACTCCTCTAAAAGAGATGGTTCAGGCCATGAGTCAGACCTATGCCCGCTGTGCTGGTTTAGATACAGCTGAGGTTTTTAACCAGATGTGGAGGGCGACAGAGCAATTTCAATATAAGTTTCACCGCAAACGCCGCTTGAAAAAGCGCTTGTTTTTTTGGCGCCGCTAACATGAAGGTAAAAGAGATTCCTTTTTCACTGGCCCGCACCCTTGTGCTCCAATCCAAATCGATTCGAGGGTTGCAACAACCCAATATAGGGACGATTCCAGTAATCGTATCGATGACATCGATCCCGTCGCGATTGCATAAAGTAGGGCTTGTGGTGCGGAGTATATTGACCCAATCCACGCAACCCGAGCACATCATTTTGTGGCTAAACGAGGGGATGCGGGATCAAATCCCTGAGGCGCTTCAGAAATTGACATTTGCCCGTTTTTCTATTAGGTTCACCCCGTTGACTTGCTCACACAAAAAATTGATCCATACCCTAGAGGCATTTAAGGATCATGTGATCGTGACCTGCGATGATGATTTTATGTACCACCCGAACTGGCTATCGGCCTTGTATCAAGAACATCTGGAGCATCCAAACACGGTCATTGCGCACCATATTCGTTCGATACAGCGGGATGCTCACGGGCAACTAAAGCCATACAAACAGTGGCGCTTTAACCAAAACGCTGCTCAGGAGCCTGATGCCTTATTAGCCATTGGCGGCAAAGGAGTTCTTTATCCCAAAAAGCCATTTGCTGCGGTATACAATGATGCGGTTTTGTTTTTGAAGTTGGCGCCTAAAGCCGACGATTTATGGTTCAAAGCCATGGAGCTACTCTCGGGAACCCCGGTACGTAAATGTAGTCGGTTCGTCCCCGAACCCCTTCCGATTGCCGGGACACAAAGCTTCTCGTTAAAAAAGGAAAATGTCGATCAGGACAGAAATGTTCGCCAGTGGGCTGCTTTAGTCCAACACTTTGATCTTAAGGTTTAATACAGATGCGTCTTATAAAATTTTGAGAGTTCCGCGCTAAAGAGGTCTAGTTCGAGGGCCTGATAAAGTCTTTGATGATTTTTTTTGGCCTGAAGACCGGCGCCCGAGGCATACAATTCCGGACGAAAATCTTTTAAATGGACCGCACAGTGGTTCTGGTCATCTACAAAGGCATTCCATGCACGCTTGTTGATCCAGGGTGAGAATATCGTAAAGGTGGGACGTCCTAAAGCTTTGGCCATATTCACGGCGCCACCCTCATTACCAATCAAGACAGAACACTCCGCCAGTAGGGCCAAAAATTGATTGAGGTTATTGCCATAAATCTCGGGCTTGATGCGTGATTGGGTTACGGCTTGGGTATGCGCTAAAATGGCGTCTACTAAAGGTCTTTGGTTGGGTATATAATTGAGCAATAATGTGGCCTGAGTATGCTGCGCAATGTGGTCTAGAATTTGGGCCATTTGTTGGGCCGGCAATGATTTGTTCTCTGCACTGCCCAGGACACTGACCATAACCAGGGGCTTATTCCTGTCCAAGTCTTGATCGGCCAAATAGTCTTGAGCCCATTTTTGGTCTTGTTCGGTCACATGGATTTGTGGCGTGAGCGTTTGCTCTTGAATTTCCTGTTCTTCAAAGATGAGCCTGAGTCGGTCTTCAATGGCATTGCCTGCGATGCTATAAACTACAGACGATCTTTTGACCGTTTTCGAATAGATCCATTGGGTATACCATTTGTGGTAACTCACCCGATGTTTACTCCCCGAAAAAAGCACCATAAGATTGCTTTCTAGCTTGCCATAAGCATCCACAACCAAATCATAACGTTCTCTTCGCAATGTATTTAAATAAGCGGCGAAAGCCACAATTGACTGGTCTTTGGGCTTGAGGATCAGGCGATCAATAGATGGGTGGTTTTCGACCACGGCCTTGGTGTGCTCATGCACGGCGTAATGAATTTTTGCTTCTGGGTAACGGTTTTTGAGGTGCGCACAAATTAATGAGGAGACCAATACGTCTCCGATCATTTTTTGCTGAATCACCAAAATTTTATCCATTATTGTGGTCACTTAATATGGCTAAATTAAAGAATAATTGTGGGACTGCACTTGATTTGGCGTGGCGACCCCGGACTCTATAATTTCTATTATATTTGTGGTGATGAAAGTTCCTGAAATTTCGGTGGTCATCAGTACCTACAATGCACTGCCCTGGCTGAAAAAAGTCCTTTGGGGTTATGCTGGGCAAACTTATCAAAATTTTGAGTTGGTCATCGCGGATGATGGGTCTACAGGCGACACAGCGGATTTCATTAAACAATATTCAAAGGATGTCGCATTTAACGTGACCCACGTTTGGCAAGAAGATCACGGATTCCAAAAATCACAAATTCTCAATAAGGCCATTCAAGCCTGCACGGCACCTTATATCGTGATGAGTGACGGGGATTGTATCCCGCGTAAAGATTTTTTGGCGGTTCACGCCCAACATAGGGCACCTGGTTATTTCCTATCTGGGGGCTATTTTATGCTACCCATGACTACTTCAGAAACCATCGATAAAGAAACCATTGATTCAGGGGACTGCTTTACCAGGGATTGGCTGATCCAGCACGGACTCATTGCTTCTTTTAAACTCAAAAAACTAACTTCTGGTCCATTAATGGCCAAAGTACTTAACGCTGTGACCCCGACCAATGCGAGTTGGAACGGACACAATGCCTCTGGGTGGAAAACAGACTTATTGGCTATTAATGGGTTTGACCAGCGCATGCAATACGGCGGACAAGATCGTGAACTGGGCGAACGCCTGATGAATCTTGGGATCAAAAGCAAGCAAATCCGTTACAGCGCTATTTGCATTCATTTGGACCACCCCCGTGGGTACAAGAATGAAGTGTCAATTGCTAAAAATAAAGGGATAAGAAAACAAACCCGAAGCCAAAAAATTACCTGGACACCACACGGCATCGTTTCGGGGCCAGAGCCCACACCTTAAACAACTTTCAAATTAATCCAGTGGATTAAACGGCGACATCGTAAGTGCGCAGCGCATCGTTCAGTGAGGTCTTCTTGTCGGTCGAGGGTTTGCGCTGTCCAATGATCAGCGCACAAGGCACTTGAAATTCTCCTGAAGGGAACGTTTTGGTATAACTTCCAGGGATCACCACACTGCGTGCCGGCACACGGCCTTTGGTTTCTTTTGGCTCGGGACCGGTGACGTCAATGATTTTGGTAGAGGCGGTGAGTACCACGTTAGCCCCTAGAACAGCTTCTTTTTCAATGTGTACGCCTTCTACGACAATGCAACGAGAGCCAATAAAAACATCATCTTCCACAATCACAGGCGCGGCTTGAAGGGGTTCTAGTACGCCTCCAATACCCACACCGCCACTCAGGTGGACATTCTTGCCAATTTGGGCACAACTACCCACGGTGGCCCAGGTATCGACCATTGTTCCTTGGTCAACATAGGCGCCAATATTGACATAACTTGGCATCAGGATAACACCTTTGGCCAAAAAGGCACCATGGCGCGCAATGGCATGTGGCACCACACGGACGCCCTTTGCTGCATAACCCGTTTTCAATGGAATTTTGTCATGGTATTCAAAAATCCCTACCTCGTAGGTATGCATGTGCTGGATCGGAAAGTAAAGTATGATGGCTTTCTTGACCCATTCATTGACCTGCCATCCATTGTCGGTTGGCGCTGCACAGCGCAATATGCCTTGATCACAAAGATCAACGACCTCTTTAATGGCAGCAATGGTTTCAGCATCTTTGAGGAGTTCTCTATTTTGCCAGGCGCGTTCTATAATGGGTTCAAGTGCATGCATGATTTTTGAATTTATACAAAGATAAGGCAGTGATGGAATTCGGTGAAACAATTTGGGTTACTATTTGTGAAAGCCTTATTTTTGCCTGTATTATGGGCAAAATTGTGGCTTTAGATTATGGGCAAAAAAGGACGGGGGTCGCCATGACCGATGCGTTGCAGATCATTGCGTCAGGTTTGACGACAGTGGCCACCACTGACTTGCTCGTTTTTCTCGATAAACTCTTGAGGGACGAGGATATAGAACGCATTGTGGTTGGAGAGCCCAAACAGAGCCGAGGTAACGCCTCTGGTATTGAGCCCGAGATCATGTCGTTCATTAAAAAGCTCAATGAGCAGCAACCCGATATGCCAGTGGTACGCTTTGATGAGCGTTTTACGAGTAAAATGGCATCGCGCACCATGCGCGAAGCAGGACTGAAAAAAAAGAAAAGACAAGATAAGGCACTGGTGGATCAAATCAGTGCAACCATTATTTTACAAGACTATTTGAAGACTACATTATGATACATCCAATTGTCGCTTACGGGGACCCTGTTTTGCGCAAGTGCGCGGCCCCAATTGATGCCAATTATCCAGAGTTAAAAAAACTCATAGAAGACATGTTCGAAACCATGTATGAGGCCTCGGGCATCGGTTTGGCGGCGCCTCAGATCGGTCTGCCGATCCGTTTATTTATTGTAGACGCAACGCCTTTCGAGGATGACGAAGATTTATCCAAGGAAGACCGGGATCTTCTTAAGACTTTCAAGCGCGTGTTCATTAATGCACGAATTGTGGAAGAATCTGGCCAGGAGTGGGTCTTTAACGAGGGGTGCTTGAGCATTCCCGAGATCCGTGAAGATGTCTTCCGCAAGGAGCATGTTACCCTGCGCTACCAAGATGAAACCTTTAAAGAGCATACCGAAACCTTTTCGGGGATAGCGGCACGAATTATCCAACACGAATACGATCATATCGACGGAATTTTATTTACCGACAAGCTGTCTTCACTCAAAAAACGGATGATTAAAAGTAAATTAACGCAAATTTCTAAAGGTCTGATCCGTGGAGATTACCGCATGAAATATCCACTAGCCAAAAAGAAGCGATAAGGGATTTGGAAATCTCGAGCGAAGCGATGATATTTGCCCGCTTAATAAGACGAACCCATGAGTTTAGAAAAAATATTATCGATTGCAGGAAAACCAGGCCTCTATCAAATTGTCACACAAACACGCAGTGGCGTTCTGGCGCAATCTTTAGTGGATGGTAAAAAAATCACCGTGAGCGCGCGTGAGAACATTAGCCTTTTGTCTGAGATTGCCATTTACACACTCACCGAAGAAGTACCCTTGGCTGATGTTTTCCAAAACATCGCTAAAAAAGAAAACGGGAGTCAGGCTATGAGTCACAAGGCGCCAAAGGATGAGCTTGAAGCTTATTTTTTTGAAGTTTTACCCGAATATGATGAAGACCGTGTCTATCCCAGTGATATCAAAAAAGTCATTCAATGGTATAATCTGTTGGTTGCAACCGGGCACACGGACTTTAGTCTGAAGCAGTCCGATGAAGACACCCAAGACGAAGAGGAATAAGACCGGCACCGATACATAATTAACCATTAAAAATCCTCTAGACCACAGAGGATTTTTTATTTTAGGGGCATGAATTCAAGAAAGAAACAATTAGAGGCCATGGATCGACTATTAACGATCATGGATGAGCTGCGGGATCAATGTCCTTGGGACCGCAAACAAACATTCGAAACCCTGCGCCATTTGACCATCGAAGAGACCTACGAACTGGGTGATGCCATTTTGGACAAGGACCTTGAGGCCATCAAGGGCGAAGTAGGTGATTTGCTGTTGCACATTGTCTTTTATGCCAAATTAGGAAGTGAAACTGGTGTATTCGATTTTGCCAGTCTAACGGATGCTATTTGTGATAAATTGGTCTCGCGTCATCCACATATTTATGGGGATGTCACCGTTGCAGACGAAGAAGAAGTCAAAAGAAACTGGGAGCAACTCAAACTCAAGGAAGGTAAAAAAAGTGTCCTAGAGGGGGTGCCTCAATCCCTGCCGGCATTGGTCAAGGCCAATAGAATTCAAGAGAAAGTTGCGGGTGTTGGATTTGATTGGGAACAGGCGCATCAAGTGTTCGAAAAGGTGCAAGAAGAACTCTTGGAATTCAACACCGAAGTGCAAAACGGCCAAACTGAAGCCATGGCCGAGGAGTTTGGTGATCTCCTTTTCTCCATGATCAACTATGCGCGATTCTTGAATATAGATCCGGAAAATGCGTTAGAGCGAACCAATAAAAAGTTCATGAAACGGTTTATGTACTTGGAGCAAAAAGCTCAAGAACAGTCCAAAAGCCTTAAAGACATGACGCTCTCTGAAATGGAAGTCTTTTGGCAAGAAGCCAAGTCCTTATAGAGCGCGAATACTCTTTTTCTTAGCTTTCCATAACGCCAAATCGGCCTTGCGGAGATCAATGGTTTTGTATACCTCGACAACCATTGGATTGCTTTTGTCTACATGCTGGAAAAAGCCTAAGTTGTTTTCAAGCTGTATGATTTCTTGACTAATTTCAGTGATTTTCTTACTGACCATAAGGGCCTCTTGTTCCAATAATTTGTCATTGTCCTGGGCCACAAAACTCGCGAGCTTATTGGCGTATCGAGAAATGGCAACATCCTGTTTAGAAAGGCCGATACTGCCATAATGATTGTTGAGTACTTTTTCAAAATCCTGTTCAATGTTGCGGTCTTTTGCCGGTACCTTCCCGATGGATCTCCACTGTTGGGCCATGTCGGTCAATTGAGCCAAGGCCTCTGATTGATCTGCAGAAAGCGCTAACGCTTTTAGTTCGGCTAGCAAAAGTTCTTTGGTTTTAAGGTGATCGACTTCTTCTTGCTTGGCGGAGTTACGTTCGGCATTGATGCGGTCAAAATAATGGTTACAAGCCGTTTTGAATTTTTTCCAAAGCTTGTCGGCATCTTTGCGGGGTACATGGCCGATTTTTTTCCAATCACTCTGGATCTTTTTCATTAAAGGAGTAGTCTTGATAAAATCTTCACTGTCCTTAAGTGATTCGGCTTGCGCAATAAGTGCTTCTTTCTGATCCAGATGGGTCAGTTGCTCATTTTTGTAGTTTTTGTAAAAGTCATTTTTGGCCTGATTAAAGTCTCGTGTAACTTCCTTAAAGGATTTCCAAACCACTTTGTTTTTATCTTTAGGAACCTGACCTAGGGCAAAAAATTGATCCCGCAATACCTGCACCGCCTCCATTGCTTTTTGCCAATCCTTATGGGTGCTTTTGGCGCTTGTGGTATGTTGTTTGATCCCTTCGATCATGGTCATTTTTTGCTCAAAAATTTGTTCCCTAAGGGTTTCCTGAATCTTGAGTTGTACTTCTCGTTTTTCGCGGATAACTTTACTGTATTCGCTAAAGGTGTTCCAGACATCTTCGCGATATTCCTTAGCCACTGGTCCAAGCTCTTCTTTCCAGATTTTGTGGAGCTGTTGCAGCTCATTAAAAGCTTTGCTGACATCGGCCTCCTGGGACAAGGCTTGTGCCCGTTCAATTATTTTTACTTTTTGTTCCAGATTGTGTTTGAAATCCATATCCCGGAATTCACGGTTGAGGTCCAAGAAGTCATAAAAATTTTCAACGTGGTGCCGGTAGGTACTCCAGACCATGTCGTATTGGGCCTTTGGAATGGGCCCGGCCATATGCCATTGTTCTTGAAGGGCCTTAAACGCTTTTAAGGTGGTATTGATGTTTTCTTCGACGCTCAATAACCCTTTGAACGATTCAATAAGCGCCAAACGCCGGGCTAAATTTTCGTTTAAATCTTTGTTTAGTGCCTCGTAGTAATTTTTTCTTTTCTTTCGGTAGGTGCGGAACAATTGATCAAAATTGCCTGTATTGGGAGTGAAACTAAATTCCTCTTCAAGACCGCCTTGAGCCATAAAAGCTTCTTTGTTTGCGGTCAATACATCGGCTGTACGGGCATCAATTTCCTGCTTAATGGCATCTGCCTGCTTCTTGATGGATTGTATGGGCGCGTTGTCCAGCAGTTGTTGGAAGGATTCTTCGAGCTCTGCTTGGGTTAAAGCGGTATAGTCAATGGCGACTTGGGGAGCTTCTGGCGCAGTTTCTTCGGTGACGGCTTCCTTAGTTTCTATGGTTTCTGGAGGAGTGCTGGCTTGAGTCGCTTCTGGGTCATTAGCGGGCTCTGGCTGCTGCGCGATATGTGCCGGCAGCGGACTAACGTCTTGAGGTATTTGGTTAGCCTCTGGCTTTGTGTTTAGGTCTGACATCTGTTTCAATGTTAAGGGTCAAAATATAATGCGGTGAAGATAGTAAAGCTCAAGTCATTATAGAAATCTTGAGGCGTGAATTAAATATTTAGGGGCGCGTCCAGATGGACCATGACTTTAGGGCCTGGTGCTCGAGCATTTTTTGGCCATTTTTGATCCGTGCATTTGAGGCTTGGCCGAGTTTTAAAAACTCGGTTTTGACGGGATTATAAATTAGATCGTATAACATATGGTGCGATGTGATGTATTGGTAAGGAATAGACGGAAACTTCAGCAGATCAGGGTAAGTACCCAGAGGGGTACAATTGACAATGAGTTGGTGCTGTTCCAAAACTGATCGGCTGATGTCGCCATAAGTCAATCCATTTTCAATCGGTGAACGAGATACCTGACATACCGTAAAACCTAATGTTTTAAGGACATAGATAATGGCTTTCGACGCACCACCTGTGCCCAGGACTAGAGCCGTTTTGTCGAGCCAAGGGATGCAATCTTCCAAGGATTTGGCAAAGCCAAAATGATCCGTATTGTAGCCGGTCATGCGGCCATTTTTATTAATTTTTATGGTATTCACAGCGCCGATAGCCTTGGCTTGTGGATCGATACTGTCCAGAAATGGGATAATGGCTTCTTTATACGGAATCGTGACATTGAAGCCTTTAAGGGGGCCATGGTCGGTGAGCCATATTTTCAAGCCGTCAAGAGACGGTATATCAATATTTTCATAAGTGTGGTTAAGACCTTCCCGCTCAAATTTTTGGGTAAAAAATTCTTTGGAGAAAGAATAGTCAATGTCGCGTCCTAATAATCCATATCGCGCCATATATTATGCTTTTTTGGAGAATTTATAACGCTCTAATCCATAAACCACAGCAATACCGAATATAATAAAAAACACGGCCAACAGCGTTTCTGAAGTCCATTCATGGGGGAGATAGCGGCTAAAGTCTTTGACCACTGGCCTACCCTGGGGGTCGGTCACCATTTGGCCTAATCCGTTATATTCAAATACCTTGGTTTTCCATGGCCAAACTACGCCAAGCGATCCAGTAATGAACCCAATAATGACGGCGTAGGTTACTTTCTTATGCTTTTTAATCACTGCGGCAAGCAAATGAGAAAAAGCGACAAGTCCCGTAAGGGAGCCGATCGAAAAAACAAATAATATCTTTAACAGGGCGAGTTGCTCTGGTTGTTCCATAAACGAAAAATCCCAAAAAAATAGATGGGCCACTAGGTCGTATAAGGCATTGACCGAGTCCACTAATAGCAGGACGTAGTTGCCTAGAAGCATCAGGATAAAGGAGCCAGACAAGCCCGGTAGGGTCATGCCAGAAACGCTAATCATGCCGCAGAAAAAGACGAACCAAAGCTGGTCGTTTTCACGTGCGGGCTCTAAAAGACTAATCGCCAAACCGATCAAGACGCCAAAAACAAGATAGAGTCGATGGCTATTGCTCCATCGTCCGAATTCTTTGGTGATGTAGTAAATTGAGCCAATGATCATGCCAAAAAAGGCACTCCAAACATACAGTTCGTAGTCGATCAGCAGATAATCCAAAAGCTTAGAGACACTAAAATAACTAATGATCATGCCCAAGAATAGGAGACTCAAGAATGTGCCGTTGATGTAGTGAAAGAAACTCTTAAAGCGCCCACTAAAAAGTAGTTTCCACGCTTTAGCATTGACTTTTTGGAGGCTGTAAATAAATTCTTCGTAAAATCCGGCAACAAAAGCAATCACTCCACCAGAAACCCCAGGAACTTTATTGGCCGCACCCATAGTAATCCCTTTGATTACCAGCCAGAATTGATTTTTAAGGGTGCGTTTTGAATTCATTAGCGGTTGTCTTTTTGGGCGATACGTTCTAATACCAGTAAGGTTAAAAAACCTAACAGCATAAGGCCAATAGCCGCCCAAATTTGTGGGTCAATATTATGATTTATTTCGGCGTAACGCTCAGGGCTAATGCTTGATTCGAGTACCGATTTGAAAGCCTTAAAATCGTTGCCTTGTTTTTGCGCCAGGGACAAGGTGCCTAAAGCAAAGTGCTCATTCATGGGGCTGATCGCGCCACTGGAGGCATCCATAACGGTCCAGGTCTGTTTCCAAGGCCATATTTTGTTTAAACTACCCATGACAAAACCGGTCAGTAGCGCAAGGGTTGTTTGCCCGTAATGTAGGAACAACCATTTGAGAACCCTTGAGAAACTCAATAAGCCAATGACAGCGCCCAAGGCAAATAACATGATGCGTTTTAGGTCGAAGTCGTGCAGGGCATCGCTTAATATTTTATAAGCACCCAGAATTACCAGGATAAAAGACCCGGATATTCCTGGCAGGATCATGGCACAGATGGCTATGGCCCCAGCGATGGGCAAAAACCACCAAGCACCTAGTCCCGATAAGCTGGGCATGATGCTGATGTAATAAGCCAGAAGACCACCGATGATCAAAGCCAAAATGCGCCCCATATGCCATGAGTCTATTTGTTTTCCGATATACCAAACACTGGCGAGAATCAAACCAAAAAAGAATGACCAGATCATGATGGGTTCTTGTTCAATCAGGTATTTGGCGACCCGCATCAGACTGATAAAACTGGTCAGGATACCCAAAAAAAGTGCGGTCAAAAAACCGCCATTGAGTTGGTGCCAAAATGCTTTGAAACCGTCTTTACGCAAGGTCGCAATGAGTGAGAAATTTATGCCACTGATGGTGTCGATCAATTCTTTGTAAATACCCGAGATGAAGGCAATGGTTCCGCCTGAAACCCCGGGAACAGCATCGGCAGCACCCATGGCAATACCTTTAAAAAAAATCGAATAATAGCGAGACTTCACGATACGGATGAATTGAGTATTTACTCAAAAATACTTAATTTATATGGAAGGCTTTTGGTGATTGTGGATTAATTCTTGAACGCTAAGAGTGCCATAGACTTCCGGGAATAAAATTTCGATTACCATGACATACTCCTGGTTAAGATGTAGCCCATTGATCAAGTGAAATCGCCCCTTGTAAGGGTCTTTTAGAAGATAATTGAGGCCCGCCATACGGAACTCAATTTCGGCTTGGTCCGGATGAAATTCGGTGGCTTGCAGCAGATTGTTGACTGCCGCGCGATGTTCGCCCAATTTGATGAGAAGATCACAGCGTGACAACCATGTTGTCAATTCGTAATTGCCCAGTTCAATGGTGCGGCGAAAGGCATGTTCTGCCTCTTCGTAGCGATTGAGCTGCAAACTGATACGCGCGTGCCGTTTCCAATAAAGTGCATTATCTGCATCGATATTCACGGCCTTTTCGATATAGAATAGGGCTTTGTTAAAGTCTTTTTTCTTGACGTAAAAATCGGTAATAGCGATCCAGGCCTTATCCAGCAGGGCATCTTCTTCAACGCATTTGTTGAAAAACTGCAAGGCCAGCTCTGGTTGGCGTAATTTCTCATAACATTTTCCGATCCGCAAAAGGGCAAAGGATGTCGGATCGTCCAAAGTGAGGGTCATCATATAGCTCTCAATAGCTAGGCCATAGTCCTTGAGACGTTCAAGCACTTTGCCTTTCTCCAAATAAGCCCCAATAAAGCAATCATCACTGATGATGGCAAAATCAAACGCTGCAAGGGCCTTTTGATAATCTTTGAGATGATAATACTGCTTTCCAATCTGGTGCCAAGCTACTTCACAATAAGGGTTGTCGTCCAAAAACTCATTCAGATAAACGATGGCCTCATTGTATTGTTCCAAAAATTCAAAACAATAAATCACGTTGTAAAGTGCAGAATAATCTTCGGTGTCCTCGTCAACACAACGCATGAAATAGCCTATGGCGTTTTCGTAATCTTCTAAAAACAAATACTCCATGCCGATCAAGGAGAGCACATCGAGTTGATCTTCTGAAATGCTCAGGGCTTGTTCCAACAAGGTAATGGCCTTACGGTGTTGATTACGTCTGGAGAGAATGTTGGCCTTTTGAATAAAAATTTCTTCGTTGGATTGCTCCAATATGTAGAGCTGGTCGAGTAGCTCCTCTGCATGGTCTAGCTTGTTTTCGAAGATCATCATCTCCACTTCAAACAGCTTCAGGTTCATTGAAGTCGGGTGCTGTGCCAAGCCAAGCTTGGTCGCTTTTTTGGCCAAAGCAATTTTCCCGTTTTCAAGGTAATGATGAATAATCTCTTCAAACTCTTCAGAATCAAAGAAGTAGACATCATTGGTCTGCAGCATAGATTCAAAACGCGAAAGGGAAAATTGGTTGGATTCGTCGGGACTCAAGTGCATCAAAGGAGATTACTTTTAGTTACATAAAGGTAAGCACAGGACCGAGATGCTGTTTTGGGGCCATGTATTCTTGTTAACAAGCTTATCAACACGAAATAAGTCATCCTAAAACACTGTATATCAAATTTTTATGATTTATGTGTTTTCGTGAATTTCGTCTAAAACCTGAAGGATCAAGCGACAACCCTCGGTGATTTCGTCTTCCGAAACAGTTAAGGGTGGCGTCAAACGCACCGCCCGTTCCTCATAGAGCAGCCAGAAAAGCAGCAAGCCGCGCTCCTGGCAAGTCAGTACAACCTTATCGGCTATCTCTTTATGGGGCATAATCATGGCAAGCATGAGGCCCATACCCCGAATTTCATGAATCAAAGGATGCTGGAGGTGTTGACGGATGAGCACTTCTTTACGTTGGACGTCATTCATAAAATGGGGCTCGGTAATGATTTCGAGTGTCGCCAATGCCGCCGAAGCGATCAGTGGATGCCCGCCAAAGGTGGTAATGTGTCCCAGTTTTGGTTGTGTGCTGAAGCGTTTCATGAGTTCTTGAGAAGCGGATAAGGCCCCAATAGGAAGCCCGCCACCCATTCCTTTGCCCATGACCAAAACATCCGGAACGATATCAAAATGCTCAAAGGCAAAGAGCCTTCCGGTACGCCCGAAACCAGGTTGTATTTCATCAAGGATCAAAAGTGCGCCCACTTCGGTGCATCTCTTGCGTACTTGGGTCATATAGTGTTTATCGGGCACGATGAACCCGGCGCCGCCTTGAATGGTCTCTAAAATAACCGCAGCGGTTTGTTCCGTGATGGTATCTAAAGCAGCAACCTCATTGAAGGGTATACTGCGGCAATCTGGTATCAGGGGTTCAAATGGGGCCTTACGCTGGTCATAATCCATCACGCTCATGGCACCCATAGTGTTGCCATGATACGCGTTTTGGGCATAAATCAACTCGGTGCGACCTGTGGCGATTCGCGCTAATTTTAAGGCCGCTTCGATGGCTTCGGTACCGCTATTGACCAAATAAGTTGATTCGAGGGTATCCGGTAAATGTGCTGCAAGTTGCTTGCATATTGCGACAGCCGGTCCCTGGGCGAATTCCCCATAAACCATCACGTGCAAGTATTCTTGGGCTTGCTTTTGTATCGCGGCGACCACTTTTGGATGACAGTGGCCAACACTGCAGGCGGAGACGCCTGCAACGAAATCTAGATAAGGTTTTCCGTCTGTATCGTAAACATAACTCCCTTGGGCCCGTGCCACGGATAGCCCCATAGGGCTTGGCGTTGTTTGGGTTTGATACCTTAAAAAATCATCAATCATCTGGATCACGGATTAGGGATAAGTCTTTGGTCCGATGGCTTTGAAGGGCTTTTGGCACCATTGGACTCCGAAGGCTCAGATCCATTGGTTTCGGACTCAGACGCTGCACTTGAATTTTCTGTTTGACCCCCAGCGACGGTACTGTTATCGATCGGATCGGGTAGGGGTATTCCGCGAATAGGCCTGAGTTCTGGAAATGTTTTTCCGGCAAAAAGATCTTCGATATAAAAAAGACGCTCCGTACCACGCCAGAGAAATCCCGGTAAAATACGAGCGTTTTCAGGAAATTCAGACGGCGGATAGACTTTGCCCGGAACTTTATTGATAAAGCGGATGCCATTGATCTTTTGATCTTTGAGATAAAGTTGAATGGCACTGGATACCGTGTGGTTGATCCCAACCAAAGCCTCTTGATCATTTCGTGAATAAAAAATGACCTGGCTATTTTTGACGATGTCGATCGTGTCGAGCTTGTTTTCTGTGAAATGGCCAATCAATATTGCGCCTTTTACTTGGTTGTACCCCTCGAGGTCTTTTTGTATCAAAAAAGCGTTGTCAAACACTTTGAGGGAATCCATATCCTCGCGGACTAAATTTTGGATCAGATGTATGGTGTCTCCTGTAATTTGATTTTCGCCCGACCACAAGACAGGCCGCCCGAGCATTTCGGTGAGGCCTATTTTTTGGGTCACGACAATAGAATCGCAACGCCCGCTAGTACGTTCTGCAATCGTTGCCCCGGGTTTAAAAAAACGCGCTTCATAAAAACCTTTAATGACCCTCTGGTCTGGCTTACCTGTAATGCGCAGGGTGTCGGCATGAATGTAAACAGAGTCCTGTTCTTGCAGACTCACCGCGACAGCTCTATTGGTTATAAAGACGGAGTCTTGCGCTTTGAAAACTTCGGCATAATGGCCGTGAACGACTGTTTTATTAAGCGAATCAATGATCTTGATGTGGTTGGTTGCCGAGGCAAAACCCTGTGCGCGGTCAAAATAAATACTGTCCCCGTATAGGATTCGGTTGTTGTAATCGACCCGTGAATTCTTGACAAAGTGACCAATATTACTGCGGGTGTTGTAATAGCCACGGTCGCAATAAATAGTGCTTGTCTCACTTTCAATACTTGATGCGCCATATAAATAGGCCAGGCCAGATTCGGTATAAAAGTCAATTCGTGGGGCGTGTACCGTGTACTTTGGGTTGGTAATGGTTACGTCGGATTCAAATTGGTACTTTTTGGTGTTGGTAAAATAACGGCCAACCCGACTCGTTAATACACTACTGGAGTCCCTTACGGTGCCTCCGCTACGGTAATAAGCCTCTTGTTTTTGACGGTCAAAGTAAAGGGTGTCTGAGGTCAAATTGGTTTGCGGCTCGTCCAAAACCACATTCCCGGCAGCAAAAGCAAAGGAAGTGTCGCCATTGTATTCGCCGTAGTCACTGAACATATTTATGGTGTCGCCCTGTGCAATCTTGACGGACCCGTAGGCTTTGACAAAGTTTTCTTTAAAGTAGACCAGTGCTTGATCGCACCACATTTGTACCCCATCGTGTTCGATATGCACCGGGCCATTTTGGTCCCGGGAATAAATAACAGCCTCAGGGTATTCAGGACTTTTTTCAAAATAACCTGATTTTACTGAGACCTGTGTCGGCTGGACACTGTCCGATATCGCAGTTTTTTGTGCCCATAGGGAACCTTGAGCCCCTAATAAAAGGGTCAATACACAAATGGATAGGGCATATTTGGTTGGTGTGCACACGACCCTACTAAAATACCAACAAAAATTGGAATTATCGATGTATGGTTTGTTTACGGTCCGGACCTACTGAAACAATTTTGATGGGCACTTTAAGTTCTTGCTCCAAAAAGTCAATATAGGCCAGCAAAGTATCAGGTAGCGCATCTGCTTCGGTGAGTTGGGTCAAGTCTTTGGACCAACCAGCCATTTCTGTATAAACAGGAGTGACATTTTCTGGTTCGATATCGTAAGGGAAATGCGTGATGACTTCACCGCGATAGCGGTATGCCGTACAAACTTTGAGCTTGTCAAAACCACTCAACACATCGCCTTTCATCATCATGAGCTGGGTTACGCCATTGACTTTTACCGCATACTTTAAGGCCACTAAATCGAGCCAGCCGCAGCGTCGTGGACGTCCTGTAGTAGCGCCAAATTCTCGCCCTACACGGCCCATAGTTTCGCCGTAGTCATCAAAAAGCTCTGTGGGGAAAGGCCCACT
>DGAU01000016.1:104614-145367 GCA_002384055.1 Flavobacteriaceae bacterium UBA4022
CCAGCAGCGGTTGTATTAGATGAGGTGACATAGGGATAAGTGCCAAAATCAATGTCTAATAAAGAGCCTTGAGCGCCTTCTGCCAAAATGGTTTTTCCCGCATCCATGGCGTCAAAAAGATACGCTTCACTATCGATAAAGGTGAGCGTTTTGAGGTGTTCAATAGCGGTGAAAAACTCTGCTTCTAATTCGGCCAAATCGTATTCAATAGCCACGTGGTAAGCGGCTATTATGGCTTCGTGTTTATTGGCGAGATTCCGGTATTTTTCTTTCCAATGTGGTAGCTCAATGTCACCGATTCGGATGCCATTTCGTCCGGTTTTGTCCATATAAGTTGGGCCGATACCCTTGAGCGTCGAACCTATTTTGGCTTTGCCTTTGGCCGCTTCACTGGCGGCATCGAGCAAGCGGTGGGTAGGCAAGATCAGGTGGGCCTTGCGTGAAATCAATAACTTATTTTTGATGTCTAAGCCAAAAGGAGCGAGTTGCTCTAGTTCTTTTCTAAAACTAACGGGATCGATCACCACGCCATTGCCCACTAGGTTGATCGCCGTAGGATGGAATATACCGCTGGGAATAGTGTGAAGAACATGTTTGATGCCATCAAATTCTAAGGTATGTCCCGCGTTGGGTCCCCCTTGAAAACGTGCTATGATGTCATAGTTGGCCGTCAATACGTCGACAATCTTACCTTTTCCTTCGTCGCCCCATTGGAGCCCCAATAATAAATCTACTGCCATAAAATAAATTATTTAGTCGCCTTTCGACGGCCATAGAAATAAAGTGAATGTTTTGTGATGTCCACATCAAAGATCTCCTCGATGGTTTTTTTAATGGTCTGAATCCGCGGGTCGCAAAACTCAATAACCTCCCCATTGTTTAGGATCAGGTGGTCGTGTTGCTTGTCAAAATAAGACTTTTCGTAATGCGCTTGATTTTGCCCAAATTGATGCTTGCGTACCAATCCGCAATCTAATAATAGTTCAATCGTATTGTACAATGTGGCCCGACTCACACGGTAATTTTTATTTTTCATGTCGGTGTATAATGACTCAATGTCGAAGTGTTCGGTTTGGTCATATATTTCCTGCAGAATAGCGAAGCGTTCTGGCGTTTTACGGTGCTTTTTTTCTTCCAAAAAGCCGGTAAAGACATTTTTTACAATCGCTTGATTATTGATTTCTGTAGGTGTCTTCATTATAAGTAGCCAAAGTTACTTAATTATAGTCTGGTGACTTTATCGATACCATTTATTTTTTGGATGTTTTTAACCAAGTTATCAAGGATGGCCTTGTTTTTTACCTTAACGACAATATTGCCGATGAAGGTGCCATCGTTAGTGTCGAAGTGCACACTTTTCATATCGATATGATGATTGCTCGACACTACTTTAGTGACACTGTTCACCATGCCAAAGGTATCCATACCTGTGATCTTAAGGGTGGCCTTAAAATCACTCTGGGTTGCGTCTATCCAGAAGGCTTTGATGATGCGGTAATTGTAATTACTTTGCATCTGAAGGGCATTAGGGCAATTGGTTTTGTGGACTTTGATGCCCTCGTGAATGGTCAAAAATCCAAAAACATCATCCCCGGGAATCGGATTACAGCAGGGCGATACTTTGTAGTCTAATTTCTCTTCTTCCTTACCGAAAACCAATTGATCGTATTTGACGGTAAGCTCCTCCTTATGAACATAGTCATTGTCTTTTGGTCTGCGGATGCGGTTTTTGAAAAAGTTTACAAAGGCATTGTTGTTTGCGGCCACAAATTCTTTGAGCATTTTATTGTCAATCATACCCGCCCCAATGCGGTAAAAAAGATCTAACGAAGTTTTGAGCTTAAAATAGACCACCAAGCGTTGGGTCACCTTGTCGTCTAGGGTGATTTTTTGGGATTTCAGTTTCCGCATCAAAATAACTTTGCCCTCTTCAGCAATTTGTTTTTCCTCTTCCTTTAGGGTTGATTTGATTTTGGCAATGGCACGTCCGGTAATGACATAATTGAGCCAGTTGGCGGACGGTTTGGTTTTTTCTGAGGTGATGATCTCGACCTGGTCACCGTTATTCAAGGCAAAACTCAAAGGGACCAGTTTACCATTAACTTTGGCGCCTCGGGTGTGTTTGCCAATTTCTGTATGAACGTGAAACGCGAAGTCCAATGCCGTCGCGCCTTTTGCCAAAGAGTACAAGTCCCCTTTGGGTGAAAACACAAAAATCTCTTTGGTATAAAGATTTAATTTAAAGTCTTCGACGAAATCAACAGCATCTCTCTGCGCGGTTTCCAGAGTTTCTTGTAGCTTATTGAGCCATAGGTCAAGGCCTTCGTCCTGGCTATCCCCATTTTTGTATTTATAGTGTGCTGCATAGCCTTTTTCTGCAATTTCGTTCATGCGTTGACTTCTGATCTGAACTTCGACCCAGCGGCCATCGGGGCCCATGACCGTGATGTGCAAGGCTTCATAACCTGTTGATTTTGGTGCAGAAATCCAATCCCTGAGGCGTATAGGATTTGGCCTAAAGTGATCGGTCACAATAGAATATATTTTCCAAGCCAGAAATTTTTCGTTTTCGGAGGTAGTGTTGTAAATGATGCGAATAGCAAATTTGTCGTAAACCTCATCAAAGGATACATTTTGAACGACCATTTTACGCCGAATCGAAAAAATAGATTTTGGACGGCCCTTGATGTCAAATTTTATGTTTTCGTCATTGAGTCGGTCCCGGATGACCTGTGTAAAGCTTGTTATAAAATGGTCTTGTTCTTGCTTGCTTTCTTTTATTTTGTCGACAATATCGCGATATACAGCAGGTTCTGTATATTTTAATCCCAGATCTTCTAGTTCCGATTTGATGTTGTAAAGACCAATGCGGTGGGCTAGTGGTGCATAAATATATAAGGTTTCCGAAGCGATTTTCAATTGCTTTTCTGGCGACATGCTGTCCATGGTCTGCATGTTGTGCATGCGGTCGGCAATTTTTATAATGATCACGCGAATGTCTTCGTTGAGTGTCAGCAACATTTTTCTGAAATTCTCAGCTTGCAAAGAGACATCACTTTGATACTCTAAATGAGAGATTTTGGTAAGGCCATGGACAATGCGGGTAACGGTCGGCCCAAAGAGTTGTTCGATATCGGCCAAATTGTAGGCGGTATCCTCAACTACGTCATGCAACAGTGCGGCAGCTATAGACGTTGCATCGAGTCCAATTTCAGCAGCCACAATTTTGGCCACAGCGATGGGATGAAATATATAAGCTTCTCCACTTTTTCTGCGCTGCTCTTTATGGGCGTCGACGGCTATGTCAAAGGCCATGCGGATCAGCTTTTTATCATCTTTTGACAAAGTCTGATAGCTGATCTTCAGCAGCTGTTTGTACTGCTTGGCAATTTCTTTATTCTCTATTTCTAGGACGTCTGGAGTCATCAATTAAAATTACAATAAAGTTTAAGAGTAACAAGGACCATCACTAAAGAAAACGGCACATTACCGCCCCTTTATTTATAACAGCCAAGGTCATGACAGGCAAAGACTAAGCCTTTTGACGGATGGCTTCAAAGATGAGTATGCCGGCAGCAACAGATACATTCATACTATCGAGTTGGCCGTTCATGGGAATAATAATATTTTGGTCACTCTGCTCGGTCCATGCCTGAGATAGTCCGTCGGCTTCAGTACCCACCACTATAGCGGCTGGCCCACTAAGGTTTACACTGGTATAAGGCAATGCGGCTTGCAAGGAGGCGCAATAAATTGAAACACCCTGAGCCTTCAAATAGTCGATAATCTCTTGGGTCGTCCCTGTTCGGATTTGTGTGGTAAAAAGAGCTCCGACACTGCTGCGGATGATGTTGGGGTTATAGAGGTCTGTTTTGGGATTCGCAATGATGACCGCATCAACGCCTGCAGCATCACAGGTGCGCAATAGCGCTCCGATATTTCCAGGTTTTTCTGGCGCTTCTGCTACCAAAATCAAGGGATGCTTACTGCGAAAATGCAGGGTGTCTAATGTGTGATTCTGGATGCGGCACAAGGCCAAAACCCCTTCGGTCGATCCACGATAAGCGATTTTTTCATATACTTCTGTGCTGACCTCGACGCGCTCAAGTTCTAGATTGAGTGTCTTCAGCAGTAATTCTAAAGCACTTTGGTCTATGATTTCAGGGCAGCACACTAAAGTAGTTACCGCAAATTTCGATGCAACGGCCAATTGGATTTCCCGCATGCCCTCAACCACAAAAAGCCCGTGGGTTCTGCGTTCCTTTGCCTTGTCGGTAAGCCCAATGATGTGCTTGATCAAAGGGTTTTGGCTACTGGAAATGAGTTTGGTATACATCGTTGATGAAAGGTTATAAACCTTTGGATTTAGTCTTGTCCGTATTTTTCTGAATAACGCTCGTACAATTCAGTTTGATGCGTTTCAAGTGACAATACCCGTCCGTCAATAAAGGCATGAGTGAGTTGGTTGGTCCGCATATCAAGTGCATCTCCTCGGCTCACGAATAGGGTGGCGCTTTTGCCTTGCGTTAAAGTCCCGTACTGTCCCTCAATACCCAAAATCTTTGCGGTATTAGCGGTGACGAGTTTTAAGGCCTCTTCGGGTGCTAAGCCTTGACCGGCAACGTGACCTGCATAAAAGGGTAAGTTACGCGTGCTCATCCGCTCCATAGAGCCTCTGGCATTAAGTCCAACAAGCAAACCGCCATCCACCAATAATTTTGGCAACTTGAACGGTTGGTCATAATCATCGTCATCCTGAGCGGGCGTCGCGTGTACACGGTCCACTATAACGGGAATCTCATGTGCTTTTAAAAAAGGAATGATTTTATGGGCTTCGTAGCCACCGACCAAAACGATGCGTTTAACCGCAAGATCTTTGAGCTGGCTGACGGCATCTACTATTTCGCGTTCCCCGTCGGCATAAAGGTATATTGTTTTACTGCCGTCAAAAACCCCTTTCAAGGCTTTAAAAGCCTCATGAGGCTCTTTGGATTGGTCTTGGGTGTAGCTGATCCCTGATTGAAAATAAGTGGCAATAGCCTGGGTTTGTTCTCCATATTTTTTGTTTGGCGTCCATCCTCTGCTTTCGCCCATCCACCAACGCCCACGGCGATAGGTATCTGGCCAATGCAGGTGAATACCGTCGTCTAATTTTACGGCAGCATCTTCCCAGTTCCAAGCATCCAACTGCACGATAGAAGACGTGCCAGAAATGGTGCCACCCTGCGGGGTCGTTTGTGCCAATAAAACACCGTTTGGCCGCATGCTTTCTACCACGCGACTCTCGGCATTGTAGGCAATGATACTGCGGATATTGGGCAGGTACTCTCCCAATTCGGCATCATCACGGGTCTGACGGATGGCATCAATTTCGACCAGTCCCAGTGAAGAAACCGGCGCAATAATGCCAGGATAAACGTGCTGACCAGTGACATCAATAACGGCGCCCCTCGGGGTGACTTCATCACCGCCAATGGCCGAAATACGGCCTTGATCAATCACAATACGGCTATCGTTAATAACGGTCCCATCGCCGATATGCGCCGTGGCGCCGGACAGGGTAATGGGCCCTGAGGATTGTACACCTGGCACTTGTTGTGCGTGGGTCATTCCCATGAAACCAAGTATGATCAGTGTGTATAAAGGTGTAAAATTTTTCATCGTTGGCTTAGTTTATGGTTTCACATTCAAAATCGATTCGGTCGCGTTTACGGGGTGCCCTTTTGGAGCCACTGTCGCCGCTTTTGTCCGATAACATCAGTTGGATCAAGTCATTTTTTTCTTGAGCCATCGAAAGACGCAGTGCTTGGTCTTGGTCACGGTCAAAATAAATAGCTCCATCGATCATGGTTTTTTCTGCCGTAGCATATACGGACAGGGGATGGTCATTCCAAAGTACTAAATCGGCATCCTTACCTTCTTTTATACTTCCAGTTCGGTGATCGAGATGCAATAATTTAGCGGGATTGATCGTGACCATTTTCCAAGCTTCTAGTTCGGACATGCCACCATATTTAATGGTTTTGGCCGCTTCCTGATTCAGGCGTCGTGCCATTTCGTCATCATCGCTATTGATTGCGGTAGTGACGCCTTCTTTGGCCATAATTGCGGCATTGTATGGAATGGCATGGATGACTTCATATTTATAAGCCCACCAATCACTGAAGGTTGAGGCGCCAGCGCCATGAGCTTTCATTTTATCTGCCACTTTATAGCCCTCCAAAATATGGGTAAAGGTGTTGATATTAAAATCAAAAGATTCGGCCACCTTCATGAGCATATTGATCTCGCTCTGCACATAACTGTGACAACTGATAAAGCGTTCACCATTGAGTATTTCGGCTAAGGTTTCGAGCTCCTCATCAATGCGGTAGGGGGCGCCACTGTTTTTTACATCGTTATAAGTTTTGGCGCGATTGAAATAGTTGACATACAACTGCTCTACACCCATGCGGGTTTGCGGGAAACGATTAAAACTTTGCCAATTGCTTTGTTTGACATTTTCACCCAAGGCAAACTTGATAAACTTAGGCATGTCTTGGTATAGTAAACCGTCGGCATCTTCACCCCACTTGAGTTTGATGATGGCCGATTGCCCACCAATTGGGTTGGCTGATCCATGCAAGATCTGGACCGAGGTTACCCCGCCCGCCAGATTACGGTAGATGTTAATGTCTTTGGGGTTGATGACGTCTGTAATACGTACTTCGGCTGAGGAATTCTGTCCGCCTTCATTGATGCTCAAAGCGCCAATATGAGAGTGCTCATCAATAATTCCAGCAGTAAGGTGTTTTCCTGTGGCATCAATCACTCGGGCTCCTGGAGCCTTAAGGCCTTGTCCGATTTTATGGATTTTTCCAGATTTGACCCAAAGGTCTGTCGTGGTTAAAATACCGGGCTCTTCACCTGTCCATATGGTCGCATTGCGGAAGACAACTGACGCTGCTTTGGGAAGCGAAAGGTTACCGTAGCCTACGTTCGGAAAAGTCACCGCAACAGGGTCACTCGAGGTGGTCTCTTTTTTTGGTTTGTTATCCGCCGGGTCAGCATCTTCGCTAAGGGTGGTTTCATTCAATAGGGCCTCAAACGGCACTTCTTGTCCCGAGTCCATAAAGAGTTTGCCCGAAAACCCGCCGATAGTGTTGATTCGTGCTGTTCCTCGGATGGTTCCATCGGTCTCTTTGTTTTTGACTGACCATTGAAGCCAATTATTGGCATAGCTCATCGATCCTTTGCTGAGGCTGTCCCCGATGCCGTATGAAAGGCTCAACTTGGATTGGTCACCACTGATTTTGAGTGTACGTGTTTGGTCAGCGTAGTTGAGGGTATACGTGCCTTGGATATCTTGAGTCGTGCGGTCTGCCAAATGAAAGGCCTGTCCTTGTACCCAGTTTTCTAAAAGGCGCGTGTCTTTGGCAAAAAGAGGTCCGGTAGTCACAATAAAGTTGGCCCATTTACCTGCTTCGAGGGTGCCGAGTTCATGGCTCATGCCCAATAGTTTCGCCGGGGTGGTGGTCAATGCCTTAAGGGCCGACTGAGGATCAAGACCTGCCTCTATAGCTTTGTTTAGTTGTTTTGAGAAGTCGTTTACGCGTTTTAGTTCATAGGTGGTCAAGGCAAAAGGCACCTGATTCTGATCCATGATTTTAAGGTTGTGAGGGGCTTGATTCCATGAGCGCAAGTCTTCCAAAGAGAGGTGTTTTGCAAAATAAGGATCACTCAGGTCATAGGCCTCAGGAAAGTTCATTGGGACAATAAACGAAGCCTTACTCGAGACAACAGCATCAATGTTTTCGTATGCATCTTGACTGCCTACAAGAATGTAGGGGATGCCAAATTGTTGGCCAATAGAATGCGCACGCAAAGCGTTGGCTTGATTTCCAGCCTCGAAAAAAGCAGGTTTGCTTTTGTGGGCTCCCAGAGCGGTCAATGAACGGTCTTGGGTCTGTCCTTGCTGATTGAACCAATCAAGGTCATGATACATTTGCCGCAATAGCGCCATAGAACCCATAAGTGAACCGGGATAAGATTGGCTGCTTTGGGTACTCTTTTCAAAAGAAAAGCATTGACTTGCCGCATCATCTAAAATGCGTTCAGCGTCTGAAGCATCGTCGTTCAGGGTCACCACAAGTCCGCTGCCCCGTGCAATGCCATCCATCAAATGTGAATGGGCTACACCAAAACCTTGGGCTCTGAGTTCTTCTGCCTGCTTTACATCGTAGTTGAATGTGTTTATCGCTGCTTGCTCCGGGCGGATATGGTCATTCCAATAATAACCCTCACGGGTGGGTTCGTACTGCGGCGAGCGGCGAGCGCTGCGATCCGCTTTGGGTTTTTCGACACCAAAGTTGGTATAGGGGTCTATAAAAGAAGCATAGACGTGTAATCCAGAACCATCTTTTGCCGCCACATGCTGGGGCAAAGCCACTTTCTTGCCTGCGGCAACAATCTTGCCGTCGCGGATCAGGATGGTCCCATTTTCTATGGTGACCTCTGGACTGATATGCAAGGTGACGTTGGTTAAGGCTTGACTGCCCGTATATTCTTCATTGAGCTCGCCATTTTTTGGAAAGTAATCTTGAGCCCAGATCGTGCTGCTGAATAAGGCGCATAAAAGTAAAGTAGTGAGTTGTTTCATCGGTAAGAACTAGAATTAGATTTTAAAGATAAGAAGTGTCCGGAATAATCGCGGAATATTTTTTTGATATAAAAGCAAAGATCGATTAAATCGGCCGGTCCTGATAATAATTGACCAGAAGGGCCACCATGTAACTATAACTTTGAATCCCTTTAGACTGATTGTTGGCCTTGAGAAATTGATCCCAAAAGACTTTTGACAACCCCTCGAAAGGATTTTTGTAGTGTTCCCAAAACAGCCTCATTTCGCGGTAGCTTTCTAAAATGCCCGTGTTGATGGTTGGCAATAATCGGTCGTAAGTGTCGCGGTCCCTGCGGGCGACTTCATTGATGCAATAACGCAAAGAAAAAATCGCACCGGCATAACTGATATAGGGATCGGAATGGTGCAGTGTGGCCAAGGTGGCAATGAAATTCGCTTCGTTTTCGGCGGCATAACCCATTTGATGCGCTTGCTCGTGGGCACTGACCACAGGAAACTTATAATTTTTTATTTTGCTGTTCACCTGAGATTCGCCTGTGAGGGGATTGTAATAACCGCTATAGCCCATATAGGTCAAGGCCAAACTCCAGAGGCTGGTTTTGATGCTGGTGCCGTTATATGCAAATAGGGGCAGGTCATGACTTAATTCCCTGTAGCCTTTTCGAGACAAGTCGAAGATCGTACTTTGGTCATAGGGCAAATCAATTTTGACGCTATCGGGGTAGCCCAAAGTCCGGTGCAGGGTGTTGCTTTTGTCGATCAAACGCTCGGTTAGGTGGATCAGTTGTTCTGTGCTATAGGTTGTTTCAATCGCCAAAGTATGGTGCAATGGTTGCCTTAAATAGTTGAGCCCCCAGACCATATGAAAGGTAAAGTACACCACCGATAAGCTGGCCACAACATCGATCATAAAGGCAGTAGGTTCTGTTCTGAGCCGAGCAATATTAAGATATAGCCAACGGCACATTAGTACAATAAGCGCGGCATAAATAAGGTCACCAACAGAAAAAGGAATCCAGCCAAATAGGTAGCGCGAGAGGCTACTCATCAGGGGATATATTCCTTGGCTATAATAAGTTTCAATCAACTGAGGGTAATGCCGCAAAACCAGCAAGCCAAAATACTGTAGGGGTAACAAAAGCGCTAAAATGAGCCGCGTTTTTCTCTGCATAGTCAAACATACAAAGAATATTTTACCTAGAATTTTTTCCCACATGAATAAAAAGTACCTTTGATTCATCTTTAAAAATCACGTATGAACCATTCCATTACAGACCTAGAACCTAAAGAAGTTTGGCGCTGTTTTGCGGCGTTGAATGCCGTGCCCCGTGCCTCCAAAAAAGAAGAAAGAGTCATTGACTTTATGGTCAATTTCGCCCAACAACTCCATCTTTCTGTCACGGTGGATCATGTCGGAAATGTCTTGGTAAAAAAGCCTGCCACTGTGGGTATGGAGGATCGAAAGTCGGTGGTCATGCAGGCCCACTTAGATATGGTTCATCAGAAAAATAGTGATTCTGATTTCGACTTTGACACCCAAGGTATTGATATGTTTGTAGCGGGTGATTGGGTCCGCGCCAAAGGCACCACACTTGGTGCAGATAACGGACTGGGTGTTGCAGCCATTATGGCTGTTTTGGCCAGCAGTCACATACCACATCCAGCAATAGAGGCGCTTTTTACAATAGATGAAGAAACAGGGATGACCGGTGCCATTGGTCTTAAGGGTGGATGGCTTCAAGGACAAATTTTGCTCAACCTGGATACTGAAGAAGATGATGAAATCGGTGTGGGCTGCGCCGGTGGTGTGGATGTGACCGCGCAGGGCCATTATGGGTCTGTACCTACTTCCGGAGTTCATGGCTTTGAGTTGTCGGTAAGCGGGTTGCAAGGCGGCCATAGCGGCATGGATATTCACAAGGGCTTGGGTAATGCCAACAAAATCATGAACCGGGTACTTTTGGCGTTAATTGATACCGCGGCGCTGGCGCAATTAAGTGGAGGCAGTTTGCGCAACGCCATACCTCGAGAGAGTAAAGCCGTCATCGCCGTAACTCATGACCAAGTTGATGAAATGCACCACTGTTTTGATCAAATCAAATCGGCCATTCTTGAGGAATTCAAAAATTTAGAACCAGAATTATCATTGACCATCAATACTACGACAGCGCCTGTTCAGGCCATGAGCAAGCAGGACCAGGTTAAATTCATCTCGGCGATTCAAGGAACGCTCAATGGGGTCTATAAAATGAGTCCTGCGATTGAGGGCTTGGTTGAGGCCTCTAATAATCTGGCCAAAGTGTCTTTGGGTAGTGGCAAAATTCAAATCGAATGCCTCACGCGGTCTTCTGTGGATAGTTCCAAAGATGACCTGACCAGAAGTTTGAACGCTGTTTTTAGTTTGGCCGGCTATCAGGTCAGTTTTACAGGAACCTATCCGGGTTGGGCACCCAATATGGACAGCCCTATACTCAAGGTGATGGAAACACTTTACCACGATATGTTTGGGCAAAAGCCGACCGTCGCGGCTTGCCACGCAGGCTTGGAATGCGGTATTTTGGGGCAAAATTATCCCGATATGGACATGATTTCTTTCGGCCCAACCATTAAAGGAGCCCATTCTCCCGATGAGCGGGCATGCATCAGTTCAACCCAGAAATTTTGGGGGTATCTCAAGGCGGTATTGCAGCATATTCCGCAAGCATAAATCAAAAAAAACAGCCCAAGCGGGCTGTTTTTTTTGATTGTAGTTGCAATTGCAAAACCTGTGCGAACTTTTGTTACTCTGCAGAAAGCAATTCGAGTTCAAAAATCACGTCGCTATTAGGCGGAATGACACTACCTGCACCCTGAGGCCCCCAGGCCAAATGGGATGGAATGAACAAGGTTATTCTATCGCCAATACTCATTTCAAGCAGCCCTTCTTTAAAACCAGGGACGAGCGCTGATTCTTGGCTGTATTGAGACATCATTGGCTGATATTGATTATTGGCTTTTCGTTGTAAGTTAACTTGTTCGTAAGCCTCGGCTATAGACAAGATACTGGTATCGAACATAACACCGTCAGTAAGGTAACCTGCATAGTTAAAACGCACGTTAGCGCCCAGTGCAGGCTTCATGCCTTTGCCCTGATGGTTCCAGTGAATTTTGATGCCAGAAGGGTAGGCGTCTACGGTTTCTTCTAACAGATCAAGCTCGATTTTTTTAGCGGAAATCACACCCGCAACGCGCTCAGCTTTCTCTTGGTTGTTGCTTTCTATTTTCGCAAGTTCACCAGCAAATGAAGGGGCCGTAACCCCCTTGTTGATGATCTGGATGCTTTGAATCACTAAAGGATCGTTAGGCTTGTCACCAGGCTTACTGGTGGCGACTTGTCCAATGGAGTCCACAATCTCTTGGCCTACAACGATTTCACCAAAAACGGTATGTTTTCCATCGAGCCATGGCGTTTCTTTTAGGGTAATGAAGAACTGACTTCCATTAGTTGCGGGCCCTGAATTGGCCATGGACAATATCCCTTTTGCCTTGTGGCTAAGGCTATCAACGATTTCATCGGCAAATGCGTAACCAGGGTTGCCGGTGCCATCACCTTTTGGGTCTCCACCTTGAATCATAAAATCTTTAATAACCCGGTGAAAGGTCAGTCCGTCATAAAAGGGCTTGTTTTGGTAGGCGGAATCGACTTGAGGGTGGGTCCCTTGAGCCAATTCAATAAAATTTGCGACTGTAAGTGGTGTGCTTTCGTGATAAAATTTAGCCACAAAAGTACCTTTGTTGGTGACAAATTCGGCATAAAGGCCATCATCTAGCGCAGGGTATTGTGACGTACATCCGCCAAAGGTTAGTGCTAGGGTCGTTACAAGTAAAATAAGCTGTTTCATAAGTGTATTAATTATCTAAAGTTGACATTTGTTTTAAATTAAGGGTAACCACTACGGGGACATTGGCCCCTAGTTTTCCTTCTAAGCCATAATATCCATAAGCCTTATAAGAGGGAAGAACTAAGGTAATCATTTCTTGGACTTTCATGAGTTTGAGCCCTTCGCGAATTCCCGAGATAAGGTCTTGTTGACTTTGGTCGACCTGATAGTTTACCGAGCCTATATCCTCATAACTTAAAAGGATTTGGCCTTCTAAGTCCCTTATTTGGTAGGTGAACGAAACCTCGTTTCCAGTTACTGGTTTGGGTTGCTCTTCAAGGATTTGGGTGTCGTAAGCATACCAAAAGCCGCTCGGAGAAGCCAAATAGGCATGAGCCGAGTCTTGAGCCATATAAGCCTCAATCGTTTTGGTTTCTGCAGCGTATAATTTTTTGTTGCGCTCTACTGAGGCGCTGATGGTAGACCCCGAGCTTTGTTGCACAGGTCGGCGCGCTTCAGGGCTTTTGCACCCCACTAAACTCACGGCCATCGCCAAAACGCAGTATAGAAACTTAAGAGGCATCTAATTCGTTTTTATGTTGTGGTACTTGTTGCATAAAATAGGCCGTGGCGTCTTCCATTGTTCCATCGAATTTGCCCCCTGCAGCGTTGGTGTGTCCCCCGCCCTGGAAATAATGTCGCGCAAAGTCATTGACCGAAAAACGGCCCTTGCTGCGCAGTGACATTTTGATGATGCCTTCGTTTTTGTTTTCGATAAAAATGACGGCAAACTTAATGCCGATTATGCTCAGAGCATAATTCACAAAGCCCTCGGTATCTCCTTTTTTAAAATTACAGGCTTCTAATTCGTCCTGTGTTAAGGTGATATAGGCCAAATGAAACTCTGGGTGAAGAACCAAATTGGATAGGGCTTGTCCTAGTAATTTGAGTCGATCAGGACTTTGGGTATCGTAAATTTGATTGTGGATTTCGTGATGTACGGCGCCGCATTCTATAAGGTCGGCAACCGCACGATGGGTCCGTGGAGTCGTGGCAGGGAACTTGAACGATCCGGTGTCGGTCATGATCCCTGTATAAAGATTGGTGGCAATCTCTGGGGTAATGAGCGCTTTATGCCCCAGTTGGTCGATAAAATGGTACACCATCTCGCAAGTACTGCTCATGCTGGTGTCGCTGTAGGTGACCAAAGCATAATCATCGGGCTGCTGATGGTGGTCGATCATCACAAAGGGCTGGGACTGCAATTCGAGTAAGGCTCCCAAATCTCCGGTACGGTTCAACGCATTAAAATCTAAGGTGAAGATGACCTCGCATTGGGACAGTAATCTTTCGGCTCGCGAGGCTTCTCTGTCATAAAGGACAATGTCTGAGCAACCCGGAAGCCATTTCAAAAAGTCAGGAAAGTCATTGGGCATTAAAACAATCGGATCGTGGCCTTGGCTTTTGAGAAACCAAAATAATCCTAACGAAGCACCAACCGCATCGCCATCTGGATTTTTGTGTCCGATGATCACTGCCTTCTTAGGTTGGGATAGCAGGTCGCTTAACGTATGCCAATCTTGTTTAGTCATCGGTGACAAATATACAATTTCTTGGTGGTTTGCAATTTGATTATTGGCAATAAAAATGCTACTTTTGCCGCCAAATTAGTCAAACATCATGAGAACAGACAGAACATTTACAATGCTTAAGCCCGATAGTGTTGAAAAAGGAAACATTGGGCCAATTTTAGAAAAAATAAGCGGCGCAGGATTCAGAATTGTGGCGATGAAATTGACCCAAATGACTACAGCAGATGCTGAAGCGTTTTATGCGGTCCATTGTGAGCGTCCCTTTTTCGGGGAATTAGTGCGCTATATGACCCGTGGGCCAATTGTTGCTGCGGTCTTAGAAAAGGAAAATGCCGTGAACGATTTCAGAACTCTTATTGGTGCGACCAATCCTGCCGATGCAGCTGAAGGAACCATCCGTAATATGTTCGCCGATTCTATTAGCGAAAATGCGGTTCACGGAAGTGATAGCGATGAGAATGCAGAAATTGAAAGCCAGTTTCATTTTGCAGGTCGCGAGATATTCTAAATGAGAATTATTTATTGATTTATCTTGAGCCGCTTTATGCGGCTCAATTTATTTTAGGATCAACTCGGTCACAAGTGGCGTGTCTAATGAGTCGTTGATCAGACTCATGATTTTGTCTTTGCCATAGGTCAATTCTTCACGCAGTACAGACGAACTTAAGTGAATCACCAAAGTACCACCCTTAAGGACTACTTTGGTCGTGTACTTCGAAATGGGTGGACCCATGACTTGATGCCAGGCTTCTTCCGCGCTTACTTTGTTGAGGCCCTTTTCTAATTTACTGCCCTCAATATATGTTTTGAGAAGGTCTGCGATGGTATGCGATGTTGCATTGCGCTTAGCCATAGATTCAGGATTGATTGAAACGGTTAAGGGCAAGATCTATTCTGCCGGCGATGTATTTGGTCAGGCGCTTCATAAATTGAATATTTTATAACTCTGATGCACGGATTTAACCACGTTTTCGGTGCGCTCTCCATGGGTGTCACTGATGAATATTTGCCCAAAATTATCTTGGTCCACAAGCCCAATAATCTGGGCCACACGGGTTTCATCGAGCTTATCGAAAATATCATCCAACAGCAAAATAGGAGCGACTTTGCTTTGCGCTTTTAAAAAATCAAATTGGGCCAATTTAAGGGCGATGAGAAAAGATTTTTGTTGCCCTTGAGAGCCAAATTTTTTGATGGGATGATCCCCTAAGTTAAAGTCGAGTTCATCTTTGTGCGTTCCATAATTCGTGTATTGTGTGGCACGATCTCTAGAAATATGATCCTGTAATGAGTCGATGAGCCGCAATGCATTGAGGCTGCTGAGGTAATCAATAGATACCATTTCTTTCCCTTGGGCGATAAAAGCGTAACGCTCTTGAAAAATGGGTAGAAAAACACCTAAAAATGCGCTCCGTTTTTGGTGAATCTCATGGCCGTAGAGATCTAATTGGCTATTGTATATAGCCAAAGTGTCTGGGTCAAAGGTATGATTGAGTCCGAAGTACTTGAGCAGGGCGTTGCGCTGCGCCAAGACTTTTTGGTAGGACAAAAGGGTATTCAAATAGCCTTGATCCCCTTGGGAAATGACCCCGTCGATAAACTTACGGCGTGCATCACTGCCTTCGGTGATCAGGTCTCGATCACTTGGAGAAATGATCACCAAAGGCAGAAATCCGATGTGCTCACTAAGCTTTTCGTAAAGCTTTCCATTGCGTTTGATGGATTTTTTTTGCCCTTTTTTGACGCCCAAAACCACATGTTCAATTTGGTCTTGTTTGCTATAGGTGCCGTCAATGACAAAAAAATCGGCGCCATGCCGAATGTTTTGAGCTGATATGGGGTTAAAGTAGCTTTTGCCAAAGGAGAGGTGGTAAATGGCGTCTAGTGCATTGGTTTTGCCGACCCCATTGGCCCCTACAAAACAATTGATTTTAGGGTCGAATTGGAAAGATTTCGCTTCGAAATTTTTGTAGTTAATTACGGATAAGGATTCTAATTGCACTTGGTGGGTTCCATTTTATGTCCTGAATTCTTGTTTTGGCCAGTGATTACGGCATTTAAACTTCCCTGCAAAATATTGATTTTTCCCTTTTAAATTGTAATAAAAATTATATTTTTGCCCCTCAATATTACGACATTATGGCAACCTATAAAAAACGCGGATACAAACCCAAAACAGCTCCAGAGAAAGAGTTGGAAATTGAATCAGGAAGTACAACGGCTGAGGTATTTAATACTTTAGACCAAGGTGCCTCGAAAACCGAAGCTTGGGTAGAAGCGAATCAAAAGCCAATTTTTATCTTGGTGGCCTTTGTGGCGATTACCGTACTGGGTTTTATTGGCTATCAGAAAATGATTTCTGAGCCCAAGCAAGTTGAAGCGGCCAATGAAGTCTATCAAGCGAGTTCTTATTACGATCAGGCCTTAGTTGCCACCACACAAAGAGATTCTTTGTTCCGTATGGCCCTTAATGGCTATGCAGGCAAATATGGTTTGTTGGATATCGTCGATAAATTTTCAGGAACGCCGGCTGGCTCTTTGGCCAGTTACCAAGCAGGTGTTGCTTATTACAACCTGAAGCAATATGATTTGGCGATTCAGTTTATGGATCAATTTGATGGCGATGACGCATTAATCACGCCATTGGCTCAAGGTGTCTTAGGCGATTCATTCGCTCAGTTGAACCAGTTTAGTGAAGCGTTAAGATATTACAAAGAAGCGGCATCATACAGCGACAACGATATCACGACACCGCGCTTTTTGTTGAAAGTTGGTACCACAGCAATGAAACTAGGGGATTTTGCTGAAGCAGAGAAGGCCTTTAGCCGTATTACTGAGGATTATAGTGCTGCGACCCAGGCGGTTCAGGCCAAAGCTTACCTAGCCCAGGCTGGGGTTAAGCGCTAGTCGATGGCTACCATTCACAAACATTTATCTTCTTACGACGCATCTTCCTTACCGGATGCGGCAAAATTTCGTTATGGTTTAGTCGTTTCCCAATGGAACGAGGATATTACTGAGGGCTTGGCCCAGGGGGCATTTACGACCCTTGCCGAGTGTGGGGTACCATCAGAACAAATTACCCGCTGGAATGTTCCCGGCAGCTTCGAATTGGTTTATGGGTGCCAGCGCATGATAGCCAAACATCCAGAAATTGATGTGATTATTGCTATAGGCAATGTGATTCAGGGAGAAACCAAACATTTTGATTATGTCTGTCAAGGTGTCTCTCAAGGCATCAAGGATCTTAATCTTATGGGCATTACCCCAGTTATTTTTTGCGTCCTTACGGACAACAACAAGCAACAATCACGGGACCGCAGCGGTGGAAAGCATGGCAACAAAGGCGTCGAAGCAGCTGTAGCTGCTGTTGAAATGGCGGCGCTGAGATCCGCAACGCAGTAGGCCTTTTTCGACTTAAAAATTAAACGCATGTCATGGGTTTAAAATCCTTGATTTTCGTTAAATTTGGGCTACTGTCATCATGATCAAGTTTACTCTCATCAAGCGGCTCAAAACGAACAATCGTTTTAATTATACCCCTCGTTATTATCAGGGTAAGCCAGATATGGATCACACTAAGCCAACAACAAAAATGGATCATTATGTCGATGTCTTAAATCAAAATGATTTTGCGGGGCATTGGCAACAAGCCCGAACCAAACACAGAAATCGTGGCAACTCCTCTTGGAATAAAACAGTTGTAATTCTGATTGCTTTATTCACGTTTTTTGCCCTTTGGATAATTGATTTTGATCTTTCTATTTTTTACCGTTGAGTACCACCAATTACATAAAACGCTTACCTGACCATGTGGCCAACCAGATTGCTGCTGGCGAGGTAGTGCAGCGTCCAGCATCTGTTGTAAAAGAGTTATTAGAAAATTCAATAGACGCCGGGGCGGATCAAATTACTTTGGTGGTCAAAAACGCTGGTAAAACACTTATTCAGGTTATTGATAACGGTTCGGGTATGGGTGATGCCGATGCCCGACTGTGTTTTGCCCGTCATGCCACCTCCAAAATAACACAGGCCGACGATCTTTTTCAGCTGAACACCAAAGGCTTTCGTGGCGAAGCACTGGCTTCTATTGCCGCCATTGCCCACGTTTCCTTAAAAACAAAAACAGCTTCTAGCGCGCAAGGGATCCACTTGGTTATGGAGGGCAGTGCATGTACCTTGGAAGCACCTATTGTTGTTAATAACGGGACGACCGTTACCGTAAAAAATCTATTTTACAACATTCCTGCGCGCCGGAATTTTTTGAAAGGCGATCACATTGAACTCAAACACATTATTGAAGAGTTCCAACGTCTGGCCTTAGCCCATCACGCGATTGCCTTTAAGTTGGTTCATAATGACACAGATTTATTTCATTTGTTGGCCAGTAATCGGCGCCAGCGCATCGTGGGAATTTTAGGTGTGAAAACCAATGAGAAGCTCGTCCCGGTAGATGAAGTCACTGAGATTGTCACGGTAGAGGGTTTTGTCTTAAAACCTGAATTCGCCAAAAAGTCACGAGGCGATCAGTATTTTTTTGTCAACGATCGGTTCATCAGAAGTCCTTATTTGAATCATGCCATCTCGGCGGCTTTTGATGGCCTCATCAAACCAGGTTATCATCCAGGTTACATCTTGTACCTTTATGTCGCGCCACAAACAATAGACATCAACATTCACCCCACCAAGACAGAAATAAAATTCGAAGAAGAAAAGTCGATTTATGCCTTACTGCGGGCCACGATCAAACACGGCCTGGGTCAATTCAACATCGCACCGGTGATTGATTTTGATCGCGATGCGACGCTAGAGACACCTTATGCCTATGCCCAAAAACCGGGTAGTTTACCCACAATAGATGTCGATGCGGCGTTTAATCCCTTTGCAGATTCAGAATCTAAACCTTATAAGGATCAAGGTTATCGACGGGATAAGTCGGCATCATGGACGTCTTTGTATGTTGGACTCAAGGCCGAGGAAGCCTTCCATAGTTTTGAGGTAGAAAGTGAAGAAGTGACGGGGCAATTATTTGATGCTTTTGAAGAAACCCCCGAAAAGGTGAGTTTTCAAATAAAGAATAAATACGTGATCACCTCGCTAAAGCATGGAATGATTGTGGTGCACCAGCATTTGGCGCATCGCAGGATTTTGTATGAACGCTTTTTGAAGCGCATCACTCTGCACGAAAGCGCTAGCCAACAAAAATTATTTCCATTGGAAATGGGCCTGAATGCACCACAGCGTTTATCTGCTGCTCAGATCAAAGAATCCATGGAGAGTATGGGCTTCCGGTATGAGGTCACAGCGCAAGGCATTACATTAGAGGCCTTGCCTTTGGGTATGCCTGAGGAAGAGGCTCAAGAAATTATCTTGGAACTGCTTGACAACGAAAACCAGCAGGCCCCTGAAGAGGGATTCAGTCAAATAGATGCCATGGCGCGTACCTTGGCCAAACATATGGCCATTAAGTCCGGACAGGTTTTGGCGCCTCAAGCCCAAGAACATTTAATTAATGAACTATTTGCCTGTAAGGAACCGAGTATGTCTCCAGAAAATCGTCCCACCTTTGTGACAATGGAGGCTAATGATTTTGATAAAAAATTCAACTAAATGCGGCATATTTCAGAAACCATCAAAGTTCTTATTGTCTGCAACGTTATATTTTTCTTAGGGACTTTAGTCTCGGGAGAGGTCATATACCGTCTGTTTTCGCTGTATTATTTCGATAACCCCAATTTTTTCCTTTGGCAACCAGTAAGCCATATGTTCATGCATGGGGGATGGATGCATTTATTATTTAATATGTATGCTTTGTGGGCCTTTGGTTCGCCGCTCGAAGCGCAATGGGGCCGGAACAAATTTTTGTTCTTTTATTTTTCCGCAGGCTTGGGCGCGGCACTGATTCATTCTTTAGTGAACTTATATCATGTTTCATCAGGTGTCGACGCCCTGATGGCTTTGGGTATGAGTGAGAGCGAAGTATGGACCTTATTGAACGACACACTCGAGCCAGGATCTTATCGGGTTATTCCAGAGTTAGGGTCCCAAGCACAGACTTTGTTTACCGCCTACAATACACCTGCGGTAGGAGCTTCGGGAGCCATTTATGGTGTTTTAGTTGCCTTTGGCCTACTTTATCCCCATGTCGAGTTGATGCTTATTTTTGTACCATTCCCGATCAAGGCCAAGTACTTTATTCCCATATTAATTGGATTAGATTTGTTTTCGGGTTTAACAGGGGCGTCACTTTTTGGTCAGAACATTGCCAATTGGGCCCATATTGGTGGTGCTCTATTTGGTTTTGTCATGGCTTATTATTGGAAAAAAAACAGTTTTAATAACAAACGATGGGACTAATGGCAAAGGGCGAAGGTATTTATGAGCAACTCAAGCAATCCGATGTGATGACCAAAATCATTGTCATTAATGCTGCGGTATTTTTGCTGATCGGGATTGTTTCGGCCGTCATGCAATGGCCTTCTCGGACCCTTTACCAGTACTTTGCCTTACCTGATGGACTCATATCATTTTTGGGTCAACCCTGGAGTCTGGTGACCTACAGTTTTTTGCATTCTGGGTTTTTACATCTTTTGTTTAATATGCTATGGTTGCAGTTTTTTGGCCGTTTTGTTTTGAATTTATTTCCAGAACGTCGCTTTGTGAGTTTGTATCTTTTGGGCGCGGTAAGTGGGGGGGTATTGTATTTACTGGCCTTTAACACATTTCCAGCCTTTGTGCAAACAGATGGTCAGCTTGTGGGGGCTTCCGCATCAATTATGGCGGTGATGGCTTTCGCCGCGGTCTATAGTCCTTATGCTTCGGTACGTTTGCTGGTTTTTGACTTTAAATTATGGCAAGTTGCCGCATTTATGGTCTGTTGGGATTTGTTTCGTTTACCCTCAATGCAAAATGCAGGGGGCTTGATAGCCCATTTGGGTGGTGCTGGTTTTGGCTATGTCTATGCCCGAAATTTGCAACAAGGCAAAGATATTGGGCGTTGGTTCGATGTCCTGATCGACCGTATTTTGAACGGGTTCCAAAAAGACACCAAACAGGGGGGATTCACTAAAGTTTATCGGACCCCAAAGGCCAAAACAAACAAGCCAAGTCAAACAAAGTCTTCGGTCATGCCCGACAATCAAGCGCGGATTAATGTAATTTTGGACAAGATCAGTCTAAGCGGCTATGATAGCCTTTCTAAAGAAGAAAAAGATTTTTTATTTCGCTCAGGAAATGATCTATAATCAACACAAACCTTTGTCTCGTGTGGTTGCTCAATAAGCTACTTTATGGATTGAATATACTCGCAGGAATGCTCCTGTTTGTGTCGTTCTTTTTGCCTTATATGCCCCCGTCTGAGTTTGCCCAGCTCACTCTTTTGAGCCTTGGCGTAATACCGTTAATGCTTGTGAATGTTGCCTTTGCGCTCTTGTGGTTATTGCGATGGGATAAACGGTTTGTGTTATCGACCGTTTTGGTGTTGGTCAGTTATTTACATTTTGAGGCCTTTTATCAGATAGCAACCGCGCCGGATTCCCATAAAGAGACCTCGGGACTCAAAGTGATGTCGTATAATGTGCACTTGTTTAATGCATATGATACCAAACCGAATCCTGAAGAGGTTGCAGCCGACTTCAAATTATTGCTGGAACAAGAAGACCCAGATGTCTTGTGTTTGCAAGAATACTACAATAATCATGCGGTTGACTTTAGTGCCTATCCTTATCGGTTTATACATTTTAAGGAATCAAATAGGGTACTGGGCCATGCTATATTATCAAAATACCCCTTAGGCGCAAAGGGGAGCCTAGACTTTGGTAATACAGCCAACAATACCATTTTTGCCGATGTTTTGATTGGTGGAGATACCTTAAGGGTCTATAATGCCCATCTTCAATCTATCGGTATTGTACCACAGGCAAGCTGGGAAGTGCAAGGTGGTGCCCAAGGAATTAGCGCGCGCATGGAGAATGCCTTTAGCCAACAAGAGCAACAAGTACAAGCCATTAATTTGCACCGCAACAGCACGACCTTAGCCCATGTCATTACCGGAGACTTTAATAATACCGTCTTTTCGCATACCTACCAGCAATTGAAGCAGGGCCTGAACGATGCATTCCAGAAGCAAGGTGATGGTCTAGGAGCTACTTACGACTTTAACGGTTATCCGATGCGCATTGATTATATCCTTGCGGATCCGAAATGGGAGGTGAGGGCATTCAAAACGATCGATCGAACGTTTTCAGATCACCGGGCCATTATGGCGCAGCTTTCTATTGGGGCTCAGGCCGTTAATTAATAATGGTTATATTTTGTAGGTAAGAGAGGCTCTGTGGGCCTAAATTAAACAGGAGGTCAATCACCGAAAGATTACTGATAAAGCCATGTTCGGTATGAAAAACCTGTGTGTATTCAGGCAATGGTGCCTCTTGTATTTGTTTGATGTTAGCCAAAAAGCGAAAATCAGACCCGCTTCCTTTGGGCAGGTAATTCGTGCTGCGCTTGAAGTGGCCAGAGTGGCCCAACAATTCAATAAGTCGCTGATAAATTTTGAGATTATGCTCCTGAAGAAAAACACTATCATTTGCGAATAAATCACTTAATTCATCTTCATAATATTCAAAAAAAGGCGAAGACCGGTAGGCAGTTTGTATGGACTTCCAGTGCTGCGAGGCCCATGGAAAATCAGTTTCGGATTGGGTCGTCTGTGTTTTTAAGCGTCCTTGGATTTTGTTGTGTTTGATCGGTATGGACAGCAGCAATACACCCTGTGCATGAGCAATACTCATGCGATTGCGGTAGGTCTGTTTTTGGTAATTGTCCTGGCACTCGAATACGAGTTCCTTGCTCTGCACCATCGCTGCCATTTGCCGGATGCTGGGGAAATAGGTGGGCAAAAATAAATCCATGGAGACCGTTGTTCTAACTGTTTTTTCGTTTTCTCTTTCGGTAAGTATCGTAGCCAAAAAACAGGGCCAAGAATACCAAGAAATAATTCAAATAAGACTTTGGTTCGCCACTGCCACCTACGGTGGTAAACATGCGTTCCCAACGAATTTTGTCGAATCCTTTTTTATGAGCGTCCAAACTTAGCCAAATAAAAACGGGTTTGCCGATCACGTGATTGCTGGGCACAAAACCCCAACTCCGAGCATCTTGCGAGTTGTCTCGATTGTCTCCCATGAGCCAATAGTAATCCATTTTGAAGGTGTAGGTGTCCATTGGCAGGCCATTAAGATAGATACTGTTGTCAACCAAGGTGATGTCTTGTGGGGTGCCCAATTCAGAACCTTCATAAACCTCTATAATGCGCTGGTAGAGGGGAAGAGTCTTCAAAGTGATGGCGACCGTTGATCCGGCTTTAGGCACATAAACGGGCCCAAAATAATCGGTGTTGTTTGGATAATCGACACTGTACGGAAACACAGTGCGGTCGTAAACTCCTGGATTTTTTTTGAGTTTGGTGACCGATATGATGTCAGGCAGTTCTTTTAATTGTGCCGCGATGGCCTCACTCATATGCGCACGATGGCTCAAAAGCCCCGTGTTTTGGTCCCGCCCTGCAAAACCAATATCGGATATTTTGTAACGGTCATAAAGTTTAGGACTTGGAATATTAGAAGCGCGTCCACTGCGGTCGACCATGACCAAGGGCTTTTTAGAGACAATTTCATAAACAAATTGGATCTTGGCGCGGTCCGGTAAATCGGTTTGCTCGCCATTGATATAGACATAGCCGTTGCGTACCTCTAGAGAATCTCCAGGCACTGCCACACAACGCTTAACATAATTAGATTTTTTGTCAATTGGTTTTTGAACACTCCCCTTCATGTAGCCTGGCCTGATGTCGACCAAGGTGTCAACGGGCCAATTGAACACGACAATGTCGTTGCGCGCGATGTCTTGAAAACCTGGTAGGCGAAAATAGGGGAGCTGCGGGAAAGAAAAATAGGATTTACTGCCAACTACAGGAATGGTGTCATGAACCATAGGTAAGGCTATGCTGGTCATTGGTGTTCGTGCCCCATAATGGAACTTGCTCACAAACAAAAAATCGCCAACAAGAAGGGTTTTTTCAAGCGAAGAGGACGGAATTGTAAAGGGCTGCATCACATAAGTGTGCACCAAAGTTGCTGCCACCACGGCAAATAAAATGCTGCTAATCCATTCTCCTGTGCTGCTACGTGGATTGAGGCTGCGGTCTGGAATATGGGTCAGCGCCTCCGTATAATTGATGTAATAGAGATAAAAGCCAAGCGTGGCCACGACCGCAATAGTATGTTTGCGTTGGTAAAAGCCAAAGCTGCGCAGAGTTTCTACCCATATCACAGGCACCATAATCAGATTGACAATCGGCACAAAGAGCAATAGAACCCACCATTTTGATCTATTGATGATTTGCATTAAAACCCAAGCATTATAGATGGGAATCAGGGCAGTAACCGGCGCATGTCCCGCTGCCTTATAAAACTTCCATGTGCCCAAAAAGTGCACGAATTGAAGGAGCAAGAGAAAGAGTAACCAATGTGTGACTGTCATAATATCTTCATTTTATTAAGGCTAAGCCCTTAGGCACCCATACTTTGTTTTGGCAAAAATCGAGATAAGCCTCCGAAAAATCTTCCTTCTTATGAAAATTTAACACCGGAGCCCTAAGTCAAATTTAAAACATCTTTCATAGAAAAGACGCCTGTTTTGTCCGTGATCCATTCTGCCGCCATTAGGGCACCGTGGGCAAAACCTTCGCGCGAGTGCGCTTGGTGGGTAATTTCAATGGTATCTATGGGGCTCTGGTAACGGACACTGTGTGTTCCATTGACCTGCCCTTGGCGGATCGCTTTTATGGATAGCGTCTCTGGATCTGTTTCTGGGTCTAAAGACCATTGTTTTGGTACGCCAAATTCAATGATGGGCTGGCTCAGGCTAATGGCGGTGCCGCTCGGGGCGTCTAATTTTTGGACATGATGAATTTCTTCAATGGAGGGCTTATAGCTGGGATAGTCTTTCATCAAATGCGCCAAATGTTCGTTGAGGTGAAAAAATAACTGCACGCCAATACTGAAGTTTGAGGCATAAACCAATGCGCCTTGGTGTCTCTGGCACAATGCAGTTATCGCCGGGTAATGTTCGAGCCAACCCGTAGTGCCGCAAACTACAGGGATTTTGGCCTCAATACATTCCCTAAGGTGATTTACGGCCGCTTCTGGGGCCGAAAACTCAATGGCCACATCGGCATCAGCCAGAGTGCCGATGGCATGATCCCGTGTCCGGGTGGCGACCACCGTATGACCGGCCTCGACGGCCAGTTGTTCGATGACACGCCCCATTTTTCCATATCCGAGTAAGGCTATTTTCATCTGAGTTGATAGGTTAGCGTGAGCGCGTAATTGGTCTGGTCCATTGCTCTTTCATACCAGATATTGGGGCCTACAGACAGGTCCTCATTGAGGTTATATTGCAGCAAGTGGGCATCGACATTGGCGTCCAAAATATTGAGCATATAAATACCAAAAGCCACAGCAATACTGACGTCACGATTACGTCCGGCTGTTTTTTGTGCATCGCGAAGTCTGGCATCAGAAACCCCCTGAAACTCATCATCTTCATAGCCCGCCAAGCGCCGCTTGTAGGCATCTCTAAATCGATTATAATCATTGGTGTTGCGCTGATAAAAATAAACACCAGAGGCAATGCCCGCATAGACCAATGGTATTTTCCAGTATTTTTTGTTGAAGGCCTGGCCCAGTCCGGGTAATACCGCAGAATAAAAAGCCGCTTGTGCCGGTGCTAATGGATCGTAGTCCTCACTTGTTGGATCACTTGGACTCTGTGTGGTTTCCATTTGGAGAAGCTCAGGGGTTTGGTCTTGGCCTTGGCCAGTGTCTTGTCCAAAACAGTGGGCGCTCCATAAGAGAAAGATGATATGGATGGTTTTAATCCTCACTTTTGATGCGTTTGAGGACATGATCCAATTCATCTTTGTTTTTGAAAGAAATGAGAATTTGTCCACTGCCGTTTGGTTTGCTTGAGATGCGCACAGGAGAAGATAAATAATCTTTTAAGTTGTTTTGTTCTGTCTGATAATCTGCAGTGTTTTTGGACTTGGATCTTTTTGGTGATGCTGATGAGTCATCGAGGACACGCACCAAGGCTTCAACCTCACGTACAGAGAGGTGGTCTTTTATAATTTTGCGGTAAATCGCGAGTTGTTGTTCGTGGGACGCGACGCTGATCAGCGCACGACCATGGCCCATCGAGATGTAGCCATCTCGAATGCCTGTTTGGATGATGGGGTCGAGCTTGAGCAAACGCAGATAATTTGTGACCGTTGAGCGCTCTTTGCCCACGCGATCGCTCAAGGCCTCTTGGGTGAGATTGATCTCTTCGATCAGGCGCTGATAAGACAGGGCAATTTCGATAGGATCCAGGTCCTGCCGTTGGATGTTTTCGACCAAAGCCATTTCGAGGAGCTCTTGATCGTTGGCGGTGCGTATGTAGGCCGGTATGTGTTTGAGGCCAATAAGCTTTGAGGCCCGAAAACGTCGCTCGCCGCTAACGAGTTGGAAACCGTTGTCGCTGGTTTTGCGCACCGTAATGGGCTGAATGACCCCAAGTTCTTTTATGGATGCCGCCAATTCTTTTAGAGCCGTTTCGTTAAAATGCGTCCGGGGTTGAAATGGATTGGTTTGAATCAAATCCAGCTCTAGACTAACAATTTGGCCGGCAAGGGCTTGTGGTCCCGGACTTGATTCACTACTGAAATCCGGCTTTGGGTCATTTAAAAGCGCAGATAATCCGCGTCCTAATACCTGTTTTTTGATTGCTTTTGCCATAATTGCCTAACGATTTTTTTCGATCAATTCGTGTGCTAGGCTTAAATAATTATTCGCCCCAGTACTGCTGGCATCATAGCTGATGATGCTTTCACCATAACTCGGCGCTTCGCCCAAACGGACATTGCGCTGGATGATGGTGTTGAATACCATTTCATCGAAATGTTTTTTGACCTCTTCGACGACCTGATTAGATAAGCGCAAGCGCGAGTCGTACATGGTCAGTAACAGGCCTTCGATATCAAGATCTTGGTTGTGTATTTTTTGAACACTTTTGATGGTGTTGAGTAATTTGCCTAAACCTTCTAATGCAAAATATTCGCATTGGATTGGGATAAGCACGGCATCTGCTGCCGTTAATGCGTTTAATGTCAACAACCCCAGAGACGGCGCACAATCGATCAGGATATAATCATATTGATCTTTGACTGGTGCCAAAGCCTTTTGCAGCATATATTCACGATCGTCTTGATCGATGAGTTCAATTTCGATAGCGACCAGATCAATGTGGGACGGCACCAAATCGACGTTGGGGGATTGGGTCTTAATAATGGAGTCGCCAATTAGTGCGGTATGTTCCAACAGCTGATAAGTGCCGGTTTGGACGGAAGTGAGCTCAATACCGAGTCCCGATGTGGCATTGGCTTGTGGGTCGGCATCGATCAATAAAACACGCTTTTCAAGCACCCCCAAGGAGGCTGCCAGATTAACGGCTGTGGTGGTTTTACCTACCCCGCCTTTTTGATTTGCTATTGCAATAATTTTACCCATTGATGACCTTGAATTGAATCCTAAAAATACGATTAATTATGGCCAATAGAAACGATATTTGTTAACATGAAGTGAACAAATTCAATGCGTTTAAAGGATTGATTGTATAAGCGTTAGCTGAGTTATTGGCTTTTTTTGGCTCTGATCATGGCCTCGAGCATATCCCAAAGCTCTTCAGGAATTTCTTCCAATAAATTAAATTGCCCTGCACCCTTGAGCCATTCGCCACCATCGATAGTGATCACTTCACCGTTAATGTAGGCGGAAAAGTCAGACACCAAATAGGCGGCAAGGTTAGCCAATTCTTGATGGGCACCAACCCGCTTTAAGGGCACTTTTTTGGCTAAATCAAACTTTTCCTTAAGATCACCAGGCAAAAGTCGGTCCCAGGCACCTTTGGTCGGGAACGGCCCAGGTGCAATAGCATTAAAGCGCATGCCGTATTTGGCCCATTCAACGGCTAAAGAGCGCGTCATTGCCAAAACACCGGCCTTGGCCGTGGCACTAGGCACCACATAGGCAGAACCCGTCCATGCATAGGTCGTAACTATATTCAATACGACTTTATCGGTTTCCTTTTGGTCAATCCAATGCTTACCGAAGGCCAGGGTACAATTTTTGGTGCCTTTCAGCACGATATCGATGATCGTGTCGAAGGCGTTTGCCGATAGGCGCTCCGTTGGAGAAATAAAATTTCCTGCTGCATTATTGATCAAAACATCCACCTGGCCAAAGGCGTCGTTAGCGGCTTTAACTAAAGCTTCCACTTGATCATAATGGCGCACATCACATGGGACCGCCAGAATTTGGCCACCAGTGGCGGTGGTTAATTCTTCTTGTACGGTCTTGAGTTTTTCCTCGTTTCTGGAGGTGATCACCACGTTGGCTCCTAATTCTAAGAAATAAGTCGACATGGCTTTTCCCAAACCACTACCCCCTCCGGTAACGACAATGGTTTTTCCTTTTAGGGCATCCGCCTGCATCATTTTTTTGGTATAATCCATATCGTTGTTTTTAGGACGTAGTGTCCATTAATATTGTTAGAAGTTCTATGGCTGCTTCGCTAAGTTTCGTTCCAGGGCCATATATAGCCACCACTCCGGCTTGGTAAAGGGCTTGATGATCTTGCTTGGGGACCACGCCACCCACAATCACCATAATGTCCTCACGTCCATAGTCTTTAAGGACTTTAATGACTTCGGGAACCAGTGTTTTGTGACCTGCAGCCAGAGAGGATATTCCCAAGATGTGTACGTCATTTTCGACGGCTTGTTTGGCCGTTTCTCCTGGGGTTTGAAATAGGGGCCCGATATCGACATCAAAACCTAAATCCGCGTAGCCCGTGGCAACTACTTTCGCCCCGCGATCATGACCGTCTTGCCCCATTTTGGCCACAAGAATACGGGGACGTCTGCCTTCGGCAAGCGCAAATTCATTGGCCATTTGTTGTGCTTTTTCGAAAAGCGGATCTTGTTTTATTTCTTTTTGGTACACGCCACTAAAGGTTTGAATGGTTGCTTTATAACGGCCAAAAACTTGAGCCATGGCCTCAGAAATTTCGCCCAAGGTCGCACGCGCCTTGGCTGCTTCTATGGCTAAAGCTAATAAATTTCCCTCACCTGATTCAGCTGCAGCGGTTAAATTGTTAAGGGTCTTCTGGACCGCATCGTCCTTTCGATGGGCACGCAAAGCCTCAAGTTTTTGCAACTGTGTTTTGAGGACCAAGGCGTGATCAATATCCAAAGTGTGCAAGGGTTCTTCTTGGTCGAGTGAAAATTGATTGACGCCAATAATTTCGTCCTGATTGCTGTCGATACGGGCCTGTTTGCGCGCAGCGGCCTCTTCGATACGCAACTTAGGGATGCCTGCTTCAATCGCTTTAGTCATGCCGCCTAAGGCCTCAATTTCTTGGATGATTGCCCACGCTTTATTGGCCATTTCTTCGGTCATCTGTTCAACAGCTTTGCTGCCGCCCCAGGGATCGACAGTTCTGGTGATTTGTGTCTCGTTCTGCAGATAAAGTTGGGTGTTTCGGGCAATGCGCGCCGAAAAATCAGTGGGCAATGCGATGGCCTCGTCCAAGGCATTGGTATGCAAGGATTGAGTCCCGCCACTTACAGCCGCCAAGGCTTCGATACAGGTTCGGGTCACATTATTAAACGGGTCTTGAGCCGTCAAACTCCAGCCGCTGGTCTGGCAATGCGTCCGCAATGCCATGGACTTAGGGTTAGAGGGGTTGAAGGACTTGACGATCTTAGCCCATAGCAAGCGTCCTGCTCTGAGCTTGGCAATTTCTTTAAAATGCTCCATACCAATGGCCCAAAAGAACGAAAGCCGGGGTGCAAAGTCATCTATCTTAAGGCCTGCAGCAATACCCGTTCGCAGATATTCCAGTCCATCGGCTAGGGTGTAGGCCAATTCGAGTTCGGGTGTTGCACCGGCCTCTTGCATGTGATATCCCGAAATAGAAATGGAATTAAATTGGGGCATCTGGGCGGTGGTAAACTGAAAAATGTCACTGATCATGCGCATCGAAGCGTCGGGCGGGTAGATATAGGTGTTGCGCACCATAAACTCTTTGAGAATGTCATTTTGAATGGTGCCTGCTAATTGATTTAAGGCAACTCCTTGTTCTAGTGCCGCAACAATATAAAATGCCATAATTGGGATCACGGCGCCATTCATGGTCATGGAAACACTCATTTGATCCAGTGGAATCTGGTCAAATAATATTTTCATATCCTCGACACTATCGATCGCGACACCTGCCATCCCGACATCTCCTGTAACCCGCGGATGATCACTATCGTAGCCTCTGTGGGTGGGGAGGTCAAAAGCGACCGACAAACCTTTTTGTCCGCCAGCTAAATTTTTGCGGTAAAATGCATTGCTTTCCTCGGCTGTGGAATAACCCGCATATTGTCTTATTGTCCACGGGCGCTGTACATACATACTGGCATAAGGACCACGCAAATATGGTGCCCGTCCAGCACCAAATTGTTCGAGTACGCTTCCGCCGTTGCCCTGGGCAAGATCTTCGGTGGTCTGCGTGGCACCTAAATGCATGTGTTGGAGGTCGTGTCGCTGCATCCGTTATCGTGGTGTCTTGTTGCGTATGGGCTGGTAATAAGCATCTAAAGCCATATACATGGCCAAATAAGGGTCGGCAATAATCTGCTGAAAGTTGATCCGCATGGTCTCTGCGATGAGTTCTGGTGTCAATGACCCAGTCGCCCGAAGATTTTGCACAAGCACCCGCAAATCATCTGAGCTGATGTGGTCAATAAGGCAAATGACGTAAGGATGAGCGTAATTGAGTCTCTGTTGCCCATCGACCATCTGCCAGAGCTCTTTTTCTTGTGCCAATTTTGCTAAAATTGCCTGAGAATGTGGCGAGACAATATCATAAAATGCGGCAGTTCCTGAAAAACCAAAATAAACAAACTGGGCATAGGCCTCGATATAATAACTTTTAGAGCCCTTTTGATAGTCCGAGTACTGGTTGTAGTATTGTCCGATATCATCTTGGAAGCTATAAATGGCTTCGTGCATTAATTCCTGGTCTAATCCATCACAGATGACGTGTTGGGGAAACTCCTGATATTTATAATTGATCCCAGGCTGGCAGGCCATGATCATTATAGTCATGCCTATGAAGCATATGAATTTAAGCCTTCTCATGGTTGTATCTTGTTTGTTCTATTTCAGTGGCAAGTCTGCGTTCCAAAATAGGTTCAATGATTGTTTTTCTTGGGTTTCTTTTGTCAAAAGGAAATAACTCAAGCTGATCCTTCATGGATTGGGTCTGGTCTACAAATGCATTGATGCCCAGCATGACGAGTTCTTGTGAATGGAGGTCCTGATTGGCTTTGGCATGACTCTCTCGGATTTTCTTTTGTATGCTCCCAGATTTGAGTTGTTTCAAGAATCCTCCACTGGCTTCTATTTCTTTGAATAGTGCCAAAGATTTTTCGGCCAAGTCTGCGGTAAGACTTTCAATATAATAGGCCCCTTGTCCCATATCTTTATTGAGGTCCTGAAAGCTTTCGCGTTGTAAAATAAGCAGTTGGTTGCGGCTCAATCGCTGCGAAAAGGCATTGCTCTTTTTGTATAATTCATCGTAGGGCAAATTACACAGGCCATTGGCACCCCCTAAAATCCCACTCATCAGCTCTGTGGTATGGCGCAATAAGTTATTGTTGAAATCGTAAATCGTACTGTATCTTTTGCTCGGTACGGCCAAAATATGACAGCTTATGTTGCAGTTTAAAGCTTTTCCCAAACTTTTGACCAATAGCCTTGTGGCCCGTAACTTGGCCATTTCAAAAAAGTAGTTGGTCCCCAAACTCACCACAAAAGTGGTGTTGTATTTTTTAAGTTTCAGTCCGCTAGCATTAAGCCAATGGATGGACTCGCTGAGATGCGCCAGTCCATAGGCCAATTGTTGGGTCATGGTCGCACCTGCATTTTGGTATAAATCCATATGAACAGCCATTACCCAAGCATCTGGCCCGAGCTGTGTTATGAGATCGCCAAGCGCTTTGTAATCCGCATTGCAATTTGCTTTCCAAACCCCGTCGTGTGCCAAACCATAAAGGGGATCGGCATTGAGATGTAAGGAGCCTTTGGCCTTTTTGATGAAATCTGCCAATGTGTTGAAGAAAGAGGGATCAAAGAACGTGGCCTTAAAATAGATACGTACTTGCGATAGATCAATGTGATCAAAAATTTGAGCACAATCAAATGGCGCTTCTGCATTGAGATACAGCCCTTGCGCACCCTGGTCTAAGGCATTTTTAATCAGGTGATGGGTCACTTGAGGGTCATGAACAAATACAGAGACAATCGCTTCCCATTGGCCGGGCATACCCGGAATGTCATAACCGCGATGCTTTTGCGAAGTAGCACTATAAAATGGTTTGACGGCGATGCCTTCGGGACTTTCCCATATGAGCGTGTCGTTATAATCCTGACCCCCAAGCTCCATTTGGATATGTTGTTTCCATTGCTTGTCGCCTAAGGAATCAAACGCGCTAAAATCTAGTTGGGATGTCATGAATTAGTCCTGGTTTTGTAAACTATCTTGGTGATCAATGATATAAATCGTCTCGTTTTCCTTTTTCAAATAATATTGGGCGCGCGCATAATTTTCCATTTCGGTGGTGTCTGCCATTTGCTCAATAAATGTTTTGTCTTTGTCGATGTCTTTTTGATACTGCGCTTTGCGCTGCTCCAGAATTTCGATTTCGTCGTTGAGTTCCTTGTGAATACCGTATGAATTGGTGTCGAAAAAAAACATCCAGACCACAAAAGCCAATGTGATGAGGAAATAGCGGTTGCTGAGGTATTTGAGCCAGGGTTTGGACGAAGTCTTCTTAGCCATTACTTCGATTGATTGAGTTCTTGAGCAATGAAAGAGGTCAATAGGTCAATAGCCCGGCTATTAGGACGGTGCGTCGGAATTACCAAATCTGCATGTTTCTTGGACGGGGCAATAAATTGATCGTGCATCGGCTTGAGGGTATCCTGATAACGGGCCAAAACCTCGTCTAAATCCCGCCCGCGCTCGGTGAGATCCCGCCCCATACGTCGGATCAGTCTTTGGTCATCTGGCGCTTCCACAAACACCTTGACATCCATAATAGAACGCAGTTCTAGCTGACTAAAAATCAAGATGCCTTCTACAATAAGGACTTTTGTAGGCGTGGTCCATTGGGTTTGGTCAACCCGGTTGTGCGTTTTGAAATCATAGACAGGTTGTGCAATTCCTTGACCATTTTTCAAGGTTTTGAGGTGGCTGGTAAGCAGTTCAAAATCAATCGCACTGGGGTGGTCGTAATTAATGGTGCAACGCTCTTCAAAGCTTAGGGCGCTATTGTCATTGTAGTATGCGTCTTGAGCGATGAGCCCAATAGATCCTTGAGGAAAATTGGCCATGACTTTCTGGACCAAGGTGGTCTTTCCACTTCCTGTACCGCCGGCGACTCCGATAATAAGCATGCTGTGTTTTTTACAAAGATAAGAATTTAATGACTGTGATATTGGTCTGGTGACATTGAGTATTAGGGTCTTTTAACGGACGTTTTTATTTATAACCCATATGGTCTCAAGCAAGCTGTGATCAGATTATGGATCAAGATCTGGGTACTAATTTGACAATGCCTTCACCTTCTAGGGCGATATAGATCAAACCGTCAGGGCCTACTTTGACATTACGCACACGCCCAATATTTTCGGCGATTTTTTCTCTACCAATAACTGTGGTTCCTTTTAATCGAACCAATTCGACGTAAGCGAATTTGAGTGAACCGATCAAGAGTTGATTTTTCCATCCAGGGTAACGATCACTGGTGACAAAAGCCATGCCGCAGGGGGCAATGGAAGGCACCCAATAATACTGCGGTTGGGTCATGCCTTGCTCGGTTGTTTTGTCGGTAATTGGCGAACCACTATAGTTGATGCCGTAGGTAATGATAGGCCATCCGTAGTTGGCTCCTGCTTGAATGACATTGATTTCATCACCTCCTTTGGGGCCGTGCTCGTGTTCCCAGATCACACCTGTTTCGGGGTGCATGGCCAAGCCTTGTGGATTTCTGTGGCCGTAGGAATAAATGGCTTGTTTGCGGTCTTCTTGTCCATAAAATGGATTGTCAGTGGGGGTGCTTCCGTCATCATTGAGGCGGTAAATTTTGCCGCCATCTTTGCTGAGGTCTTGAGGAAGTTCATCTCTATGATAGCGATCGCCAACAGAAAAAAAGACATGGCCCGCGCGGTCAAAAGCAATGCGCGAGCCAAAATGTGCGCCATCTGGATAGTTTGGAGAGGCCATATATAGGGTTTCCATGGCGACCAATTCATCACCTTTTAATTGTGCGCGCAGCAGCTTGGTGTTGCCCCCTTCCTCTGGGCCATCACTGGCGCTTAGGGTCATGTATATCCATCCATTTTCTGCGTAATTTGGATGGAGCGCTATATCTAATAGGCCACCTTGTCCCCAGTTGAATACCTCTGGGGGGTTCGTAATTTCTGTTTTGACGCCATCTTTAAAATGAATCAGGCGCCCCTCTTTTTCGGTGATCAAAAGGCTTTGGTCAGGGAGCCAATCCATACCCCATGGGTTTTGGAGCTCAGGCACAACGGTCTCGATTGTATAAGGCCGGTCATTAGGGATTACTAAGGGGATATCGTCTTGTGCATTGGGATGTTGGCAGGCCAGTAAGCTGCTCAATAAAATAGTCAATAGTACTTTTGAAAATAAAGGGTGCTTCATATGGTAAAAGGTATGAAAAATGTTTGAAAAAAAAATAAAAGAAATATCTTTGCCGACCACATATTCGGGATGTAGCGCAGTCTGGTAGCGTACACGCCTGGGGGGCGTGGGGTCGCAGGTTCAAATCCTGTCATCCCGACTTATAAGCAAAATAAACCCTTGATTATCAAGGGTTTATACTTTTAAAATTATATATGGTCACCATACGGGTCACCAAATTCATATTTTCATATATTTTATATTAGGAAAATGTCCCTTCTTCTCAAAAAACTATAAAAATAACAAGAAAGAGTCTTCTTTGTTTCTGCCCAACCGAAACAGCCAAAAAAAAGAAATTTTACACCAGATTAAAATCTCTTTTTAGAAATCTGAATAATCTGTGGGGTAAAGTAATCGGGTATCGTTTTTGGATACGGTATTCTGATACTCCTCCATATTCTTCATTTCAACCCATTTATAATCGGATACAAAAGATTTCCAATTGGAGTCTCTTTTTTCAAAATTTTCGTGCGTGGTCATATAGACCAGGTTTGGCATATTGGCACCAACGATAGTTTCAGCATAGAAAATAGCATTGAACCCCAATCTTGTAAAAATGTCCATTTCACCTGAGTTGAACATCTTCACTTTCTGCTTGTAAAGCCTTTCTGTAGGCCCCTCATAGCTCCTATATTCATAGATTCTGTCTTTCTTTGGACCAGTGAGATTAGATTCTATGAATTTCGGTTGGCCAGTCATAGCCTGTAAAACCGAAGTTTCTACTCGTTTGTATGGAGGGTGATTAAAAGTTGCCTGTATGTAGGCCGATCCTGCATCTTGATACGTTTGGTCTTTTAAAAGTTTTGATTCCATCATCAAAAACTTCTTCATGGATTTGAATGGAGTTAACACATAGATTTTTTTACCAGCATCAGATTGCGATGCAATTGGTTTAAAAACGCCAACAGCTTCAATGCCTTGCTTGTGAGCTGCAGGGAGATATGCTTTTTCCAAATAGCTATCCAACATGGCCTCTTGACTGTCATTTTCAATATGATAGATTTTTAATTCGTAGATATCTCTTTTTTGAGCAAATACACTAAAACTCAAAAACAAAGAGCATACCAAACAAAGCAGTGATAGGTTATTAATACGTTTCATTTTTTTCTGGTGAAGGTTAATCAATCAAAAATACAGTATCAATTGGAGCAAAACTAATCCTAAACCCTCCTCCTCCAAAACTAACCTTACGCCGTCTTATGAGTTTATCTTTTATTTAGTGAAGCGCAAAGACTATGTGTATAATCCCACTTTAACCGAAGCGCAATAATGTATTTCAATTAAAGATTTCCTAGCGCGCCTTTATATACAGCAACCGCTATTTTGGAATCGGCAGTGCCATAATAAAGGAACCATTTTTCTTTAAAATAGACCAAGCCTTCGACAAAACAAACCTCATTGACCTCGCCCATTTTTTCGTAGTCTTTATCTGGTCGGATAAAACTCTGCGTGGTGCGATCGATTTGGCGATAGGGGTGGTCTTTGTCAAACAAAGCCTGCCCAGCTGAGTAAGTGAATTTAGGGATCGAGGGGTCATTGAAATTTTCGGCATTACTGCCGTTGTAGATCAGTAGGATGCCTTGCTCGGTTACCATAGCATAGGGTCCTGGCTCCACAAGTCGGCTATCAAAGTAACCCATACGCGGATGCAGAACAGAAATCATTTTTTGGGACTCGCTATTTTCGGCTACAGTCCATTGGATCAAGTCTTCAGAATAGGCCATAAAAATATCGGTATCCCCAAAGTAAAGCCAATACAGGCCGTCGATTCGCTTGGCTACCATCTTGTGGTCTTGTAATTCACTGACAATTGCTCCGGCTTTTGACCAAAGGTCTTTATATTTCTCTTGCTTAATGACCAAGCCATGTTTGACCCAAGTGACTAAGTCTGTAGACGAGGCAATACTGAGTCGCGCTGTTTTGCCATCGTAGGCTGTATAGGTCATGATATAATCCCCAGCATCACTTTGGACAATTCTGGGATCTTCGACTCCATCAAAATAACAGAAATAGCAATCTTCAGGATCGATTTGATCTGTCAAGTCTTTTTTAAAATTCCATTCATATGGTTTCATTGCATCCTGGTCCGGATAAAAAATAGGCTCCGGATTTTTTTCAAAATGCAGGCCATCGGTGCTTATGGCCATGCCAATACGAGACGTCCCTAGGGTATCCTGAGCACGGTAAAGCAAAAAAACGCTGTCGTTCCTTACCACCGCGGTAGGGTTTAAGACATTTCTTTGTTCCCATTTGACGATTTGCCCTGTGATAGGGTCCGTAAAGGTTAAGTCGGGACTTGGGCGCAAAATAGGATTGATCGAGTCAACCTTTTCAAAATAGGGAAAGGCCCATTCTTTCTGGTCTGGATCTAAAGATAAAGGCGCAGATTGAGGTGATTGGCAACTCGTTATCAATACGGCAATCAATATGGATAGGATGGGTTTCATGGGCTCGGCTTTAATTTAATTTCCTTTGCACTATGACAGCACTTTTGCTGCTCTGGTGTGATTGATTAACAAGGTATTGGTTTGGAGGCGAACCTTGGAATTAATGTCGGTCAATTTTTAAGGCTGCGGAAATGATAAGACCACTAGCGGTACATCAGAGCGTTCCACGGGTCGTCAGTACGCGTGTATTCACGAGCCGAAGAAGTCCGCTGCTGTGGCTGGGGAATACCCGTAATTTCAGCAATGGCCTGGGCCAAAAGTGGTTCGCTGAGCGTACCAAGCATGCCGAGATTGTCAAAGCTTTCAGATAATTCAATATCAGGAACCAACCCGTCGGCATAGTCCGTAACGCCTGCAGCATTGAGTGTTTTGAATACCAAAGGCAACATGGCATAACGATGACCGGTATTGGCCAGACTTCGGGTAAATGAAGGGGCTGGTGCGTCATAAAGCAAAAAGGAAGCCTGAAACTTACCGCGGGTTGCTGTACCAATTTGAACGACCTCTATATAAGGTGTAAGCCCATTAATGACGAGTTCACTGGCCGAGGCTGTACTGGGCGAAGTCAATACGTAAACTCGGTTTAGTCCCAAAGTGTTTAGTGCAGTACCATTGTCCATTTGGTTCACAAAAAGACCTGGCGAGGCATATACTTGCTGGCGGTCACTGTTCCATTGCTCATTATAAAAGATTTGACCATTAAATTGGCCCGTAATCATGCCTGAGAGATAGGTCGCTGTTTTGACCGATCCACCACCATTGTAGCGCAAATCCAAAACTAAGTCGCTGATGCCTTGCGCCGCAAAATCAGCAAAAACATTATTGAGCGCCTGGTCAAATTCATTGGTAAAGGCATTGTACATCAAATAGCCAATTTTTTGACCATTTATTTCTAGGACTTGGCGCAACTGAATTGGGTTCTGTGTTTGCTGGGTCTTGACTAAGGATGTTGTTGCACCTGTGGGCGAAACAGTTATGCCATCATAGGTGGCCCAGCTCAGGGTATAGCTGTCGGTATCTAATAAGTCTGTGTAGTTGGTGTCGCTCAGTTGGACCCCGTCAACACTGCTGAAGATCATCCCTCTAACGACCTCTTGCTGCGCGGCATCGCTATTGGGCAGCACGTAGCGCACATAGCCAAACACGCGGGAGGCATCATTGGGATAGTAAACTAACCCATAGATCATACCATTGGTCAGGCGCACGCCAGATAAAGCATTTTCCAAATCGAGATAATCATCCACAAGAATACTGAAGGGGTCTTGGTTGCTCTTGAGTCCAGCAAAACAATCTTCTGGCGTCAAAAAATCTGCCAAAAAATCACGACGCTCTTGTTCACTAGCGAAGGCATTATCTTGAAGCGCAGGAATGTCCGCTTTATAAAGGTAAAAATAGTTTAAACCACGCCAGATGAATTCGTTGATATCGGTGGTAGAAGAGGCTACAAAATTATCGTCTTGATCCTCAAAGCATGATTGCATCAGGGCACCTGAAAGCAGAAAAATCATCAAAATGATTGCTTTTCTAAAGCCGTTAAGTGTTTGCCATGTGCTGTTCATTGAGCGGGTTGTTTAAATACCGGTATAATTACTAGGGGTAATGGATCTCATTTCGGCCTTAATGGTATCACTCACTGCGAGTTCTTCAATAAAGTCTTTAATGGTGGTTTCGGTAATGGCTTGGTTGGTGCGCGTGAGTCCTTTGAGTGCTTCATACGGATTGGGATAACCTTCACGGCGCAATATAGTTTGAAGGGCTTCGGCCACAACGGCCCAGTTTTTTTCTAGGTCTTGAGCAAGCTTATCCGCATTGAGCAAGAGTTTGCTTAGGCCTTTTTGAGTTGCTGAGAATCCAATAAGGGTATGCCCTAAGGGCACGCCAATATTCCGCAAAACCGTGCTATCGGTGAGGTCTCTTTGGAGGCGACTAATCGGTAATTTTTCCGATAAATGAGCGAATAAGGCGTTGGCAATTCCTAGATTTCCTTCGCTATTTTCAAAATCAATAGGATTGACTTTGTGAGGCATGGCGGAAGACCCGATTTCTCCTGCTTTAATTTTTTGTTTGAAGTAATCCATCGACACATAGGTCCAGATATCTCTATCGAGATCAATCAATATGGTATTGATCCTTTTGAGTTGGTCAAAAAGCCCCGCCATATGATCGTAATGTTCGATTTGCGTGGTCGGAAATGAGTGATAAAGCCCAAGGGTTTTTTCTACAAAATCCTGACCGAATTTTTGCCAACCGATTGCGGGAAAGGCCACATGATGGGCGTTAAAATTACCGGTGGCGCCACCAAATTTGGCAGCATGCTTGATTTGGTTCAATCCTTCGATTTGTTGATCCAAACGGGTTACGAAGACCGCGATTTCCTTGCCCAGTCGGGTAGGAGACGCAGGTTGGCCATGGGTGCGCGCCAACATCGGAATCTGTGCCCAATCTTGAGATAAACCGTGTAACTGATCACGCAGTCCTTGGAGAGCTGGGGTATAGACTTTATCGACAGCCCCTTTAAGACTTAAAGGGATAGCGGTATTGTTGATGTCTTGTGAGGTCAGGCCAAAATGAATGAATTCTTTATGATCCTGGAGTCCAAGGCGCTCGAACTGTTCTTTGATAAAGTATTCAACTGCTTTGACATCATGATTGGTCGTGTGCTCGATGTCTTTGATGGCTTGGGCGTCATCGGTCGAAAATTCGTGATAAATATTGCGCAAGGCCGGTATCATGGCGTGATCAAAATCAGCCAACTGCGGTAAAGGGAGTTCGGCTAAAGCAATAAAATATTCTATTTCGACTTGGACCCGATATTTGATCAGGGCCTCTTCCGAAAAGAATGGAACAAGTGCTTTTGTTTTGGCGGCGTAGCGCCCATCGATTGGAGAAATGGCTTGTAAACGAGACTGCGACATAGTGACATTTTTCAAAAAGCAAAGATACATAACCCTATGGAGTTAGCCATTGAAAAAGACGACTTTTCATGCGATTATCGCGCGGGGTCTTTAGGGCTGGTTGCCGTGTTTTCAAGCTGTTTTTTCCTCGGACTTGGAAGTCAGATGATCCGCCTAATTGAGGAACTTCTATAGTTGAAGTGGACCAAAAGACCGGGTTTTTATATTGACTGAAAATTATGATATCTTTATCAAGAACGACGCGCCTGGGTTTTTTTTAAAATCAGATAGCGGTGGAGTTCTCTAAGTTGAATAAAGCCTATAAGATATAGCGCCCGATAATTCACGACTTGAAACTGAATCATAAAACAAAACTTAACATAACAGAACAAATGTCACACGTAAAAAAAAGCATCTATGCCATTTT